>JBGMOF010000001.1:0-23637 GCA_041424275.1 Variovorax sp.
CAGGACCACCGCTACCGCGACTTCTGGCAGACCTACCACCGCATGACCGAGCGCATGGGCCAGACGGTCCAGACCGCCAAGATCGAGATGCGCCGTCGCCTCACGCTGATCGGCGCGATGCTGCTGCACAAGGGCGAGGTCGACGGCTTCATCTGCGGCACCTGGGGCACCACGCACACCCACCTTCACTACATCGACCAGGTGATCGGCAAGCACCCAGGCGGTGCCGACAGCACGACCCAGAACGTGCCGGTGTATGCCTGCATGAACGGCCTGCTGCTGCCCGACCGCCAGGTGTTCCTGGTCGACACCCACGTCAACTACGACCCGACGCCCGAGCAGCTGTGCGAGATCACGGCGCTCGCCGCCGAGGAAATGATGCGCTTCGGCCTCAAGCCCAAGGCCGCGCTGCTGTCGCACTCGAACTTCGGCACCAGCAACGAACCGAGCGCGCTCAAGATGCGCCAGACGCTCGCGCTGCTGCGCGAACAGGCACCGTGGCTTGAAGTGGACGGCGAAATGCACGGCGACGTGGCACTCGACGGCAAGCAGCGTGATGCGGTCATGCCGCACAGCGCGCTGGCCGGCAACGCCAACCTGCTGGTGTTCCCGAACATCGACGCGGCGAACATTTCCTACAACCTGCTCAAGACAGCGGCAGGCGGCAACATTGCCATCGGCCCGGTGTTGCTGGGTGCGGCCAAACCTGTGCATATTTTGACGGCCAGCGCCACCGTGCGGCGAATCGTCAACATGACCGCACTCACCGTCGCGGACGCCAACGTCGACCGTTGAAGCGTCGAGCCAAGAGCGGGCGCTAACTCTGCACCGGCTCAAACCCCGCAGTGCGTGCTCATTTCTTGAGCACGGCACTTGCTATTCGCGCGCATGTGGGGCACACTGGCGGGCTTGAATTTTCGGGTTAACCCCAAGGTTAACCGCCGGATTTATCCGGATTCGACTCCCGCTCTTTTCCTTCTGGTGCCCCATGGCGGCTTACGCCTCACTCAAGTCTTTTGTGCCCAAGTTAGTGCTTACCAGCGTGTTGCTGGCAGTGCTGACCTCCGGCGCAGGAGCACGCGAATGGTTTGGGCGCCCCGACGGTTCAACGGCGAAAGGGTCGATTTCGCTGGCCCAGCTTCCTGCGCAGGCACAACGAACCTACGAAGCCATCCTGAATGGCGGTCCGTTTCCGCACGAGAAGGATGGCTCGGTTTTCGGCAATCGCGAACGGCTGCTGCCCAGCGAACGTCGGGGCCACTACCGCGAGTACACGGTCGATACGCCGGGTTCGCGGGACCGTGGTGCACGGCGCATCGTCTGTGGAGGCGAGCGTCGCACGCCCGATCGGTGCTGGTACACGGCCGATCATTACGCAAGTTTCAGGCACATCGCCCCATGAGCGATGAACTGTTGACGGGAGCGGCGCCTCGCAGCGCCACGACAAAAGAAGAGATGTTGATGACAACTTTGGAAAGACCCGCGGAGATGACCTTATCCCTTCGTTCCGTGCGACCGAACATCGTGCAGTCGATTCGCGCTTTCCGCGTGAACGACCTGCAGGAAGCGGCGCACGCGGCCAACCAGCATTTCCTGTATGCGAACCTGGGCAATGCCCAGACCAAGCAGGACGTGCTGGACCTGATCGCCCAGCAGTTCACGTTCCCGGCGCATTTCGGCAAGAACTTCGATGCGTTGTACGACTGCATGACCGACCCGCTGCACAAATCGGGCCCGCAGCCCGGCTTCGTGATCGTGCTCGAGCAGATTCCGGCCAACGCCAAGTTCGACAAGGAAGCCCGCGAGCAACTGCTCGACATCTTCCGAGACGCCTCGGACTACTGGGGAGATCGGAAAATACCGTTCCGGTGCTTCTATTCTTTTCTGTAGCCCGTTCTGCATCCACCAGCCAAGCAGAACGGGCGAACGAGGCAACGCAGGGCACTGACGTGCTCCCGGGGATCGACCTGAACGCCGATCCCGCCGCCGAGAAAATGCCGACCGACAAACTGGTCGACGTTTCGCCGTTGGCGCTGCGCATGAGCAGCCCCTTCAACGCGGGATACTGGCTGGCCGCCGCCTGAACGGCGAGATCACGTCTCCCACAAAAAAGCCCGTCGACGACGGGCTTTTTTCATGGCGGAACGGCCTGCGCGAGCGCGACGTACTCGGCCACCGGCACTTCTTCGGCCCGCCGCTGCACGTCGAACTCGCCGGCGAAGCCATGCGTCTCCAGCCACTTGCCGAGCGTGTGCCGCATGATCTTGCGCCGTTGGCTGAAGGCCACCTGCACGATCTCGCCGAGGCGCGCGGCATCGACCTTCGGCGGCTCCGCCAGGGGCACCATGCGCACCACGGCGCTGTCGACCCGCGGCGGCGGCTCGAAGCTTTCGGGCGGCACGAACAGCACGTTGACCATCGTGTAGCGCCACTGCAGCATGACGCTGAGCCGGCTGTAATCGGACGTCGAAGGTTGCGCGACCATGCGGTCGATCACTTCCTTTTGAAGCATGAAATGCTGGTCGGCGATGAGGTGCGCGAAGCCGAGCAGGTGGAACAGGATCGGCGTCGAGATGTTGTAGGGCAGGTTGCCCACGACACGCAACGCCGTTGCAGGCGGCGCGACCAGCCTGGTCGCCAGCGCACCGAAATCGACCCTGAGCACATCCGATTCGATCACGTCGAGCTGGCCGTGCCCGCGCAGGCGCTGGGCGAGATCACGGTCGAGTTCGATCACGGTGAGCCGGCCCAGTCGCTCGACCAGCGGTTGCGTCAGCGCCGCCAGCCCGGGGCCGATCTCGACCATCGCGTCGCCGGGCTGCGGTGCGATCTCCCGCACGATCGCGTCGATGATGCCGCCGTCGGACAGGAAGTGTTGCCCGAAGCGCTTGCGCGCAATGTGCTTCACGCGATCAGCTTTGCGGTGGATCGCGGTACTCGACGTAGGCACGCGCGCGCGTTTCCTGCGCCCAGGTCTGGAACGCTTCCTCGACCTTCTTGTCCTTGAGCTCGGCGCGCGCGGCATTGCGCTGCTCGGTCTGGCTCAGCTTGGTGTCGCGGCGCGCGACGGCCTGGATCAGGTGAACGCCGAAACGCGAAACCACGGGGTCGCTGATCTCACCCGGCTTCAGGCGATCGAGCGCCTCTTCGAATTCCGGCACGAACTGGCCGGGGCTCGTCCAGCCAAGGTCGCCGCCATCCTTGGCGCTGCCATCCTGCGAGTTGTCACGCGCCAGGCCGGCGAAATCGGCACCGCCCGCCAGGATGCGCTTCTTGAATTCGCCCAGTTGCGCGACGGCTTCGGCGGTGCTGCGCTTGGGGTCGTTGCGCAACAGGATGTGGCGCGCCTGGGTCTGCGTCACGGTGGCCTGCACGTTCTTGTTGGCGGTCGGCAGCTCGCGCTGCTCGCGGATGTACTGGTCCACCTCGTTGTCGCTGACCTTGACCTTGCTGTCGACTTCCCGGTCGCGCACCTTGGTCAGCGTGAGCTGGTCGCGCAGGTCGCGGCGGAAATCCGCCAGCGGAATGCCTTCGGCGGCCACGCGGCGGCGCAGTTCGACCAGCGAGATCTGGTTCTGCCGTGCCACGGTCTCTTCCGCCTGGTCGACGGCGACATCGTCGACGTCCATGCGGTAGTCCTTGGCGATCTGCAACTGCGCACGCTCGTTGATCAAGCGCTCCAGGACCAGCCGCGTGAGCTCGGGGCGAGGAATCTTCTCGGCCTCGGCGCCGTTCTCGCGAATGATGCGTTCCACGCGCGACTGCACGTCGCTGTTGGTGATCGGCTCCGAATTGACGAGCGCCACGATGTATTCCGCCGAGCGCTGCACGGCCGGGCCGGTCGGGGCGGGACGGTTCGCGCGCACGGGCGGTGGTGCCTGCACGCCGCCACGCACGATGTCGGTGATCCCCCGGCTGCCGCTGGTCCGAAAGCCCTGCGCCTGCACCGCGGAGGCCGTGGCCAAGGCCGCGACACAAGCCAGGGTCAGGGTGGTGATGCGGAAGTGTTTCATGGGCATTTGCTCTGTCTCAGTCGTAATTGGTGAAGCGGCTCGGGCTGGCGTAGGGCTGGCGCAGCGGCTGGTAACGCTGGATGTTCTGGGTCAGCGTGCGCTGGGGGTTGGTTCCGATGCTCGCGAAGCCGACGAATTCCAGCTGGAACATGATCCGCTTGTTGGCTGAGACCTGACCGGTACTCAATTGTTCCAGCACGACGCGGCCGATCCAGCAGCAGCCGTCGTATTCGATGCCGAGCACGCCATCGGTCAGCTTGCGCTCCTGCAGGCTGTAGTTGAGCCGTCCGACGGCGTACCAGCGGCCACCGCCGGCGCCGCGACCCGGGCCGAGGTCCTTGCCCTTGTCGCCCCACAGGTCGTTGAGCGGCCACTGCCAGCCGAAATCGACCGATTTGTTCCCGTCGGTGCCGCCAGGCAGCGTCGGCGCCTGGTAGCGATACGACGCGGTGAGGTTGTGGTACGGCTCGGGGCTGTAGCGCCCGGTGACCGCGCTGCGCACCGAGCGGCGCGTGTCGGGGTTGTACTGGAAGGTGGTGTCCACGCTCCACTTCGATGTCCAGTTGATCTGCGCTCCGAGCAGCAGGTCGCTCACGCCTTCCTTGGCGACCTGCGTCGCGGCCGTCTGCCCGCTCGTGGGCAGCGTGACGTTCTGGTCCTTGATGCGGTAGCGCTGGGCGATGCCGAAGCGTGCGGCCTGGGCGCCGGTCTCGGCGTCGTAGAGACGGGTGGAGACGCCCACCGTCAGCGCGTTCGTTGCCGAGATACGGTCGTGGCCGGAGAACTCGTTCTCGTTGTAGACCGTCGCGAAGTTGAAGTCGTTGGCCGCGGTGTCGTAGACCGGCAGGTTGCTCTGGTTGCGGTACGGCGTGTTGACGTAGTAGGCACGCGGCTCCAGCGTCTGGCGGAAAGCGCGGCCGAAGTAGCTCGCATCGCGCTCGAAGATCATCCCGCTGTCGAGACTGACGGTCGGGATCGTGCTCGTGGCGCTCGTCGCACCGTTCGCCAGTGGCCCGTCGAACTGGTAGGTCGTCGTGTGCAGCTTGAGCTTCGGGATGATGAAGGTGCCCGGCGTGAGGAACGGTCGGCTGATCTCCGCCTGCGCGAACACGCGATCGCCATTGGGCTGCAGCTGGACCTTGGGGTCTGCCCGGAAGCGCGAATAGTCGGTGTTGAACGTGATGTCGAAACCCTTCCAGTCGTACTTGGCGTAGTTCGCAGTGATCTGCGGCAAGCGGTCGTAAGGCGGGATGAGCGGCGACGCGTCGTACTGCAGCGTCTGATATTTCGTCGCGCCGAAGAAACCGCTCCAGTCGCCCGTCGCCCAGTTGACCGAACCGTTGCTGTTGAGCAGGCGGGTCGTGAGCGACGGCGTGCGGGTGAAGTCGCGCCAGTAGTCGTTGTCGCTCACGCGGTTGATGTTGAGCGAGGCACTGAGCGAATCGAGACCGAACGGCTTGGGATCGAAGGTCTGCTCGTGGTGCGTCCAGGCACCCCAGCGGCTGCGCCCGCGCAACGCATCGCTGGGCATGTAGTCGAAGCGTGCCGTGCCGTTGTACTTGTCCTCGAGATACCGGAACTCGCTGCCCAGGTTGATGCCGCGCTTGCTCATCAGGTTGGGATAGAAGGTCGCGTCCCGGTTGGGTGCGATGTTCCAGTAGTACGGCACGGTGATGTCGGCGCCGTTCACGTTGTCGATGCCGATGGTCGGCGGCAGGAAACCGCTCTTGCGGTCGTTGCTGAGCGGAAAGCTGATGCTCGGGAACGCCGGCGTGCTGATGCCCATGAAGGTGAGGCGCGCGTCGGTCGCGACGCCCACGTTTTCCTCGGTGTCGGTGGTCAGCGTGGCGGCACTCAGCAGCCAGGCGGGCATCCAGCCCGGGAAATCCTCCCGGCGGCAGGTGGTGTACGTGGCGCGGCGCGCCACCGACACGTTGCTGTCGACGAAATCGATGCGCTCGGCCTCACCGTGGCCGCCGGTCGCGAGGAAGCGATAGCGCACGTTGTTGAAGAAGCCCTCGAAGGTTTCGAGTTTGAGTTCGAGCTCGGGCCCTTCGTACACGTTGCCGCCCTGGTTCACGCGGACATTGCCGCGTGCCTTGGCCTGGTCGTCGGGCTGGTAGTACTCCAGCCGGTCGGCGTTGATGACGGTGTCGCCGCGCCGCAACGAGGCGTTGCCTTCGACGATGGTCTCGAGGTCCGGACGGCCCGAGATCCGGTTGCCGTCCACGAAGCTGGGCAACTGGCCGCGCAGGTCGGGCGGGATGGTCTCGGTCAGCTCGGGCGTGCGCTTGAGGATCAGCGGCGCATCGACAGGCGCGCCCTGGGCCGCAGCGCCTTGCGCGTGCAGCAGGGCCAGCGACAGCGCCGCCAGCGGCAGCGGAGCGCGGCACCGCCGCCACAAGGCTCGGTTCAGATCAGGCATCGGCAAGGGGCAAGGTTCTTGGAGGAGCGGCGCAGCGGGCCGGGGGGTTGCGGGGGAGCAGCGCCAGGCGCGTTTGTAGAATCGATTATCCATGACAGCCTCCCCGCCACCGGCCCCGACAGCCCCTCTCTGGGGCGATTCCGCCCGCGCCGAAGCGTTCGACCGCTGGCTGACCGGCATCGCCGGCCCGCAGCGGCTGCGCCCCGACACCGTTCGACTCGCCTCCGCGGACGCCAGCTTCCGGCGCTACTTCCGCGTCGACACCACCGAAGCCGGGCTCACGCGCATCGTGATGGATGCGCCGCCGGACAAGGAAAACAGCGCGCCATTCGTGGAGATCGCCCGGCTGATGGCAGAGGCCGGCGTGACCGCGCCGCAGGTGCTCGAATGGGATCAGGCGCACGGCTTCCTGCTGCTCGACGACCTCGGCCATCGAACGATGCTCGACGTGATCGACCCGGCCGACGCGATGGCCAACCGCCCGCTGTACGACGAGGCGATCGATGCGCTCATCCGCTGGCAGCTTTCTTCCCGGCCCGGCGTGCTGCCGCCCTACGACCGTGCGCTGCTCGAGCGCGAACTGGCGCTGTTTCCCGACTGGTACATCACGCAGCACCGCGGCATCGTGGTCGAAGGCAAGCTCAAAGAGCGCCTGGACCGCGCCTTCGGCCTGATCGTCGAGCACAACCTGGCATCGCCCAGCGTGTATGTGCACCGCGACTTCATGCCGCGCAACCTGATGGTCAACGAGGGATCGTCCACGCTCGGCGTGCTCGATTTCCAGGATGCCGTCTACGGCCCGATCACCTACGACATCGCCAGCCTGATGCGCGACGCCTTCCTGAGCTGGGACGAGGAATTCGTGCTCGAGGTCACCGTGCGGTACTGGACGGCCGCGCGCAAGGCGAAGTTGCCGGTCGACGAGGATTTCGGTGCGTTCTACCGCGCGGTCGAATGGATGGGCCTGCAGCGCCACCTGAAAGTCGCCGGCATCTTCGCGAGACTGACGCTGCGCGACGGCAAGCCGAAATATTTGGCGGACACCCCACGCTTCATCGCCTACATCCGCGCCACCGCGGGCCGCTACATGGAGCTGACGCCGCTGGTGCGCGTGATCGACGAGGTCGAGGGCAACACAGCCCTGAGCGGCTTCGCCTACGGCCGGGTCTGATGCCGCGCTTTCACTGCGCGGTTGCGCTCTCCGCCGGCGTCTCGCTGGCACTGCCGCCGGGCGCCGCGCGCCATGTGCAGGTGCTGCGCCTGCAGCCGGGCGATGCGATCACGCTCTTCGACGGCGCGGGCGGCGAGTACGACGCCACCGTCGAGCGCATGGGGCGCAGCGATGTCGACGTGATCGTCGGTGCGCACCACGCGCTCGAGCGCGAGACGGCGCGCGCCGTGCACCTGGCCGTCGGCATGCCGGCCAACGAACGCATGGATTGGCTGGTCGAAAAGGCCACGGAACTCGGCGTCGCCAGCATCCAGCCGCTGATGACAGCGCACGGCGTGCTGCGACTGGCCGGCGAGCGCGCCGAAAAGAAACGCGCGCACTGGGAAGCGATCGCCATCGCCTCGTGCGAGCAATGCGGACGCAACCGTGTGCCGGTGATCCACCCGGTCAGGCCGTTCGCGGGCTGGCTTGCCGCGACCGACGACAGCGCCACGCGCTTCATCCTCAGCCTGGCCGACGGCACAGCGCCCATCGGCGATCGCGCAGGGGCTCCGGTTGAGTGCGGTGCACTGGTCTTGAGCGGCCCCGAAGGCGGATTGAGCACGAGCGAAGAGAAGGACGCCCTGGCGCGCGGCTTCGCACCGCTCACGCTCGGCCCCCGCGTGCTCCGCGCCGAAACAGCGGCGCTGTCGGCGCTGATCTTGCTGGGCGGCTAGCGCGCCGTTCCGATTTTCCTTTTCCACCCTCCGAAGTTCATGACCTCACGCTCCCGCCTCGCATCCATTGCCCTGGCCGTGCTCTGCACCGCTGGCGGCGCCGCCCACGCACAAGGCTTCAACGCCGTCGCACCGACGCCGTCGCAGGTGCAGCCGGCCGTCGACAAGGCATACACGCAGCTGATGGCTGCGCCGGACATCCAGAGGCTGCTCGAGGCCGTGAAGGCCGACCACGCGCGCTCCATCGACGACCTGAAGCTGTTGACCGAGATCGAGGCGCCACCCTTCAAGGAACAGAAGCGCGCCGAGGCGTTTCTCGCGCGCATGAAGGCGCTCGGCCTGGCTGACGCGCGGATCGATGCCGAGGGCAACGTGGTCGGTCTGCGCAAGGGCACCGGCAACGGTCCCAAGCTGCTCATCTCGGCGCACCTCGACACCGTGTTCCCGGCCGGCACCGACGTGAAGGTGAAGGAGCGCGATGGCCGCCTCTACGCGCCCGGCATCTCCGACGACACGCGCGCCCTGTCGGTGCTGCTGTCATGGCTCAAGGTGCTCAACGACAACAAGGTGCAGACCGTCGGCGACCTGCTGTTCGTGGGCAACGTGGGCGAGGAAGAACTCGGCAACCTGCGCGGCATGAAGAAGATCTTCGCCGACCACCTCGACATCGACGGCATGGTGGGCCTCGAGCCTGCGCCCGACGGTGCGGTGCTGGTGCTCGGCACCGGCAGCCATCGCTACGAAGTGACCTTCAAGGGCCCCGGCGGACACAGCTACGGCGCCTTCGGCCAGGTGCCGAGTGCGATCCATGGCATGGGCCGCGCCATCGCGAAGATCGCCGACGTCAAGACGCCGAGCTTTCCCAAGACGACCTTCACCGTCGGCACGGTCGGCGGCGGCACCTCCGTGAACACCATCGCGCCCGACGCGCGCATGGCGATCGACATCCGCTCGGACGAAATGCAGCCGCTGCTCGACACCGAGAAAAAGATCCTCGCCGCCATCCAGGAGGCGGTGGCTGAAGAAAACAAGCGCTGGAACGTCGACACGCTCACCGTGTCGACCAAGCTGATCGGTGACCGGCCGGGTGGCCGCACGCCGTCGGATTCGGTGATCGTCGAAGCGGCTGTTCGTTCGAACAGCGCCTTCGGGCAGAAGACGCTGATGAGCGGTGCCAGCACCGACGCCAACGTGCCGATGTCGCTCGGCATCCCGGCCATCATCATCGGCGGCGGCGGCAAGACCGGCGGCTTCCACGCCCTGAGCGAATGGATCGACCTCACCGATGCCTGGAAGGGCGCGCAGAACTCGCTGGTCACGGTGCTCGGGCTCGTGGGCGTGCAGGGGGTGAGCGAGCCGCTGCTTCCCAAACGCGCGCCGCGCGCGCAAACTGCCAAATAATTGTTCACGCCTCGCCCAGCAAACGAACGACGGCGTATTGTTTTTTTCACCGCCCATTCGACAATAGCGGCTGTCACACATCAGGAGAACGCCATGGGATTGCTCGATTCGGTTCTTGGTCAGGTGCTCGGCGGTCTCGGAGCGCAGCAACCGCAGCAGGGAGAAACCACGGGCAATCCCGGCGACATGGGGGCGATCGCGGGGGCGCTGGGCGGCCTGCTCGCCAACAACGGCTCGCTGGGTGGCCTTGGCGGCCTGGTCGGCAAGTTCGAACAGGCGGGCATGGGCGACGTGATCGGCTCGTGGATCGGCAAGGGCGACAACGCCCCGATCTCGGGCGGTCAGCTGGGCAACGTGCTCGGCAGCGACGCGATTGCCGGCATCGCCAGCAAGCTGGGCATCAATGCCACGACGCTGCTGCCGATGCTCGCGGCCATGCTGCCGCAGCTGATCGACCAGCTGACGCCGCATGGCAAGGTGCCCGAAGAAGGGCTCGGCACACAGGACGACCTGCTCGGTTCGCTGAGCGGTCTGCTTCAGAAACGCTAGTCGGTTTCATCGCAAGTTCGGCGCCCCGTTGAGGGCGTCTTTTTTTGCCTGCGCTCAGGCGGTGGCGGCCTCGGCCGCGTGTGCCACCGGCAACGCGGCGATCACTTCGGCCACCGCAGCCGTCAACTTCTTGGCATACGGCACATGCAGGAATTCGTTGGGGCCGTGTGCGTTGCTCTTCGGGCCGAGCACGCCGCAGACCATCATCTGCGCCGTGGGGAACCCGGCGCTCAGCATGTTCATGAGCGGGATCGTGCCGCCCTGGCCGATGTAGCCGCAAGATGCGCCGAAGTGCGCTTGCGATGCCGCGTTGAGCGCGCGCTCGAACCATGGCGTGATGGTCGGCGCGTTCCAGCCCGTGGCGCCGCCGCCATGCTCGAAGGTCACGCGCGCCTGGTAGGGCGCGTTGTCTTCGAGCAGCTTCTTCATCTCGGCCACGGCCGCATCGGCCTCGACCAGCGGCGGCAGGCGCAGCGACAGCTTGAAGGCCGTGTAGGGGCGCAGCACGTTGCCCGCATCCTTCAAGGCCGGAAAGCCTTCGGCCCCGGTGACGCTGAGCGTCGGCTTCCAGGTGCGGTTGAGCAGGGCCTCGACCGGATCGGTGGTGGTCGGCAGCGCGAACTGGGTCGAGCCGCCGCAGTCGTAGTGCGCCCACGGAAAGCGCTTGTAGACCTCGTCGCCGAGGATCGCGGCGGTGGCCCTGGCCTGCGCAAGCCGATCGGCCGGCACTTCGCAGTGGAAGCTGGCCGGCAGCATGCGGCCGGTGGCGCTGTCTTCGAGGCGGTCGAGCACCTGCCGCATGATGCGAAAGCTCGACGGCACCAGCCCCGAGGCGTCGCCCGAATGGATGCCTTCGGTCAGCACCTCGACCTTGAGCGTGCCGCTCGCCATGCCGCGCAGCGAGGTCGTGAGCCAGAGCTGGTCGTAGTTGCCGGCGCCGGAGTCGAGGCAGATCACGAGGCCGACGTCGCCCAGGCGGTCTTTCAGCGCAGTGACATAGGGCAGCAGGTCGTAGGAGCCGCTTTCCTCGCAGGTCTCGATGAGGCCGACGATGCGGGGATGCGCCGCGCCCTGTCCCTTGAGTGCCTGCAGCGCCGCGACGCTCGCATAGACCGCGTAGCCATCGTCCGCACCGCCGCGACCGTAGAGTAAGCCGTTCTCGTACTTCGGCGTCCACGGGCCGAGGTCGTTGCGCCAGCCATTGAATTCGGGTTGCTTGTCGAGGTGGCCGTACATCAGCACCGTCTCGGTCATCGCGGTACCGGTGGCCGGCACTTCGAAGAACAGGACCGGCGTGCGGCCCTCGAGGCGCACGATCTCGAGCTTCAGGCCCTCGACCTTCTGCGCCTCGACCCACGCCGCCGCGTTGCGCAGCACGGTGTCGAGGTAGCCGTTGGCCGACCATTCCTTGTCGAAACCGGGCGACTTCGCCGGGATCTCGATGTAGCTCGTGAGCTGCTTGACGATGTCGGTGTCCCACTGCGTGGTGACATCGGAGAGGGCGCGTTCGGCGTCGAGGATGCCCGCGGGCATCTCGCGGTGCAGGGGAGCATTCATGGTGGGGTTCTCCGCGGGTGAGCAAAAAAGCATTTTGCGCCCGCAGGCCGCGCTGCGTAGAGTGCGTGGCCATCAACCCGGAGACTGACGTGAGCAAAGCATCGGCAAGCAACATCCGCGTGGGCGTGGGCGGCTGGACCTTCGAGCCCTGGCGCGACAACTTCTATCCGAAGGGCCTTTCGCACGCGAAGGAGCTTGGCTACGCCAGCCGGCGGTTGAGCGCCATTGAGGTCAACGGCACCTACTACGGCACGATGAAGCCCGAGAGCTTCAGGAATTGGCACGACGAGACGCCCGACGGCTTCGTCTTCTCGCTCAAGGCGTCGCGCTACGCCACCAACCGCAAGATGCTGGCCGAGGCGGGCGATTCGATCGAACGCTTCATCGGAAGCGGTGTCGCGGAACTTCGCGACAAGCTCGGCCCGATCGTCTGGCAGTTCATGCCGACCAAGGTCTTCGATGCGGAGGACTTCGAAGCCTTTCTCGCGTTGCTGCCGAAGAAGGAAGGCAGCCGCACGCTGCGCCATGTGATGGATGTGCGCCATGAAAGCTTCATCGCGCCGGCCTATCGAAAGCTCGCGAAGAAGTACAAGGTCTCGACGGTGTTCACCGACGCCGACAAGTTTCCGTCCTTCGAAGAACCCGAAGGCGAGGTCGCGTACGCCCGGCTGATGATGGCCGACGCGAAACGCAAGACCGGCTATGCGCCGAAGGCGCTCGGCGAATGGGCTGCACGCGCGCAGGGATGGGCATCGCCCGCGAAAACGAGGAAGCGCGATGTCTTCGTCTTCTTTATCAACGGCGCCAAAGAAAAAGCACCGGCCGCGGCCGGTGCTTTGCTCGATCGCCTGGACTGGAAGCCCGGGGCCGTTTAGGCCGCGGCTTGCAGCGCGGGCTTGCTGTCGCTCTTGCCGGTGGCGCCGAAGCTCACCTCGCCCGAGAGCTGGCCGCCTTCTTCGATCACGATCTTGCTGTAGCGCACCTTGCCGGTGACCTTGCCGGTCGCGTGAATGACGAGCTTCTCGCGCACCGTCAGATTGCCGTCGAACACACCGTGAATCTCGGCGATGTCGATTTCAGCGGAGCCCTTGAAGGCGCCTTGTTCGGCGATCTGCATCAGGCGCGAATCCATCGTCGCTTCGACCAGGCCTTCCACGATCAGCGTGTCGCAATCGGTGATCTCGACGCCCTTGAGCTTGATGTTCGGGCCCACCGTGAGCTTGCTGCCGCCTTCCTTGACGGGGGCCGCGGCGGTGGCGGCCGAGGTCGTGAGGGAAGACGGATTCACCGGCGTTCCGGACAGGTTGGTGGGCGAACCGCCAAGAGGCGCGGGGCGGGAGGTGAGCGAGTCGGAGTCGCTGGTGCGCTTGCCGAAGAAGGGGGACTGTGTGGCCAAAGGGGAGCTCCTCAAGAAAGAGGACTATCGTAAGAACGCACTTACGGCCCGCGGCACTTCATTGCGCAAGATGAGTAACTGAATAAATCGGTTGGCCGAAGTGTGGGTACTTTCGATTGAGACAATGACGCCCCATGCACTCCAGCGATCCCCGCATTCTCGACACGCCTGAAGACGACGCCCGTTTCGGCAAACCCGCCAGGGGCTGGCGGCGCAAGCTTTTCACCGTCATCTTCGAATCGGAATCGCGGGCCGGCCTGCTGTTCGACCTGGTGCTGATCGCCGTGATCGTGGCCAGCGTGGCGGTCGTCATCCTCGACAGCGTGCAGTCGATCCGCGCGCATTTCGGCGAGGTGTTCGGCGTGCTCGAATGGGTGTTCACGGCGCTCTTCACGCTCGAATACATCGGCCGGCTGCTGTGCGTGCGCCGGCCCCTGCATTACGCACTGAGCTTCTACGGCGTGATCGATCTGCTGGCGCTGTTGCCGACCTTCCTGATCCTGCTGTGGCCCGAGGCGGCGGCGCTGATCGACGTGCGCATCCTGCGGCTGCTGCGCGTGTTCCGCATCTTCAAGCTGTCGCGTTACTCGGAGGAGTACCGCGCGCTGGTCACCGCGGTCGCGGCGAGCCGCCGCAAGATCACGGTGTTCGTCGGGTTCGTGATGCTCGTGGTGCTGGTCATGGGCACGCTGATCTACGTGGTCGAAGGGCCGCAGCACGGCTTCACGAGCATCCCTGTCGCGGTGTACTGGGCGATCTCGACGATGGCCACCGTCGGCTTCGGCGACCTCGTGCCCAAGACCGACCTGGGTCGGCTGATCGCCTCGGTGATGATGCTGCTCGGGTGGGGCGTGCTCGCCGTGCCGACGGGCATCGTGACCGCCGAGATGGCGCGGCGCGGGCCGGACGATGCGCCAGTGCCGATCGCTTCGCGCGGCGTGCTCGGGCTGACGGCGGTCGAGCCCGTGCCGCCGCCCCGACGCCTCACGCCGGCTGCCAGACGACGCGCCCTTGCGCAGCGTCCTCGAGCGCGGCGATGAGCAGCGCCGCCGCGGGTTCGGGCACGCTGAAATCGAGCTGCACCGCATCGCCGTGCCGCACCTCGCCAAGCGTCGCGCCCGCGGCCATCAGCTCGCGCCGCACCGTGCCTTCTAGCGCATAGGGCACCGCGCACGACAGGCTGCGCTGGCGCACCAGCGGCACCGGCGTTGCGCCGAGCAGCGCCTGTGCCACCGCATCGGTGTAAGCGCGCACCAATCCACCGGCCCCCAGTTTCACGCCGCCGAAATAGCGCACCACCGTGGCGAGCACGCCTTCGAGCTGCTGGTGCCGCAACACCTCGAGCATCGGCCGGCCGGCGGTGCCGCCCGGTTCGCCGTCGTCGTTGGCGGCCGACTGGCCACCGGCCATGAGCGCCCAGCAGACATGGGCGGCGCCCGGGTGTTCGGCGCGCAAGGCGGAAACGACGACGAGCGCCGCAGCGCGATCGCCGACCGGCTGCACGCAGCCGACGAAGCGGCTCTTCTTGATGACAAGCTCGCTGCGAACCGCCGTGGCCAGCGTGAAGTTCATGAACGAAAAATGCCCGCAGCGCCCGCGGGACGGGCGCCTTCAGCTATCAATTCGATAGCATCTCGCGCGCCCAGCCGAGGCCGTCGTGCGCGTTGCTGCGGGGGCGGTACTCGCAGCCGATCCAGCCGTCCCAGGCGCCACCGGCCGACAGCTCGTCGATCAGTGCGAAGAGATAGCCGTAGTTCAGCTCGCCGCCATCGGGCTCGTTGCGCTCGGGCACGCTGGCGATCTGCAGGTGGCCGACGCGGCCCGTGGGCAGGTACTGGCGCAGCTTGGTTGCGACATCACCTTCGACGATCTGGCAGTGGTACAGGTCCATCTGCACCTGCAGGTTGAGTGCGCCGACAGCGGCCAGCACCTCGTGTGCCTGGTCCTGCCGGTTCAGGAAGAAGCGCGGAATGTCCCGCGTGTTGATCGGCTCGATGAGCAGGCCGATGCCCTGCTTCGCGGCTTGCACGGCCGCCCAGTGCAGGTTCTCGATGTAGGTGGGCTGCAGCGTCTCGCGCAGCGTGCCGTCGTCGGGCACCAGGCCGGCCATCACGTGGACGCGCGGGCAGGCGAGCGCTTTCGCATAGTCCAGCGCCTTGCCGATGCCCGCACGGAACTCGGCCTCCCGGCCGGGCAGGCAGGCGATGCCGCGGTCGCCCTTGTCCCAGTCGCCGGGCGGCGCGTTGAAGAGCACCTGCTGCAGGCCGTTGTCCTTGAGCCGGCGGACGATCTCCTCGGCCGGCCATTCGTACGGGAACAGGTATTCGACGGCACGGAACCCGTCTTTCGCCGCCGCCTCGAAGCGATCGAGAAATGGCAGCTCGTTGTAGAGAAAGCTCAGGTTGGCGGCGAACTTCGGCATGGCGAATTCCTGTCTCGTTGGATGTCAGGCGCGCTCGAACTTGAAGACCGCGGTGCTGGCGCGCGCATTGGGCAGCCAGCGTACCTCACGGTCGTCCTGCACGCCGAAGGCGTCCAGCACGCGCAGCCTGTTCTTGCCGGCCAGCACCTCGAAATCCTTGAAGGTGCCCACGCGGATGTTCGGCGTGTCGTACCACTGGTAAGGCAGGCGGCGGGTGACCGGCATGCGCCCGCGCACGATGCTCAGCCGGTTGGGCCAGTGCGCGAAGTTGGGGAACGCCACGATGCCGATGCGGCCGACGCGCGCGGTCTCGCGCAGCATGACTTCGGCGTTGCGCAGGTGTTGCAGCGTGTCGATCTGCAGGACCACGTCGAAGGTGGCGTCGTCGAACATCGCCAGGCCTTCGTCGAGGTTGAGCTGGATCACGTCCACGCCGCGGCGGATGCACTTGAGCACGTTGCCGTCGGCGATCTCCACGCCGTAGCCGGTGCAGCCGCGCTCGCGTTGCAGCCGGTCGAGCAGGGCGCCGTCGCCGCAGCCGAGGTCGAGCACCCGCGAGCCTTCGGGCACCAGCGCGGCGATGAGTTTTTGCGTGTCGATGTCGCTCATACCGACAGCTCCTTCGCGACGCGCTCGAAATAGGAGCTCACGACCCCGAGATAGCGCACGTCGTCGAGCAGGAACGCATCGTGGCCGTGCGGGGCATCGATCTCGGCGTAGCTCACGTTGCGGCGGTTGTCGAGCAGCGCCTTCGCGATCTCGCGGCTGCGTGCCGGCGAGAACCGCCAGTCGGTCTTGAAGCTCACGAGCAGGAACTTGGCCGTGGCCTTCGCCAGCGCGGCGCTGAGGTTGCCGCCGTGCTCGCGCGCCGGGTCGAAGTAGTCGAGTGCCCGCGTGATGAGCAGGTAGGTGTTGGCGTCGAAGTACTCGCTGAACTTGTCGCCCTGGTAGCGCAGGTAGCTCTCGATCTGGAACTCGACCTCCTGCGTGGAGTAGCGGTAGCCGCTCGGGTCGGCCTCGCCTTCCACCGCGCTGCGCAGCATGCGGCCGAACTTCTCGTTCATCACGTCGTCGCTGAGGTACGTGATGTGACCGATCATCCGGGCGATGCGCAGGCCGCGCTTGGGGATCACGCCGTGCTCGTAGAAGTGGCCGCCATTAAAGTCGGGGTCGGTCACGATGGCGCGGCGCGCCACTTCGTTGAAGGCGATGTTTTCGGCGGTGAGGTTGGGGGCGCTGGCCACGACGACCGCGTGGCCGACGCGGCCAGGGTACTGCAGCGTCCAGCTCAGCGCCTGCATGCCGCCGAGGCTGCCGCCCATCACGGCCGCGAGGCGCCGGATGCCGAGCACGTCGAGCAGCGCAGCCTGCGCATCGACCCAGTCTTCGACCGTGACGACCGGAAAGTCCGCGCCGTAGATGCGGCCGGTGTCGGGGTCGGTGTGCATCGGACCGGTCGAGCCGAAACACGAGCCGAGGTTGTTCACGCCGATCACGAAGAAGCGGTTGGTGTCCAGCGGCTTGCCCGGGCCGATCATGTTGTCCCACCAGCCTTCGGATTTCGGCTGGCCGGCATACACGCCCGCGACGTGGTGCGAGGCATTGAGCGCGTGGCACACGAGCACCGCGTTGCTCTTGTCGGCGTTGAGCGTGCCGTATGTTTCGTAGGCGAGCGCATAGTCGCGGATCGACGCGCCGCTGCGCAGGGGAAGCGGACCCGCAAAGGACATCGACTGCGAAACGACTTCGAAAGACGACATCAGCGACAGCCCGTCCGCTCGAAGGGCGCTGAGCGCTCCCTGGGGGCGCGGTAGACGAAGTGAACGTGGGGGCACATAAAAATTAACCCGGCCTCGCTAAAAAACGAGCCGGGTTCGGCCACGGTCTTTAGCTGGATTTATAAGGCGCCCGCAAGCTGTAGCAAATCGGCGCCGGGCGAGTATAGCCCTGCCTACCAGCCGACGATCATCACGACGCCGAGCACCAGGAAGATCACCGCCGAAATGCCGTGCACCAGCTTGATCGGCACGCGCTTGACCAGCTTGTCGCCCAGCCACACCACCGGCGCGTTGGCCAGCATCATGCCCAGCGTGGTGCCCGCCACCACCCAGAAGTAGTCGCCCACGAACCGGGCGGCCAGCATCACCGTGGCGATCTGGGTCTTGTCGCCCATCTCGGCCAGGAAGAACGCGATGACCGTCGTGCCGAAGACGCCGAAATGCGAGGACTTCGGCGTCTCGTCCTCGTCCAGCTTGTCGGGGATGAGCATCCAGACGGCCATCGCGATGAACGAGCCTCCGAGGATCCAGCGCAGGGCCGTTTCGCCGAGCACGTGCGTCACCCAGGCGCCGACTGCGCCGGCCAGCGCATGGTTGACGATGGTGGCCGTGAAAATTCCCAGCACGATCGGCCAGGGTTTTCGAAAGCGCGCGGCCAGCAGAAGAGCGAGCAATTGGGTTTTGTCACCCATTTCGGCCAGCGCGACGATGCCGGTGGAGACGAGAAAAGCTTCCATGAGAGGTGGTTCCTTGGGCCGAAGGACGCAATTGACCATGCAACGCCTTCGGCCAAATTCCGAAGTTGCATGGTCAAAGGTCTCGCCAGGTATGAACTGCGCACGCCATGTCCTGCGCGGGGCAGGACAAGTCTGTTGACGGGCGCCCTTCTCGAAACGGAAGGCGGCTACTCCCCAATGACCCCACGATTCTAAAGGCGGCGGATCAATTGACGGCGCCGTGACAAACGCCAAATTCAGGTTTGCGTTTGTGATATTTCACCCATAATGCACGAGCCTCCATCCAAAAATCCGGAGGCGCATTCGGTGATCGGTCAGTTTCGCGCAGCAGGGCGGGGTCCGTCCGGCAGTGCTATCGGGACTCCATCGCTTTTCTTGATGTGTTTTGAGGAGTCCCTTGATGGGCAACAAACTGTACGTCGGCAACCTGCCTTATTCGGTACGCGACGGTGATCTCGAACAGGCGTTCGGCCAGTTCGGTGCGGTGACCAGCGCCAAGGTCATGATGGAGCGCGACACCGGCCGCTCCAAGGGCTTCGGTTTCGTCGAAATGGGCAGCGACGCGGAAGCGCAAGCGGCCATCAACGGCATGAACGGCCAGCCTCTGGGCGGTCGCAGTGTGGTCGTGAACGAGGCACGCCCCATGGAAGCACGTCCTCCCCGTAGCGGTGGCTACGGCGGCGGTGGCGGCTACGGTGGTGGCGGCGGCGGCGGATACGGCGGCGGCGGTGGCAACAGCGGTGGTGGCTACGGCGGTGGCGGTGGCAACAGCGGCGGTGGCTATGGGGGTGGCGGCGGCAACAGCGGAGGCGGCGGCTACGGTGGTGGCGGCGGTGGTCGCAGCGGTGGCGGATACGGCGGCGGCGGCGGTGGCGGCGGCCGCAGCGGTGGCGGATACGGCGGTGGCGGTGGAGGCGGCGACGGCGGCTTCCGCAGCCCTTATGGCGCAGGCCCCCGCGGTGGTGGCGGTCGCAGCGGCGGCGGTGGCGGTGGCTACGGCGGCAACAACGGCGACAACAACGGCTACTGATCGCATCGGCGACAAGCCATGCAGCGAAGGCTCCTCAGGGAGCCTTTTTCATGACAAGTGCCCGCTGAACTCAGCGATCGTCGATGCGCTTCTTGCGCGCGCGCCCCTTGACCGCGCGGTCGAACAGCGCGTTCGGCAACAGGCGCATCAGCTTGGCAACCACGCCCATCTGCCAGGGAATGACGCGGTAGCTGCTCCCGGCCTCGATGGTCCGGAACGCGTGGTCGGCAAAGTCCTCCGGCTGCATCAGGAACGGCATGCCGTAGCGGTTGCCTCGGGTAAGCGGCGTGTCGATGTAGCCAGGGCACACGGTGACGACCTTCACGCCGCTCGCGCGCATCTCGCCGCGCAGGCTTTCGCAATAGGCGACAACGGCGGCCTTGCTCGCGCAGTAGGCACCATGGCCGGGCAGGCCGCGGATCGCCGCAACGCTGCCGATGCCGACGAGGCGTCCGCTGCCGCGTGCGGCCATCGCGGCCACGAAAGGATGAAAGGTCGCGGCCAGCCCGACATTGTTGGTGGCCAGGGTGCGGGCCAGCACATCCAGATCGGCGCGCACGGCTGTGTCGATGCCGATGCTGATGCCTGCATTGGCGATCACCACATCCGGCAGACCCTGCTGCGCGATGCACGACACACCGGCCGCCACGATGCTCTCGGTGTCGGACACGTCGGCGCTGTAGATACGGTAGCGCGCACGGTCGATGCCACGCGCGTTGGCCCACGATTCGATCTCGTCGGTGCGACGCGCCACCAGCGCGAGGTCATAACCCGCGTCGTGAAATCGCCCTGCCAGTGCCTGCCCGATGCCGCTCGAGGCGCCGGTGATGAAAACGAGGGATGCCATGCGATGTCTCAGCGCTTGCCGGCAGGTTGCGCAGCGCCGGGCACCAGCTGCCCACGCACGCGGCCCTTCAGATTGGCGACGCCGGAGAGGTTGTCGTATTCCAGCGTATCGGAGGTGAAACGGTCCGTGCCGCGGGTCAGCGTGACCGGCTTGTTAGACGTCACGCGCTCGGTGTCGACGAAGACGTGCAGGAACTCACCACGGAATTCGAGCCGCGGCACGGGCTGCCCGTTGCGGCCCGGGTCGGCATCGCGCGTGACGATCGCATCGCCGAAGAGCTGTACTTCGCTGCCGTCCGCGTTCGACAAGCCGCGCCTGGCGCTGGAGCGCGTCGTCAACCCCTGCGGATTGATGGAGCGCAGACGCAAGTCGTCCACTTCGAGCGTGTCGGTGTCGGGGTAATGGCGGCCTTCCTTGCCGAACAGCTCGCTGCGCAGCTCGCCGTTCGCCAGGAAGTTCCGGATCACGAAATCGCGCATGAAGTAGTCGGGCTCGTGCACTGCCACCGTCTTGGCGGTCGGACCGACCAGCTTCGGGGCGTTGCGCACCAGCCAGTAGGTGCCCAGCGCCAGAACCGCCACCACGATGATCGGCAGATAGAGCGTGACGCGGTCGACGATGTCACGCATCGAGTCCCAGGCCCGCTTCATGCGGCCGGCCCGCGCGCTGCATCGAGCAACCGGCGGTAGTGGCCGCTCGCGGTGAGCAGCAAATCGCAGAACTCCCGAGCCGCGCCTTCGCCGCCGCGCGCCCGCGTCACGTAGCGGGCGATCGCGCGCACTTCGTGGTGGGCATTGGCCGGCGCCACAGCGAGCGCGGCGTGCAGGAGGACGGGCAGGTCGGGCCAGTCGTCGCCGATTGCGGCGGCTTGCGACCAGTCGAGCTTCAGCGCGCCGAGGATCGCCTCGGCTGCGGGCAGCTTGTCTTCGGTGCCGTAGCGCACGTGTTCGATGCCGAGCGCGGCGAGCCGAACGCGCAGCGGCTTCGAATCGCGCCCGGTGATCACCACCGGTGTGATGCCCACGCTGCGCAGCAGCTTGAGGCCGTAGCCGTCGAGGATGCTGAAGCGCTTGAGCGTTTCGCCCTGCTCGCTGAAGTACACGCCGCCGTCGGTGAGCACGCCGTCGACATCGAAAAACGCCACGCGGATGTCCTGCGCGGCCAGCAAGGTCTCGGGCTCGAACGCCATCGTCGGCATCAGATGACCTTCGCGCGCATGAGGTCGTTGGTGTTGAGCGCGCCGACGACGAGCCCCTCGCCGTCGACCACGAAGAGACGCGTGATGCCGTGATGTTCCATGAGTTCGGCGGCCTCCACGGCAAGCGCATCGGCCCGGATGGTGCGCGGGTCGCGATGCATGATGTCGATGGCCTTCGGGCTGCGCAGATCGGCACCCGCCTCGATGAGGCGGCGCAGGTCGCCGTCAGTGAAGATGCCGGCCGCGCGGCCGTCGGGATGCGTCACCACGGCGGCCCCGAAGCCCTTGGTGCTCATGGCGCGCATCAGCTCGCTCACGCCGGCGGTCGGTGCGACGCGCGGCACGTCGTCGCCGTCGCGCATCACGTCGCTCACGTGCGTGAGCAGCTTGCGGCCGAGCGCGCCACCTGGATGCGAGCGCGCGAAGTCTTCGGTGCCGAAACCACGCGCGTCGAGCAATGCAACGGCGAGCGCGTCGCCCAGCGCCATCTGCGCGGTGGTGCTGGCGGTGGGCGCGAGGTTGAGCGGACAGGCTTCTTTCTCGACGCCGCTGTCCAGCACGATGTCGGCGTGGCGCGCCAGCATCGAATCGCGCCCGCCGGTCATGGCGATGAGCGGCACGCCCTGGCGCTTGACCACGGGCAGGATGGCGGCGAGCTCGTCGCTCTCGCCGCTGTTCGAAATCGCGATCACCAGGTCGACTGCCTTGATCATGCCGAGATCGCCATGGCTGGCCTCCGCCGGGTGCACGAACATCGCCGGCGTACCGGTGGAGGCGAGCGTGGCGGCGATCTTGCGGCCCACATGGCCGCTCTTGCCCATGCCCATGACCACCACGCGGCCGCGCACGCCAAGGATCTTCTCGACCGCCTGGACGAAGCTCGCGCCGACGCGGTCCTTGAGGCCGAGCACGGCGGCGGCTTCGATGTCGAAGGTCGTGCGGGCACGCGCCAGCAGTTTGTCGGGATCGACCACGGGGGCCAGTGGAGGGCGGGAGCTCATCGGGCGATTTTATGACCCGTGGATGTTCGGCCCTGTCGTGCGCATGGCGCTTGCTAGCATCCAGACATGTCTTCGTTCGAACTCACCTTGCTGTACCTGCTGGCCGCAGTGATCGGCGTGGTGGGTTGCCGCATGCTCAAGCTGCCGCCGATGCTCGGATATCTGGTCGCCGGCGTGGTGATCGGGCCGCATGCGTTCGCATTGGCGCAGAACTCCGAGGGCATCCAGCATCTCGGCGAGTTCGGCGTGGTGTTCCTGATGTTCGTGATCGGACTGGAATTCAACCTGCCGAAGCTGCGGGCCATGCGCAAGCACGTGTTCGGCCTCGGGCTGCTGCAGGTGCTCCTGACCATGACGCTCGCGACCGCCGGTGCGCTGGCGCTCAGCACCGTGCTGCCGGCGGCCTGGCACCTCGGCTGGCAGACCGCGCTGGCGCTGTCGGGCGCGCTCACGATGAGCAGCACCGCCATCGTCGTGAAGCTGATGGCAGAGCGGCTCGAGCTCGAGAGCGAGCACGGCAAGCGCGTGATGGGCGTGCTGCTGTTCCAGGACCTGGCCGTGGTGCCGCTGCTGGTGCTGATTCCGGCGCTGGGCGCACCGCCCGAAGCGCTGGCCAAGGCGCTCGGCATCGCGATGCTGAAGGCGATCTTCCTGATCGGCGTGCTGCTCTACGGCGGACCGCGCGTGATGCGTTGGTGGCTGACGATCGTCGCGCGGCGGCGCAGCGAAGAGCTCTTCATCCTGAACGTGCTGCTGGTCACGCTGGGCCTCGCATGGCTCACCGAGCTGGCAGGTCTCTCGCTCGCGCTCGGCGCCTTCATCGCGGGCATGCTGATCTCCGAGACGGAATACAAGCACCAGGTGGAGACCGACATCCGGCCCTTCCACGACGTGCTGCTCGGCCTCTTCTTCATCACGATCGGGATGTCGCTCGACTGGCACATCGTGGTCGACCACTGGAAGCTGGTCGCGGTGCTGCTCGTGCTACCCCTGCTGTTCAAGCTCGGGCTGGTGATGCTGCTGGCGCGAGTGCTCGGCGCGACGGCCGGCGTGTCGTTGCGAACCGCGCTCTACCTGGCGCAGGCCGGCGAATTCGGCTTCGTGCTGCTCACGCTGGCGCAGGGCCGCGGCCTGTTGCCGCCCTGGCTCGCCAGCCCGGTACTGGCGTCGATGGTGCTGTCGATGCTGGCGACGCCTTTCATCATTCTGTACAGCAACGCCATCGTGCGAAAGCTCGTCGCGAGCGACTGGATGCAGCAATCGCTGCAGATGACCAGCATCGCGCGCAAGACAATCAACACCGCCCGGCACGTGATCATCTGCGGCTACGGCCGCTGCGGACAGAACCTGGCGCGCATCCTCGAGCGCGAAGGCATTCCCTACATGGCGCTCGACC
>JBGMOF010000002.1:0-22761 GCA_041424275.1 Variovorax sp.
CGGTGGCTGTAGCTCAGCTGGTAGAGTCCCAGATTGTGATTCTGGTCGTCGTGGGTTCGAGTCCCATCAGCCACCCCAGTATTTGAAAAACGCGCCGATCTTCCCGATCGGCGCGTTTTTTTATTGCCTGTCGATTGCTGCAATTGCAATCTGAATTAGAATTTTGCATCTCTTCCAGCATAGGAACCCCGATGGCAACACTCGCAGATATCAATTCGCAGATCCAGAAACACGATGAGCAGATTGCGCAATTGCGCAAACAAGCCGAAGACATGCGCAATCAGGAGCGTGCCGGTGTTATTGAGGAGTTGCGCAAGAAGATTTCCGATTACGGGATTTCTGCTGCGGATCTCAAACTGACTGGCGGCCGTGGTCCCGCAAAGCGCACCGGTGCGCCGGCGGCCGCCAAGGCAGCAGCACGTTACCGTGGACCTGCTGGTGAAACATGGTCCGGCGGTCGCGGTCGTAAGCCCCGCTGGGTGAGCGAGGCGCTGGCCGCAGGCAAGTCGCTGTCCGATTTCGAGATCAAGTAAAGCGCTCCTCCGGCGCTTCGCGCCATACAAAAAGCCCGCTGCAGCGGGCTTTTTCTTTTGAGTTGGCAAACGTCAGTTCACCATCACCAGCTTGCCCTTGACGCCGCGTGAACCCATGTGGGCATAGGCAGCCTTCAACTCGGCCATTGGCATCGTGCTGTCGATCACCGGTTTGATGTTGCCTTCGCCGTACCACTTGGCCAATTCGGCCATCATCTGTGCATTCGCTTTGGGTTCGCGACGCGCGAAGTCTCCCCAGAACACGCCGACCAGCGATGCCCCTTTGAGCAGCGTTAAATTCAACGGCAATGAAGGAATCGGGCCGGATGCAAAGCCGACCACCAGGTAGCGACCGCGCCATGCGATCGAGCGGAATGCAGGCTCGGCGAAATCGCCACCGACGGGGTCGTAGATGACGTCCGGACCTTTGCCATCGGTGGCTGCTTTGACCGCGTCGCGAAAGCCGCTTGGCAAAGCGTGTGTGGTGTAGTTGATTGTCACGTCTGCACCGATCGATTTGCACAGTGCGCATTTCTCGTCGGTCGACGCGGCCGCAATCACCTTGGCGCCTGCCGCCTTGGCGATCTGGATGGCAGAGGTGCCAACGCCGCCGGCCGCACCGAGGATCAGCACCGTTTCGCCGGCCTTCAATTGGGCGCGGTCGATGAGTGCGTGCCATGAGGTCGCGTAGATCATGATGAATGCCGCGGCATCGACATGGCTGAAGCTGTCGGGCAGCGGCATGCAGATCGCGGCCGGCGCGATCGTGTGCGTGCCGAAGCCGCCCGTGCCCGAGAGGCACGCCACGTTCTGGCCCACTTTCAGATGCGTCACGCCTTCACCGAGCGCCTGCACGACGCCCGCGTATTCCGAACCCGGCACGAAGGGCAGGGCCGGCTTCATCTGGTACTTGTTCTGGACGATCAACAAGTCCGGGAAGTTGAGGCTCGCGGCCTTGATCTCGATCAGCACTTCACCGGGGCCGGGCTGCGGTGTCGGGATTTCTTTCCAAGTGAGGGCGTCGACGCCGGTCGGGTTTTCGCAAAGCCATGCGTGCATGCTGGGGTCTCCTGAAAGGTAGCGGGGTGCAACGATTGCGGGCGATGATAGGCGGCTGCCGGAGGGGTTGCTTGTCCCTGCCGTGACCCACCCGCCACCTACAATCGCGGCCACTCCAAGACGCCATGAAAATCCTCATTTCCAACGACGACGGCTTCCAGGCACCCGGCATCGTTGCGCTGCACGCAGCGCTGCAAGACATCGCCGAAGTGGAAGTCATCGCCCCCGAGCACAACAACAGCGCCAAGTCGAATGCCCTCACGCTGGCTGCGCCGCTGTATGTGCACAAAGCTCACAACGGATTTCGCTACGTGACCGGTACACCGGCGGACTGCGTTCACATCGCGCTCAAGGGGCTGCTCGACTACAAGCCGGATCTGGTGGTCTCCGGCATCAACAACGGCGCGAACATGGGCGACGACACGATCTACTCGGGCACGGTCGGGGCCGCGATGGAGGCCTACCTCTTCGGCGTGCCGGCGATCGCGTTCTCACAGATCGAGAAAGGCTGGGCGCACGTGGACGCCGCTGCCCAGATCGCACGCCTGCTGGTGCAACGCATCCAGCGCGAACGCATGCTCGAGGGCCCGGCGTTCCTGCTGAACGTCAACATCCCGAATCGGCCGCTGGAAGAACTCAAGCCGCTGAAGGTATGTCGCCTCGGCCGCCGCCATGCCGCGGAAAAGGTGATCACGCAGGACAGCCCGCGCGGCGAAACGATGTACTGGATCGCCGGGGCGGGTGGCGCCAAGGACAGCGGAGAAGGCACCGACTTCCATGCGACGGCGGCAGGCCATGTGGCGCTGACGCCTTTGCAGATCGACCTGACCGACCACGCGAGTCTGGGCGACTGGCGCGAAGCCGTGGCACGCCTGAGCGCGGCAGACGCCTGAACCGATGGCGACACCGCCGCGGCCCGGCTTTCCCATCCGTCTGACGCCCACGGCGTCCGCTGCTGCACGAGGCCGCTTGCCGGCGGCGCCCGTGCGTCCCAGCGTGATTGCGACTCCGTCGATGGCTTCCGACGCGATTCGCGCCCGCATGGTGCAGAAACTGGCGGCCCAGGGCATCGCCGACGGCCGCGTGCTTCGCGCGATGGGCACCGTCGAGCGGCATCGCTTCGTCGACAGCGCGCTGGTCAACCAGGCCTACGAAGACACCAGCCTGCCGATCGGGCTCGGGCAGACCATCTCGAAGCCCAATGTGGTGGCCCGCATGCTCGAGCTGCTGCTGGGCGCCCCCGCGCTGGCCGGGAAGCCCAACGACAGGCTGGGCCGCGTGCTCGAAATCGGCACCGGTTGCGGCTACCAGGCTGCCGTGTTGAGCCACGTCGCGAGCGAGGTCTACAGCATCGAGCGCCTTCGCGGACTGCATGAGAAAGCACGTGTCAACCTGCGTCACTTCCGGCTCGCCACGGTGCACCTGATCCTCGGCGACGGCATGCTCGGCTATCCGAAGGGCGCGCCGTACGCCGGCATCATCGCGGCAGCGGGCGGCGAGGCAATCCCGGACGCCTGGATCGGCCAGTTGGCCGTGGGCGGCCGCATCGTTGCGCCCACCCATTCCGCCGGGGGCGGACAGGCCCTCGTGGTCATCGACAAAACCGCTCGCGGACTCGAGCGCCGCATTCTCGAGCCGGTGCACTTTGTCCCCCTAAAATCCGGGATTGCTTGAAGGAAGAACACATGCAGGGAATTGGCAATCGGAGTTGGGTCACCGGCGTTGCGCTGGTCTTGACGCTCGTGATCGCGGGCTGCGCCGCGCCGCGCGGACCGGCACCGGTCGAAGATCGTGGAACCATGGGTCGCGGGCCCGGCGCGCAGCCGGCCACGGCGGGTGGTTCTCCCCTCACCGTCGACGCCAATGGGAAGCCATTGGCCGGCATCGAAAACTACGGCAAGCCCGGCTACTACGCGGTGCGCCCGGGTGACACCATCCGCCGCATCGGCACCGAGACCGGCCAGCGCTGGCAGGACATCGCCCGCTGGAACAACCTCGACAACGCCGACCTGATCGAAGTCGGCCAGGTGCTGCGCGTGATTCCGCCGGGTGCAATCGCGACAGGCAGCGCCGTTGCCGGTGCAACTTCGTCGACCGGCGTCGTGACCGCTCCGGTGACCCAGTCGTCCATTGCGCCGGCCACTGCCGCTGGTGCGGTCACGGCGCCCGCGGCTGCGGCCAGTGCTGCTGTCAAGCCACCGGTCACCACGTCGTCGGTCGCGCCAGCCGCTGCTGCAGCCGGCGACGAAGACGTGGGCTGGATCTGGCCGGTGCGCGGTCCGCTCATCGCCGGCTTCGACGAAGCCAAGAACAAGGGGCTCGACATCGGCGGCAAGGTCGGTGATCCGGTGATGGCGGCGGCCGACGGCCGCGTCGTCTACGCTGGCGCCGGCTTGCGCGGCTACGGCAACCTCATCATCCTCAAGCACAACAACACCTACCTGACCGCCTACGCGCACAACCAGACGTTGCTCGTGAAGGAAGACCAGTCGGTGCAGAAGGGCCAGAAGATCGCCGAGATGGGCAACAGCGATGCCGACCGGGTCAAGCTGCACTTCGAGATCCGTCGCCAGGGCAAACCGGTCGATCCGGCGCGCTACCTGCCAGCGCGCTAGCGGGATACGTCGTGCCACGCTGAGACAATCGGGGCATGACGGAATCCACTGAAGACAGCAAAACAAAGAAGACGTATCCCGAGCCCGAGTGGCTGAACGTCGAGTCGCTCGATCTCGAAGCCCAGGGCGTTGCGCATAACGCGGCCGGCATGGTCACTTTCATCGAAGGCGCCTTGCCATTCGAAGAGGTGCAGTTCAACGTTCACCGGCGCAAGAACAATTGGGAGCAGGGCGTGGTGACCGCCATCCGCCGAGAGTCGTCGCAGCGCGTGGAGCCCGGCTGCCCGCATTTCGGCCTGCACACCGGTGCCTGCGGCGGCTGCAAGATGCAGCACCTCGACGCCGCTGCACAGGTCGCCGTGAAGCAGCGCGCACTCGAAGACAACCTGTGGCACCTTGGCAAGGTCAAGCCTGAAAACATGCTGCGCCCGTTGGAGGGGCCCTCGTGGCACTACAGGTATCGCGCGCGGCTCTCGGTGCGGCACGTGGTCAAGAAGGGCACGGTGCTCATCGGCTTTCACGAGCGCAAGAGCCGCTACCTGGCCGACATGCAGCTCTGTCCGGTTTTGCCGAAGCAGGTGAGCGACATGTTGATGCCGCTTCGCGCGCTGATCGGCTCGATGGATGCGCGCGAAACACTGCCCCAGATCGAGCTGGCTTGCGGCGATGCGCCAGGTACCATGGTCCTGGGTGTCATCGCGCTGGTGCTGCGTCACCTCGAACCGCTATCGCAAGCTGACATCGGCAGGCTCCAGGCTTTTGCTGCGCAGAACGTCGGTGTGCAATGGTGGCTGCAGCCCAAGGGTCCCGACACGGTCAAGCTGCTCGAAGAGGGCGGCACGCCGCTCGCGTACGAGCTGCCGGCTTACGACGTGACGATGCCGTTCAAGCCCACCGACTTCACCCAGGTCAATCCGCACATCAATCGCGCGCTGGTGAGTCGCGCGCTGCGGCTGCTCGACGTGCAAGCGGGCGAGCGCGTGATCGACTGGTTCTGCGGTCTCGGCAACTTCACACTGCCGCTCGCGACCCGTGCGCGCGAGGTGCTGGGCATCGAAGGCAGCGACACATTGGTGGCGCGTGCGACGGCTAATTTCAAGCGAAACGGGGCCGCGACGCCTGCCCGCCAGGCATTGAGCCCGACGCGATTCGTCGCGAGAGACCTGTTCGAGATGACGCCGGCCATGCTGGTGGCCGATGGCGCGGCTGACAAGTGGCTCGTCGACCCACCGCGAGAAGGCGCGTTCGCGTTGGCGAAGGCGATTGCGGAACTGCATGAGCAGCCTTCGCTGCGGACTTCCGGTTGGATCCCGCCCAGGCGCATCGTCTACGTGAGCTGCAATCCTTCGACGCTGGCGCGTGACGCCGGGGTGTTGGTGAACCAGGGCGGCTATCGCTGCAGTTTCGCGGGGGTGGTGAACATGTTTCCCCACACCGCGCATGTCGAGTCGATCGCAGTGTTCGATCTCGATTGAAAAAGGGCCCCGTGGGGCCCTTTTTTGATGATCGCGGCTGAGCAGCTGTCAGTCGCGCTCGCCGCCAAAGATCCCGAGCAGTGCCAGCAGACTCTGGAACACATTGAAAAGGTCAAGGTACAGCGCCAAAGTCGCGGTGATGTAATTGGTCTCGCCGCCATCGATGATCTGCTTGAGGTCGTAAAGCATGTATGCCGAGAAGATGCCGATGGCTGCCACCGAGATCACCAGCATGCCGGTGCTGGAGCCGACGAAGATGTTCACGATGCTGCCCACGAACAGCACCAGCACGCCGACGAACAGGAACTTGCCCATGCCCGACAGGTCGCGCTTGATGACGGTCGCCAATGTCGCCATCACGAAGAACACGCCAGCGGTGCCGCCGAAAGCCGTCATGATCAGTTCGGAACCGTTCTTGAAGCCCAGCACCATGGAAATCATGCGCGCGAGCATCAGTCCCATGAAGAAAGTGAAGGCCAGCAGCACCGGCACGCCAGCGGCAGAGTTCTTCGTCTTTTCGATCGCGAACATGAACCCGAAGGCCCCGACCAGAAACACGACGAGGCCGATTCCGCCACTCAGTGCGGCAGTGATGCCTGTCGCGACGCCGACCCATGCGCCGAGCACGGTCGGGATCATGCTGAGCGCGAGCAGCCAATAGGTATTGCGCAGCACGCGCTGGCGGTCGGCCTGCGGCAGTGTCTGGCCAAAGCGGCCGTCACCGGTGGCGGTGTCGAGGGTCGTGATGCGGTCGTTCATTGCTGAGCTCCTGTGGTTGCTGCAGTGACGCAGGTGGGCGCATTCTAGGATGCTGCAAGGGTGAGCGAGGCTTTCACCCCTCGAGGGTGTTCCAAGGCTTGTAAGAGTTGTGTTGCAACTCGGCCGTTATGCTTGCCGATCCTGCAATTTCACCGTTTCCGATCATGAAAACCAAAGCCGTACTCGAACTCGCCGATGTCAAGACCATCGCCGCCGCCGCAGAAGCCGAAGCGCTCAAGAACAACTGGGCCGTGACGATCGCGATCGTCGACGACGGCGGCCACCTGCTGTGGCTGCAACGCCTTGACGGCGCACCGGCCATCTCCTCCCTCATCGGGCCGGCCAAGGCCAATACGGCCGCTGTCGGCCGCCGCGACAGCAAGGTCTACGAGGACATCATCAACGGTGGCCGCACCGCATTCCTGACGGTACCTGGCGTGAGCGGGTTGCTCGAAGGCGGTGTGCCGATCGTGAAGGACGGCAACGTGATCGGCGCTGTGGGTGTCAGCGGTGTGAAGTCGAACGAAGATGCGCAGATCGCCAAGGCCGGCATCGCGGCCCTCGGCCTCTGAGGCTCGCCTCTACCAAAGCAGAACGCCGACCTTGCTGTCGGCGTTTTCGTTTGACGGTCCGTGTGGAAAAAAAGCTTGGCTGGTCGGCGAACCGTTGGCTAGCAAAAACGACTCTCCGGAGATGAATCTCCTCGAGTCGCCCCACGATGAAACTTGCACGGCAGGCGGGCAGCCCCTTATTTGGTGAGAATGAGCTTGCCCAGTTTGGTGGCCTGGAGCCGGTAGAGGGAGCCGTTATGCAGGATGCCGACCGTCTTGTTGCCCTTGAGGAGGTCGGCACTTTCGACCAGGGCATCTGCGGGATTGGACGGTGCCGGAACCGCGCGCCCACGGCCGGCGTTGTCGAGTGAGGGATGGTTCAGAACGGTGAAGGCAGCGGAGGCTTGCATTTGAAATCCTTTGCAGTCCGGTCGGATGCTAAGACTAAATGATAATTATTATCAATTAGAAAGTCAATCGCGGCGATCGGATTGTTTGACCTGCGTGGAGGACTTACTTGTCCTCGGGCTCCGTGATGAACCCGATCTTTCGCACCCCCGCGGTACGCGCAGCCGACATCGCCTTGGCCACGCGCTCGTAGCGCACCGCCTTGTCCCCGCGGATATGCAACTCCGGCTGCGGCTCCTTGGCCGCCTCCGCACTCAGCAAGCCCGGCAGCGCCGCATCGTCGATCCGTTTTTCGTTCCAGTAGTAGCCGCCGTCGGCCGCCACAGTGAACAAGACGTTCTGTGGCTTGGCGACCTCCGGCTCGCTCGTGGCGCGCGGCAGGTCGATGTTCACCGCATGTTTCATCACCGGCACCGTGATGATGAAAATGATCAGCAGCACCAGCATCACGTCGACCAGCGGCGTCATGTTGATCTCGTTCATCACCTCGTCGGGCTCGTCTTGCGTTCCGAAAGCCATGGTCTTCAGCCCTTCTTCAGCGGCACGACCACCGCGTCGCTGCCGCCGCTCTGCACGCGCGCGCCCGTCACGAAGTAGGCGTGCAGATCGTGCGCGAAGCTGTTGAGCTTGGTCAGCACGAACTTGTTGCCGCGCACCAGCGCGTTGTAGCCCAGCACCGCCGGAATCGCCACCGCCAGCCCCAGCGCCGTCATGATCAGCGCCTCGCCGATCGGGCCGGCCACCTTGTCGATCGTCGCCTGACCGGCCGAGCCGATCGCCATCAGCGCGTGATAGATCCCCCACACCGTACCGAACAGGCCGATGAAAGGCGCGGTCGATCCCACCGATGCCAGGATCGCCAGGCCGGTCTGCAGCTTGGCCGTGAACTCATCGATCCCGTTGCGCAAGCTGCGCGTGACCCAGTCGCTCACATCCAGCGTGTCGTGCAGGTGCGCCTTCGTGTTGCGGTGGTGCGCCGTTGCCTCGCGGCCTTCGAGCGCCAGCACGCGAAACGGGTTCGTGTCGTCCCGGCCGAGCTTTTCCAGCGCGGTCGCGAAATCTTCGCTGTGCCAGAAATCGGCCGAGCGGCGCGCCAGGCGCTTGTACTTCACCACATCGATCGCCTTGGTGAGGATCACGATCCAGGACGCGAGAGACATGCCGATCAGCAGCACGGCGACCGCCTTGGTGACGAGGTCGCCTTGCGTCCACAGGTTCATCAGGCCAAATTGAGAGTTCATCAGGTGTGTATCCAGGCTATTCGGAAAGAGAAAAACTGATCGGTGCGTTGAACAGACGCGTCGTCTCGTCGCTGCCGCCGGCCAGGGGCGTGATCTGGGCGCGCTGGATCGCCTCGATCGCGGCGCGATCCAGGCGATCGAAGCCGCTCGACTTCGCCAGCTCGGTGCGCTTGACCAGACCGGCCGCATTGAAGTAGACCGCTACGACCACCGTGCCCGTCTCGTTGAGCTTGCGGCTGATCGACGGGTACACCGGGCTGGGCTTGCGCACCCATTGCACCTGACCCTCGCTCAGCTGGACCAGCCGGGGCGCCGGCGGCGCGGGCGGAGGAGAAGGCGGCGCCGGTGGCACGGGTGGGGCCGGCGGTGCCGGTGGGCTGGGCAGAGGCGGTGCGGGCGGCGGCGGCTCGGTCACACCCACGGGTGCGGCGGGCGTCGGAACCGGCCGGGGCTCGCGGATGGCCTGCGGGCGCGGCGGGGGAGGCGGCGGTGCCTTGGTCACCGGGCGCGGTGGCGGTGGTGGTGGAGGGGGTGGAGGCGGTGGCTTGGGCGGATCGATGATCTGGCTCAGGATCTCGACCGGGATGACGACTTCGGCGGCCTGGCGCAGCAGGCCCGACTGCAACGCCCAAAGGCCCGCGACGTGGAACAGGACCACGCTGCCGGCAATGAGCGTGGTGCGCGACAGGCCGAAGGCTGAGGGAGGTGTGGAGAAGCGGTCAGACACGATCAGGCATTCGAGATCAGACACGTCGAAACGTGCCCGTGATGGAGCAGAAACCGCAATTACTTACGCAAGATCCACCAGGCCGAACCGACGACGAAGATCAGGCTGCCGCCGAGTGCCGAGACGAATTCCATGCTTTGCTTTCCGAGATGGAAGTGGCAAGCTGGATCGCCATTGGACCGGTTTCACGGTGCAATGCGGCCACCGGATGCGAAGCATTGCACTGCGCGACCACGTCGCGGGCGCATCCCTCGCACCGCCCACACTGGGTGGCAACCCCGAGTTCGAACTGCACTTCGTCGAAGGTCATCCCCGCACGCGCGTGGCGCGCTATTTCGCGATCGGAGACTCGACGGCAAATGCAAACGATCATGGCGTTGAAGGCGGCAGTTGGCTGGCTGGTTGATAGAGGTCCAATTATAAATACGAATCTGTCGCATTTGCAATCGCTATCAAGTGCCCTTCATTCGAGCCGCCTTTACACCTCTGACCACAGCCTCAGCAGGTTGTGATAGTGACCGGTGAGGGCGACGGTCTCGGCGGATTCGCCGTGCTTCGCCCGAAGCGCCTGGATGCTTCGGTCCAGCTCGAAGAGCATGGCGCGCTGCGTGTTGTCCCGCACCATGCTCTGCAGCCAGAAGAACGAGCACACGCGAACGCCATGCGTCACAGGGTGCACCTGGTGCAGGCTGCTGGCGGGATAGAGGATCAGGTCGCCGGCCGGAATCTTGACCTCGTGGGCGCCGTAGGTGTCGACCACTTCCAGCTCGCCGCCTTCGTAGTCGTCGGGACCGCTCAGGAAAAGGGTGCACGACAGGTCGGTGCGCAATTGCTCGGCCGTGCCCGGAATCGAGCGAACCGAGCCGTCGACGTGCAGGCCGTACTGTTCGCCGCCTTCGTAGCGGTTGAAGAGTGGCGGCACGAAGCGCAATGGCAGTGCCGCCGAATGGAACAGCGGGCTGCGCGCCAGCGCGCTCAGCACGGTCTTCGCCAGCGCGCGTCCGACTTCGGAATCTTCCGGCAACTGGCGGTTGCGCTTGACCCTGGCGCCCTGTTCGCCGACAGTTCGCCGACCGTCCGTCCAATCCGCTTTGTCGAGCGCGGAGCGGAATTCGCGGACCTGCTCGGGCGTCAGTACATCGGGCACATGCAACATCATTTCGGAGGCATCCTCACAGGAGAAAAGCCCCGGCGGTGAGGGCGGGGCTGGAGTCTCGCACCGCCGTCGGCGCGAATCGGTCGGCGCCTCAGAAGGCGAAATTGGCAGTCAGGCGGTAGGTGCGCGGTGCGCCGGGCGTGTAGCGGTAGCCACTCTTGTTGATCGCCGCCACGTATTCCTTGTCGGTCAGGTTGTAGACGTTGAACTGCAGGTCGAAGTTCTTGTTGATGCGGTACGCAGCCATCGCGTCGAGCACCCAGTAGGCGTCGATGGAGGACGGTGTGCCGACGGCGCCGTCGCTGCCGCGGTGCAGCTTGCCGTTGTAGCGCGCGCCCAGGCCCAGGGTCAAGCCGAACGGCGTCTTGTAGGTTGTCCAGGCGGTGAACGCGTTCTTCGGTGTGTAGGCCAGCACGGAGCCGCCGTCCGCCAGAACCGACGGGCCGTTCAGGATCTTGGTGTCTTGCGTGGTGAACCCGGTGCTCACGCCCCAGTTGTCGGTGATCGCGCCGGCCGCGCCCAATTCGATGCCCTGGACGCGCTTCTTGCCGATCTGCGCATAGGTCGTGTTCGTGGTGTCGGTCGCGACCACCTCATTGCTCACATCGGTGCGAAAAACCGCGGCTGTCAGTGCCAGCCTCTTGTTCAGCACATCCCATTTGGTGCCGAGCTCCCAGGTCTTGGTCTTCTGCGGCAGGAAGTCGGTGCGGTTGGCGTTGTTGCCGGTGCCGCCGGCGGCCAGCACGAAATTGCTGCCGCCCGGCGGTTGGGCAGCAGTCCCGTAGCCCAGGTAGACGCTGCTGTTGTCCGTCGGTTTGTAGACCAAGCCCAGTTTGCCGGTCCAGAGACTGCCCGAGGTGCTGAACGCACTGGGTGTGAGCAGGCCGGTGGTGCCGAGTGTCGTCAAGGCGTAGTCGGTCGAGTAATGGTCGTAGCGCAGGCCGCCGGTCAGCGACCACTGCGGGCTGAACTTCAAGGTATCGAACACATACGCGCCCACCGTGGTCGTGGTGCCGTCGGTGGTCGTGCCGTTTTGCAGGCGCTGGTAGCCGACCACGTTGGGGTTCGGTGCGTAGAGGTTCGCGGCTGGCCACGCGCCGCTGTTGCGGATGCCGGGGATGCCGAACACCGTCGCGTTCGCGCCGTAATAACCGTTCGTCTTTTGCTCTTCACGGATGAGTTCGACGCCGGCGTTCAGCATGTGGCCGACGCTGCCGGTGTCGAACTTTGCGCTGACGTTCGTTTGGTTCGTCAGAATCGTGTTTTCCTGGTCCTTGTGGGTCGGCGTGCTGCGTGCCAACGTCCAGCCCAACGGATCGTTCGCGCTCGGCGTGACCACGTTGGCGGCCGTCGCCAGGTAGGCCGTCAGCATGTAGTCCTGCTCGGTCTTGCCGTAGCGGAAGGTGTTGCGCAGCGTGACGTCGGGTGTGAGGTCGTGTTCGACGCGTGCGGTGAACATCGTTTGGGTCACGTTGTCGAAGTCCGACGAGGTGCCGTAGAAGTTGCTCGAATCGACGCGCGAGGCGTAGTTCAGGAAGGTCCGGCGGTTGCGCACCGTCGCCGCGTCCGGTGTCGTGTAGCCGGGCAGGCCAATCGTCGGCACGCCGCCATCGGGAATGTTGTTCTGCCGGATGTGCACCAGGTCGAAATACAGGCGTGTCGGGGTGCCGAGGCCGAGTGCCAGCGACGGCGCGATGCCCCAGCGCTTGGTCTTCACGACATCGCGGCCCGCGACGTCGGTGTCTTCGCTCACGGCGTTCAACCGGAAAGCCGCACCCGAACCGCCCGGGCCGCTCAGCGCCTTGTTCCAGTCGATCGAGCCGCGCTTGAAGCTGTCGCTGCCCAGGCTGACCGAGCCGATGAAGCTGTCCGACAGGGTCGGCTTCTTGGTGATCAGGTTGATGTAGCCGGTCGGCGCGGTGCGGCCGGTGTCGCTGCCCGCCGGGCCCTTCACGACCTCGACCTGCTCGATGTTGAACGTGTCGCGCGAAACCGATCCGACGTCCCGGATGCCGTCGACGAAGATGCTGCTGGACGTGTCGAAGCCACGCAAATAGATCGCATCGCCAGTGCTCGTGTTGCCGTTCTCCCCTAGGTAGAACGCGCCGGCACCCGGCGTGTTGCGCAAGGCTTCGGTCAAGGTGGTGGCGCCTTGTTCGCGCAGCACTTGCTCACGGATGACCTGGATCGTCTGCGGCGTGTCGACCAGTGGTGCGGTGAATTTCGGATTGGCCGACGCTTCTGTCTTGTAGTCGACCGACGACGAATCGCGCACGCTGATCTCCTGCAGCGTGGTGACCGGCGGGGTCGTCTGCGCCGTCGCCGGCAAGGCGAACGCCATCAGCGTGGCGGCAGTGGCGCCCGCGAGTTGAGGAACGGCGCGCGCAACGGCGTGCTTGCGGCTCTTGATGTAGGCCATGGAAGGTTCTCCGGTAGAAAGCAAACGGGAACTCGACTGGCGGGTCTCGTGCGCAGCGCCGTGGGGGGCGAAGGGAGATTGGCTGGGTGAGTCGATCTGCAGCGCAGGCTGCAAAGGCGTCTTAATGATAATGACTCTCAATACCAATGAGGCCCTTTCCTGATGGCCTCAGCGCAAATTGCGTCGTTGCGTTGCAGTGCTGCAACGCAGAGCTCGGCGCAGCGCCGCTCAGTAGACGTCTCGACGGTAGCGGCCGTCGATCGCAAGCGTTTGCAATGTGTCGGCGCCGAGGATCTCGCGGAGGGCCGAGTCGACACCGGAAGCCATGCCGTCGAGGCTGCCGCACACGTAAATTGCTGCGCCGCGCTCGACCCACTCCCGAACCGCTGCGCTGGCTGCCATCAACCGGTGCTGGACATACAGCCGCTGCGGCTGGTCCCGCGAGAAGACCATGTCGAGCCTTGCGAGGCGGCCATCGGCGTGCCATGTCTCGATCTCCTCGCGACAGTGGAAGTCATGCGATGCAGTGCGTTCGCCGAACAACAGCCAGTTGTCGAGCTGTCCGTGAGCGACCCGTTGGCGCAGATGGCTGCGGAGCCCCGCCAGCCCGGTTCCGTTGCCAATGAGAAGAAGCGGGCGTTCGGCATTCGATTCGAGCCGGAAGCGCCGATGCGGCCGCAGGCGCAGCGCGACCGAGTCGCCGACGGCCAGCGTCGAAGTGAGAAGGCCCGACGCTACGCCGAGCGTGCCATCGGGGTGCTGTTCCTGGCGAACCAGCAATTCGATCCGCCCATCGGACGGGATCGAAGCGATCGAATAGTCGCGCGGGCGCGTCGGGTCGCTCGCGACCTCGATCTGTGCCAGATCGCCGGACTGCCAACTCGGCAGCGCCGCATCGGCGGCGATCAACCCCAGCTCGTAAACCGGTCCGCCCGAGCTCCCGGGGTTGAGCAGCGAACGCGACACCAGTCGCCACGAAGTGAAGACAGCGACCGATGTCTCGCCTTCGTCGATGTCGATGTCGCCGGACCATCTGGCGCGCCACGCCCCGAGCGCGACAGGATCGCCGTTGTCGACCTCGATGCGCTCGGCCAGCGCGGTCGCGCCCGTCGAGGCAAGCCAGCCGTCGAGTGCGCGACCGAAGCCGCAGAAATGGTCGTACTGGCGGTCGCCGAGCGCGAGCACCGCATAGCGCAGTGTTGGCAATGCGATCTTGCGCGCCATGAGTCGGTCGGCGAACACGCTCGCGCCGTCCGGCGCGTCGCCTTCGCCGTACGTGCTGGCAATGAAAAGGGCGCGTCCTGCGCCGACCAGCGTGTCTGCGTCGACCTCATCGAGCGCCAGCACCCGCGCCGGGGTGCCAGCCGCATGCAGGCCTCGCGCGGTTTGCCAGGCGATCGCTTCCGCCTGGCCGGTCTGGCTGGCAAAGGCCACGAGCACGGGCTCGCCCGTACCGTCGCCCGCCAGCGCATTCGACGCGACCACTGCGGCGGTTGCGCGAAGCCGCTGACGCCACCAGATCGCCGCGCACAGCGTGCCGTAGGCCAGCACCGTGCCGCCCGCGGCCACAGTGCGAAATGCATCGATGCTCATGCGCGAACGCGTTGCGTCCAGGGGCGCGACGCGCTGGCGTGCAAGCCGTGTGGCCTGCGCTCGAAGAAAAGGGCCGCCACGTCATGCGCGTCGGCGAATGCCATGCCTTGGGTCGGGCCGAGCACCATGAGCACGGTCGCCAGCGCGTCGGCTTCCATGCATTCGGCGTGCAGCACGCTGACGGATGCGAGCGCGTGGGTGGTCGGTTCCCCCGTGCGCGGATCGATCGTGTGCGACCACCGTCGTCCGCACGATTCCCGGCGGTGCCAGCGATCGCCCGACGTGGCGATGGCGCGATCCGTCAGCGAGATCGGCGGCGATGCGCCCACGCTGTCATCGGGCGGGGCCACCTGCACGGTCCACGGCGTGCCGCCAGGGCGGCATCCGACCCCGCGCAGTTCACCACCGACTTCGACCAGCATGTCGACGAGGCCCAGCGTCTGCAATGACCTGACGACATGGTCGACCGCGAAGCCTTTCGCGATGCCCGAGAAGTCCAGCGTCAAGCCGCCGGGCTGTTCGAGCGTCGACCCGGCGGCGTCGAACCGCAGTCGGCGCCATCCGCAGGCGGAATGCACCAGACGCGAGGCGTTGGCGGCAGGTGGTTGCACCTCGCGCGCCGCCCCGGGGCCGAATCCCCACAGCGCTACGAGCGGACCCACGGTCGGATCGAATGCACCTCTGCTGGCCTCGGCCCAACGCAGGGCGCAGCCGAGCACGGTCGCGAACTCGGGCGCCAAGCCATGGCGGCTGCCTGGGGCTGACCGGTTGTAGCGGCTCAGATCGGAGTCGGCGTGCCAGTGACTCATCTGCGCAATCACGCGAGCGAGTGCCTGCTCTGCGGACGCACGCACGGCGTCCAGCCCGATCATTTGCGGGTTGTCGAAACGCACCGACCATGTCGTGCCCATCGTCTCGCCCCCGACGTGTTGCAAGGTTGCAGGGTCTGCCGGCCGCGGCGTGGCGACGTTGGCATAACCGCCGCGCCAACGCGATGCGAACGAAGCGCGCGTGGCGCTTTTCGAATCTGTCGTGGAGATCAGGGCATGACTTCCAGCGTCGCCGCGTAGCTCAAGCGGCGTTCCTTCGCCTGCGGCACGGTGGTCTTGTTGTCCTTCGTGCTCACGTCGAGCCAGTACATCCCGGCGGTCGGCCAGGTCACGACGAACTGACCGTTGGCGTCGGTCTTGATCTTCGTTTCCTGCAGCTTGTCGCGGTATTGCGTGTTGCCGGCCGTCACGCTCACGTCGAGATCCCTGGCGGGCTGGCCGTCGAGGTTCAGCGTGAAGGTCGACTTCTCACCCTTGACCAGATCGGTCGGGCTGCCGGTCGAGATCAGTTCGATGCCCTGGCCGATCGGCTTGAGCACCGATGGCTTGCCCACCGTGACGAACGTTTCGATGCGACCCGACGATTGGGAGATCACGACATCGGTCGCATCGGCCGGCACTTCGCGGGCGATGGTCTCGGCCGTGCCGCGCGCGCGCTTCTGCGCACCGGATTTGTCTTTCCAGGAAGCGAAAGCGCCCGCGTTGATCACCGCGATGCGGTACGTGCCGGGCTGTGCCACGGTCACATCGAAGACGCTGCGGAATTTCAGCCTGGCCTCGTTCTCGGCCTTGAGCGTGCTGCCGTCTGGCGCCGTGATCTGCAAGCCGTCGAGGCGCAGCGGGTTGTGGTTCGCCACGAAGAGGTCGTTGGAGACCGCGGCGTCGATGCTCACGGTATCGGCCTTCGACAGCACGGTGGTCGACGGCAGCAGCCAGGCGTTGTGCGCGTGCGCGGTGCCGAGGGCGGCGGTGAGGGTGACGGCCGCAACGGTCGCGGCGAGGAGAGGCATTTTCATAAATAGATCCAGTGAATGAGGTGGGAGACGGACCTCGCGGTGCGTGGTTCAGGGCTTGAGTTCGAGCTTGATTTCGCCCAGCTCTTCCTTGCCCGTCGCCACCAGCGGCTGTGCCGAGCTCGGTGGCCACTGGAACGGAATGCTCACGACCTCACGGCCGCCGACTTCGCGGGCAGCCTCGACCACCAGCTTGTAGGCGCCCGGCGCCAGTTTGGGCAACGCAGCCGTGCCTTCGGTGAAGTTGAGCTGCTGCTTTCCCGCCGGCTTGGTGGCGCCGGTGACGCCATCCACCGGCACCGCCAGTTCGCGGCCGCCGCGGCGCCACCACTGGCGCAGGTCCTTCAACCATTTGGTGCCTTCGCCTTCCGGGTTGTTGGTCCTGGTGCGCACGTCGTACCAGACTGCCAGCGTCGTCTCGAGCGAGTTGTCTGCACGCTCGATCCAGGCGGCGACGTAGGGCCGGTGGTATTCCGACACCAGGAGTCGAGGCACCTCGATGTTCACGCCCAGCCCGCCGGCAAGCGCGGGAGCGGCGAACAGGGCCGACGCGGTGATTGGTGCCAGGGCGTAGCGGAATTGCACGTAGAACCTCTTCCAGAGTCAATGAATGAACAGCAGCGCGAGCAACACCGGAATGACCAGGCCCATGCCGACCATCGGCCACGTGAACGGCCGGTTGCCCGCGTGCATCTTGAGAATGAACAACCCGGTGATGGAGAACACCAGCGTGGCGCCCGCGAAAATGTCGATGAACCAGCTCCAGGCTGCGCCGGTGTTGCGGCCCTTGTGCAGGTCGTTGAGGTAGGAGAGCCATCCGCGATCGGTCCGCTCGTATTCGGCTTCGCCATCTGTCAGGCTCACGCGCAGCCAGGCGTCGCCGCCGGGGCGCGGGAGCGACAAATACACCTCGTCGTCGGACCATTCGGCTTCACGCCCCTCGGTGTCGACTGAAAACCGCTTTTGAGCCCAAGCCTGGAATGCGGCAGGCACGGGCGCCTTGCCTTTCGCCGCTTTGTCTGCCTTCACCGTAATCACGTGGTTTTCGAGCGCGGCTTGCAAGACCGGGTCGAGCTTTGCGTGCTGACTGGTCACGACCGGTCTGGCTTCGATCTGCCTGGCGTGATTGAGCGTGAATCCGGTGACGCTGAAGAGAACCATTCCGACGAGGCACATCGCCGAACTCACCCAATGCCATTCATGCAGCGTCTTGAGCCAGTAGGCGCGGCGGCGGTTTTCGGTGGAGGTGCTGGCGGCGGCTGTCATCGGAAGCGGCGATTCTAGCGATATAAATGAGAATCACTGCTATTTGGAGGCGAAAAAAAGCGGGACTTGCATCCCGCGTTTCGAGGCGCAACGCGCTCAGTCGAGCTCGCCCATCTGGCTTTGAAGGTAGTTCTGGATGCCGACCTTGCCGACCAGGTCGATCTGGGTCTCCAGAAAGTCGATGTGCTCTTCGGTGTCGTCGAGGATCTTCTGGAGAAGGTCGCGAGACACGTAGTCGCGCACGGTCTCGCAATGGGCAATGCCGGCCTTGATCGTGGCTTGCGCGCCGGTTTCCGCGCCCAGGTCGCAGGCGAGCAATTCGGGGACGTCCTCCCCGATGTTCAGCTTGCCAAGATCTTGCAGGTTGGGAAGGCCGTCCAGCATGAAGATGCGGTCCATGAGCCAATCCGCGTGCTTCATCTCGCCGATCGATTCTTCGTATTCCTTCTTCGCCAGCTTGTCCAGGCCCCAGTGTTTGAGCATCCGGTAGTGGAGGAAGTACTGGTTGATCGCGGTCAGCTCATTCTTGAGTTGCGCCTGCAGATGACCGATGACTTGGGGGTCGCCCTTCATGATTCTTTTCCTTGTTTTGAAGCGCGCGATTGTGGGAGGGCGGCGCGTGTGGGGCAAGCCATGCCCTTGCTTCGCCGGTCTGCATGCGTTTGATGGTGATACACGTTCGCATCGTTGCGCTTTAAAAAATCGCCACTCATAGGGGTAACGCATACATTCAATAGCTCAATACTATCGAATATATTTTATTGGTAGTTATACTAATCACTCGCCATTTCATCCGCCATCAAGGAAAGCAGCAATGTCTCTCATCAACACCGCAGTGCAACCGTTCAAGACCGAGGCCTATCTCAATGGCAAGTTCATCACGGTCACCGAAGAATCGCTCAAGGGCAAGTGGTCCGTCCTGATCTTCATGCCGGCTGCTTTCACCTTCAACTGCCCGACCGAAGTGGAAGACGCGGCAGACAACTACCCCGAGTTCCAGAAGCTGAACACAGAGGTGTACATCGTCACGACCGACACGCATTTCTCGCACAAGGTGTGGCACGACACTTCGCCTGCCGTCGGCAAGGCAAAGTTCCCGTTGGTCGGCGACCCGACCCACACGCTGACCAACGCATTCGACGTGCACATCGCTGAAGAGGGTCTGGCACTGCGCGGCACCTTCGTGATCAATCCGGACGGCATCATCAAGACCGCGGAAGTGCACTCGAACGAGATCGCTCGCGACGTCAAGGAAACGCTGCGCAAACTCAAGGCCGCTCAGTACACCGCCGCGCACCCGAATGAAGTTTGCCCGGCCAAGTGGAACGACGGTGACAAGACCCTAGCGCCTTCGTTCGACCTCGTCGGCAAGATCTAAGCAGCGCCCCGCGCGAAAACCCGGGTGCTCACGAGGCCCCGGGCTTTTTTGTCCCCAGTTGATAGTTATCCGATATCGAAAGTGAGTCCCCCATGCTCGACGCAAACGCCAAAGCCCAGTTGAAGAGTTATCTCGAACGTGCCACGCAGCCGATCGAAATCGTCGCCTCCATCGACGACAGCCAGGCCTCGGGCGAGTTGCAGTCGCTGCTCAAGGACGTCGCTGAGTCGTCGCCGCTGATCAAGCTGACCGCGAGCCGCGAGGACAACCATCGCAAGCCTTCCTTTTCGGTCAACCGTCCCGGCGAAAACCACGGCCCGCGCTTTGCCGGCCTGCCCATGGGGCACGAATTCACCTCGCTGATACTTGCGCTCTTGCAGGTCGGCGGCTATCCGCCGAAGGTGGAGCAAGCCGTGCTCGAGCAGATTCGCGCACTCGACGGCGACTTCGAATTCGAGATCTTCGTCTCGCTCACCTGCCACAACTGTCCGGACGTGGTGCAGGCCCTCAATTTGATGGCGGTGCAGAACCCGCGCATCAAGACCACCATGATCGAAGGCGGCACCTTTCAGGACGAGGTGAAGGAGCGCCAGATCATGGCGGTGCCGACCGTGTTTCTCAACGGCACCGAGTTCGGCCAGGGCCGGATGAGCCTGGAAGAGATCCTCGCCAAGATCGACACCGGCGGTGTGGAGCGCGAAGCGAAGAAGATCGATGCCAAGGATCCGTTCGACGTGCTGATCGTGGGCGGCGGCCCGGCCGGTGCAGCGGCTGCGGTGTACGCAGCGCGCAAGGGCATTCGCACGGGGGTGGCCTCCGAGCGTTTCGGCGGGCAGGTGCTGGACACGATGGGCATCGAGAACTTCATCTCGGTGAAGGAAACCGTCGGCCCGGCGTTCGCGATCGCCCTCGAAGAGCATGTACGTGCTTACGAGGTCGACATCATGAATCTCCAGCGTGCGAAGGCACTGGTGCCCGGCAAGGACTTCGTCGAGATCCAGCTGGAAAGCGGCGCGACGCTCAAGAGCCGCACGGTGGTCATTTCGACCGGCGCGCGCTGGCGCAACATCAACGTGCCCGGCGAGCAGGAGTTCAAGAACAAGGGCGTGGCGTACTGTCCGCACTGCGACGGTCCGCTTTTCAAGGGGAAGCGCGTTGCCGTCATCGGCGGCGGCAATTCCGGTGTCGAGGCGGCCATCGATCTGGCCGGCATCGTTGGCCACGTCACCCTGATCGAGTTCGATGTGCAGCTGCGCGCGGACGAAGTGCTGCAACGCAAGTTGCGCAGTCTCCAGAACGTCACGATTCACACGAATGCGCAAACGACCGAGATCACCGGCGAGCAGACCGTGAACGGCCTGGTCTACAAGGACCGCGCGAGCGGCGAACTGAAGACGGTGCCGCTCGAAGGCGTGTTCATCCAGATCGGCCTTGTGCCCAACACCGACTGGCTCAAGGGCACCGTCGAGTTGTCCAAGCACGGAGAGATCGTCGTGGACGCGAAAGGACAGACCTCGGTGCCCGGCGTTTTCGCGGCGGGCGACGCAACGACGGTGCCGTTCAAGCAGATCATCATTGCGGCCGGCGACGGCGCAAAGGCGGCGCTGGGCGCCTTCGATCACCTGATCCGCACGCCAGCTCCGGTGCAGGAAGTGGCGGCAGCGAAGGAGCTGGTCGCCGCCTAATAGTTCAGGCGTTCCGGCCGGAGTTCCTGCAGGATCGTCGTCGCGATTTCTTCGATCGATTTTGTGGTGGTCGACAGCCAGCGGATGCCGGCGCGTCGCATCATCGCTTCGGCTTCGGAGATTTCGTTGCGGCAGTTTTCAACGCTGGCATAACGGGAGTTCGGGCGGCGCTCGTTCCGGATCTGTGAAAGGCGCTCGGCTTGGATCGTCAGGCCGAAGATCTTCTTCTTGTGCGGCAACAGAGCCGGCGGTAACTGTCGCCGGTCGAAGTCTTCCGGGATCAGCGGGTAGTTCGCAGCCTTGAGGCCGTGCTGCATCGCAAGATAGAGCGAGGTCGGCGTCTTGCCGCTGCGGCTCACGCCCACGAGGATGACGTCGGCACCGTCGAGATCGCGATTGCTCTGGCCGTCGTCGTGCTGAAGGCTGAAGTCGATCGCGGCGATCCGGGCGTCGTATTCCTTGCTCTTGCTTACGTCGCTGAAGCGGCCGATGCGATGGTTCGACTTCATCGCGAGTTCGATCTCGAGGGGACGAACGAAGGTGCCGAACATGTCGAGCAGCATGCCCTTGCAACCGGTTTCGATCACTTCCAGCACTTCCATGTTGGCCAGCGTCGTGAAGACGATCGGCCGCACGCCCTCGATTTCTGCCGTGTGGTTGATGCGGCGCACCGCCTGGTGCGCCTTGTCGACCGTGTCGGTGAAGGGGAGGCGCACGTGGCGCGGCTTCATCTCGAACTGTGCGAGCACGGCATTGCCGAAGGTTTCGGCCGTGATGCCTGTGCCGTCGGAGACGAAGAAAACGGTTCGGGTTTGCATGATCTGCGGCCTTGTCCTGCGGCACGAGCGGGGGTGCCGCGCCTACAATCCGGGCCATTATCGGGAATACGCTTCCCGCTACCCCCATCTTTCCATGCAGCCTGCGATCGCACCCAAAGCAACGACAACGATCGTGCCGCGCAGCCTGCATGCGCCACCGGTTTTAACTTCTGGAGCATCCCCATGTCTGCACTCTTTGAAGCGACCGCCCTGGTCGTCCCGTTCGAAAACCTGAGGATGACCGACGTCGAGTCGGTCGGTGGCAAGAACGCCAGCCTCGGCGAGATGATTTCCCAATTGCCTCAGGGCGTGCGCGTACCTACTGGCTTTGCGACCACCGCCCATGCATTCCGCGCCTTCCTGGCGCACGATGGCCTTGCCGACAAGATCAGCAAGCGCCTCGCTGCTTTGGACACCGAAGACGTGCGCGCGCTGGCCGTGGCCGGTGCCGAGATTCGCGGCATGGTCGAGGCGCAGCCCTTTCCGGCCGATTTGCAGAAAGCCATCGGCGACGCGTTCGAAACGCTGAGCGCGGGCAATCCTGCCGCCTCGTTTGCGGTTCGTTCTTCCGCGACCGCCGAAGACCTGCCTGACGCGTCGTTCGCCGGTCAGCAGGAAACATTCCTGAACGTGGTGGGCATCGAAGACGTGCTGCACAAGATGAAGGAGGTCTTCGCCTCGCTCTACAACGATCGCGCGATCAGCTACCGTGTGCACAAGGGCTTCGAGCATGACATCGTCGCGCTCTCGGCTGGCGTTCAGCGCATGGTGCGCAGCGACTTGGGCGCTGCCGGCGTGATGTTCACGATCGACACCGAGTCGGGCTTCGAGGATGTGGTGTTCATCACTTCCAGCTACGGCCTCGGAGAGACCGTGGTGCAGGGCGCCGTGAATCCGGACGAGTTCTATGTGCACAAGCCGATGCTGAAGGCGGGCAAGCGGGCAGTCATCCGCCGAAACCTCGGTTCCAAGCTCATCCAGATGGAATTCGCCACGCCGCAAGAAAAGGCGGAAAGCGGCAAACTGGTGAAGACCACCGACGTGCCGACAGAGCAGCGCAACCGCTATTCGCTGACCGACGCCGACGTCGAGCAGCTCGCAAAGTACGCGCTGGTGATCGAGGAACACTACGGCCGTCCGATGGACATCGAGTGGGGCAAGGACGGCACCGACGGCCACCTCTACATCCTGCAGGCGCGCCCCGAGACTGTGAAGAGCCAGCAGCAGGGCAAGGC
>JBGMOF010000003.1:0-19698 GCA_041424275.1 Variovorax sp.
TCATGTTCTGCAGCATCGCGAGGCGGTGCGAGCTGGTGCGGTTGAGTTTGCGGAGGCCGTGACCGTGACGCATGGTGATTTTCCTTTGAGGTTTTTAATAAAGGCAGCCGTGTCAGGTACTGCCCTTTGCGAATGAACGCTTCGAATTAACGCTTGTCGAGACCGGCCGGTGGCCAGCTTTCGAGCTTCATACCCAAGGTCAGGCCGCGCGAGGCAAGCACTTCCTTGATTTCGTTGAGCGACTTGCGACCCAGATTGGGGGTCTTGAGCAGCTCGTTCTCGGTGCGCTGGATCAGGTCACCGATGTAATAGATGTTCTCGGCCTTCAGGCAGTTCGCCGAACGCACCGTCAGTTCGAGCTCGTCGACCGGACGCAACAAGATCGGGTCGAATTGCTGGGCACTGCGCGGCGCCGGTGCATCGAATGCAGCGAGTTCGCCACCTTCGAGCTGAGCGAACACGGCCAGTTGTTCCACCAGGATCTTGGCCGAAGCGCGCACGGCGTCTTCTGCGGAGATCGCACCGTTGGTTTCGATTTCGACCAGCAGCTTGTCCAGGTCGGTACGCTGTTCCACACGCGCGCTCTCGACGGTGTAGCTCACGCGCTTGACGGGCGAGAAAGACGCATCGAGGACGATACGGCCGATCGACTTGGTCGGCTCGTCCGCATAGCGGCGCATCGTGCCGGGCACATAGCCACGACCCTTTTCGACCTTGATCTGCATGTCGAGCTTGCCGCCTTGCGACAGGTTCGCGATCACGTGATCCGGGTTGATGATCTCGACGTCATGGGGCGTCTGGATGTCCGAGGCCAGCACCGGGCCTTCGCCGTCCTTGCGCAGGCTCAACGTGACTTCGTCACGGTTGTGGAGCTTGAACACCACACCCTTGAGATTCAACAGGATGTTGACGACGTCTTCCTGGACGCCATCGATCGACGAGTACTCGTGCAGGACGCCGGCGATCGTCACTTCGGTGGCCGAGTAGCCCACCATGGACGACAGCAGCACGCGGCGCAGCGCGTTGCCGAGCGTGTGGCCGTAGCCGCGCTCGAACGGTTCGAGCGTGACCTTCGCCTTGTTGGCGGCAAGTTGCTCGACCTGGATGGTCTTGGGTTTCAGCAGGGTGGTTTGCATGCAGACTTCCTCTCAATACCCCCGGCTCGTTACACCGGTAAGGCTGGTGAAGCACCCCAGCGCGATGCCTCGCGGCTGGGGGACGGTTTTACAGAAATGTCGCTGCGCGGAATTAACGCGAGTACAACTCAACGATCAGGGATTCGTTGATGTCTGCACCGAACTCGTCGCGGTCAGGCGACTTCTTGAACGTGCCTTCAGCCTTGTCGGCAGACACTTCCACCCATGCGGGGAAACCGACTTGACCAGCCAGTTGCAGGGCTTCGACGATGCGGGCCTGCTTCTTGGACTTTTCACGCACGGCGACCACGTCACCCACCTTCACCATGTAGGAAGGGATGTTGACGGATTGGCCGTTGACCGTGATGGCCTTGTGCGACACCAGCTGACGCGCTTCCGAGCGGGTCGAGCCGAAGCCCATGCGGTACACCACGTTGTCCAGACGCGACTCCAGCAGCGACAGCAGATTGGCACCGGTGTTGCCCTTCTTCTTGTCGGCGGCTTCGAAGTAGCGGCGGAATTGCTTTTCCAGCACGCCGTACATGCGCTTGACCTTCTGCTTTTCACGCAGTTGCAGACCGTAGTCCGACGTGCGCTGACCCGAAGTGCGGCCGTGCTGGCCGGGCTTGGAGTCGAACTTGGCCTTGTCCTGGATGGAGCGACGGGCGCTCTTGAGGAACAGGTCGGTGCCTTCGCGGCGGGAGAGTTTGGCCTTGGGGCCGAGGTAGCGTGCCACGTGATTTCCTTTGTGTCATCTGCCGCAGTGGTTCACTGCGGGAGCCACAGGCGGCGTGCCGGTGGCGGTGGGCTTGGTAAAAAACAAATGCGCAGCCGCTCGAAAGCGGGCTGCGCCATTCAGCTGACGATCAGATGCGGCGACGCTTCTGGGGACGGCAGCCGTTGTGCGGGACGGGCGTCACGTCGGCAATGGAATTGATCCGGATACCGAGCGCAGCCAGTGCGCGCACCGACGATTCGCGACCGGGACCCGGGCCCTTGATCTCGACGTCGAGGTTCTTGATGCCTTGTTCGACAGCAGCACGGCCGGCGACTTCGGAAGCGACCTGCGCTGCGAACGGCGTCGACTTGCGCGAGCCCTTGAAGCCCTGGCCACCCGACGAAGCCCACGACAGGGCGTTGCCCTGGCGATCGGTGATCGTGATGATGGTGTTGTTGAACGAAGCGTGCACGTGAGCGATACCGTCCGCAACGTTCTTGCGAACCTTCTTGCGAACGCGCTGTGCGGCGTTGTTTGCAGGTGCTTTAGCCATGCTGGTCTATCCTTATTTCTTCAGGGACTGCGCAGCCTTGCGCGGACCCTTGCGGGTGCGGGCATTGGTGCGCGTACGCTGACCGCGCATCGGCAGGCCGCGACGGTGACGGAAGCCGCGATAGCAACCGATGTCCATCAAGCGCTTGATGTTCATCGTCGTCTCGCGGCGCAGATCGCCTTCGATGGTGAAGAGCGCGATCTGGTCGCGGATCTTTTCCAGATCGGCGTCGGTCAGATCCTTGATCTTCTTCGAATATTCGATACCGCTCGCTTCGCAGATTTGACGGGCGCGGGTGCGACCGATACCGAAAATGGCGGTCAGGCCGATTTCAGCGTGCTTGTGCGGCGGAATGTTGATGCCAGCAATACGTGCCATGTGCGTCCTCTAATACTCTTTGATCAACCCTGGCGCTGCTTGTGGCGCGGGTCGGTACAGATCACACGCACAACACCCTTGCGGCGGATGACCTTGCAATTACGACAAATGGTTTTGACCGAAGCCGAAACTCTCATTTCATTCTCCTAAAACTTGTTCTCGCGAATCCGATATGGACTGATTACGACGTCTTGAAGTTGGCCTTCTTCAGCAGCGATTCGTACTGCTGGGACATCATGTAGTTCTGCACCTGAGCCATGAAGTCCATGGTCACGACGACGATGATCAAGAGCGAAGTGCCGCCGAAATAGAACGGCACGTTGTACTTGAGGATCAGGAACTCCGGCAGCAGGCAGACGAAGGTGATGTACACCGCGCCAGCCAACGTGAGGCGAACCAGAATCTTGTCGATGTAGCGCGCCGTCTGGTCGCCTGGGCGAATCCCCGGAACGAACGCACCGCTCTTCTTCAGGTTGTCAGCGGTTTCCTTGCTGTTGAACACGAGTGCCGTGTAGAAGAAGCAGAAGAAAACGATCGCAGCAGCATAGAGCAGAACATAAATCGGCTCGCCGGGTCGCAGGGCGCCCGCAATGTCCTTAATCCAGCGAAAACCGCCTTCTCCCGTGCTGAACCAACCCACCACCGTTGCCGGCAGGAGAATGATCGACGACGCGAAGATCGGCGGAATGACACCGGCCATGTTCAGCTTCAGGGGCAAGTGCGACGACTGCCCGCCATACACCTTGTTGCCGACCTGTCGCCGTGCATAGTTCACCAGGATCTTGCGCTGGCCGCGCTCCACAAACACCACGAAGTACGTGACCAGAATCACGACTGCAACGATGAACAGCGCAGCAATGACGTTCATCGCACCAGTGCGCACCAACTCGAGCAGTCCGCCGACAGCGCCGGGCAAACCCGCCGCGATGCCAGCGAAGATCAGGATCGAGATGCCATTGCCCAGGCCACGCTCGGTGATCTGTTCGCCCAGCCACATCAGGAACATCGAACCCGCCGTGAGGCTGACCATGGCCGTGATGCGGAAACCGAAGCCCGGCGTGATCACCAGGCCAGCCGACGACTCGAGCGCCACGGCAATGCTAAACGACTGGAACAACGCCAGACCCAATGCGCCATACCGTGTGTACTGCGTGATCTTGCGACGACCGGCCTCACCTTCCTTCTTGAGCGCTTCGAAGCTAGGAAGGACGTAACCCATCAACTGCATGATGATCGACGCCGAGATGTACGGCATGATCCCCAACGCGAAGACCGTGAAACGTGACAAAGCGCCACCCGAGAACATGTTGAACAAGCTCAGGATGCCGCCCTGCTGGCCCTGGAACAGTTGCGCCAGCTGGTCCGGATTGATGCCCGGAACAGGGATGTGCGCGCCCACGCGATAAACCACGAGAGCGAGCAGCAAAAACACGAGTCGGCGACGCAGGTCCCCGAACTTGCCTGTTTTCGCGATCGTTGCTGCGTTAGTTGCCACGAGGAGCTTCTTTCAGTCCGGAAATCAGGCGACGCTGCCGCCGGCAGCTTCGATCGCCGCCTTGGCACCTGCCGTTGCGCCCACACCGGTCAGCTTGACAGCTTTGGTGAGTTCGCCGGTCTTGATGACCTTCACGACCTTGATCATCTGACCAACGAGGCCCGCTTGCTTGAGCGCAAGCATGTCGACGTCGGCCAGGCCGAGCTGTTCGAGCGCCGTCAGCGTGACTTCGGCGTTGTACTTCAGCAGGTGCGACTTGAAACCGCGCTTGGGCAGGCGGCGCTGCAGCGGCATTTGACCGCCTTCGAAGCCGACCTTGTGGAAGCCACCGGCGCGCGACTTTTGGCCTTTGTGGCCACGACCCGCGGTCTTGCCGATGCCAGAACCGATACCGCGGCCGACGCGACGCTTCGCGTGCTTGGCGCCTGCGGCCGGCTTGATGCCATTGAGTTCCATATCAGTCTCTCTTAGAGCACTTTGACCAGATAACTGATCTTGTTGATCATGCCGCGCACGGCGGGCGTGTCCTGCAGCTCGCTCACGCTGTTGAGCCGGCGCAGGCCGAGGCCACGCACGGTCGCGCGATGCGATTCCTTGGTACCAATCGGGCTTTTGACCAGTTGGACCTTGAGCATTTGTTGTTGCGTCGTCATGGGATTGCTCTCGCTTACGCGAAGATTTCTTCGACGGTGAGACCGCGCTTGGCAGCCACCTGGGACGCCGTCGTCGAGTTCTTCAACCCGTCGAGGGTGGCGCGCACCATGTTGTAGGGGTTCGACGAACCATGGCTCTTGGCCACGATGTCGGTGATGCCCATGACTTCGAACACGGCGCGCATCGGGCCGCCGGCGATGATGCCGGTACCCTTGGGAGCCGGGTACATCACGACTCTGGCGGCACCATGATGACCTTGCACCTGGTGGTGCAGCGTGCCGTTCTTGATCGCAGCCTTGAACAGGTTGCGACGGGCTTCTTCCATGGCCTTCTGCACGGCAGCAGGCACTTCCTTCGACTTGCCCTTGCCCATGCCGACGCGGCCGTCGCCGTCGCCCACCACGGTGAGTGCTGCGAAACCGAGGATACGACCACCCTTCACCACCTTGGTGACGCGGTTGATCGCGATCATCTTCTCGCGCAAACCGTCTTCAGGGCCTTCGTTCTGCGTTCTTGCTTGAATCTTTGCCATTTTGAATCTCGTGTCCGGTTAGAACTGCAGGCCCGCTTCGCGTGCCGCTTCAGCCAGCGCCTTGACGCGGCCGTGGTACGCGAAACCGGCGCGGTCGAAGGCAACCTTCTCGACGCCGGCAGCCTTCGCCTTTTCAGCGATGCGCTTGCCGATGGCGGTGGCCGCAGCGGTGTTGCCGCCCTTGCCCGAGCCGCCCAGCGAGGTGCGCACTTCGGCTTCGGCCGTCGACGCTGTCGCGATCACCTTCGTGCCGTCGTCGGAGATGACGGTGGCATAGATGTGCAGGTTGGTGCGGTTCACCGTCAGGCGAGCCACGCCCTGCGTCGCAATGCGGATGCGGGTCTGGCGCGAGCGGCGCAGACGTTGTGCTTTTTTGGTCAACATCATTTTGCTGCCCCTTACTTCTTCTTGGTCTCTTTGATCACGATCTTCTCGTCCGAATAACGGATGCCCTTGCCCTTGTAAGGCTCAGGCGGACGAACAGCGCGGATCTCGGCGGCGATTTGACCAACGCGCTGACGGTCAGCACCCTTGATCACGATTTCGGTTGGGGTCGCAGTGGCCACCGTGATGCCTTGAGGCATTTCGATGTTCACCGGGTGCGAGTACCCGACCTGCAGGTTCAGCTTGTTGCCCGAGGCCGCAGCCTTGTAGCCCACGCCGACCAGATTGAGCTTCTTCTCGAAGCCCTTGGTCACACCAAGCACCATGTTGTTCACCAGCTGGCGAATCGTTCCGCTCATCGCATTCGCTTCACGCGATTCGTTGGCGGGCTCGAAGCTCAGCTTGCCGTCATTGCTGACGATCTTGACCAGCGAATTACGCGCCAGGTTGAGCGTGCCGCCCGTGCCCTTGACGCTGATCTGGTCTTCCTTGATCGACACATCCACACCTGCGGGGATGGCGACCGGCATTTTTCCTACTCGGGACATTTCAGTGACTCCTTGATGTCTCGGTCAGGCGACGTAGCACAGGACTTCGCCACCGACACCGGTAGCGCGCGCCTTGCGGTCGGTCATCACGCCCTGAGGGGTCGTGACGATAGCAACGCCGAGGCCGTTCTGCACTTGCGGAATGGCTGCGCTAGCCTTGTAGACGCGCAGGCCGGGACGGCTCACACGCTCGATGCGCTCGATGACCGGGCGGCCAGCGTAGTACTTGAGCGTGATGACGAGTTCGGACTTGCCGGATTCGGTCTTCACTTCGAAACTGTCGATATAGCCCTCGTCCTTCAGGACTTGTGCGATCGCGGCCTTCACCTTGGAAGACGGGATCGACACAGTGGGCTTCGCCACCATCTGCGCGTTACGGATACGCGTCAGCAGGTCGGCAATGGGATCACTCATGCTCATGTTGTTTACTCCTGCCTGGCTTACCAGCTGGCCTTGGTGACACCGGGGATGTCGCCAGCGAAAGCCAGTTCACGAATCTTGGCGCGGGCCAGACCGAACTGGCGGAAAGTGCCACGGGGGCGGCCGGTGATGGCGCAGCGATTGCGCTGACGCGTGGGGTTCGCGTTGCGCGGCAGCTTTTGCAGACCGAGACGGGCAGCAGCGCGCTCTTCGTCGCTCTTCTTTGCGTCGTTCGCGATCGCCTTGAATTCGGCGTGCTTGGCAGCGTACTTGGCGACCAGGTTGTCGCGCTTGAGTTCGCGCTGAATCAGAGATTGTTTAGCCATGGTCGCCTCAGTTCTTGAACGGGAAACGGAAACCAGCGAGAAGCGCCTTGGCTTCTTCGTCGGTCTTGGCCGTCGTCGTGATGCTGATATTGAGACCGCGCAAGGCATCGACCTTGTCGTACTCGATCTCAGGGAAAATGATCTGTTCCTTGACGCCGATGTTGTAGTTGCCACGGCCATCGAATGCACGGCCGGAGATACCACGGAAGTCGCGAACGCGCGGCAGCGCGATGGTCACGAAGCGGTCCAGGAATTCGTACATGTGCACGCCACGCAGCGTGACCATGCAGCCGATCGGCTGGTTTTCGCGGATCTTGAAACCGGCGATAGCCTTCTTCGACTTGGTGACCACGGGCTTCTGGCCAGCGATCTTGGTCAGGTCGGCGACAGCGTTGTCGAGAACCTTCTTGTCGGCGACTGCTTCACCCACACCCATGTTCAGGGTGATCTTGGTGAGACGAGGAACCTGCATCGGCGACTTGTAGCCGAACTTTTCCGTCAGGTCTTTCGCGATCTTTTCGCGATAGTGTTGTTGGAGACGTGCCATGTGAGTACCTCTTAGGCGAACTTGATTTCGTCGCCGCTCGACTTGAAGACGCGAACAGCCACGCGCTTGCCGTCGGCACCTTGGGTGACCTTGATGCCCACGCGATCGGCCTTGCCGGTCGCAGCATTGAAGATCGCCACGTTGGATTGGTGAATGGGCATGGACTTCTCGACGATGCCACCGGTCGTACCCTTCAGGGGGTTCGGCTTGGCGTGCTTCTTGACGAGGTTCAGGCCGTCGATGACGACGTGCGAGTCGTCCTTGCGGAGCGAGACGGTGCCGCGCTTGCCCTTGTCACGACCGGCCAACACGATGACCTGGTCGCCTTTGCGAATCTTGTTCATGGCGTTGTTGTCCTTACAGAACTTCAGGGGCCAGCGACACGATCTTCATGAACTTTTCGGTGCGCAGTTCGCGCGTCACCGGTCCGAAGATGCGGGTGCCGATCGGCTCCAGCTTAGCATTGAGCAACACAGCTGCGTTGCCATCGAATTTCACGAGCGAGCCGTCGGCGCGACGGATGCCCTTGGCGGTGCGGACGACCACAGCGCTGTAGATCTCGCCTTTTTTGACGCGACCGCGCGGAGCGCATTCCTTGATGCTGACCTTGATGACGTCGCCCACGCTGGCATAACGCCGCTTGGAGCCACCGAGCACCTTGATACACAGCACGGATTTCGCACCCGTGTTGTCGGCCACTTCGAGCCTGGATTCAGTTTGGATCATTTTGAATAGTTCCCAACTTGTACCGTTGCGAAAGAGTTCGCACCGGTCAGTCTTGGGCCCGTCGTCAGCGCTTCGAACCACTCGAGGCACCACCGGTTGGGCGGAAAGCTTCGCCTTTTTGAAGCGAAGCCCGCTATTGTGCCATGCCATCGGCCGATGGTCAACTGATTCAGACCGACGAAGACCGAATCGCTAGACTTCGCGCTGTGCCAGCCCCTCACCACAGAGTCTTTTCACGTCGATCGCTGCTTGCGGCGCCGCTCGCACGCGTGGCGCTGACGGTTGGCGGAGCACTCGGCATCCAGGCGTGCGACAGCCCTGTCGCAGCGCCCATTGCCATGAGCGTCACGCCGCGCCTGCGGTTGCTGGCCGAGGCGCGCTGGGCCCATCGCCCGCAGATCGAGGGCACGGTGGGCGGCGGGCTGTCCGGCATCGATTACGACCCGGTCACAGGTGAGTACCTGCTTCTCAGCGACGACCGCTCGGACCTGTCGCCAGCACGCTTCTACCGTGCGCGGTGGCCATCGCCGGCAGCCGCGGCACCGGTGCCCAGCGCCGTTGTTTTTTTGCAGCGACCCGGCGCCGGCACATGGCCCAACCGAAGGAATGCGGTGGATGGCTGGCCGATTCCCGATCCGGAAGCGCTGCGCCTGCGGCCGGGCACCGGCACCGTCCTCTGGTCGAGCGAAGGCGACGTGGCACGCGGTTTCGGGCCCGCGTTGTACGAGGCTGCGCGCGACGGCACGTTCCTGCGCGAATTCACCCTGCCGCCGATGTTCCGGGCCGACGCCTCACAACGCCGCGGGCCGCGGGACAACCTCGGCTTCGAAGGCATCGCCACGACGCCAGACGGCCGCCACGCCTGGCTCGCCATGGAGAACGCGCTGATTGAGGACGGCCCGGAGCCGAGCGTGGACGCACCGGGCGGTCCCTGTCGCTTCACGCAGCTCGATCTGACCACCGGAGGCGCGACGCGCCAGATCGCCTACGTGCCCGACGCGATCCCCCGAAGGCCCCTGGTGCCCGGCACCTATGCCGACAACGGCGTCAGCGAAGTCCTGATGATCGACGACCACCGCATGCTGGTGCTCGAGCGCGCCTACGCCGCCGGGGTCGGCAACTCGCTGCGCCTCTACGAGATCGACACGCGCGCAGGCAGCAACGTGCTCGCCATCGACGCGCTGGCGCCCGCGGCCTACCGCGCCACGCCCAAGCGGCTGGTGGCCGACTTCGCCACGCTCGGTCTGTCGCGCCTGGACAACGCCGAAGGCCTGTGCTGGGGACCGCCGCTCGCCAACGGGGACCGCATGCTGGTCGTCGTGAGCGACGACAATTTCAACCCGCTGCAGATCACGCAGTTTGCCGCCTTCGAATTCATCGACCGAACATGACCATTGCCTCCACCCTTCCGCCGGCCAGCTCGCCCCCGCTCCCCGCCATCGCCTTCGTCGGCGGCGGCAACATGGCCAGCGCGATCGTCGGCGGCCTCCTCCGGCAGGGCGCCGCGGCCGGAAATTTCGAGATCGTGGAGCCCTACGCAGAAACCCGCGCGAACCTGTCCAGCGCGTTCGGCATCACGGCACGCGCCGAAGCCAGCGAGGCACTGGCCCGTTGCGACGTGGTGGTGTGGGCCGTCAAGCCGCAGACCTTCGCCGAAGCCGCCAGACCGGTGCGCGCGTTCGCCGCCGGCGCGCTGCACCTCAGCGTGGCCGCCGGCATTCCATCGGACAGCATCGCGCGCTGGCTCGGCACGGAACGGGTGGTGCGCGCCATGCCCAACACGCCGGCGCTGGTCGGCCAGGGGATGACCGGGCTGTTCGCGCGCGCGGGGGTCGACGCCGCCGACCGGGCGCTCGTCGAGCAACTGCTTGCACCGACCGGCGAGTTGCTGTGGGTCGACACAGAAAGTGCGCTCGATGCCGTGACCGCGATGTCCGGCTCCGGCCCCGCCTACGTGTTCTATTTCATCGAGTCGATGACCGAAGCCGGCATCGAGATGGGCCTGCCACCCGAGCAGGCGCAGCGCCTGGCAATCGGCACCTTCACAGGGGCCTCTGCACTGGCGAAGAGCGCGACCGTACCACCGTCGGTGCTGCGCGAGCGCGTGACCTCCAAGGGCGGAACGACCTACGCGGCCATCACCTCGATGCAGCAGGCGGACATCAAAGCACAGTTCAAGACCGCCATCCGGGCGGCGCACAAACGTGCCGGCGAGCTCGGCGAAGAATTCGGCAAGGCCTGAACGGCTATAGATAGCCGGCCACGACGCCGGCGAAGACGGTGAACCCCAACCAGTGGTTCAGGCGGAACGCCTTGAAGCAGCCGTCGCGCGTGCGCTCGCGAATCAGCCGCCAGTGCCAGACAGCCTGAGCGGCCGCGATGCCGATTGCTATGAAAAAGAAAGCACCCATCGCACGGCTGGCACCCGCTGCAGCCCAAATCGCCAGAAATGCAGCATAGCTCACCATGACGGCGGCAACGTCGTAGCGGCCGAAGGTGATGGCCGATGTCATCATGCCGATCCGGAGGTCGTCGTCGCGATCGACCATTGCGTACTCGGTGTCGTAGGCCAGCACCCAGAACAGGTTGCCCACCAGCAGCGCGCCGACAAAGGCCACCGGCACCTGCCCCTGCACGGCCGCGAAGGCCATCGGAATGCCGAAGCTGAACGCGATGCCCAGCACCGCCTGCGGCACCGACACGTAACGCTTGGCGAAGGGATAGAGCAGCGTGATCGCCAGCGCTCCGAACGACCAGATCACGGTCAGCCGATTCGTCGTCAGCACCAGCCCGAAAGCGATCAGCGCGAGCATTGCGCCGAGCGTCAAGGCCTCCTTGACCGACACGGCGCCGCTTGTCACCGGACGCTGCGCCGTGCGCTTCACATGCTTGTCGAAGTCGCGATCGGCCACGTCGTTGACGCAGCAGCCCGCGCTGCGCATGAGGATCGTGCCGAGCACGAAGACGGTCAGCAGATGCCAGCCCGGCCAGCCGTCTGCCGCGAACCACAACGCACCGAGCGTCGGCCAGAGCAGCAGCAACCAGCCCGCAGGCCGGTTCCAGCGGATCAGATCAAGGTAGAGGGAGAGACGGCCCATGGCATCAAGGGGAGCATCAGGCCAGAGGCGCAGGCGAACCGGCTTGGCCGGGCGCCTGGCGCCGCCCCCTGAAAAGGGGTTGGCGAAGCGACACGAAGTGCGCAAAGACTAAAGATCAGTCCTCGAGGAGCGAACGCAGCATCCACGCGGTCTGGTCGTGCACCGTGCAGCGCGCGGTCAGCATGTCGGCGGTCGGCGCGTCGCCGGCTTCCTCGGCCACGGGAATGAATTCGCGCGCGATACGCGACACGGTTTCGTTGCCCTTCACCAGGATGCGCACCATCTCCATCGCCTTGGGCGGGGTCTGCGGCACATCGGGCACGGTCGCGATCTTGCTGAACTCGGCATACGAACCCGGTGCGTAGTGACCCAGCGCGCGGATCCGCTCGGCGATCACGTCGGTCGCGTTCCAGAGCTCGGTGTACTGGTCCATGAACATCGCATGCAGCGAATTGAAATGCGGGCCCGTCACGTTCCAGTGGAAGTTGTGCGTCGTGAGGTACAGCGTGTAGGTGTCGGCGAGCACGCGGCTCAGGCCTTCGGCGATGGCTGCGCGGTCTTGCCGCTCGATGCCGATGTTGATGATCGGCGCGGCGCGGCTGCCGGATTCCGGTGCGACCACGGCACCGCCTTTTTTCGGCACCTTGCCAACGGGTGCGGGCATGACGACGTCGAGCTTTGTTTTCTTGGGGGCTTTTGCCATGACGGGAGATCCTTCTTCGGAGTGGATGGGCAGGTAAATTCTGGAGGCGCAGCATGCACCGCGCAACAGCGGCACTCTATCGCAGCGATGCGTGTTGGCGCGTCAGGAAAGGCGCTTCACGCCCGGCAACTCGCACGCATAGATGGCATTGCGCAGCGCGGCGATTGCCTCGTAACGCGTGAAGCTGCGGCGCCAGGCCAGCACCACACGACGCATCGGCGGTGCATGCCCGCCGACATCGACGACAGGCAGGTAACGCACCATCTGCTCCGTGTCCTTCTTGCCCTTGCCGCGCGGCTTGAGCGCGTCGGCCGGCACCGACAGCCGCGGCACCAGCGTCACGCCCATGCCCGCGGCGACCATGTGCTTGATGGTCTCGAGCGACGAACCCTCGAAGCTCTTGCGAATGCCTTCGGCATTGCTGGAGAAGCGCGCAAACTCGGGGCAGACCTCGAGAACATGGTCGCGAAAGCAATGGCCGGTGCCGAGCAGCAGCATCGTCTCGTTGCGCAGCTGCTCGGAGGTGATCGAGTCCTGCGAGGCCAGCGCGTGGCTCGTGGGCAGCGCGGCCATGAAAGGCTCGTCGTACAACGCTGCCGTGGCAAGACCGGTGTCCGGAAAAGGCTCGGCCATGATCGCGCAGTCGATCTCGCCGGCGCGCAGCATCTCAAGCAGCTTGACGGTGAAGTTCTCCTGCAGCACCAGCGGCATCTGCGGCGTGCGCGCGATCACCTGGCGCACCAGGTCGGGCAGCAGGTACGGCCCGATGGTGTAGATCACGCCCAGGTTCAGCGGGCCGGCCAGCGGGTCTTTGCCGCGCTTGGCGATTTCCTTGATGCTGGCGGCCTGGTCGAGCACGCTCTGCGCCTGCTGCACGATCTGCTCGCCCAGCGGCGTCACGCTGACTTCGCCCGCGCTGCGCTCGAACAGCTTGACTTCGAGTTCGTCCTCTAGCTTCTTGATCGCAACCGACAGGGTCGGCTGCGAGACATAGCAGGACTCGGCCGCCTTGCCGAAATGCCGCTCGCGAGCGACCGCGACGATGTATTTGAGTTCTGTGAGGGTCATAGCTTGCGTCAATTATGCGCAAGCCCATGCGCCCGTCGTGCACTCAGGCCTTCAGGTACTCCGCCTTCGTTCCGAGCCAGCGGTCGATGTGTTTCTGCGCCAGCAGCGGATGGTCGCCGAGCATCTTCGGCGCAAGCTCGCGCGCCCAGTCGAGGAGCAGGCCATCGGTTTCCAGGTCGGCAAAGCGCAGCAGCGGGGCGCCGGACTGCCGCGCGCCAAGGAATTCGCCAGGACCGCGGATCTCGAGGTCGCGTCGCGCGATCTCGAAGCCGTCGCCCGTCTCGACCATCGCCTTGAGCCGCGCGCGCGCCGCCTCGCCGACGCGACCGCCCTCGTTCGGCGCGTAGAGCAGCACGCATGCCGACGCCGCCGCGCCGCGGCCGACCCGCCCGCGCAGCTGGTGCAATTGCGACAGGCCGAAGCGCTCGGCATGCTCGATCACCATCAGCGAGGCGTTGGGCACGTCGACGCCGACTTCGATCACCGTGGTGCTCACCAGCACCTGCACTTCATTGGCGGTGAACGCGGCCATCACCGCCTGCTTCTCGGCGGTCGGCATGCGCGAATGCAGCAGTCCGACGTTGACGTGCGCGCCGAGCGATTCGGCGAGTTCGTCGCGGGTCTCGGTCGCGTTGCGCAAGTCGACGGCTTCGCTCTCCTCGATCAGCGGGCAGACCCAATACACCTGACGCCCTTGCGAGAGCTGCGCCTGGATGCGCTCGATCACCTCGTCGCGCCGGTGGTCGGCCACCAGCTTGGTGACGATCGGGGTGCGGCCGGGCGGCAGTTCGTCGAGCGTGGACACGTCGAGGTCGGCGTAGTAGCTCATCGCGAGCGTGCGCGGGATCGGCGTGGCACTCATCATCAGCAGGTGGGGCTCCAGGCCTTGCGTCGCCTTGCCGCGCAAGGCCAGGCGCTGCGCCACGCCAAAGCGGTGCTGCTCGTCGATGATGGCCAGCGCCAAGCGCTTGAAGCGCACCTTCTCGGAGATCACGGCATGCGTGCCGATGACCAGCGCCGCCTCGCCACTGTCCACCGCGGCCGCCATGATGTCGCGGTCTTTCTTCTTCTGGCTGCCGGTGAGCCACGCCACGCGCAGGGCCCGTTCGGCCAGCAGCGGATCGAGCCATCCGACCAGCTTGCCGAAGTGCTGCGACGCGAGGATCTCGGTGGGCGCCATCAGCGCGCACTGGAAACCGGCATCGATGCAGCGCGCCGCGGCCAGCGCGGCCACCACGGTCTTGCCCGAGCCGACGTCACCCTGCAGCAGCCGGTGCATCGGAATGTCGCGCACCAGGTCGCGCGTGATCTCCTCGCCGACGCGGGTCTGCGCGCCCGTCAGGCCGAAAGGCAGCACCGCCATCAATTGCGAATGCAGGGAGCCCGGCGACGGGGCCGAGCGCAGCGCCGGCGCGCGTTGTGCCGCGCGTTCGCGCCGCGCCTGCAGTTGCGACAGCTGCTGTGCGAGCAACTCCTCGCCCTTGATGCGCTGCCATGCGGGGTGGCTTCGGTCTTCCAGGGTGGCGAGTGCCACGTCGGGCGTCGGGTAGTGCAGGAACGACAGCGCTTCGCGCAGACCCCACGCGCCCTGCAGGCCGATCTGGACCGGCACCGTCTCGTCGAGCGCGGCGCGCGCCAGCCCCGAACGCACCTCGCGCCGGAGCACGGGCTGTGCAAGACCGGCGATCGTTGAATACACCGGCGTCAGCGCTTCGGGCAACGACGTGCCGGCAGCCTTCACGGTCGGATGCATCATCGTGCGGCCGACGAAGCCGCCGCGCATCTCGCCGCGCACCCGCACCCGCGCACCGACGGCCAGCTGCTTTTGCTGCGACGGATAGAAGTTGAAGAAGCGCAGCTGGCAGGTGTCGCTGCCGTCGTCGATCGTCGCGATCAGCTGGCGGCGTGGGCGAAACACCAACTCGCAGTCCATCACCACGCCCTCCACCTGCACCATCTCGCCCTCGCGGGTGTCACCCAGCTTGACGATGCGCGTCTCGTCTTCATAGCGCATCGGCAGGTAGAGCGCGAAGTCGATGTCGCGCAACAGGCCGAGCTTGCGCAGCGCGCGCTGCACGAGGCTCAGGCCGGTGCCGGGAGGCGGCGGTACCGGCGGCTTGTCCCTGGTGGATGCGGACGAGGCGGCGGGCACGGTCAGCAGAGATCCTGCAAGGCGCCGCGCGCTTCCGGAAACGCGAAGGTAAAACCGCTCGCCAGCAGGCGTGCTGGCGCCACACGCTGGCCTTCGACCAGCAGGTCCGCCTGTTCGCCGAGCGCCAGGCGCATCGGCCAGGCCGGCGTCGGCAACCAGAACGGCCGATGCAGCACCTCGGCGGCCACGCGGGTGAAACCCTCCTGCGTCAGCGCGCCGGGCGCTGTGAAGTTCCAGGCCTGCATGGCGATCGGTTCCACGCCCGCTTCGGTCATGCGCGCCACATGGGCCATCGCGCGCAGAAGGTCGTTCACATGGATCCACGACATCCACTGCCGGCCGGTGCCGAGCGTGCCCCCGCCGCCCAACTTGACCGGCAGCAGCAGCTTGGGCAGTGCTCCCTCGTCGCCGAGCACGACACCGAAGCGCATGCAGGCGACGCGCACGCCATGGCGGGTCGCTGCGCCCGCCGAGGCTTCCCATGCCTGGCAGAGCTGCGACATGAAGATGTCCTGCGGCGGGCTGGATTCGTCGAGCGCGGAGGTATCGGACTGCGGCTGCACGCCGTAGTAGCCGATCGCCGAGCCCGAGAGCAGCAGACGCGGACGCGTGGCCTGGCCACCGATCCATTGGACCAGCGTGTCGGTGAGGCCGGCGCGGCTTCGCAGCAACTCGGCCTTGCGCGCCGGTGTCCAGCGCGGGCCGACGATCGGCGCGCCGGCGAGATTGATCACCACGTCGACCGGGTCGGTGGCCGGAAGGTCGTCGAGCTGTTGCACGCAGCGCACGTCGGCATGGAAGAGGCGCGCCGCCCGGGGTGCGTCGCGCGTCCACACGGACACCGTGTGCCCCCCAGCGCGCAGAATGCGCACCAGTTTTCGGCCGATGAAGCCGGTGGCGCCAGTCACCAGGATGTGCTGCGGCTCGCCGAAGGCGATCACCGGGTCGGGGGCATGGTTCATGGGCCGATTCTGCCGCGCAGGCCGCAGGCGTGCCGGTGTTCTCGCGTGGGACAATCGCGCCTCCACTTGGAACGGGTCCGTTCAGCCCTCAAGCGCATGCGCCAATTCACGCTCTCCGATTTCGATTTCGACCTGCCGCCCGAGCTGGTGGCACAACACCCAGCCCTCGAACGCACCGCGTCCCGCCTGCTCGACGGCACCGGCGCCGCGCCGGTCGACCGCATCTTCAAGGACCTGCCAACGCTGCTGCGCGCCGGCGACCTGCTGGTCTTCAACGACACCCGGGTGGTCAAGGCGCGCCTCTTCGGCGAGAAGCCGACCGGCGGCAAGCTGGAGCTGCTGGTCGAACGCGTGCTGCAGGGCCAGGAAGTGGTCGCGCACATGAAGGTCAGCAAGAAGCCGCCGGTCGGCACCACGCTGCAGATGGTGGGCGGATTCAGCGCGACGCTGCTGGGCCGCTGGCCGGAGAAAGACGGCGCGCTGTTTCGTTTCGCCTTCGAGAGCGCAAGCGGCGAAGACCCCTATGCGCTGATGGCGCGCTGCGGCCACGTCCCGCTGCCGCCCTACATCGAACACAGCGATTCGGCCGAGGACGAAAGCCGCTACCAGACCGTGTTCGCACGGGTGCCCGGCGCAGTGGCCGCGCCTACCGCCGCCCTGCACTTCGATGAAGGCCTGCTGGCCGAACTCGCGGCGCGCGGCATCGAGCGCGCGAGCGTCACGCTGCACGTCGGCGCCGGCACCTTCCAGCCAGTGAAGACCGAGAACATCACCGAGCACACGATGCACGCCGAGCGCTACGAAGTGCCCGAGGCCACGCAACGCGCCATCACCGCCTGCAGGGCGCGCGGCGGCCGCGTGGTCGCGGTCGGCACGACCACGGTGCGCACGCTCGAGTCGTGGGCGAAAAGCGGCGAAGCCTCGGGCGACACGCGCATCTTCATCACGCCGGGCTTCGTGTTCGCGCATGTCGATGTGCTCATCACCAACTTCCACCTGCCCAAGAGCACGCTGATGATGCTGGTCAGTGCCTTCGCGGGCTACGAGCGTGTGATGGCGCTGTACGCGCACGCCATTCGCGAGGGCTACCGCTTCTTCAGCTACGGCGACTCGATGCTGCTTGCGCGATCGGAGCCCGCATGACGCGCGCCGCCTGGTGCCTCGCGCTCGCGGCCCTCGTGCCCTTCGCCGCCGCCGCGCGCGGCTACACGCCGCAAGGCGCCTGCGGCGACTACGCACGGCTCGACATCGCGAGCCCCGCCGGCACCTGCGTCGCACTGTTGGCAGACGAAGCGCAGGGCCTGCGTGCGCCGCGCCGCATCCTCGAAGTGGCGCCGGGCCGCTACTGGGTCGTCGACATGGGCTCCTGGGAGCCACGCCGAGGTCGCCTGCTTGAAATGACGCTGCCGACCGACGGTGCCACGCCACGCCGCGCGCGCTTCACGGTGCTGGCCGAGCAGCTCGACCGGCCGCTCGGGCTTGCGGTCGGGCCGGAGGGCAAGGTGTACATCGGTGAATCGAACGCCATCTGGCGCACGCCGATTCCCGCACCGGGCGCCGCGCTGCAGCGCGAGACCGTGATCGACGGATTGCCGGGCACCGGCACGCACCCGCTCAAGGAACTCGCCTTCGCACCCGACGGGCATCTGTTCGTCAACGTCGGCTCCGACTCCGACAACTGCCGCGATGCCTCGAAGCAATTCCCGCTGCCCTGCCCCGACCTCGCCGGCCTGCAGCCCCGTGCCGCGGTCTATGAAGCCGTGTTCGCCGGCCCCGCGCTCAAGCTGCAGAGCTTCAAGCCTTTCGCCACCGGCCTGCGCAACTCGGTCGCACTGACCGTGCTGCCCGATGGCCCGGCCAAAGGCACGGTGCTGCAAGGCGAGAACTCCATCGACTACGAAGAGGTCAGCCAACCGCCCGAAGAACTCAACCGGCTGCAGGCCGGCCGCAACTACGGCTGGCCGTACTGCGTCGGCAGCCGACAGCCCGCGCGCGGCTACGAAAAACGCTTCGACTGCAAGACCACCGAAGCGCCGTTGATGCTGTGGCCCGCGCACGTCGCGCCGCTGCAGATGATCACCGGGCCGGACGGCACCCGCTTCGCGGGACAGTTGCTGGTCGCCTGGCGCGGGCACCAGCCGCCGGGCCACCGCGTGGTGGGCTACAAGCTCGGCGCGAACGGGCTGCCGAATGGCAAGCCGATCGACTGGCTCGCCGGCTGGGACCCGAAGCCCGGCGTGCGCCCGATGGGCAAGCCGACCGGCATCACCGTCGACCGCCAGGGCCGCCTGCTCGCCGTCGAAGACTTCAACCGCACCGTTCTCATGCTGCTGCCCGATGGCGCCGCGGCGCCGAAAAAATGACCGACACCACGACCCTGCCCCGCCTGAACTTCGAGCTTCTCGCGACCGACCCCGACAGCCACGCGCGCCGCGGCACGCTCACGCTCAACCACGGTGTGGTGCAGACGCCCATCTTCATGCCCGTGGGCACCTATGGCACCGTCAAGGGCGTGATGCCGCGCAGCCTGCAGGAGATGGGCGCGCAGATCATCCTGGGCAACACCTTCCACCTGTGGATGCGCCCGGGTCTCGACGTGATGGCCAGCTTCGGCGGGCTGCACCAGTTCGAGAAGTGGGACAAGCCGATCCTCACCGACTCGGGCGGCTTCCAGGTGTGGTCGCTGGGGGCGATGCGCAAGATCAGCGAAGAAGGCGTGAAGTTCGCGTCGCCCGTCAACGGCGACAAGCTGTTCCTCACGCCCGAGGTCTCGATGCAGATCCAGACCATCCTCAACAGCGACATCGTCATGCAGTTCGACGAGTGCACGCCCTACGACACCAAGGGCCACATCACGACCGAGGCCGAGGCGCGCATCTCGATGGAACTGAGCCTGCGCTGGGCCAAGCGCTGCCAGAGCGAATTCGCGCGGCTCGAAAACCCGAACGCGCTGTTCGGCATCGTGCAGGGCGGCATGTTCGAGAACCTGCGCGAAGAGTCGCTGGCCGCGCTGGTCGACATGGACTTCCCCGGCTACGCCATCGGCGGCGTGAGCGTGGGTGAGCCGAAAGAAGAGATGCTGCACATCATGGGCCACACGCCGCACCGGCTGCCGGCGAACAAGCCGCGCTACCTGATGGGCGTGGGCACGCCCGAAGACCTGGTGCAGGGCGTGGCCGACGGCGTCGACATGTTCGACTGCGTGATGCCCACGCGCAATGCGCGCAACGGCACGATCTTCACGCGCTTCGGCGACCTGAAGATGCGCAACGCGCGCCACAAGAGCGACCCGCAGCCG
>JBGMOF010000004.1:0-18775 GCA_041424275.1 Variovorax sp.
GAACTGGCCGAAGCTCTGCACCGGCTTGCCGACGCCGACCATGCCGACGATCTCGTTGTTCCAGCGGATCGGCGCACCGACGAACATCACGGAAGTGCGCGGATCGGTCTCCACGTCGCGCGACGTGCGGGCGCCGTAAAGACCGGCAAGCGACCGGCTCACGTCGCTCCATTGCGAATAGTCCGCCCCCGTCGCGCGACCGAGCGAGTCGAACAGCACGCGCCCGCTGCGATCCGTGACATAGGCACGCAGCTCGACGCGATTCTTGTGCAGGTTGTAGATCTGCGCCGAAAACTCGCGCGCATAGAGAGTGCGAAACAAGGGCTCGAGTCTCGCGGTGTTGATCGCGCCGGCGATGACGTCCTGCTCGACCAGGCTGGCCAGCAGTTGGGTCGTCTCGACCAGCGACTCTTCGGCGGATTCGCGGTAGCGCGGGTCGATGTCGAGCACCACGCGGTACAGCAAGAAGGCGATGCCCGCGGTGTAGATCAGCAGGATGCCGATGAATATGCGGGTGCGCCGGCTCACGAAGCCACCGTGGGCAGGTCTTCGTGGAGTGCATAGCCGGTACCGCGCAGCGTCCGGATCGGCTCGATGTCGGGCGCGATGGCCTTGAGCTTGGCGCGCAGCGTCTTGACGTGCGCATCGACCGTGCGGTCGAAGCTGTCGCTCGCATCGTCCCAGACATGTTCGAGCAGCTCGTCCCGCGTGAAGACGCGTCCAGGGCGTTGCACCAGGAGGCGCAGCAAACCGTATTCGTAACGCGAGAGGTCGAGCAGCCGACCGTAATAGCGGATCTGCATGCGCTCGGCATCGAGTGCAAACGGCGTTGTAGCAAGGCTCTGCGGCGTCGAGATGGCAGGCGGGGTTGCCGCTGTCGGCGCAGTGCCGTTGCCCTGCCGTGCACTCCTCCGGAGGATCGAGCGCACGCGCGCCACCAGTTCACGGGGTGAGAACGGCTTGGCGATGTAGTCGTCCGCACCGAGCTCCAGGCCCACCACCCGGTCGATCTCGTCGCTGCGGGCGGTGAGGAACACCATCGGCACTTCCGGTGCCCCAGTGCTCTGGGTGATGGCCTGGAGCCTCTTGAAGAGCTCGAAACCGTTCAGGTCAGGCAGCCCTACGTCCAGGATCGCCAAAGCCGGTGGTGAGGCGCTGAACGACGCGATGGCTTCGGCGGCCGTCGCGCACCAGATGGGTTCGAAGCCATCGGTCTTCAGGACGTACTGGAGCGTGTCGGCGATGCCCGACTCGTCTTCGGCAATCAGGATGCGGGGCTTTGGCGACATGGCTGCAATCCTAGCCGTGGCGTCTGCGCCGCAACACGAGACAAAAACCTTTGCTATCGCCTGCGGCCTTGTTTCTATCTCTTATTTCTTCTATTTAAGTTAGTAGTAGTAGATAGAGGGTGCCTTTCGCTGTGGACAGCCCTCTTTTCTTCAATCCTGACAACGACTTGGCTTGCCCCGCCGGCTGTGCGTACCCCCGCTTTCGTGCTGTACCGCCAAAAGGGATAACAAACAGCAAGTCGTTCGTGCTGTGGATAACCGTCCGCTTATGCCAAAACGCTCCCCAGAGTTGTCCTTTGACACGGCTTCAGAATTCTGCGAAAGGGCTTTCCAATGCAGAAATGTGCACTGCACAATTTTTAAGCGATGTGTTGATTTCCTTTTGAAATCAATAACTTGCGGAACCCTTACAAGAAAGCACTTGAGTTATCCACAAAGTTACCCAACGATCGTGGGGAGAACCCGGGCCAGCGTCACTGCGCGGGTGTGCTGTTCGCCAGGTCTTCCAGAATCGGGCAATCCGGCCGCGTATCGCCATGGCAGCAATGGACCAGTTGCGACAGGGTGTCGTGCATGGCCTGCATCGCGGCGATGCGTTGTTCGAGTTCGGTGAGGTGCTTCTGGGCGATGTGCTTGACGCTGGCGCTGGCGCGGCGCCGGTCGTGCCAGAGGCCGACGAGTTCGCCGATTTCGTCCATCGAGAAGCCGAGGTCGCGAGCCCGTTTGATGAAACGCAGGCTATGCACGTCGGCTTCGGTGTACTGCCGGTAGCCGCTTTCGCTGCGCGCCACTTCCGGCAGGAGGCCGAGACCTTCGTAATGCCGAACCATGCGTGCGGACACGCCCGATTGGCGTGCGGCCTGGCCGATCGTCACAGGTGTCATGCCGGCTGGACCCGGTAGCCCGCGTTCTCGATCGCCGCAACGAGGTCTTCGCGGGGTTGCGGGCTCGACACGTCCACGTGGCCGGTCGCGAGGTCGACGGTCACCTGGGCTTCGGGGTCGACGGTCTGCACCGCGTTCTGCACGGCGTTCACGCAATGGGCGCAGCTCATGCCGTCGACGTTGAATTTCTGGGTCATCGAAATCTCCTGGGAGTGAAAGTGAAGACACCAGTCTGAACCTTCTCACGATGTCAATGTCCAGCGCGCGGTCAAATCGCATCGCCGCTTGACCTTGCCACCGTGTGAAGCCTTAGCCTTGGTGCATGACTGCACTTCAGACCCTGGACATTTCCGTCGGCGGCATGACCTGCGCCTCTTGTGTGGGCCGTGTCGAGCGCGCGTTGCGCGCCGTGCCCGGCGTTCAGGAGGCCAGCGTCAATCTTGCGACCGAATCGGCGCGGATCACCATCGACGAAGGTGACGACGTGGACGCTCGGTTGCGGCGTGCGGTGCGTGCGGCCGGCTATGAGCCACGCGACGCTGCCGAGGCCGATGCGCTGTCGAATGCCTCGCCTTGGCAAGGCTTCGCGCCGGTGGCGATGGGCGGGGTGCTGTCGTTTCCCCTGCTCGCTCCCATGCTGCTCGCTGCCGCAGGCATCGACGTCATGCTGCCACCGTGGCTGCAGTTCGTGCTCGCGGCGCCGGTTCAGTTCTTTCTGGGCGCTCGCTTCTACAGGGCGGGCTGGCATGCCGTGAGGGCGCGCGCCGGTAACATGGATTTGTTGGTCGCGCTCGGCACCAGCGCGGCGTTCGGGCTGTCGCTCTGGCTGTGGTGGCGTTCGGCTTCAGGGGCGCATGCAGGCCACGCAGCGCCGCATCTCTATTTCGAAGCGTCCGCCGTGGTCATCACGTTGGTGCTGCTCGGCAAGTGGCTCGAAGCGCGCGCCAAGCGGCAGGCGACATCGGCGATTCGCGCGTTGCAGCAGCTTCGACCCGAGTTCGCGCACCTGATCGGGCGCAAGGGCGCCGAAACAGATGTGCCCGTCCGCGAACTCCTCACGGGCGACCGCCTCGCGGTGCGGCCGGGTGAGCGCGTGCCGGCCGATGCGCGCGTCATCGAAGGTGCGTCGGAAGTCGACGAGTCGATGCTTACAGGCGAGCCGCTCCCGGTGGCCAAGGGGCCGGACAGCCTGCTGACGGGCGGTGCGGTCAACGGCACCGGTCGGCTCGTGGTCGAGGTGCGTGCCGTGGGTGCCGAGAGCGTGCTCGCGAGGATCATCCGGCTGGTCGAGGACGCGCAGGCGGCCAAGGCGCCGATCCAGCGGCTGGTCGACCGCGTCGCCGCCGTGTTCGTGCCGGTCGTGCTGGTCATTGCGGCGTTCACGCTGGCTGGATGGCTGCTGACAGGTGCGGGCATCGAGATGTCGCTCGTCCATGCCGTGGCCGTGCTGGTCATCGCGTGCCCCTGCGCGCTGGGCCTGGCCACGCCGGTGGCGGTGATGGCCGGCACCGGCGTGGCGGCGAAGAACGGCATCCTGATTCGCGACGCGAGCGCGCTGGAGCTTGCACACCGCGTCGACACGGTCGCGTTCGACAAGACCGGCACGCTGACATCGGGCCGTCCGCAACTTCGCGCGCTGATGCCGCTGTCAGGGCAGGACGAAGCCGTGCTGCTTGCGGCGGCTGCAAGCCTGCAGAGCGGCAGCGAGCACCCTCTGGCGCGGGCCGTGGTGACGGCGGCAATGGCGCGTGGCATGACGGTGAAGTCATCGAGCGACCTGAAGTCCCTGCCCGGACGCGGCGTGGGTGGCCAGGTCGATGGCGTGGCGTGGGCGATCGCCAGTCCGCGCTGGTGCGAAGAGCTCGGTGTCGTGTTGCCATCGGTCGAACTCGATCGCCTGCAGGCGCGGGGCGACACGGTCTCTGCGCTGCTGCGTTTGGACGCCGCGGGCGTTGCCGATCTGCAAGGTTTGCTGGCGTTCAGCGACGAGCCCAAGCCGGGTGCGGTCGAAGCCGTGGCAGCACTGCGCGCACGTGGATTGCGCATCGTCATGATCTCCGGCGACAACCGGCTTGCGGCAGAAGCGATGGCCCAGCGCGTGGGCATCGCGGCGGCGGATGTGCGGGCCGAGGTGCTGCCCGCCGACAAGGCGGCGCAGGTCACGGCGCTGAAAGCCGGCGGCCACGTCGTGGCGATGGTGGGTGACGGCACCAACGACGCGCCTGCGCTCGCAGCGGCCGACGTCGGCATCGCCATGGCGAACGGCACCGATGTGGCGATGGAAGCCGCCGGCATCACGCTGATGCGCGGCGATCTCGCGCTCGTGGCCGATGCGTTCGACCTTTCGGCGCGCACGGTCGCCAAGATCCGGCAAAACCTGTTCTGGGCCTTTGCCTACAACGTCGCCGGCATTCCGCTCGCGGCCTTCGGGTTGCTGAGTCCGGTGGTGGCGGGTGCCGCGATGGCGGCGTCGAGTGTGAGCGTGATGGCGAACGCCTTGCTGCTGAAGCGCTGGCGTGCCAATTGACCTATGCTGGCCCACACCCCAAGGAACCTCCCCATGCGCCATCACGCACTCGGCCGGACCGGCCTTTTCGTTTCAGAACTCTGCCTCGGCACCATGACCTTCGGGGGCGGTGGCGGCATCTGGTCGCAGATCGGCGACGTGCAGCAGTCCGATGCCGACCGGCTGGTCGGGCAGGCACTGGATGCCGGCATCAACTTTATCGACACCGCCGATGTTTACTCGGGAGGTCTCTCCGAGCAGATCACCGGGCAGGCCCTTAAAAACCTCAAGGTGGCGCGCGACGAAGTGGTGGTGGCGACCAAGGTGTTCGGCGAAACCGGCCGTGGGCCGAACGCCCGCGGTTTGACGCGCAGCCACATCCTCGATGGCGTGAAGGCCAGCCTGAAGCGGCTGCAGCTCGATCACATCGACCTCTACCAACTCCACGGCTTCGACCCGGCCACGCCGATCGAAGAGACGCTGCACGCGCTCGACCAGCTGGTGCGCCACGGGCACGTGCGCTATGTGGGCGTGTCGAACTGGGCGGCCTGGCAGATCACGAAGGCGCTCGGCATCTCGGAGCGGCTCGGTCTCGCGCGCTTCGAGTCGCTGCAGGCGTACTACACGGTGGCCGGCCGCGACCTCGAGCGCGAACTGGTGCCGATGCTCAAGAGCGAAGGCGTCGGCCTGATGGTGTGGAGCCCGCTCGCAGGCGGCTTGCTGAGCGGCAAGTTCGGTCGCGAGAAGCAGGGCGAGGCCGGCAGCCGTCGCGTGAGCTTCGACTTTCCACCGGTCGACAAGTCGCGCGCCTGGGATTGCGTCGACGCGATGCGGCCCATCGCCGACGCGAAAGGCGTGTCGGTCGCGCAGATCGCGCTCGCGTGGCTGCTGCATCAGCCGCAGGTGACGAGCGTGATCGTCGGTGCGAAGCGGCCCGATCAGCTCGCCGACAACATCGGCGCGACGCAGGTCACGCTGTCGGCGGAAGAGCTCGCGCAGATCGATGCGGTGAGCCGGCTGCCGGCGGAGTACCCGGGCTGGATGTTCGAGCGGCAGGGTGAACACCGCCGCAAGCAGATGAGAGTCGCGGCCTGAACGGCCGGCTTCAGCTGCGGGCCAGCAGGCCCGCGGCGAGCGCCAGCAGCAGAAGCTGCAGTGCCCAGGCCCGGCGCAGCCGCATCGCCGAGCCGAGCACCGCGCCGGTGACCCACAGGCCGACAGCGGCGCAGCCGAGCAGCGCGGCATCGACGCCGAAAGACAGCTCGTCGGCTTGCCAGAGGTAGGCCAGCGTTGCCACGGTCCACAGCCCGAACTGGAGCGCAGCGCTCCATTGCTGCGCGCGCGACAGCGGCGGGTCGTAGCGCTGCACGGCATCGAGCGAGAAGGGCGTGTCCGGAAAGCGCGCCGCCACGTCGGCCGGCCGCCAGCCGGGTGCCTTGAACCAAACGCCGAGCTTGTCGCGCCAGCGCCGTGTGTGCCAGGCATCGCGCAGCAACGGCACGTAGGGACCGAACACCGCGCGCAGCGGATTCCAGCTGTCGAGTGGCTTGCGCGTGCCGTACACGCAGGGCGCGCGTTCTTCGGCGAAAGTGCCGAAGAGCCGGTCCCAGATCACCAGCATGCCGCCGTAGTTGCGGTCGAGGTATTCGTCGTTGACGGCGTGGTGCACCCGGTGGTTCGAGGGCGACGAGAACACGCGGTCGAACCAGCCCAGCTTCCCGATGTGCTCGGTATGGATCCAGAACTGATAGACCAGCACGACGAGCCCGGCGATGCCGAAGAGGTCGGGCGGCACGCCGGCCACGGCCATCGGCAGGTAGAAGGGCCAGCCCAGCAGCGCAACGGTGCTTTCCTGGCGCAGGGCGGTCGACAAGTTGAAGTCCTGGCTCTGGTGATGCACCGAATGCGCGGCCCAGAAGACGGCCGATTCATGGCCCGCGCGGTGCAGCCAGTAGTCGCAAAAATCGAACATCACCACGGCCGTGATCCACCCGGCGGCGCTGTCCCAGAAGGCGGTGTGCGGCCAGCGTGCCGCCAGCGGAAACACCATCGCGTACAGGCCGATCTGGAACACCTGCGTGCACACCGCCACCGCCTGGCTGAGCAGCCCCTGGCTCAGGCTGCCGATGCTGTCGTTGAGGCGCCAGGTGTTGCGCCGTTTCGCCCGGCCCCACAGCCATTCGCACGCCATCAGGAGCGCGAACACCGGCACCGCGAAAACGACGAGCCGGTGCACTGCGCGTTCAGGCCGATTGGCTGGCGATCAGGACCGCGTTCGTGCCGCCGAATGCGAACGAGTTCGACATCGCATGGCGCAATCCGCGGGCCGGCCGCGCTGCGCCGCGCACGAAGTCGAGCGAGAAGGTCGGGTCTGGCGTGTGCAGGTTCGCGGTGGGGGGCAGCTTCTGCTGGTCCAGCGCGCGCAGCGTGGCGATCAGTTCGACCGCGCCCCCACCGCCCAGCAGATGGCCGTGGATGGCCTTGGTGCTGCTGATCGGCGTGGCGGTGCCGAAGAGGTCGCGCACCGATGCGGCTTCGGCCGCGTCGCCGGCGCCGGTCGCGGTGCCGTGCGCGTTGATGTAGCCGATCTGGTCTGTCGTGAGTCCGGCGTCCTTCAGGGCGGCACGCATCGCGCGCACCTGGCCGCCGGGGTCGGGGTTGGTCATGTGCACGCTGTCGCAGTTGGTCGCGTAGCCGGAAAGGAACTGCGACGGCCGCGCACCGCGCGCGAGCGCATGCGCCTCCGATTCGATGATGAGCGCGCCGGCGCCTTCGCCCAGCGCGAAGCCGGCGCGGTCGGCCGAGAACGGCCGGCATGCGCTGGCCGGTGCATCCGCGGGCGGCGGCGCCGTCACGCGCATCGCATGCCAGGCCGCCATGGTGGCGGGCGTGAGCATCGCGTCGTGGCCGCCGACGATGGCGATGTCGAGCCAGCCACCGCGGATGGCGCGCATCGCTTCGCCGATCGCCACGGAAGACGAGGCACAGGCGCACGCATAGCTGAGCGCGGCACCGCGCGCGCCGAAGAGCAGGCCGATCTCGGCGACCGCGGCATTCGGCATCGTGGTGAGCACCGCCGTCGGGCGGATGCGGCGCTGGTCGCGGTAGAGCGCCTGCGAGGTGGCGTCGAAGCTCGCGGCGCCGCCCATGCCGCTGCCCCAGTAGACGCCGAGCCGCTCGCCGTCGGGCGGTGTCTCGTCGAGGCCGGCGTGCTTCCAGGCGCTGCGCGCCGCGGCGATCGCCATCGCCGTGCCGCGGTCGAGCGGCAGGCGCGACAGGCTCTTGCCCGAGTCGTCGAAGTCGCAGGCGGCGACCGCCATCCGCATCGGGTCGAGGCCCGCGATCTCGAGCGTGTGCGCCGTCACGGCCGGACGGCCCGCGAAGAGCGCATCGTCGAAAGCCGCGAGCGTGTGGCCCATGGGCGTGACCAGGCCGATGCCGGTCACTCCGATGCGTGGCGATCCCTGCGTACTCATGCGTGGGCGAGCGTCGGCGTCGGCGATGACTGAGCCGGCAAGGCGTCGATGACTTCGCACAGGCGCTGCAGCGTGATGCCGGCTTCGCGCGGGTCGAGCTTGTCTTCGGGGATGCGCAGGTGGAAGGCGTCTTCGACCGCGAACACGAACTCCATCAGCGCGAGCGAGTCGAGTCCGAGGTCGGCCAGTGCGGCGCCGGGCGCGATCGCGTCGGCCGTCACATGGAAGTCCTTTTGCAGGATGCCGGAGAGGGTGTTGAACGTGGGGCTGGACATGCGGGTTTCCTTCTTCGTCAGTGGGTGCTGTCCGCAAGCGCGGCAGCGAATTCGACGGTCTCGCGCACCACCTGCTGGCGGTCGTTGTCGATGGTGATCATGTGGTAGCTGTTGCCGAGCACGACGCTGCGAAACGATGCACAGCGCAGGCCGCGCGCCAACACGTCGAGGTTGGCCACGCTGGCCACTTCGTCTTCGCGCGCATGCAATGCGAGCACGCGCTGGCACACCACCTTGCCGAGGTTGCGCCGCACGTGGCGGATCAGCCGGTCGTGTTCGCGCAGGTGACCGATGTCGATGATGGCGCTGCCGGCGCTGGAGATGCGGCGCGTGCGCAGTTCACGTTCGATCCAGGCGCGCACCCGCTCGTTCTTCACGCCGAACGGTGCGCGCTCGCGGTACTTCCAGAAGCGGCCGAGCGGCGTATAGAGCACGAGTGGCAGCAGCCACTGGCTGCGCGGAATCGCCCACCCGTCGAACTGCAGCGTGGTCGACATCAGCAGCAGCGCATCCACGCGCTCGCCGCAACGGATGGCCGCGCCGAGCGCCAGCGACGCGCCCGCCGAGATGCCCACCAGCATGACGCGCCGGTGCGTGGTGCGCAGCGCCTCCACGCGTGCTGCGATCGAGTCGATCCATTGTTCGTACGGTGCGGCTTCCTGGCGTGCAGCGGTGCTGTCGAAGGAGTAGCCGTCGATCGACAGGGCCTGCACCGCATAGCCCAGGCGATGCAAGGTGCCCTGGACCGACATCAGCTCGTCGGGCGTGCTGCACAGGCCGTGCAGCAGCACGACGGCGGTGTCGGCAGCGGCGGAACACTCGCTGTCGAGCGAGTCCACGAAGGCGGGGCGCGCACTCATGGAGAAGGGTGGGAGCTGTGGGACATGCCGCGATGATCGCGACGATGTGCTGACCTGCCCCTGACCCTCCCGATGCGTATAACTGCGTATAAAGACGAACCCGATCGACAGACATTTCTACAGAGAACGACGATGCGAATCCTCCTGGTTGAAGACGACGCCGTGCTGCGCGAGGTGATGCTGCGCAGCCTCATGGATGCGGGTCACCGCGTCGATGTCGCAACGAACGTCGACGATGCGGATCACCTGTGGCACGTGCAGCCTTTCGATGCGGTGCTGCTCGACCTCAACCTGCCGGTGACGGCGGCGCAGGGGAGCGCCAGGGGCAGTGGCCTCACGGCGCTGCGCCATGCACGCGCGCGCGGCGACCGCACGCCGGTGCTGGTACTCACCGCGCGCGACCGCACCGACGAACGTGTGGCGGGGCTCGATGCAGGCGCCGACGACTACCTCGGCAAGCCCTTCGAGCTCGCCGAGGTCGAAGCCCGCTTGCGTGCGCTCGTGCGACGCGCCAAGGGCACCGAGGACCTCGTGACGCTCGGCCACCTGAAGCTCGACCGCAAGGCGCGGCGCTTCTCCGTCGGCAGCACGCCGCTCGACCTGCCCGCGCGCGAATTCGAGGTGCTGTGGGAGCTGATGAGTCCGCCCGGTCACGCGGTGAGCAAACGAGCCTTGTCGGACAAGCTGTCGTCGTTCGACGAAGCGCTCGGCGACAACGCGCTCGAGGCCTTCATCTCGCGGCTGCGCAAGAAGCTGGTCGACACCGGCGCCAGCATCCGCACGCTGCGCGGCATCGGCTACCTGCTGGAAGCAGAGCAGTGAGCGTGGGCGGCGTGCCCGCGCCGTCGCTCACGCACCGCGTGCTGCGCGGCGTGCTGCTGCCGCTGGCGCTCACGTGGCTCATCGGCACCGTCGTCGCGATCGGCATCGCGAACTACCTCACCGAACAGGCCTTCGATCACGCGATGCTCGACGACGCCCACTCGGTGTCGGCCAACGTGCAGGTGACCGACGCCGGCATCGAACTGCTGCTGTCGCCGCGCGAGGTGACCACCGTGCTGTTCGATCAGGTCGAATCGGTCTATTTCGCGGTGCTGCGGCCCGATGGCACCGTGCTGGCCGGCAACCCCGCATTGCGCGCGCCGGCGCCGCAGGGCAATGCGCAGGCGCGTTTTTCCGACATCGTGTTCGAGGACCAGCCGCTGCGCGCGGTGGTGCTGCAGAACGAGGCGCCGCATGCCTTCAAGGTGATCATTGCGCAGACCACGCGTGCGCGCGCCACGCTGATCGACCGCTTGCTGGTCTATGCGCTCACGCCGCAGCTGATCCTGCTGGCCATGCTGGCCGCCTGGGTGTGGCTGCGTGTCGGCAAGGACCTGCGCCCGCTCGGGGAGCTGCAGCTGGCGCTCGACCGGCGCGATGCGCGCGACCTCACGCCCGTGCCGGTCGTGCACACCTCGCGCGAGGTCGAACGGCTCGGCGACGCGGTCAACGCGCTGTTCGAGCGGCTCGACCACAGCGTCAGCGCGCAGCGTGAATTCGCGGGCAACGTGGCGCACGAATTGCGCACGCCGCTCGCCGGCATCCGTGCGCTGGCCGAGTACGGTCTCGCGCAGCAGACGCCTGCCGTGTGGCGCGAGCAACTGGAGCGCATCGCCGCCAGCCAGGCGCGCGCGAGCCGCCTGGTCGACCAGCTGCTTGGTCTCGCGCTCGCCGACGAGGCCAACACGGGCCTGAAGCGCGACCCGGTGCGGCTCGATCAGCTGGTCGAGCAAACGGTGATGCGGCACCTGTCCCGTGCCGATGTCCGTGGGGTCGATCTCGGCGCACGCGGGCTCGATGAGGCGGTGACGGTGCAGGCGAACGTCGCGCTGGTCGAAGGCATCCTCGACAACCTGATCGACAACGCGTTGCGCTATGGCGGCCGCACCCTCACCGTCGAGCTGAGCGGCAAGACGTTGAGCGTGGTGGACGACGGCCCCGGCATTGCGCCCGATGCGCAGCGCGATCTCGTGCAGCGCTGGTCGCAAGGCGCTGCGGGGCAGAAGCTGGGGCAGGGCTCCGGCCTCGGCCTGAGCATCGTTTCGCGCTATGCGAAGCTGCTCGGGGCCGAGCTCACGGTGGAGAACGACGCCGCGACCGGCGGGTTGCGCGTGAGCCTGCGCTTCAACGGCTGAGCCGCCGGATCAGTCCAGCGTGGGGTAGTCGGTGTAGCCCTTGGCGCCACCGCCGTACATCGTGGCCTTGTCGAGTTCGTTCCACGGCGCGTTCTCGCGCAGGCGACGCACCAGGTCCGGGTTGGCGATGTAGGGACGGCCAAAGGCCACCAGGTCGTCGCCTTCGTTCACCGCGGTCTCGGCCAGCGGCTTGTCGTAGCCGTTGTTCACCATCCATGCGGCCTTGCCGCCGGCCTGACGGTAGGCGGCCTTCAGCGCTTCGTAGTCGAAGGGACGATCGGCCATGTCACGCGGGCCACCGGTGGCGCCTTCGATGACGTGGATGTAGGCCAGGTTGAGCGTGGCCAGATGCTTCACGAGGTAGGTGAAGAGCGCTTGCGGATCGGCGTCGTCGATGCCGTTGGCAGGCGTCACGGGCGACAGGCGGATGCCGGTCTTGCCGCCACCCACCGCATCGACCACGGCGCGCGTGACTTCGAGCGTGAAACGGGCACGGTTCTCGATGCTGCCGCCGTAGTCGTCGGTACGCTCGTTGCTGCCGGTCTTAAGGAACTGGTCGAGCAGGTAGCCGTTGGCGCCGTGGATCTCCACGCCGTCGAAGCCTGCGGTGTCCACTGCGTTGCGTGCAGCGGTCGCGAAGGCGTGAACGATTCCGGGGATCTCTTCGGCGTCGAGCGCGCGCGGCTCGGAGGTGTCCACGAAGGCAGGCACGCCGTCCTTGATGAGCACGGTCTTGGTCTTGGCCGTGATGGCCGAGGGGGCCACCGGCTTGCCGCCTTCGGGTTGCAGGTCGGTGTGCGACACGCGTCCGACGTGCCACAGCTGCACGACGATCTTGCCGCCTGCGGCGTGCACCGAGTCGGTCACCTTCTTCCATGCATCGAGCTGCTCGGTGCCGTACAGGCCCGGCACGTCGGAGTAGCCCTGGCCCTGCTGGGTGATCGCGGTGGCTTCGGTGATGAGCAGGCCGGCCGTGGCGCGCTGCGTGTAGTAGTCGATGGCGATCGCAGGCGGGACGGCATTCGGCGAGCGGTTGCGCGTGAGCGGGGCCATGACGATGCGGTTGGCCAGTTGCAGGTCACCGGCGGTGACGGGGTCGAAGAGGGTAGGCATCGTGGGATGTGTGCTGAGAGAGTGGAGAAAAAAACGAACGGCGCAGCGTAAGCGGGCAATGCCAAACCTGCTGCGGCGGGGTTGTCGGGATTGGTGTAAGCCCAGCCTTCAGGTGGTGCGTGTCAGCGGATCTTCAAGTTCTTCGCCAGGTGATTCGCGAAGCTGTCGACTTTCGGGAGCAACTGCTTGGCGAGCGGCCACACGATGTGCAGCGGCAGGCCATCGACGTCCAGCTCGGGCAGGAAGGCCACGAGCCGGCCTGCGCGCAGGTCTTCCTCGGCGAGCCAGGTGGCCAGCTGCGCCACGCCCAGCCCGGCCACGACCGCGTCGAGCTGGGCTTCCGCATGGCCCACGACGATGCGGCTGTCCACGCTGCGGCGTTCCGTCGGGCCACCGCCGACCGAGATGAGCCACGGGCTCGCGCTGCCGTCTGTGCGACCGTAGGTGACCGTATCGTGGCCCGACAGGTCTTCGAGCGACTGCGGCGTGCCGTGGCGCTGGAGGTGGTCGGGCGCCGCGCAGAACACCAGCCGCTCGGTGCCGAGAAAGCGGTGCCCGAGGTTGGCGGGCCAGTGGTTGTCGCCGCCGATGCGCACCGCGACATCGATGCCGTCGTCCACCACGTCGACGAAACGGTCGGTGAACGACACGTGGGGCTGGACCGCAGGGTGCGCCTTGGCGAAGTCCGTGAGCAGCGCCATCACCTTGCGCCGGCCGAAAGTGGCGGGCAGGTCGATGCGCAGGCGGCCCGACGGCGCGGTGGCGTCTGCAGACAGCACGCGCTCGGCCGATTCGAGTTCCTCGATCGCGCGCACGCAGATGCGGTGGAAGGCCGTGCCGGCGTCGGTGAGCCGCAGCCGCCGTGTGGTCCGCTCGAACAGGCGCACTCCCAGTCGCGTCTCCAGCCGGGCGACGGCCTTGCCGACCGCCGATCCGGTGAGGTTCAGCCGCTCCGACGCCGCAGCGAAGCTGCCCGCAGCGGCGGTGGCGACGAACACGTCGATGCCCTTGAGGCGTTCTGCGCTCTGCATGAAGGCAATCCTTATTGCGGAAATGGATTCCGCTTTCCTTGGAAAAGATATCAGAGATAAGAAATCACATCTTCAATAAGCTCAACGGCTCGCTTTTTTACCGGCTCCGCCATGTCTTCACTCCCTTCAACCGCTCCCGCTTCCACACCGATGGGTGCGAGCAGCAGCCAGGCTTCCATCGTCGTGCTCGCGGTGGCGGCCTTCGTGATCGTCACCACCGAGTTCCTCATGGTGGGCCTGCTGCCCGCCTTGGCGCGGGACCTGTCCGTCTCGGTGTCCGCCGCCGGGCAGGTGGTGACGCTGTTCGCGGTGGTCGTGATGGTGTTCGGACCGGTGCTGACGGCCTGGGTCGCGCACTGGGAGCGCAAGCGCCTCTTCCTCGGCGTGCTGCTGCTGTTCGCGGCATCGAACGCCCTGGCCGCGATGGCGCCCAACCTGTGGACACTGGCGATCGCACGCGTGATCCCGGCCCTGGCGCTGCCGGTGTTCTGGGGCACGGCCAGCGAAACCGCCGCGCAGTTGGCAGGGCCCGAACGCGCCGGGCGCGCCGTGTCGAAGGTGTACCTCGGCATATCGGGCGCCATGCTGTTCGGCATTCCGCTGGGCACGCTGGCTGGCGATGCGATCGGTTGGCGCGGGGCGTTCTGGGCGCTGGCGGCGTTGTCGCTCGGGGTCGCGGCGCTGCTGCAGCTCGTCATGCCGACCATGGCCACGAGTCCGCGCGTGCGGTTGGGCGAACAGGCGCGCATCCTGAAAGACCCGTTCTTCCTCGGCAACGTGGCGCTGTCGGTCGCGGTGTTCACGGCGATGTTCGCGGGCTACACCTATCTGGCCGAAGTGCTCGAGAAGGTCGCGCTGGTGCCGCCGGCGCACGTCGGCTGGTGGCTCATGGGCTTCGGCGCGGTGGGCCTCATCGGCAATTGGCTGGGCGGCCTGTGGGTCGACCGCAAGCCGCTGGCCACCACGGCCGGCTTCAGCGCCATGCTGGCCGCCGGCATGGTGGCGACCATCGCGCTGGCGACCGTCCACACCGGACTGGTGATCGCACTGGCGGTCTGGGGCGTGGCCAACACGGCGCTGTATCCGATCTGCCAGATCCGCGTGATGAAGTCGGCGCCGCAGGCCCAAGCGCTGGCCGGGACGATCAACGTCTCGGCGGCCAACGGCGGCATCGCCCTCGGCGCCTTGCTCGGGGGCGCGAGCATCCCGCTGTGGGGCGTGGGAAGCGTCGCGTGGGTCGGGGCGGGGATCGCGCTGCTCGCCATGGTGGCGGCACCGCTGGTGGCGCGGCTGGCGCGCCGGCCGCAGGCCTGACCCCGCGCACCTGCCCGCAGATCAGAACACCATGCCGCCCGAGACGTCGATCGTGGTGCCGGTGATCCAACCGGCGTCGTCGGACACGGCAAACGCCACCGCCGCGGCGATGTCTCGCGGCATGCCGACCCGGGCGAGCGGCGTCTTGCCGACGAGAAAGTCGGCCATGCCTTTCGCGGATTCGGCGTTGCCCTCGGTCGCGACGAAGCCCGGCGCGATGCCGACGACCCGGATCTTTCGCGGCCCCAGTTCCATGCCGAGCGATCGTGTCAGCGTGTCCACGGCGCCCTTGGTCGCACAGTAGATGTGCACCACCGGGTACGGGCTCTTCGCCAGGCCCGAACTGATGTTGACGACGACACCGCCAGCGGGCAGCACGCGCGCCGCGGCCTGCGTGGTCAGCAGCAGGCCGCGCACATTGAGCGCGAAATGCGCGTCGAAGCTTTCGGCGGTCAGCGAGTCGAGTGAGTCGGGCTGGTAGATGCCGGCGTTGTTGACCAGGATGTCGAGCCGCCCGAAGTGCGCGACCGCCGCGTCGATCAGTGGCTGGATCTGCGCGGGTTGCGAGATGTCGGCCTTGACCGCGATGGCTTGGCCGCCGGCGGCCGTGATCCGGCGCACGACGACGTCGGCGTCCTCGGCACTGCGCGAGTAGTTGACGACGACCGCAGCGCCGTCGGTCGCGAGTCGTTCGGCGATGCCCGCGCCGATGCCTTTGGAAGAGCCTGTGACGAGGGCGACCTTGCCTGTGAGCTTGCGCATGTGAATGTTCCTGACGATGTCTTGTGAATGAAACGGCCCGCAGACCGCAAGACACCGACGATAGGCAGAAGATACCGGGCGATAAAGGGGGCTGGACGGGATGCGCCATGAAGCCTGGCTTCATAATCGAGCGATGTCTCCCGACCTTCTCGCACCGATCGCCGCTTTCGCGCGTCGCGCACCACGCCAGCTTCACGCGGGCTGCGACCGAACTCGGTGTGTCGCCGTCGGCGCTCTCGCAGACACTGCGCAAGCTCGAGCGCAGCCTGGGGGTGCGTCTGCTCGATCGCTCCACCCGACGCGTCGGCGTCACGGAAATCGGTCAGCGCTTTCTGGCGCAGGCCCAACCCGGCCTTGCTTCGATGGCACTCGCGCTCGAAGGCCTGAACGAAGCGCGCGACAAGCCCGCCGGTCTGCTCAAACTCAACCTGTCGCGGACCGCAGTGGACATCGTGGTGATGCCGCACCTGCCCGCTTTTCTCGAGGCGTACCCGGACATCACACTCGACATGCACTGCGACAACGCGTTGCTCGACATCGTGGCGGGCGGCTTCGATGCCGGTATCCGGCTCGGAGAAAACCTGGCCCAGGATGTCGTGGCTGTGCCGCTGGGTGGTCGGCACCGCATCGCCACCGTGGCGTCGCCGCGCTACCTCGCGGGCCGCACGTTGCCACGCACGCCGCAAGACCTCGCCGGGCACCGCTGCCTCAATGCGCGGCTGGGGGGCGGTACCTATCGCTGGGAGTACTCGCACCGGGGCCGCGATGTCGATGTCGAGGTCGACGGCCCGCTGATCACGAACGACGGTGACACGCTCCTCGCCGCCGTGCGTGCTGGAGCAGGCATCACGTGCGCGTTCGAGGTCCAGGTCGCGGACGACATCGCCGCAGGCCGGCTCGTCCCGCTGCTCAAGCCATGGTGGCCGACTTTTCCCGGTTTCTGCCTTTACCACCCGAGTCGCACGCACGTGCCGCGCAAGCTGCGGGTGTTCATCGACTTCATGCAGGCGCGGTTGGCGCCATGACGGGGCGCCTGCGTCACCTCGTGCTCGTCCTCGGCGACCAGCTGAACCTGGACAGCGCGGCGTTCGAAGGCTTCGATCCGTTGTGCGATCGCGTGCTCATGGTCGAGGCACGCAACGAGTCCGAGCATGTGCCGAGCACGAAGATGCGCACGGCCGTGTTCCTCTCGGCGATGCGGCATTTCGCCGAGGCTGTCACGGCGCGGGCCCGGCCGCTCGACTACCTCCGGCTCGGTACCCACCGCTTCGACACGGTGGCCGAAGCACTCGCCGATGCCCTGGCGCGCTACAGGCCCGATGCGCTGGTGATGGTCGAAGCAGGGGAATGGCGGCTCGAGCAGGCGATCGCCCGCTGCTGCACCGAGGCGGGGGTGCGCGCGGACGTGCGTGACGACCTTCACTTCATGGCCTCGCGACGCGAGTTCGTCGACGATGCGCGCGGCAAGCAGCGGATGGTGATGGAGCCGTTCTACCGGCGCATGCGCAAGGCGCACGGTGTGCTCATGACGCCCGGGGGCGAGCCGCAAGGCGGCGAGTGGAACTACGACCACGACAACCGTGGCGCGTTCGGCAAGCAGGGGCCGGGGCTGCTGCCTGCGCCGCCATCGTTTCCGGCCGACGCGATCACCCGCGAGGTGCTGGCCGACGTCGAGGCGCACTTCGGCGATCACTACGGGCAGTGCGATGCGTTCGCGTGGCCCGTGACCCGGGACGATGCCCTGACCGCGCTGCACGACTTCATGCAGCACCGTCTGCAGGATTTCGGGCGCTTCCAGGACGCGATGTGGACGGGTGAGCCCTTTCTTTATCACGCGCTGCTCTCTTCATCGCTCAACCTGAAGCTGCTCGACCCGCGCGAGGTGATCGCCGCGGCCGTCGCGCAGTTCGAAGCGGGCGCCGCGCCGCTCGCCGCGGTGGAAGGCTTCGTGCGTCAGATCCTCGGCTGGCGCGAGTTCATGCGGGGCGTGTACTGGTGGCGCATGCCCATGCTGCTCGAGGCCAATGCGCTCGCGCATCACGCGCCCTTGCCCGCGTGGTACTGGACGGGCGATGTGCAGATGAACTGCATGAAGCACGCCATCGGGCAGACGCTGGAACACGGCTACGCGCACCACATCCAGCGCCTGATGATCACCGGCAATTTCGCGCTCACCTTCGGGATGGACCCCGCGCAGGTGCACGCCTGGTATCTCTCGGTGTACGTCGATGCGGTGGAATGGGTCGAGGCGCCCAACACGCTGGGCATGGCGCTCTACGCCGATGGCGCGCGTTTCGTGACCAAGCCCTATGCGGCGGGTGGGGCCTATGTCCACCGCATGAGCAACTACTGTGGGGGTTGCCGCTACCAGGCCACGCAACGCACCGGCGAAGAAGCCTGCCCGATGACGGTGATGTACTGGGACTTCGTGGCGCGGCATGCGTCCCTGCTAGGGAACAATCCGCGCACGGCGATGATGGTCAAGAACCTCGCCCGCTTCGGCGCGGACGAGGTGGAGGCGATCCGCGAGACCGCGCAGCGCATGCGCGACCGGGCCGATCGCCTCTGATCACTTGCCGAGGCCTTCGGCCTTGAGGGCTTCCTGCACGGCCGGGCGCGCACCGACGCGCGCATGCCATGCCTGCACGTTCGGGAATGCCGAGAGGTCCACGCCCGTTGGGCCGGCCCAGTTGGTCACCGCGAAGAGGTAGCCGTCGGCCACGCTGAAGTGTTCGCCCATCAGGTACTGCTTGTCGGCGAGTTCCTTGTCGAGCCAGATGTAGCGCGACTTGAGCTTGTCCTTGGCGATGGTCTTGTAGTCGTCGGGCGTGGCGGGATTGAAGAGCGGGCTGAAGCCCTTGTGCACTTCGGTGCCGATGAAGGTGAGCCACTCCTGGAGCCGGTAGCGCTGCATCGTGCCGTTGGCGGGTGCCAGGTTCTTGAGCGGCACCTGGTCTGCGATGTACTGCAGGATGGCCGGGCCTTCGCGCAGGTGCGTGCCGTCGTCCAGCTCCAGCAGCGGCACGTAGCCGAGCGGGTTGATGCCGTAGTAGTCGGTGCCGTCTTGCAGCTTGTGGCTCTTGGTGCT
>JBGMOF010000005.1:0-17886 GCA_041424275.1 Variovorax sp.
GCACGCTGGTCGATGCCAAGGTCTACGAGATCAAGAAGGCCTGCGGCACCGACACGGCCAAGATGCGCGCCTACATCAAGGCGCAGTACGGCATCCAGCTGTAGCTAGGCTGGCCGGTGCGGCGGCGCAGGCGGCTGCGCGAGCCTCAGGAACACCATCGCCACCCACAGCAGGCTGAGTCCGATCTGCGCATCGCGCATGGCCGAATTCACGCTGGTGGCGACCAGCATCACCAGCACCGCAGCGAAGCCGTAGCGACCGATGAGGTCGTCGCGGCGCCAGCACTGCCACAGGCCGACCAGCAGGATCGACAGCAGCAGCAGTGCGCCCGGCAGGCCGGCCTGCGCGCCCATCCACAGGAAGTCGTTGTGCGGCATGTTGTAGTCCGCCAGCAGCTGGGGCCCGCGCAGGTGCCACTGCTCTGTCCAGCCGCCGATGCCCCAGCCGGCGAGCGGCCGGTCGATGATCATGCGGGCGGTGTCGCGGTACATGTAGTAGCGCACCACCCAGCTGCCCTCCGACACCGCGCCCGCCTGGGCCGCCTCGATCTCCTGCAGGCCGAGCTCGAACTTCTGCTGCACCGAAGGCGCCTGCCAGACCAGCGCCGACACCACGACACCCGCCACCAGCAGTGCGCCCGCGAGAATCTTGAGTTGTCGACGCCACTGGTGCACACACCCAGCGACCACCGCCAGCACCAGGGCCAGCAGCGACGTGCGCGACGGAAGCCACAGCGTGATGATGACGGCGACAAGTCCCGTGAGCGCAAAGGCGAGCAGCGGCTTCCAGCCGATCTGCCCATGCGCGTTGCGCAGGTGCGCGAGCCCCCACACCGCCGCGGTCGCGCCGAGCACAGTGAACAGCAAGGCGTTGTTGATCGACTTGTTGCCCACGAGCACCAGCGTGGCGCGCCACAGCTCGGTCATCGGAAAGCCGATGGTGCGGTAGAGCAGCACCATCGCGACGCTCGCGAACGCAACGATCAGGAAGCCGCGCAACGCCCACCATGCCTCTTCGCGCGTGAGCGCCATCGCCATCAGCATCGTGGCGCCGATGCGGAACCCATGCCAGAGGTTGGACGCTGTCTGCGGATAGTGCGGCCGGAGCGCGAGCACCACCAGCGTCCAGGCGAGATAGGCCATCACCGGCCACCAGAGTGGATTCGCGCGCAGCCGCGCAAAGCGCTCGCGCCAGTCGCCTGCGATGCCGACGACCAACAGGCCAATGAGCAGCAGGAACGCCGCGAGGTAGTTGACGCCGACGGGCGCGAACACCGCCAGCCCCCAGAACATGGCCGCGGGCCGCACGATGAACGATCTCTGCATGGGCGCGGATTCTAGGCGGCGCTTCCTTGGGCGCGCCTGACTTCAGGCGCTCCGTTCGTGTGCGGCAGCCGGATCACGAAACTCGCGCCGCCGCCTTCTCGCTCTTCGCAGCGCACGCTCCCGCCGTGCCGTTCGGCGATCGACTTGACCAGCGCGAGGCCGAGGCCCACGCCACCGTTGCGCTCGCTGGCACCGGGCAACCGGTAGAAGGGCTCGAAGATGCGTTCGCGCAGCGCGGGCGGCACGCCGGGGCCGCGGTCGTTCACTCGCACGATCGCAAAGCCCGCGTTCGTGCCGAGCTCCACCGTGGTTTCCCCGGCGCCGTATCGGCGCGCGTTCTCCAGCAGGTTGCGGATCGCTCGGCGCAGCAGCCGCGACACGCCGGGCACCGTGAGTGCATTGCTGTCGGCGCCTTCCGCCAAGTCGAGCTCGGCCCCGACCTGCGCGCATTCCTCGGCGGCCAGGCCCATGAGGTCGACGGCCTCGATGGTGCCCATGTCGGCTTCGCTCGCATCGAGCCGGCTGGCCAGCAGGATCTCGTCGATCAGCTGGTCGAGCTCGCCGATGTTGCGTGCGATCTCCTGCTGCGCGGTCGCATTGGGCGTATCGCCCATCAGCTGCAGCGCCATGCGGATGCGCGCCAACGGCGAGCGCAGCTCGTGCGAGGCATTGGCCAGTAGCGACTTGTGCGAGCTCACCAGTTGCTCGATGCGCACCGCGGCCGCGTTGAAGCGCTTTGCGAGATCGGCGACCTCGTCTTGCCCTTCTTCGGCCACGCGCACCGACAGGTCGCCCTCGCCCCAGCGCTGCACGCTGCGCTGCAGCGATTCGAGCCGCTTGGTGAGGCGGCGCACGATCGGGTAGACGCCGAGTGCCACCGTCACACCCACCGCCACGATGAGCCAGGAAAAGTCGAACGGCGTGCGCCAGGGCTGCGGCGGCCGATTGCCCGATCCCCCAGCGCCGGCGTTCGGGTCCCGGCGGTTGAGCTGGAGCGACAACGCGCGGCCGTCGCTGAGCGTCAGGTCGAACTCGATGCCCTGCCCGCGCACGCGCGTCGCCTGGCCGGTACCGATCACCTGGTCGTTCGCGTCGCGCACGACCACCTCGCGCGGCATCGAGTTGATCCGGTCGCGTTCGCTCTCGGCCGACACGCGAACCAACCAGCCGGCAGTCAGCATGAGCACGATCACACCCGCCACCACCGCGAGCCAGATGCGCACGTAGAGATGGCGGGAGTAAAGACTCAGCATCTGGGCAAATCAGTCCTGCTGCTTCGCGAAGACATAGCCCACGCCGCGAACCGTCAGGATGCGCTTGGGGTTCTTCGCATCGACCTCGATGGCCGCGCGGATGCGGCCCATGTGCACGTCGATCGAGCGGTCGAAGGCCTCGAGCTCGCGGCCGCGCACGGCTTCCATGATCTGGTCGCGCGTCAGCACGCGCCCGGCGCGCTCGGCCATCGCGACGAGCAGGTCGAACTGGTAAGACGTGAGGTCCGCCACCGCGCCGCCCACCGTCACGGTGCGCGCATTGCGGTCGATCTCCAAAGTGCCGAAGCGGATCAGCGTGGCGGCCGAGGCTTCGCTGGCCGTCTCGCCGCGGCGGCGCAGCACGGCGCGGATGCGGGCCAGCAGTTCGCGCGGCTCGAAGGGCTTGGGCAGGTAATCATCGGCACCGATCTCCAGTCCGATGATGCGGTCCATCGGGTCTCCCTTGGCGGTGAGCATCAGCACCGACACCTTGGCCAGGCCACCCGGAAGTGCACGGATGCGCCGGCACACCTCGAGGCCGTCGGTGTCAGGGAGCATCAGGTCGAGAATGACAAGGTCGGGCGCATGCTCCTGCAATTGCGTCATGCCGCTCGCGCCGTCGGGCGCATGGTGGAAGACGAAACCCGACTGCGTCAGGTATTCGCCCACCATCTTCGCGAGGCGGGAGTCGTCTTCGATCATCAGTAGTTGCGGGGTGCTCATGCTTTTCATGGTCGTGCACCGGCGGCAAGCCGGCTTGAACGCTCCGTAAAGTTCGGGTAAACGCCGCGCCCGCAGTGCGGGTCAGGCGGCGGCGAAAAGCATGGCTTCCTGCGAAGCATTCACGGGGGCGATGGTCATCTTTTCTTCAAGCAAGGCGCGCAGGGCGCCGCCCTCGATCGAGGGGTGGGCTTCCTGCGCACGGGCCAGGATCTCGCCGGCCAGCTGGCGCAGCTGCTCGACGGACGCACGGATGCGCGCCCGGAACCCGGCATCGTCGAGCGTGTCGTTCAGGCTCTTGTTGAGTTCGGCAAACCAGGGGAGGGCCGCCTGATCGAGCATCACGGCGCGGTTGCGCTTGTCCGTCACGCCGGACCATTCGCGCAGGAACTGCTGCATCGCGATGTTGAGCTTCTGGCAGTGCTGCAGCTCTTCTCTCAAGCTGCCGAGCGCCAGCACGTCGGTGAGCCGGTCGTGGAAGAAGATCTGCGACAACACGCCCCAGTAGTAGGTGTAGTCCCAGATCACCTTGATCGGCAGCACTTCGGGGTCGCCGAAGAGGGCGTACTGGTCCTGGTAGAGCGCCAGCGTGCTCTCGTAGAACGAGTGGTAGATCTGGTCGTACAGCTGCGCGCGCGCGGTGAGGGCGCGCCCCATGCGGTCGTGCGCGATCAGGTCGGTGATGTAGGTGTTGCCCATCGCGATGAAGTCGCTGCCGGGGGAATAGAACGGGTCGAGGAAGAGGCCCGCCTCGCCGGTCAGCGCCCAGCGCTGGCCCGAGAACACCTGCTTGCAGCCGTACGAGAAGTTCTTGAAGAACATGAAGTCCTGCAGCTTGTCGCGCTTGCCGTCGAGCTCGTCGAACAGGAGCGGCTGGAACTCGCGGAACCACTCCATCGCCTTGTCGAAGGTGTCCATCTTGGCGAGCGGATGGATGCGCGGATCGGCCACGATGCCGATCGAGTGCGAACCCGACGCGAGCGGAATCAGCCAGACCCAGTAGCCCGCGCCCACCAGGTGGTTGGTCGACATCCAGCGCGCCTGCGGCTCGCAGCGCTCGCGCCACTCGGTGTTGTCGCTCCACTCGTCGAGGGTGATGCGATCGTTGATGCGGAACCACACCGCGTGGCAGTCGTGTGCATTGGGTTGCGCCAGACCGAGCTTGCGCTTGAGCAGGCCGGCGCGGCCACAGGCGTCGACCACCCAGCGCGCGCGCGCTGTGCAGATGCGCTCGCCTTCGGTCCAGCTCAGCAGGTGCGGCGTCTTCGCGTCCTCGGAGAGGTCGATGTGCCGGACCATCGCGTTGTCGACGAACTGCACGCCGCGCCGCGCGGCCTCTTCACCGAGGTAGTTCTCGAAGATGCCGCGGTCGATCTGGTAGCTCGGCACCGACAGGTAGCGGCTCGCGCCGATCTCGGTCACCTGGTCGATGTCACGTCGCCCTTCGCTGAAGAAGAAGCGGAAACCGAACTTGCGCAGTTGCTCGCCCTGCAGGTGCGGCTTCAGGCCCAACACCGTGTCGAAATAGTGCGCCCCGATTTCCACCGACGACTCGCCCACCTTGTGCGCCGCATGCGGCACCGGGTGCGTGCGGCGCTCGAGCACGAGCACGTCGATGTCCTCGAAGCGTTGCTTGAGCTGGAGGGCCAGGGTGAGGCCGGCCAGGCCGCCCCCCATGATGACGACGTCGTGCGTGCGGGGAGCGAAAGTGTCCATGGTGTTCAGGCCGGGTTGAGCCGCAGTTGGAGCGCCAGATGGGGCGAGAGCGGCATCGCCAGCGTGGCGGTGCCGCCGAGGGCGAGTTGTTCGAAAAGCGGCAGTGCGTCCGCCATGGCGTTCTGCACCAGCGTGCGCGACACCTCGCTTTGCAACGCCGCGGATGCTGTCGGTCCGCTGTCGAGCGACCAGTCGAACGCGGCGACCGTGCGCTCCGTGCGCTCCGGCGAAATCACCAGGCCTGCCGCCAGCAGGCCGCGACTGGTCGTGATCGACGAGAGCGGACCCACCGCGGACGAGTCGTAGCCCACCAGCAACACCGGCGCCTGGTCGGCCGCGCATTGCGATGCCGCCTCCAGCAGGCCGGCGGCGAAGCTGCTCTCGTAGGCCGAGACCGAGTTGCTCGCCTGCATGCAGCCGGTGCCGATCGTCCAGTAGCCCACCGCGGCGTTGTGCACCGAGTTGTGGAACTTGGTCGGCGACAGCACCGAGGGATCGGTGGCGAGCACGTTGCACATGTAGTCGTTGATGCCCAGGTCGCCATGTGCGGACACGAAGACGCAGGGCAGGTCGACCGCGTTGCGACCCGCAGCCGCCACCGCCGCAGCGGCCACTTCGAGCGCCAGCGCCACGGTGTCCGGGGCGCGCCTGCGCTCGGCCGGCGCCAGCACCTGCGGTGCAGGGCGCTTCGCGGGCGGGTCGACCGGCGCGCCTTCGCCGCGGAATGCCGCGCTCGCGACATCCCAGCCCGGCAGGTTGGGCGACCAGAAGGCCGGGCCTTCGATGTACAGCCGGGGCGTGCTCATGCGGCACCGCCCTTGCCAAAGATCAGCGCGCAGTTGTTGCCGCCGAAACCGAACGAATTGCTGAGCACGTAGCTGACCTCCGCGTGCGCCGGCGCCAGCCGTATCTGCGGGCCGAAGGCGCTGTCGATGTCGACCGTGTTGACCGTGCCGGGCTTGAAGCCGCGCTCGATGGCCAGCAGGCTGATGACCGCTTCGACGATGCCGGCGGCACCCAGCGTGTGGCCGGTGAAGCCCTTGGTCGAGCTGGCGTGCGTCGTGACCGGGAAGCGCCGCGCGACGAGTGCGCCTTCGACCTCGTCGTTCTTCATGCTCGCCGTGCCGTGCATGTTGATGTAGTCGATCGCGTCGGTCGCGAGGCCCGCGCGCGCCAGTGCATCGTCGAGCGCTCGCTCGGCGCCAGCGCCCTCGGGGTGGGGGGTGGACATGTGGTGCGCATCGCTCGCCTCGCCATAGCCGAGCAGTTCGAGCGGACCACGGCCGCGCTCGAGCAGCGCGAAGCCGGCCGCCTCGCCCAGGCTGATGCCGCCGCGTGCCGCATCGAAAGGCTTGCAGCGCTCGGGTGACACCAGCTCCAGCGAGTTGAAGCCGAACAGCACGCTGCCGCACAGCGTGTCGACGCCGCCGACCACGGCCGCATCGACCAGGCCCAGGCGGATCAGCCGCTCGGCCGAGGCGAACACCTTGGCGCTGGACGAGCAAGCGGTCGAAATCGTTTCGGTCGGCCCCTGCAGGCCGAGTGCCGCGGCGACGAACATCGCGAGCGAATGCGGCGTGTGGACCTCGGGCCGCCGCTGGTCGGCGGGGAATCCGCCGTCCGCGTCGAGCTGCGTGTACGCCGATTCGGTCTCGCCGATGCTGGACGTCGAGGTGCCGAGGATCAGCGCGATGCGCGATGCGCCGTACTTCTCGCGGGCCGCTGCGACCGCTTCCATGAAGCCGTCCGCCTGCAGCCCGAGCCAGGCCAGCCGGTTGTTGCGGCAATCCCAGGAGGCGAGCGTGTCGGGGAGCCGGAGGTCTTCCAGGCCTTCGACCCGGCCGATCCAGGTGGGCAGCGGCGCGTCGCCGAAATCGTTCATGCGCAGCCCGCTGCGCGATTGTTCGAGCGCATCGGCCAGCGGCGCCTTGCCGTGGCCGACCGCCGATGTGGCCGTGTAGGCGCTGATATGGAGGGGGGGGATTTTCGATGGCACGGCGAAAGCCTACCAGTTAGCCCGGGGCGCTTCCATCGGCCGTCGCCGACAGTCAGGGCCCCTGGGTGGGCGTCTTGCGGGCCTGCCATGAGGCCAGCGCCACCAGCACCAGCACCGGCGCGCCCAGCAGTGCGGTGGCGGTGAAGAAATTGGCGTAGCCGTAAGCGTCGACGAACACGCCCGAGTAGCCGGCGATGAACTTCGGCAGCAGCAGCATGAGCGAGCTGAACAGCGCGTACTGCGTAGCCGAATAGCTCACGTTGGTGAGGCTCGAGAGGTAGGCGATGAAGGCCGCCGAGGCGATGCCGCCTGCCAGGTTGTCGGCCGACACCACGGCGATCAGCGCCGTCAGGTCGTGGCCGCGCGTGGCGAGCCACGCAAAGAGCAGATTGCTCGCGGCGCTGAGCACCGCGCCCAGCATCAGCACGCGCATCACGCCCAGGCGCATCGACAGCACGCCGCCGATGAAGGCGCCGACCAGCGTCATCACCACGCCGTAGATCTTGCTGACCGTGGCGACCTCGTCCTTGGTGAACCCCATGTCGACATAGAACGGGTTGGCCATGATCCCCATCACCACGTCGCTGATGCGGTACACCGCGATCAGCGCGAGGATGAGCGCGGCCTGCCATTGGTAGCGGCGGATGAAATCGGCGAAGGGCTCGATCAGCACGCTCTGCAGCCACTCGGCGGCGTTCCGCGGCTTGGGCAAGACGCGGTGCGCCGGCTCTGGCGACAGCAGCACGGTCAGCACGCCGACGACCATCGAGCCGGCCATCACGAGGTAGGCGGTCTTCCAGGCGGCGTTCTGGTAGCCGGTCACGTCGCCCGTCTCGGCCCAGGCCGCGACCCACAGCACGCCGGCGCCGGCCCAGATCATCGCGAGGCGGTAGCCGGTCTGGTAGGCAGCGGCCAGCGCGGCTTGCTTGCGCGTCTCGGCCGATTCGATGCGGAAGGCGTCGAGTGCGATGTCCTGTGTCGCCGACCCGAAAGCCACCAGCAGCGCGCACCAGATCAGCGGTGGCAGCCCGGCGCGCGGGTCGTTGAGCGCCATGCCGACCAGGCCGGCCACCACGGTCAGCTGGGCCAGCAGCAGCCAGCCGCGGCGCCGCCCGAGCAATGTGGTGAAGGGCGGTACCGGCAGGCGGTCGACCAGCGGCGCCCACACCCACTTGAAGCCGTAGGCCAGCCCGACCCAGCTCAGGTAGCCGATGGTGGTGCGGTCGATGCCCGCTTCGCGCAGCCGGAAGCTCAGCGTGCCGAGCACCAGCAGCAGTGGCAGTCCTGCCGAGAAGCCCAGCGCGAGCATGCGCAGCGTCGCGGGTTCGAGGTAGACCTTGAGCGTGTCGCGCCAAGGAACGGCAGGGGAGGCTTCGGGAGCCGGGGGTGCAGACATGAAGGCGGTCGAGTGATGGCCGCCCATTATTCCCCGGTAGCGCCTCAGAGCAGCGCTTCAGTAGACCGGCGGGTCCGGCACGAAGCCGGCTTGCGGGCTCTGCGGGAACGGACGCGGGCGCGGCGAGGACGGCGTGGCGGCGGGGATGATGCCCTGCGCGACGAGGTTCGCGCGGCTGTCATAGCGCAGCGCCATCACCTCGTCGGGGCGGCTGCTCGCGCGCTCGAAGGTGGTGCGGCCCACGACCGAGGTCTCGCGCTGGCCGTGGCCGGTGCCGAGCTTGCGTTCGGTGGATGCGCTCTCGCGGCGCGCGATCGACGAAGGCGCAGGTGCGGGCAGAGGCGCCGCCTTTGACGTGTCCTGCGCCGCATTGCCTGCCGCAGCCGCTTCGCCGGCGGACGCCATCGGCGGCGCCGGTAGCGGTTCGGGCTGCCGCTCGCGGAACACCGCCACGCCGATCACGCCGACATCGAGCGGGCGGCCGGTGCGGGACGCGTACGACTCGGACTGGGCCGTGAATTCGAACGCCGCGATCTCGCGGTCGCTCTTGCGCCAGCCGGCGATCTGGCCGCTTTCCAGCGGGCCCAGCACATAGCCGTCCTGGCCCCAGCCCGCCGTCTCGCCCGTGAGCACGTTCACGCCGTCGACCGACATCACCACCAGCACCCGCTCGGGGCGCAGGTTGCGCAGCGTCACCCCGTAGCGCGCGCCCGGCCGGCCCGCGACGTACCACTGGCCGTTCGCGCTGTAGACCGGCAGCGTGGCGCCGCTGTCGCGGTCCTGCACGTCGATCTGCAGCCAGCGGCTGGACGAGACGCGCGTGCGGGCGCAAGCGGGCAGGGCGCACGCGGCGAACAGGCCTGCCGAGAGACCGAGCAGCCTTCGGCGATGCAGGGGGCTGGGGGCGAGGGATGGGGTCATGGCGTTCTCCGTGAAGGAAGCGAGGCGGTCGGGATGGACCGTGCTTTCTTGTACGGCGCCGCCTTGCGAACGGGGTTAAACCGCAGCCAGACCCGTTGGCACACTGCTTGCATCGCAGCTTGTACACAAGACAGGATGCTTGATGATGGTGCAAGAAATCAACGACACGGCCGCCGCGGCCTGGATCACGAAGCTGGCGCCGCCGCTCGCCGGCGCCGCCGATGGCCCGCTCGCCGGCCTGCGCTTCGCTGCCAAGGACAACATCGACATCGCCGGTGTGCCGACCACGGCCGGCTGCGCCGCCTTCGCGCGCACGCCGGATGCGAACGCCCAGGTGGTGCAGCGCCTGCTCGACGGCGGTGCGACGCTGGTCGGCAAGACCAACCTCGACCAGTTTGCCTGCGGCCTCAACGGCACGCGCTCGCCGTACGGCGCGGTGCCCAACAGTTTCGATGCGCGCTACGTCTCGGGCGGCTCCAGTTCCGGTTCGGCCTACGTGGTTGCGACGGGTCAGGTCGATTTCTCTCTCGGCACCGACACCGCAGGCTCGGGCCGCGTGCCGGCGGGCCTCAACAACATCGTCGGCCTCAAGCCGTCGCGCGGCCTGCTGAGCGCGCGCGGCGTGGTCCCGGCGGCGCAGAGCGTCGATTGCGTGTCGATCTTCGCGCGCACGGTCGCGACGGCGCTGAAGGTCCTGAAGGCGGCGGCCGCCTTCGATCCGCTCGACCCGTATGGCCGCGAACTGCCATTGCTGCAGACGCCGTACCCGGCGCGCTTTCGCTTCGGCGTGCCATCGGTGCTCGCCTTCTTCGGCGACAGCGCCGCCGAGGCGGCCTTCGCCGACGCGATCGCGCGACTCGAAGCGATGGGCGGCACGGCGGTCACGATCGACTACGCCCCGCTCGCCGAAGCCGCTGCGCTGCTCTACGACAGCGCGCTCGTCGCCGAGCGCTATGCCGCCGTGCGCAGCTTCTTCGACGCGCATGAAGACCAGGTGATCGAGCCGGTGCGCGGCATCCTCGCCAAGGGGCGCACCTACAGCGCGGCGGACCTCGTGGACGCGCAGGTCCGCCTGCGCACGCTCGCGCAGCAGGCCGCACCGATGTGGGCCGACATCGACCTCCTGCTCGTGCCCACCGCGCCCACGCACTACACGATCGAGGCGATGCAGGCCGACCCCGTCGCGCTCAACCGCAACCTCGGCGCGTACACCAACTTCGTCAACTTGCTCGACTACGCCGCGCTCTCGGTGCCGAGCAGCCTGCGCGACGACGGGCTGCCATTCGGCATCACGCTGATCGGCGCTTGCGGCAGCGACCTGCAGCTGGCCGAGCTCGGCCAGCGCTACCACCATGCAAGCGGCCTCACGGCAGGCGCGACGGGCGAACCCCTGCCCGAACTGGTCGAGGTGTTCGGCGCGGCGCGGGCTGCAGCCGAGACGGTGCGCGTCGCGGTGGTCGGCGCCCATCTCTCGGGCATGCCGCTCAACAGCCAGCTCACCGCGCGCGACGCGGTGCTAGTGAGCCAGACCCGCACGGCGCCGCTCTATCGGCTCTACGCCTTGCCCGGCACCGTGCCGCCCAAGCCCGGCATGGTGCGCGCCGCCGGGGGCGACGGCGTGCCCATCGAGGTCGAGGTGTGGGAGATGCCCGCCGAACGCTACGGCAGCTTCGTCGCGCTGATTCCGTCGCCGCTCGGCATCGGCACGCTGGCGCTGGCCGACGGCAGCAGCGTGCAGGGCTTCGTCTGCGAGGCGTTCGCGCTCGACGGCGCCGAAGACATCTCGCACCACGGCGGCTGGCGTCCCTACATCGCATCGCGTCGGCCGGTCGCGGCCTGACGCATCGCATTCCGTTTCTTTATCCATCGAGGAGTTTGACCATGAGCAACCACGAACCATCCCGGGGCGCATCGCGTCGGCACGTCCTGCAGGCAGGCGTTGCCGGCCTCACGGTGCTCGCTGCGCCGGCCATCGTGCGGGCGCAGTCGGCCACCAAGTTGCGCATCGGCTTCTGGCCGGTGGCGGCCGGCCTGCCGTTCTTCGCTGCGGTCGAGAAGGGCTACTTCAAGGAAGCAGGGCTCGACGTCGAGCCGCTCAAGTTCGCCGGCGCGCAGCAGGTCATGGAGGCGATGCTCTCGGGCCGCTCCGACGGCAGCGCCAACGGCACCGGCTCGGCCAACCTCGCCATCGGCGAGATCGCGCAGCCCGGTCTCTTCAAGATCTTCTGCACCAACCCGAGCAACGCGAAGTTCGTGCTCGACGAATTCATCACCGGCAAGGACAGCGCCATCAAGACGATGGCGGACCTCAAGGGCAAGCGCGTCGCGTCCGGCCCCGGCATCCAGAACGTGACGCTGTGCAAGACCATGCTCGAGCGCGCGGGCGCGACCGGCGCCACGGTCATGGAACTGCCCATCGGCCAGCACGTCGCGGCCATCGTGGCGGGCCAGGTCGACGCCTGCTACACGCTGGAGCCGACCGGCACCATCGGCCGCATGAACGGCACCACGCGCGTGATCGAAGCCGGCGTGGTCGCCAAATACATCCTGGGCGATCCGATGGCCCCGTGGCATGGCGGCGCCGCCAGCCTGACGACCGAGTTCATCAAGAAGAACCCGGAAGTCACGAAGAAGTTCATCGCGGCCTACACGCGCGGCGTCGATCTGGTGCGCACGAAGCCCGACGAGGCTCGCCAGTTCATGAAGGGCTACACCGCCATCGAAGGCGCGCTGACGGCCGAAGTGCCGCTTGCCTCGTACATGCTCTACAACGAGTTCAAGCCGAGCGACGTCGCCTACTTTCAGAAGTTCTACGACCTGTTCACCGAGAAGGGCATCTTCGAGAAAAAGGTGCCGGTGGACGGCCTCCTCTACAAGGCCTGAAGAAATGTTGCTCGCCCCCAGTCTGCGCGCACTGCGTGTCGCTTCGCCAACCCCCTGCCGGGGGCGATACCAGTGGCCCGGCAAAGCCGGTTCCACGGTAACCCTGAAACTGAATGAGTGCCGCTATGGCTGAAGCCACCGCCCCCGCCACGAAGCCCTGGTCGCCGCCGGCCAGCGGCGCAGCCACGGCGGTGCCGAAGCCGCCGCTGTGGGACCGGCTGCTGCCCTTCATCGGGCCGGTCGTGCTGTTCATCCTCTGGGACCTGGTGGTGCGACTGGGCTTCATCAAGCCGATCCTGCTGCCGGCACCGGCAGACACCGTCAGCACCCTCATCACCGGCCTGGCCGGCGGCCCGCTGCTCACCGACTTCGCGGTGACGGTGTGGCGCACCCTGCAGGCCTTCCTGATCGCGGCCGTGGTCGGCGTGCCGCTCGGCGTGCTCCTGGGAAGCAACGAGCGGCTCTACCGCAGCGTCGAGTTCCTGATCGACTTCTTCCGCTCGACGCCGTCGTCGGCGCTCATCCCGCTGTTCCTGCTGATCTTCGGCGTGTCGGACATCAACAAGGTCGCCATCGCGGCCTTCGGTGCCTTCCTCATCGTGATCTTCAACAGCGCTTACGGCGTGATGAATGCGCGCAAGCAGCGCGTGATGGCGGCCAAAGTCATGGGCGCTTCGCGCTGGCAGGTCTTCAAGGACGTGCTGATCTGGGAAAGCCTGCAGCCGACCTTCGTGGGCCTGCGCTCGGCGGTGTCGATGGCGCTGGTGATCGTGATCGTGGCCGAGATGTTCATCGGTTCCGATGCGGGCCTGGGCAACCGCATCATCAATGCGCAGCAGGTGCTCAACGTGAAGAGCATGTACGCGGCCATCCTCGCCGCGGGTGCGTTGGGCTATGCGCTCAACATCCTGTTCCTCGTCGCCGAACGCAAGATCGTTCACTGGAGTGGAAGATGAGCGCAGTCCTCAACGGCCCGGTGTACGCCGACGTGCCGGCACCCGTGTTCCAGCCCGGCCCGGCCGGCACGCACATCACCATCCGCGGCCTCACCAAGTACTTCGCGGGCTGGCCGCTGTACGAGCACTTCGACCTCGACATCCCCAAGCACAAGATCGTCTCGGTGTTCGGCCCGAACGGCTGCGGCAAGTCGACGCTGATCAACATGATCGCGGGGCTCGTGCCCATCGACCACGGGGAGATCCTGTTCGACGGCAAGTCGCTCAAGGACACCAAGATCGGCTACGTGTTCCAGAACTACCGCGAGGCGATGTTCCCGTGGATGCGCACCATCGACAACATCGCCTACCCGCTCAAGCTCGAAGGCAAGTCGAAGGCCGAGGTCGACCGCCGCATGCAGGAGCTGGTCGCCTCGTTCGACGTCAAGTTCGACCTCAACCGCTTTCCCTACGAGCTGTCGGGCGGCCAGCAGCAGACTGCGTCGATCATGCGGGCGCTCGCGCCGAACCCCGAGGTGCTGTTCCTCGACGAGCCCTTCTCGGCGCTCGACTTCGAGATGACGCTCTTCATCCGCGAGAAGCTGCAGGAGGTGTTCATGCAGACCGGCACCACGATGCTGCTCGTGTCGCACGACCTCGAAGAAGCCGTGTACCTGGCCGACGAGGTGCTGCTGCTGACCAAGCGGCCGACCCGGGTCGCGGAGATCCTGAAGTACGACGACGCGCGCCCGCGCACGCTGGAGACGCTGAGCTCGGCGAGCTTCGTCGCGATGAAGAAACTCAGCCTGGAGATCTTCCAGCGCGAAGTGCGGAGGTGAGCACGATGACGCCCGTTCAAGTCGAAAACTACGTCGATGCGGCGTCCGCCGCGCTCGGCCTGCGCGTGTGGCCAGAGCACCGCGCCGGCGTGCTGGGCTACGTCGCGCTCGCGGCCAGCTTTGCCGCCGTGATCGACGCCGTGCCGCTCGCGCCGCACGACGAATGCGCCGTGACCTTCGCGCCTGTCTGCCCGGCGGAGAAAGAAGCATGACGCCGGCCGAACGCCTCGGCGGCGACGCTGCCGGCATGGCCGCCGCGGTGCGCTCCAATGCAGTGAGCGCGGTGTCGCTGGTGCAGGCCAGCCTCGACCGCATCGGCGCCACCAACGACCGCGTCAACGCCTTCACCGATGTCGTGACTGCGCGCGCACTGCGGCGTGCCGCGCAGGTCGATGCCTCGCTCGCTTCGGCCAACGCCGAACGCACGCGCGCGCTGCCCTTGCTCGGCGTGCCGTTCGCGGTCAAGAACCTGTTCGACATCGCCGGCCTGCCGACGCTGGCCGGCTCGAAGATCGAGCGCGAGAGCGCGCCCGCGCGCAGCGACGGGGCGCTGGTGCGGCGGCTCGAGAGCGCGGGTGCGGTGCTGGTCGGCGCGCTCAACATGGACGAATACGCCTACGGCTTCACCACCGAGAACAGCCATGTCGGCCCGGCGCACAACCCGCATGACCTGACGCGCATCGCGGGCGGATCGTCGGGCGGGTCGGGCGCCGCGGTGGCGGCGGGGCAGGTGCCGCTCACGCTGGGTTCCGACACCAACGGATCGATCCGCGTGCCCGCGTCGCTGTGCGGCGTGTTCGGTCTCAAGCCGACCTTCGGGCGCCTGCCGCGCACCGGCAGCTTCCCCTTCGTGTCGAGCCTGGACCATCTCGGCCCTTTCGCGCGTTCGGCGCGCGACCTGGCCCTGGCCTACGACGCGATGCAGGGACCTGAAGCCCTCACCGGCCTGCGCGATCCGGGCTGCGCGCAGCGCGCGGCCGACTTGGTCACGCCATTGCTCGGCCGCGGCACGCAGGGCCTGCGCATCGGCGTGCTCGGCGGCTACTTCCGCGAGCACGCGCGGCCTGAAGCGCTCGCCGCCGTCGACCGCGTGGCCGATGCGCTCGGTGCCGGCGCAACGGTCGAATTGCCGATGGTCGAGGCCGGCCGTGCCGCCGCCTTTCTCATCACCAATTCCGAAGGCGCCGCGCTGCACCTGCACGACCTGCGGCGCCGCCCGCACGATTTCGAGCCGCTGTCGCGCGATCGCTTCCTCGCCGGTGCGATGCTGCCTGCGGCATGGATCGCGCGTGCGCAGCGCGTGCGCCTGGCCTATGCGCAGGCCGTGGCCCGCGTGTTCGAGCGCTACGACATCCTGCTGGCCGCGGCCACGCCGTCGGCCGCCACGCCCATCGGTGCGGAGTCGTTCGATCTCAACGGCCAGCGCCTGCCCGTGCGACCCAACATGGGGCTCCTGACCCAACCCATTTCGTGCATCGGCCTGCCGGTGTGCGCCGTTCCGGTGTGGGGCGCCGATGCCAGGCTGCCGATCGGCGTGCAGGTGATCGCGGCGCCCTGGCGCGAAGACCTCGTGCTGCGCGTCGCCGCGGCGCTCGAAGCGGCGAACGTGGTGCATTCGCCAGTGGCCTCCCTCTGAAATTTCCGACGTCATGACCCCAGAAATCAACATCCCCACCGTCCTCGCCGAAGTCGAAGACGCCTTCGCCCGCTACGAAGACGCGCTGGTCCACAACAAGGTCGATGTGCTCGACGAACTGTTTTGGAACAGCCCGCACACGCTGCGCTACGGCGCAACCGAGAACCTCTACGGCGCCGAAGCCATCCAGGCCTTCCGCGCGAGCCGTCCGTCGCAGGGCCTTGCGCGCGAGTTGCTGCGCGTGGTGCTCACCAGCTACGGCCATGACTTCGCCACCGCCAACTGCGAATTCCGCCGCGAAGGCAGCGACCGCACCGGCCGTCAGAGCCAGACGTGGATGCGCACGCCCGAAGGCTGGCGCGTGGTGTCGGCACACGTGAGTCTTCTGGCCTGACCTGGCAGGCATGCTTTGTGCATCCCGTCTTGTATCCAAGAAGGTGCCCATCCATGCCGCAACGCCGTGACCTGCTGAAGACCGCACTGCTCGCGCCCGTCCTGGGCCACGGCCTGTCGACTTTCGCCCAGCCCGCCGCCTATCCGGCGCGGCAGGTGAAGCTGGTCATTCCGTTCCCGGCGGGCGGCGCGACCGACTATGCCGCGCGCGCCGTCGGTATCGCGCTGGCCGAGGCGTGGAAACAGCCCGTGATCGCCGACAACCGCGTGGGCGCGGGGTCCACCATCGGCACCGAGGTCGGAGCGAAGAGTCCGCCCGACGGCTATACGCTGGTCATGGGCATCCCGGCGGGCGTGACCATCGCGCCGCACATCTACCCGAAGCTGGGCTACGACCCGATCAGGGACCTGCTGCCCGTGGCCGGCTTCGCCACCTCCCCGCTGGTCGTGGTGGTGCCGGTCGATTCGCCCTTCAAGACTTTTCCGGACCTGGTGGCCTATGCGAGGGCGCATCCGGGCGAGCTGAGCTATGCGTCCAACGGCAGCGGCTCGCTGCCGCATCTCACGACCGAATGGTTCCTGTCGCAGGCCAAGGTCCGCATGACGCACGTGCCCTACCGCGGCAGCGCGCAGGCCCTGCCCGACCTGATCGCAGGCCGCACGCAGGTGATGATCGACATCATCGTGTCCGCGCTGCCGCTGATCGAGGGCGGCAAGCTGCGCGTGCTGGCCGTGACCGGCGCGCAACCGACCACGCGACTGCCGGGCGTGCCCACCGTCGCGAGTTTTGGCTACCCCGGCTTCGCGGCAGACCAGTGGTATGGCCTGTTCCTGCCAGCCGCGACGCCCGAGGCGATCGTGCGCAAGGTCGAGCGCGACGTGCAGACCGTCACCGCCGACCCGCGCATGCGCGGGCAGATGTGGCAGCGCGGTGCCGAGGTCCAGTTCATGCCGTCCCAGGCGCTCGCGCAGATGGTTCGCACCGACTCCGCGCGCTGGGCCGTCATCGCCTCGGCGACCGGCGCGCGCGCCGAATAGTCGGTCGCAGCCCACCCGAACATCCCCATTCCTTCCAACGTCCACCTCTTCTTCCAACGGAGCAGTTCCATGAGCCAGATCAATCGCCGCGACTCCCTCAAATCCATCGCCGCCCTCGGTGCCGCCGGCACGCTCGGCAGCTGGAGCGCTCTTGCCAGCGCCCAGGCCAAGCCGATCACCGTCGGCGTGATCTACGTCGGCCCGCGCGACGACTACGGCTACAACCAGGCGCACGCGCAGGCGGCCGCCGAAATCAAGAAGATGCCCGGCGTCAAGGTGGTCGAGGAAGAGAACGTGCCCGAGACCGCGGCCGTGCAGAAGACCATGACCGGCATGATCGCGCAGGACGGCGCCAAGCTGCTCTTCCCGACGTCGTACGGCTACTTCGATCCGCACATCCTCGCGATCGCCCCGAAGAATCCCGACGTGCGCTTCTCGCATTGCGGCGGTCTGTGGACCGAGAGCATGCCCAAGAACGCCGGCAGTTTCTTCGGCTACATCGACGAGTGCCAGTTCCTCAACGGCGTGATCGCCGGCCACATGACGAAGAGCAACAAGATCGCCTTCGTCGCGGCCAAGCCGATCCCGCAGGTGCTGCGCAACATCAACGCCTTCACGCTCGGTGCGCGTTCGGTCAAGCCCGGCATCACCTGCAGCGTGATCTTCACCGGCGACTGGTCGATGCCCGTCAAGGAAGCCGAAGCCACCAACAGCCTGGCCGACCAGGGCTGCGACGTGTTCACGATGCACGTGGACGGCCCGAAGGTCGTGGTCGAGACCGCCGCCAAGCGCGGCAAGATGGTCTGCGGCTACCACGCGAGCCAGGCCAAGCTGG
>JBGMOF010000006.1:0-122500 GCA_041424275.1 Variovorax sp.
TGACGCCGACGGTCTTGATCTCGCGCTTGGGGGTGTCTTCGGGGACGTCGGGGATCTTGTTGGCCGCGCGCTCCGCAAAGAACGCGTTGCGCAACGCCGCGCTCTCCTTCGTCCACACCAGCTCGGTCACGGCCTCGCGCTCGTAGGCGAGCGCGGCGTCGAAGCCCATGCGGGTCGATTGCGCCACGCAGTCCAGGCACCGCAGCGGCGCCGGATAGTTCTTCGAGCTCGCGGCCACCATGTTGCGTGCGAACTGCAGGTACGCCTCGGGGGCCGGGTGCTCGACGCGCAGCTCGCGCACGCGCGGCAGCGGCCGACGGTCGGCGATGCCGCGTGCGAAGGCGACCGCCTCGGCCACCACATCGTGCTCCACGAACTTGTCGAACAGCTTCTGCCCGGGCAACTCAGCGAGCACCTCGCTCATCACCGTGTTGCCGGTGACGATCATGTTGAGCGCCATCTCCAGGCCGAGCAGGCGCGGCAGCCGCTGCGTGCCGCTCGCACCCGGCAGGATGCCGATGCGCACTTCGGGCAGCGACACCATCGTGCCGCGCTGCACCACGCGGTAGTGGCAGCCCATCGCAAGCTCGAGCCCACCGCCCATCACGATGCTGTGGATTGCGGCGACCACCGGCTTCTCCGATCGCTCGATCAGGTTGATCACGTCGATCAGGTCCGGCGCCATGGTGGCTTCCGGCAGGTTGAATTCGCGGATGTCGGCACCGCCGCAGAACGCGCGGCCGTGCCCGGTGAGCACGATCGCCTTGACCGCCGCGTCGTCACTCGCCCGGGCGATCGACTCCGCGATGAAGCGCCGGTTGCCGATGCCGAGGCTGTTGACGGGCGGGGTGTCCATGGTGACGACGGCAATGCCGTCCTGTACGTCGTAGCGCGCGGTCACGGGTGTCCTTTGATAGTGGATGCAAGGTCATGTTCGGCCACCGGCCGTGCGAGCGCATCAACAACCCGCATGCGGCCGATGAAAAGGCTTCATGCCCGCGCGCGCCGTGTGCCGGCGAGTCGCGGCACCATTGCCGCATCGCCACTTTTTCCTGCTCATGCCATGCCCATGCTGACCCGAGACAACCTGCAGCAATCCGTCGGCCAGTCGATCGGCACTTCGTCATGGATCGAGGTGCCGCAGTCGCGCATCGATGCCTTCGCCGAGTGCACCGAAGACCGCCAGTGGATCCACATCGATGTCGAGCGTGCCACGCGCGCGAGCCCTTTCCGTGCACCGATCGCGCATGGCTTTCTCACGCTGTCGCTGCTGCCGATCACGTCATATGAATTGCTGGGCGGGCTGAAGGCCACCAAGTCCGTCAACTACGGCCTGGACAAGCTGCGCTTCATGTCGCCGGTGCCTGCCGGCTCGCGCGTGCGCAACCACATCAAGCTGCTCGCCGCCGATCGGCGCGACGACGGTTGGACGCTCGTGAAGACCGAGAACTCCGTCGAGATCGAAGGCCAGGAAAAGCCGGCGCTGGTCGCCGTTTCGCTTGGCCTCTTCTCCTGGGACTGAGCTTCCAGCAATCACATTCAACGAAAGCAACACGCACATGGAATTCGAATTCACTCCCAAGGTCCACGACCTGCGCACGCGCCTGCTCGCCTTCATGGACGAGCACATCTACCCGAACGAGGAGCAGCACGAGCGCGAGGCGAAGAAGTCGGCGCGCGACGCCGAGGGCGGCGGCAGCTACACGACGCTGCCGATGATGCAGGGCCTGAAGGACAAGGCACGCGCGGCAGGCCTGTGGAACATGTTCCTGCCGAAGTCGGCGCACGTTCCCGAAGGCCTGACCAACCTCGAATACGCGCCGCTGTGCGAGATCATGGGGCGCCGTCTCTGGAGCGCAGAGGTCTTCAACTGCAGCGCGCCCGATACCGGCAACATGGAAGTGTTCGAGCGCTACGGCACGCCGGAACACCAGGAGCGCTGGCTCAAGCCGTTGCTCGCGGGCGAGATCCGCTCGTCGTTCGCGATGACCGAACCCGCAGTGGCGTCATCCGACGCCACCAACATCGAATGCGCCATCCGGCGCGACGGCGACGACTACGTCATCAACGGGCGCAAGTGGTACATCACCGGCGCGATGAACGAGCGCTGCAAGGTCTTCATCCTGATGGGCAAGACCGACCCCGACAACGCCGACCGCCATCGCCAGCAGTCGATGATCGTCGTGCCGCGCGACACCCCCGGCGTGACCGTGGTGCGCGACATGGCCTTGATGGGCGTTTACGACCCGCCGTACGGTCACCCCGAGGTGCGCTTCGACAACGTGCGCGTGCCGGCCTCGAGCATCCTGCTGGGCGAAGGCCGCGGCTTCGAGATCGCGCAGGGGCGCCTGGGCCCCGGACGCATCCACCACTGCATGCGCATGATCGGCATGGCCGAAGCCGCGCTCGAACTGATGTGCCAGCGCGTGGTGTCGCGCGTCGCGTTCCACAAGCCGCTCGCGGAGCAAGGTGTCTGGCGCGAGCGCATCGCCAAGGCGCGCATGCTGATCGACCAGACCCGCTGGATGGTGCTGCACGCCGCATGGCGCATGGACACCGTCGGCAACAAGGTGGCGGCGAAGGAGATCGCGATGATCAAGGTGCTGGCGCCGAACAACTGCGTACAGGTGATCGACGATGCGATGCAGGCGTTCGGCGCGATGGGCCTGAGCCAGGACACGCTGCTGGTCTCGTTTTATGCCTACGCGCGTCACCTTCGCGTTGCCGACGGCCCGGACGAAGTGCACCGCAACGCGATCGCAAAGCACGAGCTCGCCGGCTACCGCGTGCCGGTGGCCGCCAACGCGCACTGAGCACGCGGCCGGTGCTCGGTCGGCCACTCAGTTGGCCGACAGCGACGGGAGCGTGGCGGCGGGTTCGTGCAGCATGCGGCGCAGCAGCTTGCCGCTCTCCGATGCCGGCAGGCCGCTGCGAAAGATCACCGTGCGCGGCACCTTGTAGTGCGACATGTGCTTCAGGCACCACTCGATGATTTTCTGATCGGAGCGGTCCCGCACCTGCCCTGCACGGTCGACGTGCAGGCGCGCCGCGGCTTCCGACTTGAGCACCACATAAGCCTGCAGCGACTCGCCGCGATCCGGGTCGGGCATGCCGACCACCGCCGCCTGGCGCACGTCCGGATGCGTCGCGAGGATGGCCTCGACCTCTTCGGGGAACACGCTGTAGCTCCACACCTTGATCATTTCCTTGGTCCGGCCGAGGAAGGTGAGGTAGCCCTCGTCGTCGAGCACGCCGACATCGCCGGTGCGAATCCAGCCGTCCACGAAAAGGTTCTGCGTGGCCTCGGGCCGCAGCCAGTAGCCCTTGTAAGAGACGGGACTGCGAAGCAGGATCTCGCCCCGCGTGCCGATCGGCAGGTCCACGCCCGTCGCGGGATCGGCGATTCGCACCTCGACGCCCGGCACCGGCTTGCCATTGGTGCCCCACTTGATGGCGTCCGGCGGCATGAGCGTGTCGCAGGTGTGCGTTTCGCTCAGGCCGTAGCCGGCCTCGTACACGAGGCATCCGTTGGCGAAGCGACTCCATTGCGCCGCCAGCTTCTCGGTCAGCCGCACCCCGAAGCTGGTGCCGACGGTCGTCCTGAGCGACGAGAGGTCATAGGTGGCTGCATCGTCGGCCGCCATGGTCGACGGCAGCGAGGGTGCCATCGAATACCACCAGGTCACCTTGCAGCTCTCGATGGCCTGCAGCACCGCGGTGGCATCGAAGCGCTGCAGCAGCACCACGGTGGCGCCGCAGTAGATCGGCAGCGCGAGGCCGGTCATCATCCCGGAGATGTGGAAGAGCGCGACATCGGCCAGCATCACGTCGTCAGCGCCGAGCCGGAAGCCCTCGGCGCTGGTCGCGGTCTTGTAGAGCGCGCAGTCGTAGCTGATCATCGCGCCCTTGGGCAAGCCGGTGCTGCCCGAGGTGTAGGCCATCAGGGCCACGTCTTCCATGGCGATGGTGTCGACGGGTTCGAAGTCGCCGGCCTGAGCGAGTGCTTCGGTGAAGTCGATGACGTTGGCCGGGAGCGGCGGCGCCGGCTCGTGCGGCAGGCGTATGGCGCGCGGCACGTCGATCGCGAGCACGCCGGGCAGCATGTCGCCATAGCGCACCGCGAACACATGGTCGATGCGGGCCTTGGCCGTCGAAGCCATCACCACCTTGAGCAGCTCTTCACCGGCCACGATGGCGCGCGCATCCAGGTCGGCCAACTGATGCTCGAGCTCGTAGGCCTGCGCATGCGGATTGCAAGGGCTCACGATCGCGCCGAGCTTCTGCGCGCCGAAGTGGGCAATGAGGTAGTGAGGACAGTTCTCGAGAAACAGCGCGACCACGTCGCCCTGCCCGATGCCGCGCGCACGAAGGCTCTCTGCAAAGCGGTCGCTGAGGTCGTCGAGTTCGGCGTAGCTGATGCGCCGGCCGTACCAGACCACGGCCGCCTTGTCGGGAGTTTCGCGCGCGTGATGGCGCAGGTAGTCGTGCAGCGGCCTGCGGCCGTGGCGGTAGTCGATCATCCTGGCTTGTCTCCGTATCGGTCGGGCCGGTGCGGGTTTGCCATGGCAGTCGGCATCCCGCTTGTAGCCACGATGATGACGGCAAGCCCTTCGGACGGCAACCGGGGGCGATGAATATTCAGCATGCAGATGCATCGCCCTGCTGCATGCGGCGCATGCTGCGCCGCAACCGGAAACCGCGCTAGGCAGCGACCCGCGCGGTCTTGCGCACCGGCGCTGCCGTTGCCGAACTGCGTTCGCGCAGGTAGGCCAGGATCGGCGCGCTCGTGCGTTCGATTTCTTCTTCCACGCCGCGCCGCGCCACTTCGGCGTCGTGCTTGCGCAGCCCGCGCAGCACCAGGTGATGGGGGTGTTGCTTGCGCGGTTGTGCGAGCGCGTGGGTTTGCAGCGCCTTCATGAGCGGGCCGCACTGTAGCCAAAGGCCTTCGACCATTCGCTGCAGCACCGGCATGCCGGCCAGCGCGTACACCTCCATGTGGAAGCGCTCGGCCTCCAGCAGTTCGCCAGCCGTGTCGCTCGCATCGTGCCGCGCCGCCATCCGCTCGTGGATGGCCTCGAGCCGACGAATGTCGGCCGGCTCGGCATGCTCGGCCGCGCGTGCAGCCGCCCTGCCCTCGAGCATCAGGCGCAGCTCGCGCACTTCGGCAAAGCGCTCTTCGCTCATGAGCGGGACGCGCACCGAGTGATGTCCCACCTGCTCCAGCGCCTGCTCGGAAATCAACCGCGCCAGCGCCTCCCGCACCGGGGTCGGGCTGATGCCCATCTCTGCCGCGAGGTCACGCAACTTGAGCTTTTCGCCCGGCGCGAAACGCCCGGCTTTGAGATCCCGGCACAGGCGGCCGTAGGCTTGACCGTTGAGGCTCTCGCGGGTGAGGGGGGTGTCGTCCATGGCGTCGAAGGACTGCGTGACACAGTCCGGATTTGGCATAGGTTATATCGTATGGCGCTTTGGCTTGATTCTCAGCGCCCGGTGAAGGCCGGCGTGCGCTTTTCGAGGAAATGCGCCACACCTTCACGGAAATCGTCGCTCGTGAACGACGCCTGCATCTCCTCGTCGGCGCGGGTCCAGGCCTCGTCGAGGTTCTGGAACAGGCTGTCGTAGACCTGCCGCTTGATGACGCCGATCGAACGCGGCGAGGCGTGGAATGTCAGGTCGCGCGCGGTCTGCTGTACCGCAGCCAGGAAGCCGTCGACAGGCAGGGCTTTCACCAGGCCCAGCGCGGCGGCTTCGGCCGTGACGAGCGTGCGCGCCGACATCAGCAGGTCGAGCGAGTTCGTCAGCCCGACCAGACGGGGCAACATCCACGAGGCGCCGTGCTCGGCGATGAGCCCGCGCTTGGCGAATGCGGTGGTGAGCTTCTGCCCCTCGGCCATGTACCGGAAGTCGCAGAACAAGGCCATGCACAGGCCAATACCCGCGATCGGCCCGTTGATGGCCGCGAACACGGGCTTGCGCACCCGCAGCAGGTAGCTGAAGCGCCAGGCGTAGTTGCGCTCTATGCCTTCGGCTGTCGGCTTCAGCACACTCGCGTCTGCCGTGCCTTCGCCACCCGAGGCGGCGCCGGCTTCGAGGATGTCCATGTCGGCGCCGGCGCAGAAGCCGCGCCCTGCCCCGGTCACGACGATGGCGCGCACCGCGTGGTCGCCCTCGGCGGCTTGCACGGCCTCGCGGAACTCCTTCTCCATGCGCTCCGTCCAGGCATTGAGCCGGTCGGGGCGGTTCAACGTGATGGTGCAGACGCGCTCGTTCGTGTCGACCGTGATGTCCTGGTAGCTCATCACTCGCCTCCGATCGTGGCGCCGCCGTCGATCACGATGGTCGTGCCCGTGATGAAACGGCCGGCGTCAGAGCCCAGCAGGAGGGCCGCGCCCGCGATGTCTTCCGGCTCGCCGATCCTGTTGAGCGGGCTCGCCTTGAGCACAACCGCCAGCGTGTCAGGGTTGTCCCAGAGCGCCTTGGCGAAGTCGGTCTTGATCAGGCCGGGGGCGATGCAGTTGAAACGGATGCCCTGCTTGCCCCATTCGAGCGCGAGGCTGCGCGCCAGCGACATGTCGGCTGCCTTGGAGATGCCGTAGGCGCCGATGGTGCTCGACCCGGTGATCCCCGCGACGGAGCTGATGATGACGACCGCGCCCTTGCCCTTCTCGACCATGCCCGGCGCCACGCGGTTCACCAGCCAGAGGTTGGAGCGGATGTTGACGTCCATCACCTTGCTGAACGCTTCGTCGCTGATGCCCGAGAGCGGGCCGTAGTACGGATTGACCGCTGCGTTGCACACCAGCACGTCGACCGGGCCATAGGCTTTTTCGGTCTGGTCGACCAGCGCCGTGATCTCGTCCTTGCGCGAGATGTTGCACGCGATGGCCATCGCTTCGAGCCCTTCGCCGCGCAACTGCTCGACGACGGCGGCACAGGCGTCGGCCTTGCGGCTGGTGATGACGACGCGCGCGCCGGCGCGTGCGTACGCAACGGCGATGGCACGGCCGATGCCGCGCGAAGAGCCGGTGACGATGGCGGTTTTACCCTTGAGGGAGAGGCTGTCCATGGTGATTCCTTCAGCGATTGACGAATTGCGGTGCGCGCTTCTCGACGAAGGCGTGCGCCGCTTCCAGGTGGTCTTCGGTCATGCCGCAACGGATGTGGCGGATGGCTTCGTGGTCGAGTGCCTCGGCCAGCGTGGCGCCCTGCTCGGCCACGTTGAGATTGGCCTTGATGTGCCCGAGCGTGATCGACGGGCCCGATGCGAGCTGCAGCGCCAGGGCACGGCCTTCGGCGTCGAGCGCCGCGTCCGGCACCACGCGCGTCACCAGCCCCATCGCGAGCGCCTCTTCGGCCTTGACGACCGGCGACAGCAGCGCAAAGGCCCGCGCACGCGGCCCGAGCAGCTGGGTCAGGAACCAGGTGCTGCCGAAGTCGCCCGAGAGGCCGACCTTGACGAACGCCGAGGTGAGCTTGACCGTGTCGCTCGCGATCAGCAGGTCGCAGGCCAGTGCGAGCGACAGGCCCGCGCCCGCCACGGCACCACGTGCGACGGCGATCGTCGGCTTGGGCATTTCACGCAGCAGCCTCGAGCACTCCATGTGCTCGCGCAGCTGCAGTGTGCGCGACTCGAGCGTGCGGTTCGCATCCTCGTCGTCCGCCATCGCCTTGACATCGCCGCCCGCGCAGAAGCCGCGGCCGGCACCGGTCAGCACGACCGCCCGCACCTTCGTGTCGACCGCCGCGCGACGCAGTGCGGCGAGCAGTGCATCCGTCATCGGCACCGTCAATGCATTCAGGCGTTCGGGCCGGTTCAGGGTCAGCGTGAGCACGCCATCCTCGAGTTGTTCGATCAGTTCAGTCGTCAAATCGTGTCTCCGTTCTTTGTTGTGGTGGGAATCAGATGGCGCCGCTGGCCTTGAGCGTCTCGACCTGCCCCGCGCCGTAGCCGAGCCAGCCCCCGAGCACATCGGCGTTGTGCTCGCCCACCTGTGGCAGCGGCTTGCGGATGGTGAGCGGCGTGTCCGACAGATGGATGGTCACGCCCTGCATGGGCACCGACGTACCCGCGAACGGAATGTCGACGATGCCGTTGCGGTGGTGCAGCTGCTCGTTCTTCACCACCTCGTCGATGCGCGCGATCTTGGCGCACGGCACGCCTTCGGCCTCGAGTTTCGCGACCAGGTCGTCCGCGCTGCTGGCGGCCATCCAGTCGGCCACGATGCCCTCGACCGCATCGCGGTGCTCGAGCCGGCTCGCCATCGTGGCGAAGCGCGGGTCGTCGATCAGACTCGGGCGTCCCATGGCGCGCAGCACGCGCGGGAACATGTTGTCGTCGCCGCCCACGATGAGCACGTGGCGCCCGTCGCCGGTGGCGAAGGTGTTCGACGGCGCGACGAAGCGGTCGCGGCTGCCGACCCGCGTCATCGTGGTGCCGAACATCAGCTGTTGCGGAATGGCCGTCATCAGCATCGAGGCGGCGCTCTCGAGCAGCGACACGTCGACCATCTGGCCCTTGCCGCTTGCATGGCGCGCATTCAGTGCGGCGAGGATGCCGAGCGCCGCGTACATGCCGGTCGTGTAGTCGCACATGAAGGCGCCGATCATCGTCGGCGGGCCGTCGATCTGGCCGGTGAGGTCCATCAGGCCGCTCATGGCCTGAGCGACACCGTCGAAGCACTGCTTTTCGGCGAGCGGTCCGTCCTGCCCGAATCCGGAGATGCGCGCCATGACGAGCCGTGGATTGATCGCGTGGATCGCGTCCCAGCCGAGGCCCATTTTCTCCATCGTGCCGGGGCGGAAGTTCTCCACCAGCACGTCGGCCTTGGTGATCAGCTCCTTCAGCACTGCCAGCCCGCTCTCGTGGCGCAGGTCGATCGCCAGGCTCTTCTTGTTGCGATTGACGATGAAGGTGTAGAGGCTTTGCCCGTCGACCGCCGGCATCGCCCGGCGCGCGTACTCGCCCTCGCCCGGCGGCTCGATCTTCACCACCTCGGCCCCCATGTCGCCGAGCATCATGGCGCAGTACGGTCCCGCGATGAAGCGCGAGAGGTCAAGGACGCGCAGTCCCTCGAGCGAAGTCATTGTTCCGGCCTTTGTCTCTTTGTTGGCGTCATTTGTTATATCATATTTCCAAATCGAGACTTTCCAAAAACGAAGGAGACAAGGTGACCGCGAGCTATTTGCGACTGCGACAGATCTGTTTGGTGGCCCGTGAACTGGAGCCCGTGGTCGACGACCTGTGCGCCGTGTTCGGCGTGCAGGTGTGCCACCGCGACCCGGAGGTCGGCCAGTTCGGCCTCCACAACGCGCTGATGCCGTTCGGCACCAGCTTCATCGAAGTGGTGGCACCCACGCAGGAAGGCACCGCTGCGGGCCGCTACCTGGAGCGCCGCCATGGCGATGGCGGCTACATGGTCATCCTCGACAGCGAAGCGCTGCCGCGCTGGCGCTCTCACGTGGCGGAGATCGGCGTGCGCATCGCGGCACCGCTCACGCTCGGCGACTACGAAGGCATGCAGCTGCACCCGCGCGACACCGGCGGTGCACTGCTGGAAATCAACACCACGCTCGGCGGCGCAGACCTGCAGCACGGCGCCTACTGGCCCGCCGGCCCGCACTGGCGCGACCACGTCTCGACCGAGCGCGTCGAGGGCATCGCCGGGGCCGTACTGCAAGGCGACGACCCCGCCGCCCTGGCCCGGCAGTGGGGCCGCATCCTGCAGCGCCCGGTCACACAGCCAGCCGACTGGCAATTCGAGGTCGACAACGCGACGCTGCGCTTTGTCAAGGCAGCCGATGGCCGCGGCGAAGGCCTCGCCGCCGTGAGGCTGCAGGTGCGCGACGCCGATGCCATCCGCCGTGCCGCGCAAGCGCGCGCCCTCCCGTGCGACGTCGACAGCGTGACTGTCTGCGGCGTGCGTTTCGAACTCGCCTCCCACACCCCACAGAACTGAAACACACCATGGAACTGGCTTTTTCCCCCGAAGAGCGCGCGTTTGCCGACGAGGTGCGCAGCTTCATCGCAGAAAACCTCCCGCGCGATATTTCCGAGCGCGTCGAGCACGACCTTCACATGCAGCGCGACGACTCGATGCGCTGGCAGCAGATCCTCGCACGCAAGGGCTGGCATGCCTACACGTGGCCCGTGTCGCAGGGCGGGCCGGGCTGGAGCGCGACACAGCGCTTCATCTTCGAGGTGGTGAGCGGCGAGATGAACTGTCCCACCATCCAGCCCTTCGGCCCACGCATGGTCGGACCGGTGATCTACAACTTCGGCACCGAGGCGCAAAAGGCGCAGCACCTGCCCGGTATCCAGGACTCCACCGTATGGTGGTGCCAGGGCTACTCGGAGCCGCAGTCGGGCTCCGACCTGGCTTCGCTCGCCACGCGTGCCGAAGACCACGGCGACCACTACGTCGTCAACGGCCAGAAGATCTGGACCTCCTACGCGCATTTCGCCGACTGGATGTTCTGTCTGGTGCGGACCGGCCGCGAGGCGCGCCCGCAGAGCGGCATCTCCTTCCTGCTGATCGACATGAAGTCACCGGGCATCGTGGTGCAGCCGATCCCGATGCTCGAAGGCACGCACTCGTTCAACGCGGTGTTCCTGACCGACGTGAAGGTGCCCAAGTCGAACCTCGTCGGCGAGGAAGGCCGCGGCTGGAACTACGCCAAGTTCCTGCTCGAACACGAGCGGGTCGAGAACTCGAACATCGGCTTCTCGACCTTCGCGCTGCGCCGGCTGCATCGCGTCGCGTCCGAAGTGCAGAGCCGCGGCAAGCCACTGATCGAAGACCCGCTGTTCAGCGCCAAGGTGGCGACGGTGGAGGCGCAACTCAAGGCACTCGAGATGAACACGCTGCGCGCCCTCTCCAGCATGGGCAGCGGCAGTTCGCCAGGCGCGGGCATCGCCTCGTCGCTCAAGATCCGCGGGACGGAAATCGGCCAGCGAATCACCGAGCTGCTGTTCGAGGCGGCCGGCGCGGAAGGCCAGCACCTGGACCCGGAACTGATGCACGGCGAGGGCGACCTCGCGGGCATCGAGGCCAGCGTGCGTGGCGCGCCGGCCAACTATTTCTGGCGCCGTGCCATGTCGATCTACGGCGGCAGCAACGAAATCCAGCGCAACATCATCGCCAAGCACGTGCTGGGCTTGTAAGCTCGCTCCCCTTCCAAGGAGCTTTCATGTCGCGTCCCCTCTTCAGTGCCACCATCGCGGGCAGCCTGCCCAAGCCCGCATGGCTTTCCGAAACACAGAAACTCTGGCCGCAATGGAAGGCCGAAGGGGCAGAGCTGGCGCAGGCCAAGGCCGATGCCACGCTGCTGTGGATCAAGGCGCAGGAAGACGCGGGCCTCGACGTGATCGGAGACGGCGAGCAATCGCGCCAGCACTTCGTGCACGGGTTCCTCGAGCAGGTCGAGGGCATCGACTTCGAGCACAAGGTCAAGATGGGCATCCGCGACAACCGCTACGACGCGATGGTGCCCCAGGTGTTGTCGGCGTTGAAGCTCAGGGGCCGGGTGCATGCCGCCGAAGCACGCCTGCTGCGCGCCCACACCGACCGCAAGATCAAGTTCACCCTGCCCGGCCCGATGACCATCGTCGACACCGTGGCCGACCGTTTCTATGGCGACCGCGTGAAGATGGCGATGGCCTTCGCCGAGTTGCTCAACGAGGAAGCGCTCGCGCTGCAGGCCGACGGCGTGGACATCATCCAGTTCGACGAGCCCGCCTTCAACGTCTACATGAAGGACGCCGCCGACTGGGGCGTGAAGGCGCTCGAACGCGCGGCCAAGGGCCTCACCTGCACCACCGCCGTCCACATCTGCTACGGCTACGGCATCAAGGCCAACACCGACTGGAAGGCCACGCTCGGCGAAGAGTGGCGCCAGTACGAAGCGGTGTTCCCGGCACTGGCGAAGAGCAGCATCCAGCAGGTGAGCCTCGAGTGCTTTCACTCGCACGTGCCGCCGCACCTCATGGCGCTCCTCGAAGGCAAGGACGTGATGGTCGGGGTGATCGACGTGGCGAGCGACACGATCGAGACGCCCGAGCAGGTCGCAGACACGATCGGTCTCGCGCTGGAATACGTGCCGAAGGCGCGGCTGCTGCCCTGCACCAACTGTGGCCTGGCCCCGATGGACCGCGAGATCGCGCTCAAGAAGCTCGAAGCGCTGGCCAAGGGTGCCGCGCTTGCCCGCACGCGCTACGCCTGAGTTCCAGTGGAGAGACTGCTGGCCGTGTCCTACGACGCGGAGCGCCTGAGGCTGCGGTGCAGTGCGGCCGGCCGCGCGACCATGGCACCTTCACTCAGTCGGAGACATGCACGATGACCGCCAAAAAGCAGGGCCTCTACGCCAACATTCACGCCAAGCAGGAGCGCATCGCGCACGGCAGTGGCGAGCACATGCGCAAGGCGGGCGACGCGGGCGCGCCGAGCAGCAAAGACTTCAAGAAATCCGCGAAGACTGCTAAGAAGACCGCGGTGCGAAAAACCGCCAACAAAAAGTCCTGATCTGCGCGTGGCCGGTGTCAGGCCGGCTTTTGAAACAGCTTCAGCACGCTGGAGAAGTCGAGGCCGCCATGGCCCGCCAGGCTGTGCGCCGCATACAGGTTGCGGGCCATGCCCCCCAAAGGCGTGGAGGCGCGCACGGCCGCGGCGTTTTCCTGCGCGAGGCCCAGGTCCTTGAGCATGAGATCGGTGCCGAAGCCGCCGGCGTAGTGCTTCGAGGCGGGTGAAGTCTCCATCACGCCCGGCATCGGGTTGTATTTTTCGAGGGCCCAGTTGCCGCCCGAGCTGCGACGCATGATCTCCGACAGCACTTTCGGATCGAGCCCGTTGGCCTCTCCGAGCGCGAGGGCTTCCGAGGTGCCGATCATCAGGATGCCGAGCAGCATGTTGTTGCAGATCTTGGCGGTCTGGCCGGCGCCCGCTGCGCCCGCATGGAAGATGTTGGCGCCCATCTTCTCGAGGACCGGGCGCGCGCGATCGAGGTCCTTGTCCGCGCCGCCGACCATGAACGTGAGCGTCCCGGCGATCGCACCGCCGGTGCCGCCGGACACCGGCGCGTCGATCACTGCGATGCCGCGCTTGGCGGCCGCCTCGGCCACCTTGCGCGAACTCGCCGCGGCGATGGTGCTGCTGTCGATGACCAAGGTGCCGGGCGCGATCTTCTCGAGGAGCCCCTCGACGCCCAGGTAGAGCCCTTCGACGTGCGCGCTCGCGGGCAGCATGCTGATCACCACCTCCGCACCGTCGAGCGTGGCCGCAGCCGACGTGGCGATCGGCAGGCCGTCAGCGGCGAACTTCGCGCAGGCTTCCTTGGACAGGTCGAAGGCCGACAGCGTGTGGCCTGCCTTCAGCAGGTTCATGGCCATCGGGCCGCCCATGTTGCCGAGGCCGATGAAAGCAATCTTCATGTCGTGTCTCTCCGTCGTGTTTTTCGTTGTGGTGGGGCGAGGGTCAGCGAAGCGACGCGAGTTCGGGCGCCATTTCGCCGCGTTCGCGCAGGTGGTCTTCGATGAAGGCCGGCGTGATCTCCTCGAGCGTTGCGGGCTCCCACTTGGGGTTGCGGTCCTTGTCGACCAGCACCGCGCGGATGCCTTCCGCGAAGTCCTTGTGGGCACAGAAGCCCAGCGAGGCCCAATATTCAAGACGGAACACCTCGGCGAGCGACATGCGGTGCACCCGCTGCCACAGTTCGAAGCTGACGGCCGCGGAGCTCGGCGCGCCCTTGATGAAGGTGGTGGCCGCTGTCTGCAGCCATGCGTCGTCGCTCTTCAACGCGCGCAGCCGCTTCGCGATGTCGAGCAGGTCGTCGCCGGCCATCAGCGCGTTGATCGCGTCGAAATGCTCGCGCACCTTCGATGGCGGCGCTGGCGTGTCCTCACCTGCAGCAGCCAGGATGCGTGAGAGTTCGGCGCGGTCGGCTTTTGCATCGCCGGTCCATGTCGTCGAAGCGATCGCGTCCATCACCTGGGGCTTCTTTTCCTGCGGCACCAGCACGTCGGCCAGGCCGCAGAACATCGCGTCGCTCGCGTTGAAGTTGGCCGCCGTCAGCGCCAGGAAGAGGCCGACCCGCCCCGGCATGCGCCGCAGGAACCAGCTGCCGCCCACATCGGGGTAAAGGCCGATGTTGATCTCGGGCATGGCGAGCCGGCTCTGCAGCGTCACCACGCGATGCGAAGCGCCGGCGATGAGCCCGATGCCACCGCCCATCACGATGCCGTGGCCCCAGCACAGGAAGGGCTTGGGAAAGTTGTGGATCAGGTCGTCGAGTTCGTACTCTTCGCCGAAGAAGCGCTCGGCGTACGCATTGCGTTCGGGGCCGCAGTCGAGCAGTGTCTGGTAGAGCTGGCGCAGGTCGCCGCCGGCGCAGAACGCCTTCTCGCCGGCCGCCTGCATCAGCACGCCGACGATGCCCGCGTCGGCCGCCCACTCGCGCAGCTTCGGGGTGAGCAGGCGCACCATCGCGACCGACAGCGAATTGAGGGACGCCGGCGCATTGAGCGTCGCCACGCCGAAGCGCTGGCCACCGCCCGTCTTGATTTCATCAAAGAGAACAACAGATTCGGTCATCGGATATCGCTTTCGCCTTCAAGAAGTTTTCGCGCGACGATGACGCGCATGATTTCATTGGTGCCTTCGAGGATCTGGTGCACGCGCGTGTCGCGCACCAGCCGCTCCAGCGGGAATTCGCTCAAATAGCCGTAGCCGCCATGCAGCTGCAGCGCCTCGTTGCAGACATTGAAGCCCACGTCGGTCGCGAAGCGCTTGGCCATCGCGCAGTAGGTGCTGGCGTCGGCGTGGCCTGCGTCCAGCTTGCTGGCGGCCAGGCGCACCATCTGGCGCGCGGCCACGAGTTCGGTCGCCATGTCGGCCAGCTTGAACTGCAGCGCCTGGAAGCTTGCAAGCGGCTTGCCGAACTGCTGGCGGTCATGCAGATAGCGCCGCGCGGCATCGAGCGCGCCTTGCGCGGCGCCCACCGAGCAGGTCGCGATGTTGATGCGCCCGCCGTCGAGCCCCTTCATCGCGATGCGAAAGCCCTCGCCCTCGCTCCCGAGCAAATGGTCGGCCGGTACCCGCACGTTGTCGAAACTGATGGCGCGCGTGGGCTGGCTGTTCCAGCCCATCTTGTGTTCCTTCTTGCCGTAGCCGATGCCGGGCGCATCGGCCGGCACGGCCAGCGCCGAGATGCCGCCCGCACCGCCACCGCCCGTGCGCGCCATCAACACCAGCACGTCGGTCGCGCCCGCGCCGCTGATGAAGGCCTTGCCGCCGTTGATGACGTACTCGCCGCCCTGCAGTTCGGCACGCGTCTTGAGCGAGCCCGCGTCGGACCCCGCGCCGGGTTCGGTCAGGCAGTACGAGGCCAGCTTGCGTCCGCTCGTGAGCTCTGCGCCCCAGCGGCTGCGCACGGACTCGGTGCCCCAGGTGCCGAGCATCCAGGTCGCCATGTTGTGGATCGTGATGAAGGCGGTGGTCGATGGATCGACCGCTGCCATCTCCTCGAACACCAGCGTCGCGTCGAGCCGCGGCAGCGCGAGGCCGTCGATGCTTTCGGGCGCATAGAGGCCGCAGAAGCCGAGCTCGCCGGCCTTGCCGATCGCCTCGCGCGGAAAGATCGCCTCGGCGTCCCAGCGCGCCGCGTGCGGCGCGAATTCGCTGGCCGCGAATTCGCGCGCGGTGTCGGCGAACGCGCGCTGCTCTTCAGTGAGTTCGAAGTCCATTCGGACGAGGTTACTTCAGGCTGATCGTGGTGTTGACGCCCTGGCTCACCGTGCTGTCGTCGAACCAGCGCGACGTGACCGTCTTGGTCTGCGTGTAGAACATGATGACCTGCTTGCCGTAGGGCCCGAGGTCGCCGAGTTTGGAAGCGCGCGAGCCGGTGAACGAGAACATCGGCACGGGCACAGGGATCGGCACGTTGATGCCGACCTGTCCCACATCGATCTCTTCCTGGAACTTGCGCGCGGCGGCACCCGACTGCGTGAAGATCGCCGTCCCATTGCCATTCGGATTGGCGTTGATCAATTCGATGGCCTCGTCGATGGTCGCGGCGTTCGCCAGGCACAGCACCGGGCCGAAGATCTCCTGCTCGTAGATCGTCATGCCGGGCTTCACATCCGCGAAGACCGTCGGGCCGACGAAGTTGCCCTTCTCGTAGCCCGGCACCGTGGGCTTGCGGCCGTCGAGCGCCAGCGTGGCGCCGTCGGCCACGCCACGTTCGATGAGGTGGTTGACGCGGTCGTACGCAGCGCACGACACGAGCGGCCCGACGTCGACGGTCTTGTCGGTGCCGGCGCCGATCTTCAACGTCTTCGCCTTGGCGACGAGGTCCGGCACCCACTTCTGCGCCTCGCCCACCAGCACCGCGACCGACACCGCCATGCAGCGCTGCCCTGCCGCGCCGAAGCCTGCGCCGGCCAGCGCGTTGAGCGTCTGCTCCTTGTTGGCATCGGGCATCACGATCGCATGGTTCTTCGCGCCCATCATGCATTGCACACGCTTGCCTGTCGGGATGGCGCGGTTGTAGACGTGCGTGCCGACCTTGGTCGAACCCACGAAGCTGATCGCCTTGATGTCCTTGTGGTCGCAGATCGCGTTGACCACCGACTCACCGCCGTGGATGACATTGAGCACGCCCGGCGGAATGCCGGCTTCGAGCGCGAGTTCGCACAGGCGCATGGTGACCATCGGGTCCTGTTCGGAGGGCTTGAGCACGAAGGTGTTGCCCGTGGCGATGGCCATCGGGAACATCCAGAGCGGGATCATCGCGGGGAAGTTGAACGGCGTGATGCCGGCGCATACGCCCAGCGGCTGCAGCAGCGTGTACGTGTCGACGCCGTTGGCCACGTTGTTGGCCATCTCGCCGAGCTGCAGGTTGCCGATCGCCGATGCGTGCTCCACCACCTCAAGACCGCGGAACACATCGCCCTCGGCATCGGGCAAGGTCTTGCCCTGCTCGGCGGTGAGGATGGCGGCGAGCTCGGCCATGTTCTCGCGGATGAGCTGCTGGTACTTCAGGAAGATGCGCGCCCGTGCGCCGATCGGCGTCTTCTTCCAGGTCTTGAAAGCGTCCTTGGCCGAAGCCACAGCGGCATCCACTTCGGCCGCGGTCGCGAACGGCACGCGCGCCAGCACTTCCTGCGTGGCCGGATTCACGATGTCGCGCCACTCGGTGGTCTTCGACTCGACGAACTTGCCGCCGATGAGCAGCTTGACGGTGGCGACCTGTGCGGTCGGTTTGACTTTGGCGTCCATGAATTTGTCTCCTAGTGATGTCGATCCAGCCGCGCATGCTAGCTTTGCAAAATTGCCATGGCAATAGACAAATACGCACCTGCGATCTGCATAATTGCAGACCATGGACTGGGACAACCTGCGCTACTTTCTCGAACTCGCACGCTCCGGCACATTGCAGAGTGCCGCGCGAAGACTGGTCGTGGACCACACCACCGTCGCACGGCGTATCCAGGCCCTGGAGAAGCAGGTCGGCACGCCGCTGTTCTCACGCGAGGCCGGCGGGCATCGGCTGACCGAAGCGGGCCGCCGGCTGCAGCCTCAGGTCGAGGCGATGGAGGCGGCATTCCTCGCCGTGGAGAGCACAACGCCGGCGTCGGAGCAAGGGCTCTCGGGCCTCGTGCGCATCGGCGCGACGGAAGGCTTCGGCACCGTGGTGCTCGCGCCGCAGCTGGCGCTCTTCGCGGTGCAGCATCCCAGCCTGGTGATCGATCTCCTGGCGCTGCCGCGGCTCGTGCACCTCTCGCGCCGCGAAGCCGACATCGTGATCTCGCTGGAGCGCCCGGCGCGCGGGCCGGTGGTCGTCGCCAAGCTCACCGACTACGCGCTGCGACTCTACGCATCGAAGCGCTACCTCGCGAAGCACAAGCCGATCAGGGCACGCGAAGACCTGCGCGGCCACACCTTCGTGAGCTACGTGGACGACCTGCTCTTCAGCAAGGAGCTGCAGTACCTCGACGAGCTCTACAAGCCCGATGCCTTCGCCTTGCGCAGCACCAGTGTGCTGGCGCAGTACGAGGCGACCGCTGCAGGTGCGGGCATCGCCGTGCTGCCGGCCTTCATCGCGGAACGCGACAAGTCGTTGCGACGCGTGCTGCCCGACCAGCCGCAGGCGCAGATCACGCGAACCTTCTGGATGTCGATGCCGGCAGAGACCAAGCACCTGGCGCGCATGCAGGCCGTGTGGGCGTTCCTGCGCGATACAGCGGAGCAGCAGCGCGCCGTGCTGCTGCCCGACGCGTGAGCGCCCGTCCGTTCAGGGGAGCAGCTCGAAGGACGCTTCCTGCACGTCGCGCGAGTTCAGGCCGACCTGCACGTTGAAGCCGCCAGGTTCGACCACGCGCACGAGCTTCTGGTTGTAGAAGCTGAGCTGCTGGGGTCCGATGGCGAACTTGACCACGCGGCTCTCGCCCGGCTGCAGCAGGAGCTTGCGGAAGCCCTTGAGCTCCTTCACCGGCCGCACTACCGAGGCTGCAACGTCCTGGATGTAGAGCTGCACCACCGTTTCGCCGGCGCGGTCCCCGGTGTTCGTCACGGTGACGCTCGCTTCCACGCTGCCGCCGGCCTTCACGGTCGAGGCAGAAAGCACGGGCTTCGACACGTCGAATTCGGTGTAGCTCAGGCCATAGCCGAACGGGTACAGCGCACCTTGCGGCTCGTCGAAATACTGCGAGGTGTAGTTGCCCGGCTTGTCCGGCGTGAATGGCCGGCCGAGACGCGGGTAGTTGTAGTAGGTCGGGATCTGCCCGACCGAACGCGGCAACGAAAGCGGCAGCTTGCCCGACGGGTTGGCATCGCCGAACAGCACATCGGCGATCGCATTGCCGCCTTCCGTCCCGGCGAACCAGGTTTCGAGCATCGCATCGGCGTTGGCCTTCTCCCAGCCCAGGGTCAGCGGACGGCCGTTCATCAGCACGATCACCAGCGGCTTGCCGGTGGCCTTGAGCGCCTTCAGGAGCGCCTGCTGGCTGTCGGGCAGGTCGAGCCGCGTGCGGCTGGACGACTCGTGCGACATGCCCCGCGATTCGCCGACCGCAGCGACCACCACGTCGGCCTGCCGGGCCGCGGCGACAGCCTCGTCGATCATTTCCTGCGGCGATCGCTTGTCCTGCACGACCTCGGGCTCGTCCCAGTTGAGAAAGTTGAGGTACTCGACGACGGACTTGTCCTCGCTCACGTTGGCGCCGCGCGCATGGAGCAACTTGCCCTTGCCAGCCAGCGCCTGCTCCATGCCGCTGCGCAGCGTGACGGCCTGCTTCCAGACCGCCTGGGCGGACCACACGCCGATCATGTCGATCGGCGCATCGGCCAACGGGCCGACCAGCGCAACGCTCGCACCCTTGGCGATCGGCAGCGTGCGGTTGCGGTTCTCCAGCAACACCAGCGAACGGCGCGCCACGTCGCGCGCGGGCGCCCGGTTCAAGCGGCTGTCGGCCTTGAGGTCGGCCGGATCGTCTTCGGCCTTGCCGATGCGCAGGAACGCGTCGTGGAACAGGCCCAGGTCGTACTTGGCGCCCAGCACTTCGCGCACCGCGTTGTCGAGCGTCTTCATGGGCACCTGCCCCGACTTGACGAGGCCTGGCAGTTCCTTCAGATAAACCTGGTCGGCCATGCTCATGTCGACGCCAGCGGTGATGGCGAGCTTCGCGGCCTCGCGCTCATCGCGTGCGACGCCGTGGCGCATCAGTTCGGTGATGGCGCCGTGGTCGCTGAAGGTGACGCCCTTGAAGCCCCACTCCTTGCGCAGCAGGTCCTGGAGCAGCCAGGTGTTGGACGTGGCCGGCTGCCCATTGACGGTGTTGAGGGCGATCATCACGCCACCCGATCCGGCGTCGATCGCGGCCTTGTAGGGCGGCAGGTAATCGTTGTACATGCGCATCGGGCTCATGTCGACGATGTTGTAGTCGCGCCCGCCCTCGACGGCGCCGTAGAGCGCGAAGTGCTTGACCGACGCCATGATGCTGTCGCGCTTGAGTACCTCGCCGCGCTGTGTGCCGTTCTGGAAGCCCTGCACCATCGCGCGCGCGACCTGCGACACCAGGTGCGGGTCTTCGCCGAACCCTTCGGAGGTCCGGCCCCATCGCGGATCGCGCGAGATGTCGACGGTCGGCGCGAAGGTCACGTCTACGCCGTCGGCGCTGGCCTCGACCGCGGCAGTGCGCGCCGTCAGGCGCACCGCGCCCATGTCCCAGGTCGAGGCGAGCCCCAGGCCGATCGGAAAGGACGTGCGATGGCCGTGCAGGACGTCGTAGGCGAAGAGCACCGGGATCCGGAGGCGGCTCTTGCCGATCGCGGCTTCCTGCAGCGGGCGCTGTTCCTTGCGGTTGATCGAGTTGAAGGTGCCGCCCACGCGGCCCGCCGCGATCTCCTCGGCGAGCTGAGGTGCCGGCATTTCGGGCCCGATGCTGATAAGCCGCAACTGGCCGACCTTTTCTTCCAGCGTCATCTGGCGCAGCAGGTCTGCGACCAGCGCGGATTTGTCGGCAAGCAAGGCGGGCTTGGGCTGCGCCCAGGCCAGCGGTGCGACCAGGGCAGCGGTCGCGACGACCGTTACGGCAAAGCTTTTCATCGGCAGGCGATCCTCAGGGATGTGCAGAACGCAAAGCGGGCCATCTTAAGGGGCGGATGCGGCATGTCCGCACAGGGGCTTTGGCGACGGGTGCTAAGCTTTCAACGTCTCGTCCACGGTGCCGCTGCGCCGCGGCTTTCCGGGTGCCAGCGCATCGCCTGCCACCTCAACGACCCCAACTTCATCCGTTCATGATCTCCAGTCTTGCACGCCTCGCACGTTGTTCGTTTCTCATGGCCGGTGTCGGCCTCCTTGCAGCCTGTGCCGCCCCAGGCAACGGGGGTCCCCAGCGCGGACCCGAAGCCGGAGGCGTGAATTTCTCGCTCGAAGATGTCACTGCGCGGGCGCGCGAGCTGGCTTCCAAGCCCTATGTGGCACCGGCGAGCAACCTTCCCCCGGCCTTCGGCACGATGCAGTTCGCCGACTACATGAAGATCCAGCCGCGCTCGGACCGCTTCGAGTGGCGCGACCTCCAGACGCAATTCCGTCTGAACTTCTATCACCAGGGCATGCAATTCAACTTCCCGGTGAAGATCAACGAGATCGTCAATGGGCAGGTGCGCGAGATCAAGTACGAACCCGACCGCTTCGACTTCGGCAGCCTGAACTTCGATCGGGAAGCCACACGGCAGCTCGGGTATGCGGGCTTTCGCGTGCTATTTCCGGTCAACCAGGACGGCAAGTTCGACGAGGTCATGAGCCTTCTGGGCGCGAGCTATTTCCGCGTGATCGGCAAGGACCAGGTGTACGGCCTGTCGGGCCGAGGGCTGGCCATCGACACCACATCGCCGGGCAACGAGGAATTCCCGAACTTCCGCGAGTACTGGATCCAGCGCCCCGGCCCCGACGACAAGCAGCTGGTGATCTATGCGCTGCTCGATTCGCCGCGCGCCACCGGTGCCTACCGAATGGTGCTGCAACCGGGCCGCGATTCGGTGCTGGACGTCGAGGCCAACGTGGTCCTGCGCGACGATGTCGCCACGCTCGGCGTGGCGCCACTGACCAGCATGTTCCTCTACGGACCCAACCAGCGCTGGCCCGAGCACCTGCGCAACTTCCGCCCGGCCATCCACGACTCCAACGGCCTGGCCATCCATGCGAGCAACGACGAGTGGATCTGGCGCCCGCTCAACAATCCCAAGGGTGCAGTGGCGGTCAGCACCTTCCAGGTCGAGAACCCACGCGGCTTCGGCCTGCTGCAGCGCGGCCACGGTTTCCACCGTTTCGAGGATCTGAAGGACCGCTACGACCTGCGACCGAGCGCGTGGATCGAACCGAAGGGCAACTGGGGTCGGGGCAAGGTCACCTTGATGGAGATCCCCACGGCCGACGAAACCAACGACAACATCGTCGCGTTCTGGAATCCCGATGCGCGCGCGCGCAAGGGTGAAGCGATGCCCTTCGCCTACCGCATGCACTGGACTCTGGACGAAGTCGCACTCCACCCGCAGAACAGCACGTGGGTCAAGCAGACCTTCCAGACCGAGGGCGAGCGCTACCAGCCCAACCTGATCCGCCAGCTCGACGGCACCACCGCGCTCATCGTCGATTTCGAGGGCCCGGCCGTGTCGGGTCTCGCGCCAGGCGCCGCGGTGCAGCCGGAGGTCAGCGGCAATGCCAACGTCGAGATCCTGGAAAACAGCGTGCAGCGCAACGGGCCGATCAAAGGCTGGCGCCTGTCCCTGCGCATCAAGGTGAAAGACCCGGCCCAGGTGACCGAACTGCGCGCCGCCCTGACCCAGGGCGGCAAGGCCATCAGCGAGACCTGGAGCTTCCAGATCCCGCCGGTGCCCGCGCCCCGCTGACGCCGGCGGGCGCGAGGCGGGTCAGCGAACCAGCGCAGCGCCCGTTTTCGCCTGCAGCGCTTCGAAGGTCACGCCCGGCGCCAGTTCGGCGACCTTGAGGCCGTCGGGCGTCACGTCCAGCACGGCGAGGTCCGTGATGATGCGGTCGACCACGCCGACACCGGTCAACGGCAGCGTACAGGCCTCGAGGATCTTCATGTCCTCGGTGCCATCCTTCTTCTTGGCGACGTGCTCCATCAGGATGATCACGCGCTTGACCCCAGCTACGAGGTCCATCGCGCCGCCCATGCCCTTGACCATCTTGCCGGGGATCATCCAGTTGGCGAGGTCGCCCTTGCTGCTGACCTGCATCGCACCGAGGATCGACAGGTTGATCTTGCCGCCGCGGATCATCGCGAAGCTGTCATGGCTGCCGAAGATGGCGCTGCCGGGCAGCGTGGTGACGGTCTGCTTGCCGGCGTTGATGAGGTCGGCGTCGACCTGGTCTTCGGTCGGGAACGGGCCGATGCCGAGCATGCCATTTTCGCTTTGCAGCCAGACTTCTTTCGTGCCGGTGTGGTTGGCCACCAGCGTCGGGATGCCGATGCCGAGGTTGACGTAGAAGCCGTCTTCGAGTTCTTGCGCGGCACGGGCCGCCATCTGGTCTTGGGTCCAGGGCATCTCAGGCTCCTTCTTTCTTGTTGACGGCCTTCACGGGCGCTTCGCTGCCTGTTGCTGCGGCCTGGGCGATGGCGGTCTGGGCCTCGACCTTGGCGGCAGCGGCATCGACGGGTGCCGAGGCGCTCAGGGTGCGCTTCTCGATGCGCTTCTCGGGCGTGGCATTGAGCACCAGGCGGTGCACGTAGATGCCCGGCAGGTGGATGTCGTCGGGGGCCAGCTCGCCCACTTCGACGATCTTCTCGACCTCGACGATGCAGACCTTGCCGGCCATGGCGGCGGCCGGGTTGAAGTTGCGTGCCGTCAGGCGAAAGCGCAGGTTGCCCGACTTGTCGGCCACGTCGGCCTTGACCAGCGCCACGTCGGGCACCAGCGAATGCTCCATGACGTAGGTCTCGCCGCCGAACTCGCGCAGCTCCTTGCCCTCGGCCACCTGCGTGCCGACACCGGTCTTGGTGAAGAAGGCCGGGATGCCGGCGCCGCCCGCGCGCAGCTTCTCGGCCAGCGTGCCTTGCGGCGTGAATTCGAGTTCGAGTTCGCCGGCCAGGTACTGGCGCTCGAACTCCTTGTTCTCGCCGACGTAGCTCGCGACCATCTTCTTGATCTGTCGCGTGCCGAGCAGCTTGCCGAGGCCGAAGCCGTCGACGCCCGCGTTGTTCGAGATGCAGGTGAGGTCCTTGACGCCCGAATCGTGCAGCGCATCGATCAGCGCCTCGGGAATGCCGCAGAGGCCGAAGCCGCCGACCGCGAGCGTTTGCCCGTCGGCGACGACGCCCTTGAGTGCCGCGTCGGCGGACGGATAGATCTTGTTCACCATGGCTTGTGATCCTCGCTCGGTGATGGTTGATGGGGAGCCTCGAACGATACTACCTAGTCGCATACGTAGTATTTCGTAATGGACACACCTGAGGCCCGGATTTCCGCAGTCGACTACCGCCTGGCTTTCGAGCATGCGCCGGTCGGGATGGTGCTGTCGCGGCACCGCACGATGGTCGACTGCAACGCGCGGCTTTGCGAGATGTTCGGCGCCACGCGCCAGGCGCTGGTCGGCCAGTCGTTCCGGGTGCTGTACCCGAGCGTCGCCGAGTTCGAGCGCATCGGCAAGCGCATGGAGCCCATCCTCAACGCCCGGGGCCGCTATGCCGACAACCGCATGATGCGGCGCCTCGGCGGCCTGCACGGTTCGATCGCCGGCGAGACCTTCTGGTGCCACGTGACCGGCCAGGCGCTCAACCGCGCCGCGCCGCACGAGTCCGGCATCTGGACCTTCGAGGACCTCGGCTCGCGCCGTGCCGTGACGGCCGAGCTCACGCCGCGCGAGCGCGAAGTGGCAGCGCAAGTCATGCAGGGCCTCACCTCGAAGGAAATCGGCCGGGCGCTCGGCATCAGCCACCGCACAGTGGAACTGCACCGTGCCCGCCTGATGCGCAAGTACGCCGCATCGACCACCGCCGAGCTCGTGCAGAAACTGCTCGCGGCCTGACCGGTCGTGCGTGGAGGACGGGCTCAGCCGGCCTTGCGAAAAGTCAGGTTGATGCGGCAGCGCCCGGTCGCGGGATGCTCCCCATCGGCCAGCGGCAACACCGCGTGGTGGTGCAGGCGCGACGGGCCGCCCCATACCGCCACGTCGCCATGAACGAGCGACACGCGCCGCGTCTTGTCGGTACGCGCTGCACCGCCGAACAGGAAGGTCGCGGGCAGGCCGAGCGACACCGACACGATCGGCGCGCCGTGATCGTGCTCGTCGCGGTCCTGATGAAGTGACAGGCGCGCACCGGGCTCGTAGCGGTTGACGAGGCACGCGTCCGGCACGAAGCCGTCGTACCCCGCCGCCGCCGCAGCGTCGTGCGCCATCCGGCGGAAAGCATCCGGCAACGCGGGCCACGGCTCGCCGCCGAGTGGATCGATCGGGTCGTAGCGGTAGCCGGTGAGGTCGCTCACCCAGCCGAGCGCGCCGCAGTTCGTCATCGCCACCGACATGCGAAAACCGCCCGGCGTCACGAGGTGCCGCCACGGCGACTGCGCCACCACGCGCTCCACGTCGCGCAGCAGTTCAGGCGCCGCGGCCAGTGCGAAGTCACGCAGCAGCACCGCGCCCGGCGCGAGCGGCAACGCATTCCCTTCTTCTTCGGCGAACAGGTCGCGCATTGCGCGCGGTCAGCGCCCCTTGACGGAGATGAGCTCGACTTCGAAGTTGAGCGTCGCGTTCGGCGGGATCACGCCGCCGGCGCCCCGTGCACCGTAGGCGATGGCCGGCGGGCAGGTCAGCTTGGCCTTGCCGCCCGGCTTCATCTTGCCGACGCCTTCGGTCCAGCACGGGATCACGGCGTTGAGCGGGAACTCGGTCGGCTCGCCGCGCTTGTAGGAGCTGTCGAATTCCTTGCCGTCGGCGGGGAACGTGCCACGGTAGTGCACCTTGACGGTGTCGGTCGGCGCGGGCGCTGCGCCGGTGCCTTCCTTGAGGGATTGATAGACAAGCCCGCTGGGGGTGGTAACGGGCGCCGATTGCGCCACGGCCACGGACGCGATGGAAACGAAGGCCAGCGACACGGCGGCCGCGCGGTAAAGAGATCGCACTGAGGGTCCTTGAGAGCTGAAAACGGTTCATTATTGCGCTGGCAGCCGCCCGGGCACGCCCAATGGGTGGCATCGGTCTTGCAATGAAACGTTCCTGTTCGTCGCGCAAGGAAACGCACCATGTCCACCGGTCTCAAGCAGGTCCTCGGCCCGTTCCAGTTGTGGGGCATCGCGGTGGGACTGGTCATCTCCGGCGAGTACTTCGGCTGGAGCTACGGCTGGAACACCGCAGGCACGCTCGGCTTCCTGGTGGCGACCGTGCTGGTCGCGACGATGTACACCACCTTCATCTTCAGCTTCACCGAACTGTCGACCGCCATCCCGCATGCGGGCGGGCCCTTCGCGTATGCGCGGCGCGCCTTCGGGCCGACGGGCGGATTCATCGCGGGCTTCGCGACGCTGGTCGAGTTCGTGTTCGCGCCGCCGGCCATTGCGCTCGCCATCGGCGCCTACCTCAACGTGCAATTCCCGGCGATCAACCCGAAATGGATCGCGCTCGGCGCCTATGCGATCTTCATCGCGCTCAACTGGGCCGGTGTGGGCATCGCGGCGGCGTTCGAACTCTTCGTCACGCTGCTGGCCATCTTCGAGCTGCTGATGTTCATGGGCGTGGTGTCGCCGGGCTGGTCGTGGGCGAACTTCACCGCAAACGGCTGGGCCGGCGGCTCGGTGCTCAATGGCGCGGCCGTCTCGGGCATCTTCGCGTCGATCCCGTTCGCGATCTGGTTCTTCCTCGCGATCGAGGGTGCGGCCATGGCAGCCGAGGAGGCGCGCGATCCGCACAAGACCATTCCCATCGCCTACACCACCGGCATCGTCACGCTCGTGCTGCTGGCCTTCGGCGTGATGGTCATGGCCGGCGGCGTGGGCGACTGGCGCCAGATCGCCAACATCAACGACCCGCTGCCGCAGGCGATGAAGGTGGTGGTCGGCGAGAGCAGCGGCTGGCTGCACATGCTGGTGTGGATCGGCCTGTTCGGGCTGATCGCTTCGTTCCACGGAATCATCATGGGCTATTCACGGCAGATCTTCGCGCTCGCTCGTGCCGGCTACCTGCCCAAGTACTTCGCGGGCCTGAGCCCCCGCTTCAACACCCCGCACCGCGCGCTGCTGGCCGGCGGCGTGATCGGCGTGCTGGCGATCTTCAGCGACGAGTTCATCAGCTTCGGCGGCCAGACCCTCACCGCCAACATCGTGACGATGGCGGTGCTCGGCGCCATCGTGATGTACCTGATTTCGATGGCCGCACTGTTCAAGCTGCGCCGCACCGAACCCAACCTGGAGCGCACCTACCGCGCGCCCTTCTACCCCGTGTTCCCCGCGATCGCGCTGGGCCTCGGGGTGGTGTGCCTCGGGGCGATGGTGTGGTTCAACCTCATGCTGACGCTGCTGTTCCTCGGGCTGATGGCGCTGGCCTACGGCTACTTCCTGCTGACCGCCGCACAGCGCGAGGCTGCGGCGCCGGATGCGATGTTGTCGACATGAACTTTTGCCACTTCGGACGGAGACTTTCAGGGCGCGATCACGTCGACGGCGTGCCCTGCTCCGCGAATGTCCCCCGGCCTGCGGCCTCCTCCTTTATTTCGCTGCGCAGGGCACACCATCGACGCGATCGGTCAGCGCTGCGGTTGAACCGCGAAAGACGCGCGACGCTTCCCGTGGCGCGGGCATGGGGTGTCTCTCGCAGCGAAATAAAGGAGGAGCCGAAGGCGGGGGACATTCGCGGAGGGAGACACCCCGTGGCCGCGCCACGCGCCCCAGCCCATCGCAATTGAACAAACATGCGCTACAGCACCACCATCGCAAACCAGGTCTTCGCCTTCGAAGACCTCAAGCAAGTCATGGCCGTCGCCAGCCCCGCACGCTCCGGCGACTACCTCGCGGAAATTGGTGCCGCCACCGCGCAACAACGCATGGCCGCGCGCCACGTGCTCGCAGACACGCCACTCAAGCAGTTCCTCACCGAAGCGCTGGTGCCCTACGAGAGCGACAACATCACGCGCCTCATCATCGACAGCCACGACGCAGCCGCCTTCGCCCCGGTCTCGCATCTCACGGTCGGCGACTTCCGCAACTGGCTCCTCTCGGAAAACGCAACCACCGAGGCACTGACCGCCCTCGCCCCCGGTCTCACGCCCGAAATGGTCGCGGCCGTGTCGAAGCTGATGCGCAACCAGGACCTCATCGCGGTCGCGAAGAAGTGCAGCGTCGTCACGCGCTTTCGCAACACCATAGGCCTGCCCGGGCACCTCTCGGTGCGCCTGCAACCCAACCACCCGACCGACGACCTGCGCGGCGTGGCGGCCTCCACGCTCGACGGGCTGCTCTACGGCGCCGGAGATGCGGTCATCGGCCTGAACCCCGCATCGGACAGCATGCCGGTGCTCGGCAACCTCTTGCGCATGCTCGACGAGGTCATCCAGCGCTTCGAGATCCCCACGCAGAGCTGCGTGCTCACGCACGTGACCAACACGCTCAAGCTCGCGGAGGCCGGTGCGCCGGTCGACCTGGTGTTCCAGTCCATCGCGGGCACCGAGAAGGCCAACCTCTCGTTCGGCGTCACGCCCGAACTGCTCGACGAGGCCTACGACGCCGCGCTGTCGCTCCGCCGCGGCACGCTCGGGGACAACGTCATGTACTTCGAGACCGGCCAGGGCAGCGCGCTCTCGGCCAATGCCAATTTCGGCGTCGACCAGCAGACCTGCGAAGTGCGGGCCTATGCGCTCGCGCGGCGCTACAAGCCGCTCCTCATCAACACCGTGGTCGGCTTCATCGGGCCCGAGTATCTTTTCGACGGCAAGCAGATCATCCGCGCCGGCCTCGAAGACCACTTCTGCGGCAAGCTGCTCGGGCTGCCGATCGGCTGCGACGTCTGCTACACCAACCACGCCGAGGCCGACCAGGACGACATGGACACGCTGCTGGTGCTGCTCGCCTCGGCCGGCCTCACTTTCCTCATCGGCGTACCGGGCGCTGATGACGTGATGCTCAATTACCAGAGCACCTCTTTCCACGACGCGCTGTTCCTGCGCGAAACGCTGGGTCTGAAGCGTGCGCCCGAGTTCGAAGCCTGGTTGCAGCGCATGCAGATCACCGACGCGGCCGGCCGGCTGGCACCCTCTTCCCACAACCGCCTGCTCGCCGGCATGGGCGGCCTGAAGGCGCTGGGCGCATGAGCCGCGAGCCCGTCACGCCGAATCCGTGGAGCGAATGGCGCGCCGCAACGCCGGCACGCCTCGCGCTGGGCCGTGCCGGCGCCGGCATGCCGACCGACGAGACGCTGCGCTTCGGCTGGGCGCACGCGATGGCGCGCGACGCGATCCATGCGGCGCTCGATGTCGGGCGACTCGCCAGCGAACTGCAAGCCGATGGCTGGCCGGTCGAGCAGGTCCACAGCCGGGCGCCCGATCGCACCACCTACCTGCGCCGACCCGACCTCGGCCGTCGACTGGGCGAAGACGACGCGCTGCGCCTGCGAGCAGACGCGTCGGCGGCAGCCGGCGGCGCGGCGTGCGATGTATGCGTGGTGATCGGCGACGGCCTTTCTTCGCTCGCGGTCGAACGCCACGCCGTGCCGTTGCTGGCCGCGTTGCGGCCACACCTGCCCCCCGGCACGCGCTTCGCACCGGTCGTCATCGCCTCGCAGGCCCGTGTTGCGCTGGCCGACGAAGTGGCGCAAGCGTTCGGCGCGACGCTGTCGGTGATGCTGATCGGCGAGCGCCCGGGCCTGAGCTCGCCGGACAGCCTTGGCATCTACCTCACCCACTCGCCGAAGCGTGGCCGCCACGATGCCGAACGCAACTGCGTCTCGAACGTGCGACCCGAAGGGCTGTCGTATGCGACCGCCGGATTCAAGCTCGCCTGGCTGATGCGCGAAGCGCTGCGCCGCGGTGCCACCGGCATCGCACTCAAGGACGAGAGCGACCTGGCGGTGCTGGAATCCGCGTCGCCACCCGTCCCGCTCGACCAGCCTTCGAAGTAGCGGCCGGAACCCGGCGGGTTATCGCGAGATGTCATGGGGACGCCGATGCCCTGCCTATCATTCCGCCCAACAACTTCAACGGAGACTCGACGATGACCGCACGCTATCCGCTTTCAGAATTGAAAGATTTGCCAGAGGACATCCGCACCGCCATCCTCGCGGTGCAGGAGAAGGCGGGCTTCGTGCCCAACGTGTTCCTGGGCCTCGCGCGCCGGCCCGCCGAATGGCGCGCGTTCTTCGCGTACCACGATGCGTTGATGCTCAAGGAAGAAGGCTCGCTCACCAAGGGCGACCGCGAGATGATCGTCACGACCACGAGCGCGGCCAACCAGTGCCTCTACTGCGTGGTGGCCCATGGCGCGCTGTTGCGCATCTACGAGAAGAAGCCGCTGGTCGCCGACCAGGTGGCGGTAAATTACCGCAAGGCCGACATCACGCCGCGCCAGCGCGCGATGCTCGACTTCGCGATGAAGGTGTGCAACCAATCGCACGCCATCGACGACAGCGACTTCCCACCGTTGCACGCGCATGGCTTCGACGACGAAGACATCTGGGACATCGCCGCCATTACCGCCTTCTTCGGCCTGAGCAACCGCATGGCGAGCTTCAGCGGCATGCAGCCGAACAACGAGTTCTTCCTGATGGGACGGGTGCCGCGCGACAAGAAGTGAGCGCGGGCCGCGCCGCGGCGCCGGTCAGAGGATGTTCATCTGCCGCGCCTGCTGCGTCAGCTCGGCGCGGAACGCGGGATGTGCGATGCCGATGAGCTCGGTCGCGCGTTGCTTCGCCGACTTGCCGCGCAACTGCGCGACCCCGTATTCGGTCACGACGTAGTTGATGTCGTTCTTGCTGGTGCTCACGTGCGTGCCCGGCGAGAGCACCGGCACGATGCGCGAGATGGTGTCGTTCTTCGCAGTCGAGGGCACCACGATGAAGGCCTTGCCGCCGCGCGACCGGTTGGCCGCACGCACGAAGTCCGACTGGCCACCCGTGCCGGAAAAAGGCGCATGGCCGAGGCTCTCCGAGCCGCACTGACCGAGCAGGTCGATCTGCAGCGTCGCGTTGATGGCGACCAGGTTGTCGTTCATGCCGGCCAGCACCGGGTCGTTGGTGAAGTTCGACGGATGCATCTCCAGCATCGGGTTGCGATGCATGAAGCGATAGAGCTTGGCCGACCCGAGCGCGAAGGTGGCGATCATCTTTCCGGGCAGGTAGTTCTTGCGTCGGTTGGTCACCGCGCCGCACTCCACCAGCGACAGGATGCCGTCGCCGATCATCTCGGTGTGGATGCCCAGGTCTTGCTTGTGCGTGAGCTGCATCACCACCGCATCGGGAATGCCGCCGTAGCCGATCTGCAGGGTCGATCCGTCCTCGATCATGTCGGCGACGTACTGCGCGATGGCGACCTGCACCGGCCCGATGGTGGGCAGCCCGACCTCCATCACCGGCTCGTCGCTCTCGACCAGCGCCGCGACCTGCGAGACGTGCACCCGGCAATCGCCCATTGCGAACGGCACGTTCGGATTGACCTCCAGCACCACGGCGCGCGCCTTCGCGATGGCGGCCATGGTGTAGTCCGCGCCGAGGCTCAGCGCGAAGTAGCCCTCGTCGTCCATCGGCGATGCCATGCTGAACACGACCTGCGCCGGGATCTGGTCACGTTCGATCTGCGACGGAATTTCCGAGAAATAGTTGGGGATGAAATCGACCCATCCGGCCTGTCCGCCCGCCCGTGTCGCGCCGCCGAAGAACAGCGCGACATGCCGCACGTTCGCCACCGTCTCGGGATCGAGGTAGCCGTACTTGCGCATCGCGAGGATCTGGCTCACCTTGACGTCGTGAAAGCTGTGCCGCTGCGCCGACAACGCAGTCAAGAGGGCCGGCGCCTCGCCGACGCCGGTCGGCACGATGATGCTGTCGCCATCGCGCACCAGGCGCATGGCCTCGGCGGGAGACGTCAGTTTCTGACGGTAGAGGTCCTGGGGGTTCGACATGCGGGCTCCTTGGAATGCGCTGTTGACGCCGCGAGCCTAACGCCTCGGTGGAGCCGATCCCCACCCGATCATCCCTGAGTTCGTTGCGCTGGCAGCCCGATCTGGTTGCGGATGCCCATCACCCCGGTCAACGAGGCGATCCCGTCTTCGGCGCCCTGCTTCTGGAAAGGCCAGTCGAGCTGTCCCGCGAGCGTGACCCACCCGTTCTCGACCTCAACGTACACGGAGCCGACCGGCAGGTAGGTGATCCACTCGATCACGTTCTGGGCGGAGCGTGCGATGTCGGCATCCACGCGCACACTATCCTCGCCCAGTTCAACCGCGAGCTCGCCCACCAGCGCGGCCACCCCCGCGACGCGCTCGATGGCGTTCCGCGCTCGCCATTTCTCGGTGTAGGTCGCAACGCGGCCACTCCAGGAGATCACGCCCGTGCAGGCATCGATCCCGATGAAGGTCGCATCGACGGAGGGCTCCCAGGCCAGTTCGGCCAGCACATCGCGCCGGAGTCGGGCATCTGTTTTCTTCATTGCATTGCGCCTCGTGTTGCAAAACCGGAGCATCGCGCGCCCGACAGGCCGGGTCTGTGCGCTGCCACACCGAGCGCGATGCAGTGGACTACTTCACCAGCACCACGGGTTGCCGCGCCGTCGCGAGGACGCGCTGCGCCACCGATCCCATCAGCAGGTCGGCGAAGGCGCCGCGTCCCTTGGCGCCCAGCACGATGAGGTCGTACTTTCCGGTGTTCGCGCAATCGACGATCTCCTGCGCCACGTGGCCGGTGCGAATCTCCGCGTCGTGCTTCACGCCACCGAGGTCGAGCAGCTTCCTCGCCGGCTTCAGTTCCTTGTCGCTGAGCTCGCGCAGGTAGTCAGCGACCTCCTGGCTGCCGACGAAGGCCTTGGCATGGCGCAGGCCCGTGTCGTCGTGCACGCTGACGAGCGTCACGCTCGAGGCCTGGCGCAGGTGGCCGATCAGTTCGGCAGCGTATTTGACGGCCCGCAGCGCGTGCTTGGAGCCGTCGGTGGCGACGAGGATTTTCATGGTCTTCTTTCGGAGTGGATCGGGGTTCGGGAATGGAAGGTGCGGCCGGCCCACTTGCGCAGCTCGCCGTACCAGAGCACGACGCTGGCCATGGCGACACACAGCGCCCATTGCTGCGCAGACAGGGGCGCGGTGCCGAAGGCCAGGTTGAGAAAGCCGAGGTGAACGACGGCCACCTGCAGCACGACCGACAGCGCGACGGCGCCCCACAGCCAGCGGTTGACGAAGAGCTGCGCGAAGGCGCTGCGGCGATCTGAGCGCGCGTTCAGGCAGTTGAAGAGCTGCGCGAGCACCAGCACGGTGAAGCCTGCAGTCCGCGCGGTGGTCAGGTCCTGGCCGCCTTCGATCAGCCCGCCGGGCAGGAGGATGTCGATGGTCAGCAGCGTGACAAGCGCGATCACCAACCCGACCTGGAGCACTTCGGATCCCATGCGCGCATCGATCACCCGCTCGCCGCGCGCACGCGGCTTGCGCGCCATCACGTCGTCGGTCGGCGGATCGATGCCCATCGCCAGGGCGGGGCCGGTGTCGGTCACGAGGTTGACCCAGAGAATCTGCGTGGCCAGCAGCGGCAGCACCACACCACCGCCCGTGCCGGCCAACCCGAGCACGCCGGCGCCTACCACGCCGAGGAACACGGTGAGCACCTCGCCCATGTTGGACGAGAGCAGGTAGCGCAACGCCTTGCGGATGTTGTCGAAGATGCTCCGGCCTTCGCGCACCGCCTCGACGATGGTCGCGAAGTTGTCGTCCACCAAAATCATCCGCGCGGCCTCGCGCGTGACTTCGGTGCCGGTCATGCCCATGGCGATGCCGATGTCCGCCGCCTTGAGCGCCGGCGCGTCGTTGACGCCGTCGCCCGTCATCGCGACCACGTTGCCCGCGGCCTGCAACGCGGCGACGATGCGCAGCTTGTGTGCCGGCGCGACACGCGCGAACACGGAGGTGTGACGCACCGCCTCGGCGAAGCGTGCCTCGTCGAGCGCATCGAGTTGCAGGCCCGTGAGCGCGACGGCGCCCGCCGGCACGATGCCGAGGTCTTGCGCGATGCGGGTCGCGGTGCGCGGATGGTCGCCGGTGATCATGACCACGCGGATGCCGGCGCGCTGGGCCTTGCAGATCGCCACCGCCACCTCGGCGCGCGGCGGATCGATGATGCCGACCGTGCCGACGAAGACGAGGTCGTCTTCGAGCACCTCGAGCCCTTCGCGTGGCGTGGGCGCATCGCCCCCTCGCGTCATCGAGGCGGTTTCCTGCGCGGTCAGTGGCCGATAGGCCACGGCCAGCGTGCGCAGCGCGGCATCGGACAGCGCGTCGACATCGGCCACGATGCGCGCACGCATGGTGGCGTCGAGCGGTTTCACGTCCATGCCGACGCGCACACGCTGGCAACGCGACAACAGCACGCCGGGCGCGCCCTTGGCCACGAGCATGAGTTGGCCGCCGTGCGCGTGATCGCGCTCGATCGTCGACATCATCTTGCGGTCCGACGTGAACGGAATCTCGGCGACGCGCTCGAAGCGTTTTTGCCGCTGCGCGGTCAGCCCCATCTTGCGTTCGGCGACGAGGAAGGCGGCCTCGGTCGGGTCGCCGTGGATCGTCCATGCGCCGCCTTCGCCCTGGTGCAGCTGCGCATCGCCGGCCAGACTGCCGCCCGCCAGCACGACGGTCTGCTCCTGGCGCAACGGCCCGGCCTGCAGCTCGGCGCCGTCGAGCTCCACACGGCCCTCCGGCACATAGCCGGCGCCCGTGATGCGCGTGGTGCCCGAAGCCGTCACCACCCGCTCGATGGTCATCTCCGCGCGCGTGAGCGTGCCGGTCTTGTCGGTGCAGATGACGGACGCCGCGCCCAGCGTTTCGACCGACGACAGGTTCTTCACGATCGCCTTGTGCCTGGCCATGCGTTGCACCCCCATGGCCAGCACCACCGACAGGATGGCGGGCAAGCCCTCCGGCACCGCTGCCACCGCGAGCGACACGCCGAGCAGCAGCACGGCCACGACCTCGGCCGCAGTGGGGTGGCCGGACACCAGCAGGATCGTCGCCACCACCACGGCCGCGATCAGCACCACGGCGATGCCCAGCACGCGACCGATGCGCGCCACCTCGATGCCGAGCGGCGTCGGCGCCTCAACCGTGGCGTCCAGCATGCCGGCGATCGCGCCCATCTCGGTCTGCATGCCGGTGGCGGTGACGACCGCACGGCCGACGCCCTGGGCGACGGCCGTGCCCTTGAACACCATGTCGAGCCGGTCGCCCAGCGCGCCGGGGGCGGCCAGCGTCGCAGGGTCCTTCTGCACCGCCTCGCTCTCGCCCGTGAGCGAAGCCTCCAGCACGCGCAGCGACGAGCCCTCGAGCAGGCGCGCATCGGCGCCGACCGCGTCGCCTTCGGCAAGCAACAGGATGTCTCCCGGCACCAGCTCGGCACTCGGAACCCGAAAGGTCCGCCCGTCGCGGACGACAGTGGATGTCACCGCCGTCATGCGGGCCAGCGCGGCCACGGCGTCCGCGGCCTTCGCCTGCTGCACGAAGCCGAGCACGGCGTTGAGCAACAGCACCGTCGCGATCACCAGTGCGTCGAGCGGCCAGCCCACGAAGCCCTCGAGCGCCCAGGCACCGAGCGCTACCGCGATGGCGAACCCGAGCAGGTAGACCAGCGGATCGCGGAACTGGGCCAGCACCCGTCGCCACGTGGGCACGGGCGGCGCGGCGCGCAGCGCGTTGCGGCCGTGCTCGGTCAGCCGCTGCGCGGCCTGCTGCGCAGAGAGCCCACGGGCCGCATCGACCGAGAGCGACTGCAGCACCCGCTCGGCCGACTGCACGGAGCGATCGCCGGCAGACCCTGCTGCGCCGTCAGCGGCCATCCGGCCCGACATGTTGGGCGCGCGCCACGGGCGCCACCATCGGCGGATAGCGATAGAAGCGCTCGTTCAGGTAGCGCGACACGGCCTGGATGTCGCTCTCGTTCCAGCCGAGCCCCGAGGCGTCCTGCCAGCGGCGCACCTGGAACATGAGGGACGACCAGTCGGTGGCGGCCTTCTTGTCGCGCCAGTGCATCTCGGTCGTGTGACAGGTGACGCAGTGGGTCGAATAGAGCAGCTCGCCCCGGCCCTGGCTCTGCGCCGGGGCCTGCAGCGGGGTCTGCATTGGCGTCTGTGCGCGAACTGCAAGCACCGGGGCGAGAGCACCCAGCAGCGTGGCCATGACCAGGGCACCGGTGCGGCGGAATCGGGAATGCGGGTTCATGCGTGGGCTCCTTTGCGACGGTCGGAAAGCCGCCGTGCCCCCCACCATGCCGCAGCATCCGTCGCCCGTCTGTGCGCTGGCGAACGTGCGGCGTCAGCCCGTCAGCCGACCGTCGACCACCTCGATGGTCTTGTCGCAGCGAGCGGCCAGTGCGGGGTTGTGCGTGACGAACAGCACCGTGGTGCCCTGCTCGGTATTGAAGCGGCGCAGCAGCGCGAAGACCTCGTCCGCACTTTGGGTGTCGAGGTTGCCGGTGGGCTCGTCGGCCAGCAGCACCGCCGGGTTCATCGCGAGGGCGCGCGCGACTGCCACGCGCTGCTGCTGGCCGCCGCTCAGGTTGCCGGCCAGGTTGTCCTGCCAGGGCGTGAGGCCCACGTTGGCGATCAGCGCCAGCGCACGCTGGCGCATCGCCTCGTTCGGGAACTCTGCGGCGCCCAGCATCGGCATCATCACGTTCTCGAGCGCGGTGAACGCGGTGATCAGGTGGTGGTACTGGAACACGAAGCCGATCGAATGCCCGCGCAGTCGGGTGAGGGCATGGTCGTCCAGCGTGGTGGTTTCCTCGCCGCACACCCTCACCGTTCCCGCGGTCGGCCGGTCGAGCAGGCCGACGATGTTCAGCAGCGTGCTCTTGCCCGAGCCCGATGGCCCGACGATGGCGCAGAACTCGCCGCGCCGGATCGTCAGGTCGATGCCGTGCAGCACCTCGGTCTCGATCGGCGTGCCGAGGTTGTAGGCCTTGCGCACGCCGCGCATCTGTACCACGTCATCCACGGATGGCCACCACGGGGTCGAGGCGCGCAGCACGGCGTGCCGGCGCGAAGGCCGCGGCCAGGCCGGTGAGCATGGCCAGCAGCAGCGCATAGACGAACAGCATCGGCTCCAGCGCCAGCGCGAACAACGGCGTGCCGTCTGCATTGAGTGCGGTGCGTTGCCACAGCACGAGGATGCCGGCGCCCAGCAGGCAGCCCGCCACCGACCCCGCCAGCCCGAGCAGCCCGCCCTGCAGGAGGAACAGCCGCATGATCTGCGCCTGCGAAATGCCCATGGCGCGCAGGATGCCGATCTCGCGCGCCTTCTGCACCACCACCACGGCCATCACGCTGGCGATGCCGAACGCGACCGACAGGCCGACGAAGAAGCGGATCGCCGTGTTGGCCAGCGTCTGCGCGTTCACGGCGCTGAAGAACTCCGCGTTGGTCTTGATCCAGCTGTCGGCCTGGACTCCCGTGGCGGCGGTGATCCGCTGCGCGATGCGCTCGGCGGCATAGACATCCTCCACCGTCACCTCGAGGCTGGTGACGCCGCCCGGCAGCCCGAGCAAGCTTTGCGCGGTGCGCAGCGCGACGAAGGTGTTGCGTGCGTTCGCGCCCTTGTTGCCGAGATCGAAGATGCCGGTGATGGTGAGCGTCAGTGCGGCGCCCGTGGCGTCCGTCCCGCTGGCGCTGGTCGCGGTCGACAGCCGCAGCTTGTCGCCCACCTGCAGGCCGACGTCGTCCGCCAGTTCGGTGCCGATGAGGATGTCGCTCGTCGTCAGCTGCGCACGGCCGCGCACGATCTTCGATTCCAGGTCCACGATGCGGAAGTATTGCGCCGGCTCCACGCCCGCCACCGAGACCGCGCGGTTGGCGTTGCCCCGCACCACCAGCGCGGAGCCACCGGCCACCGAGGCCACCACCTTCAGCTCGGGCATGGTGCGGATCTGCGCCGTCACTGACTGCCACTGGTCGATGGACTTGAGCCGCTGCAGCGGCGGCTGGATGATGGCGCCTTCCACCTCACCCGGCGCGGCATGCGCGCCCATGCGCAACGGGCGCGACACCTCCTTGGGCGGCAGCAGTTCGATGTGCGCCTGCGCCGAGAGCACCCGGCGGATGAAGTTGCCCTGCAGCCCGGCCATGAGCGCGGACATGAACACGATCACGGCCACCCCGATCGCCACGCCCGCCATGATGAACACCGTCTGCAAGCGGCCTTCGCGCAGGAAGCGGATCGCGACGATCCATTCGAAGGGCAGCAGCGGGTTGAACATCGCACTCAGGGGTTGGCGACCGCAGCGGCGCGCACGCGCGCACCGGCCTCGGCCTTGGCGGACATGGTGACCACGCGGTCCCCTTCGGCGAGGCCTTCGAGCACCTCGGCCACGCCGCCGCTGCGCAGGCCGATGCGCAGCGCCCGCCGCACCGCGTGGCGCCCCTCGATGCGCAGCACCCAGGGCGCCGCGCCGTCCGCGTCGCGCACCGACGTCGCCGGCACGACCAGTGCGGCGGGGCGGCGCGCCACTTCGATGTCGACCGAGACCGTCATGTCCTGCTTGAGCACCGGCGGCGGCTGCGGCACGTCGAGCTTGACCTCGACGGCGCCGGTCTGTGCGTTGACGCCCGGGTTCACATAGGAAAGCACCGCGTCGAAGCGTTCCTGCGGGTACGCGTCGGCCGACACCCGCGCCGGCTGGCCGAGCGCCAGCAGGCGCAGGTTCTTCTCGTCGATCTGCACCACCAGCTGGGTACGCCCCGCAGGCGAGAGCGTCATCAGCACCTTGCCGGGCTGCACCACGTCGCCCGGCTCGACGCTGCGGCCGATGAGCGTGCCGGCCAGCGGCGCCACGATCACCGCGTAGCCGGCACGGGCGCGCGCCGCATGGGCATTGGCATCGGCCGACGCCACGTCCGCAACCGCGAGCGCCGTGTCGCTGCCGGTGCGGCCCAGGCTGTCGAGCTGCATCTGCGCCGAGCGCACTTCTGCGTCCGCGAGCTCGGCCACCTTGCGTGCGTCGTCGAGGGCGGCGCGGCCGACGAAGCCCTGCGCGAACAGGGCCTGGCTGCGTCCGAGCGAGGTGTTGGCGTTGACGAGCGCGGCCTGTGCCTGGCGCACCGACTGCGCGCCGACCGGTGCCTGCACCTCGCGCAGCCGCCGCAGCCGGGCCTGCGCCTGCGCAGCCGCCGCATCGGCCTGCGCGGTGGCAGCGGCCAGTTCGGCCGACTCCAGGCTGATCAGCAACTGGCCCGCATGCACCCGCTCGCCCTCTTCCACCGGCACCTGCTGCACGGTCCCGGTGATCTGCGCGCCGATGTCCACCCGGTGAGGCGCCTCGACGCGCCCGCTGGCCACCACGGTCTGCACGAAGTCGCGGCGCACCACCGCATCGACGGGCACCACGGGCCCCTGCCACCAGCGCCAGCCGAGCACCACGCATCCCGTGAAGACGAGCAGCGCCGCGCCGATGGCCCACCGATGCTGGCGCCACCACGACGGTGCGGGCTTGGCCGGCGGCTGGTCGCTCACGTCCGCAGCCGGGCGCAGGTGGCGCGCGCGGCATCGCGCACTGCACGCAGGTCGTTGCCGACCAGATCGACCGGCAGGTGCCCGCCCAGCACTTCGTGCGGCTCGGCGAACCAGCAGGCCACGGCCCAGCCGTCCAGCGCGTCGGGCAGTTCGAGCCGCACCGCCTGCGGCGCGAACGCCACCGAGAGGTCCGCCGGATCGAACTGGAACATCGGCAGCCACAGGCTGCCACGCCAGCCGAACCCGAAGACCTGCCGCGACACGATCAGCCGCGCCAGCGTGACCAGGTCGCCGCGCCGATGGTCCTTCATCATTTCGCTCATCGCGTCGCCCGGTGCGGTACCGCCCGAGGCACGGAACGCCTCGAGCAGGTGCAGGAAGGCCCGCGTGCCCGGGGCGGCGGGCATCGACTCGAAACAGGGCGGCGGCGCCGAAGCGATACGGGTCGAAGGCGCTGATTGCACGGCGTTCATGGAGGCCTCGGCGTTGTGGCGTGATGCCGCATGCTCCCGCCCTGCGGTCCGCGGGTCTGTGCGCTGCCGAACCCACCCTTGCCTGTATGGTGTGTCGGGTGAACACCTCTCCCCTCCTGGCCGGGGCCGCTGCTCGCGTCGCGACCCTGCAGGCGGCGCTCACGGCCCGCGACGGCGCGCCGGCGAAGCTGATCGAAACCCACATCTCCTGGCTGCTGCTCGGCCAGTCGACGGCCTACAAGCTCAAGAAGCCCTTGCGCCTGCCCTTCCTCGACTGCACGACGCTGGCCGCGCGCCAGCGCTTCTGCGAAGAGGAACTGCGGCTCAACCGCCGCCTGGCGCCTTCGCTCTACCTCGACGTGGTGCCGATCTGCGACGACGGCCACGGCGCCACTTTCGGCGGCCCGGGCGAAGCGGTCGATGCCGCGGTCCGCATGCAGCGGTTTCCGGATGGCGCCTTGTGGCGCGAGATGCTGCGGGCCGCCACGCTGGCCCCGCACCACGTCGACGCGCTGGCGCAGACCCTCGCCGCCTTCCACCGCGATGCCGCAGTGGCGCCCGCGGGCAGCGCATTCGGATCGCCCGCGGCGCACGAGAAAGTGGTGCACGGCCTGCGCGAAACGGTCGGTAATCCGGCGCTGGCCGCGTGGTTGGAGGCGCAACTCGCGACCCTCGCGCCCTGGTGGACCGCACGGCACCGCGACGGCCATGTGCGCGAATGCCACGGCGACCTGCACCTGGGCAACGTGCTGCAACTCGACGGCGAAGCGGTCGCGTTCGACGGGATCGAGTTCGACGCCGCATTGCGCTGGACCGACGTGGTCGACGACATCGCCTTCCTGTCCATGGACCTGCTCGCGCACGACCGCCGCGCACTGGCCTTCCGCTTTCTCAACGCCTACTTTTCAGCGAGCGGCGACTACGACGCCCTGCCCGGCCTGCGCTTCGCCATGGTGTGCCGCGCGCTGGTCCGCGCTCAGGTGACCACGCTCGCCGCGCAGCAGGGCGTGCACGCCGTCGAGGGTTGCGACGCGGCCGCGTACACGGCGCTCGCCGAAACGCTGTCGCGCAGCACCGACCCGCGGCTCGCCATCACCCACGGCCTTCCGGGGTCGGGCAAGAGCTTCGTCTCGCAAGGCGTGCTCGAAGCGGCCGGCGCGGTCTGCGTGCGGTCCGACGTGGAGCGCAAGCGCCTGTTCGGGCTCGATGCGCTGGCCTCGTCCCGCGACCGTGTGCCCGCAGGCATCTACGACCCGGAGACCACGCGCCGCACTTACGCGCGCCTGCACGCTGTGGCCGACACCACCCTGCAGAGCGGCTGGCCGGTGATCGTCGACGCGGCCTTCCTGCGCCATTCGGAAAGGGCCGCGTTCGCCGCCCTTGCGGCAACGCGACGCGTACCGTTCACCATTTTCGATTGCCGGGCGGCGCTGCCGCTGCTGCGCCAGAGGATCGCGGCGCGAATGGCGGCCGGTGCGGATGCCTCGGAGGCCGATCTGTCCGTGCTCGAGAAGCTGACGGGTGTGGATGAGCCATTGCAAGGCGCGGAAGCCGAGGCCGCGATCGTGGCGGACGCCGCCGCGACGCCCGCACCGGAGAGCCTGGCCCGGCAGTGGCTCGAATCCGCCTGACCGCACGACGCGCGGCCGCGCGGTTGGCTATCCCTCGTGGACTGCGGCGCGATCGAAGCGGGACAAAACCGCCACGATCAGCACCGCCGCGTTGCGCAGGGTCTGCACCGACAGCAGCTCGGACCCCCCATGCAGCGACACCGCAGCGAACCAGTCCTCACGCAGTGCGGCGTGCGCGGTGCGCGCCATGCGTTCCGGCCGGCGTCGCTGCGCCACGGCCACCGTGGCCTCGTAGCCGAAGAGCAGCATGAAGGTGACCAGCGTGGAGAGCCAGACCATGTCGACGTTCATCGTCGGGCCTCAGGTGACACGTGGCTGCAAGGCCCGCCGGCGGCGCTCCAGCAGCTCGAAAACGCCCATGCCTGCCAGCATCGCGAGCACGAACACGAGCGCCTTGGCCTGCCCCATGCCGAGCGCGACCAACCCGGGCCCCGGGCAGAAGCCCGCCACGCCCCAGCCGATGCCGAACACCAAGCTGCCGAGAACCAGCCTGCGGTCGATGTCGCGCGCGGTGGGCAGCTTCATGGCCACGCCGAGCAGAGAGACCGTGCGCTTCCGGGCCACCGCGAACGCGAACGCGGCGACCGCGATGGCGCCCGCCATCACGAATGCGAGCGAGGGATCCCATGCGCCCGCGACATCGAGGAACCCCAGCACCTTGGCCGGGTTGGCCATTCCGGAGACGATGAGACCCAGTCCGAAGACAAGGCCCGAGAGAAAGGAGGCGAAACCGGTGGCCATGGTTTTCCTCAGAGACCGAACAGGTGACGCGTCACGAACACCGTGACGAAGCCGGCTGCCATGAAGGCCGCCGTGGCGACCATGGAGCGCGGCGACAGGCGCGCCAGTCCGCACACACCGTGGCCGCTTGTGCAGCCCGCGCCGTAGCGCGTGCCGACGCCCACCAGCAGCCCCGCGGCCACCAGCGCGCCTAACTGCGCATCGATCTGCGGTGTCGGCAACACTGCGAACAGGCCGTAGACCACGGGCGAGCCGACCAGCCCGATCACGAAGGCCGCTCGCCAAGCCACGTCGCCGCCGACCGGTCTGAACAGCCCGCCGAGGACGCCGCTGATGCCGGCGATCCGTCCGTTCAGCAGCAAGAACATCGCCGCAGCGAGGCCGATCAGCACCCCGCCCGACAGGGACGACCAGGGGGTGAATGCATTCCATGCAATCGTCATCATTTTTCCTTGGGACAGTAGAGACGGTAGAGCACCGCGAGGATCTCGAGCAGGTCGGGATCGACCACGCTGTAGAAGATGTTCTTGCCTTCGCGGCGAGTGTCGACCACGCCTTCGTTGCGCAGCACGCCCAGTTGCTGAGAGAGGGTCGGCTGCCGGATGCCGAGCTGCGCCTCGAGTTCGCTCACGCACATCTCGCCTTGCGAAAGCTGGCACAGCAACAACATGCGTTCCACGTTGGCGAGCAGCTTGAGCGCGCCGACCGCCTTGTCGGCTGCAAGACGGAGTGTTTCGGGGTCGAGCGTCGGAGGCGAGGGTGATTTCATGAGTCGATCGAGGTGTCAAAGAAGTTGCTTCATTATATTCAAAGATATATTATTTTTCAATAGATTCAAAATCCCGAAAGCGAGCACCCGTCATGAACCACCGCGCCATCACCCAAGCCTTTTTCGACCCCGGGACCTGGACCATCACCTACATGGTGTGGGACCCTGCGACCTTGCGCGCGGCCATCATCGACCCCGTGCTCGACTACGACTTCAAGTCGGGCCACACCGCGAGCGCGTCGTCGGACAAGGTCATCGCCTGCGTGAAGCGCCACGCGCTGCAGGTCGACTGGATCCTCGAGACCCATGCCCACGCGGATCACCTGTCGGGCGCGCGCTACCTGCAGGAGCGCCTCGGCGGAAAGATCGCCATCGGCGAGAACATCCGTGTCGTGCAGGCCACCTTCAAGAAGCTCTACAACCTGGAGCGCAGCTTCCTGCCCGATGGCAGCCAGTTCGATCACCTGTTCAAGGACGGCGAGACCTTCATGATCGGCAGCATCGAGGCCCGCGCCTTGCTGGTGCCCGGCCACACACCGGCCGACATGGCCTACCTCATCGAGGACGCCGTGTTCGTCGGCGACACCCTCTTCATGCCGGACGTCGGCAGTGCACGCGCCGACTTCCCCGGCGGCGATGCCCATCAGCTGTACGGCTCGATGCGGCGGCTGCTCGCCCTGTCGCCCGAGACCCGCATGTACGTGTGCCACGACTATCCGCCGGCCTCGCGTGCGGCGCATTGGGAAACGACCGTCGCCGAGCAGCGCGCACACAACATCCACGCACACGACGGCATCGGCGAAGACGCGTTCGTGGCGATGCGGCAGGCACGCGACGCCACGCTCGATGTGCCCACGCTGATCCTGCCGTCCATCCAGGTCAACGTGCGCGCCGGTCACCTCCCGCCGGCCGACGAGAACGGGGTCTCCTACCTGCGCATTCCGCTGAATGCATTGCCGGTTCACGGCGCGGTGCCTGCGCCCACGCGGACGCCGCAGTGAAGAGTCAGCGCGCCGCCCCTGGCCCTGCGAGCGTGTTCACGGCCGGCGGCAGCGGCTTCAGGTCGAGGCTGTAGCGCACCTGGGTGGCGTCGTCCGGGTCGGGCTCGTGGCGCAGGCCCATGTGCGCGGCGAACCGGCGCATCAGTTCGTTGTCCCGTGCGTCGCTGGAGTACATGCTGCGCAGGCCGCGCTGGCGGGCGGTCGCGATCAAGTGTTCCATGAGCAGCGTGCCGAGGCCCTTTTGCTGCCACGGGTCGGCTACGGTGACGGCGAACTCGCAGTCCTTGCCGTCCCGGTCTGCGCTGAAGCGGCCCACGCCGATCGGGGCTTCTCGCGAGCCGGTCACCGTTACCGCCACGAAGGCCGCATCGGTCGCGGGGTCGAGCACCGTCAGCTGCTTGAGGAGCGCTTCGCTCGGCGTCTTCATCGTTTCGAGAAAGCGGAAACGTCGTGCGACCGGCGACAACGCTTCGATGAAACGACGCTCCATCTCGGCATCCTGCGAGTGCAGCGGGCGAATGAGCACCCGGTCGCCCCCGCGGATGATGCGCACCCAGCCTTCGGTTTGAACGTCGGTCATGGCGGGCGCCTCAATCGGTCACGACCATGTGGTCGATCACGCGCTGCACGCCCGGCGTGCTCCAGGCGGTGCGGCGCGCCAGCGAGCGCTCCGACCAGCTGTGCACCGTGCCCGCGAGTGTCACGTCCGACCCGTTGATCGCCACCGTGATGTCGTGCGCCGCGGCGTGGGCGCGGCGTTGCAGCGCGGTTTCGATGTCGTCCTTCACGGCGCTCATCGCCACCTTGGCCTTGAGCACGATCTGGTCGCTCACGCCCGTCACGCCCATGAGCGAGCGCACGCCCGACTCGGCGCCCTCCTTCTGGAACGCCCAGTCGACCTGGCCGCTCAGGGTGATCCATCCGTTCTCGACCAGCACCTTGACCGCGTCCTTGGGCAGGTAGGTCATCCACTCGACCACGTTCTCCGCCGAGCGCGCGATGTCGGCATCGGTGCGGGTGTTGCTGCCGGGCAGCTTGACGTCGATCTCGATGGCCAGCGCCTTGACGCCGCTCACGCGCTTGGCCGCATGCTCGGCCTCCCACTTGGCATTGAAGCTCTGCACGTGGCCGGCGAGCGTCACGATGCCGTCGTGCACCTCGACGCCGATCGCCGCGGCATCGACCGAGGGCTCCCACGCGAGTTCGGCGAGCACGTCGTACTGGATCTGGCTGTCGGTCTTGGTCATGGCGGTTCGTCCTGGTTGCAAAGACACCAGCTTGCGCGGCGGCCGGCCTTCGGGTCTGTGCGGTAACGCACCGGCTGGCCCGATGTGCAGCGGCGCTAGTGCGAGACGAGCGAGCAGCGCTGGCCGCTCACGAGAAGGTCGCGCGTCACGCCGCCCAGCACCCATTCGCGCAGGCGGCTGTGGCCGTAGGCGCCGGCGACGGTGATGTCGATGCCCCGGTCCTGGCCGAGGGCGAACAAGGCTGTGGCGTCGTCGCCGCCCGTCGGCAAGGACACGCACTCGGCGTCGATGCCGTGACGGGCCAGCCACGCGGCGACGTCCGCCAGGCGGCTGTCACTCTCGGCGCATGTGGCTTCTCCGCGGACTTCAGCGAGCGTCACGTGCGTCGCCATGCGCAGCAGCGGCAGCGCGTCGACCACGGCCCGACGCGTCTCGCGCGTGTCCTTCCAGCAGATCATCATGCGGTCCATGCGCGGCGTCTCGACCCGCGCAGGCACCAACAGCACCGGTCGGCCGGCGCGCATGATCAGGTCGGTCGTGTCGACGCGTCGCATGTTGTCGAAGTAGTCGCTGGCGTCGACGCCGGTCAGCAGCAGGTCGGCACGGCGCATCTCGCGCGCCATGTAGTCGGGCAGCGAGGTCATCATCGACGCCGCACGCCAGCCGAGGTCCGCAACCGTCGAGCCCAGCGCCTGCCTGAACTCTGCCTCCGCCTGCCCGACCTCGTCGGTCATCTCGTCGCGGCTCAGTTCATAGAGGTCGGCCGCCATCAGGCCGTCGCCGACGGCCATCGGCATGGGTTGCGTCGCGGCGATGCCGACGACCGCCGAATCGAAACGCTCCGCGAGCCGGCGTGCCCACGCGAGCACCGCCACGTTCGAGCGGCCGGGCTGCAGATGCACCATGAGGGTTGCGTAGGTCATGACTTTTCCTTCTCGCGGGTGGCGTAGAGATGTGCGCGCGTCAGCGGCAGCGGGTTCACGCCGCCGTCGCGCCGCGTGGCGAGCAACTGGTACACGCCGATCTCCCCAGACTCGAACTCGAGCGCGCAGGCCGCCATGTACAGGCGCCATCCCCGGTAGGTCGCTTCGTTGACGAACTGCAGCGCCTCCGCGTGATGCCACTCGAGCCGTCGGACCCAGTGACGCAGCGTCAACGCGTAGTGGCTGCGCAGCGACTCGACATCGGCGATCTCGAAGCCGCTCGCCTCCATCACGCGCTGCACGTTGCCCACCGTGTCGAGCTGCCCGTCGGGAAAGATGTAGCGGTTGATGAACTCGGTCGACAGCGTCTTCTCCCAGCCTTCGACGTGGTGGGTGATGCCGTGGTTGAGGAAGACCCCACCCGGCTTGAGCAGGCGGTGCACCGTGTCGAAGTAGGCCGGCAGGTTGCGCAGGCCGACGTGTTCGAACATGCCGACGCTGGCGATCTTGTCGTAACGCGCAGTACCTTCGAGATCGCGGTAGTCGCGCAGCTCGACCGTCACGCGATGCCCCAGGCCCGCGGCGACGATCCGCTGCTGCGCCACGGCCAGTTGCTTGCGGCTCAGCGTCACGCCGTGCGCCTCGACGCCGTAGTGCTTCGCGGCATGGAGCAGCAACGCGCCCCAGCCGCAGCCGATGTCGAGCAGGCGGTCCTGCGGCTTCAGTCGCAGCTTGCGGCAGATGTGGTCGAGCTTGGCCGTCTGGGCATCGTCGAGCGCCTGTGTGGGCGACGCGAAGTACGCGCAGGAATAGACCATCGCGCGATCGAGCCACAGCGCATAGAACGCGTTGGAAAGGTCGTAGTGGAACTGCACCGCCACGCGGTTCTCCGACTTCGAATGCGCCTTCACGCGGTCTGCGTGCAACGGCGTCCCGACGGCCGAGCGATGGCCGTTGCCCCACCCGGCCCAGGCCAGCCGCAGCGCCGGCGCCAGCACGCGCAGCCGCTCGGGCCACGACAGGCGGATCGCCTGCAGGTGGTCCTTGAGCGCCAGCGCCTTGAAGAAGTCGCCTTCGATGTCGATGTCGCCACGAAAGTAGGCCTCGGCCAGGCGCAGCCGGTCGCGCCCCAACACCATCGCGCCGATCACCTGCGGGTTGCGAAAGACCAGCGTGAAGGCAGGCGTGGCGTTGCGTAGATGACCCAGCGGCACCAGCGTGCCGTCCCACAGCCGGATCGCTCCGTCGCCTGCGAAGCCGTCGAACAGCCGGGCCAGCAGACGCGATGCCTCGCGGACGGTGGCGTCTTCGTCGGCCGGAACCCCGCGCTGCCCGAACGCCGCTGCGGCCAGATCCGCCTCCCCGCCTGCCAGCGCCGAGCGCAGTTCGCCGGTTTCGGGCTTCATCCGAAGGTCCTGGCCCGGCCGATGCCCCGCGAGGCACGCCGTGATGTGGTGTGGGTGTTCATGGCGTCGAGGCTAGGAGCCCGCCGGTGCAGGGTCTGTGCGCTGGCGAACGGTCAGGATGCCGTCGCGCAACGAACATGCAGCCATGCCAGCTCCCTCCCCCTCCCCACCCTCGATGCGGGCCTCGCCGCTGACCATGCACACAGGGCGCGTCACGACGCCCGTCCGCTATGTGGCCGAGGACGGCCGGCGCCACACCATCCCCAGGGGTCCCTGCCTGATCGAGAAGTTGGAAGGCCCGGTGGTCGAGGTGATCTGGGGTGCCAAGGGCCAGAACTGCACCACCCTTGCGCTCCACGAGGTGGAGAGTGCCGAGTCGCGGGGCGACCTGGTCCTGCTGGACTGAGGTTCCCACGCCTCAGGCCGTTGTCAGGGCTCGCCCGTGGTGCGGCGCGCCGCGGGGAGCATGCGCACCAGCGTGTTGTCATGCCGCAGGTAGTGGTGTGCCAGGGCCGCCAGCGCATGCAGGCCCACCAGGAAGTAGCCCACGGTGGCGAGGCCTTCGTGCAGCGACTTGATCTGCTCGCCCATGGCATCGTCCGGCGCCATCAGGGCCGGCAGGCTGGTGCCGAACCACAGGATCGGCGTGCCCTTCGCACTGAGAATGAACCAGCCGAGGATCGGCATCACGAACAGGAACGCGTAGAGCGCGACGTGTCCGAGGCGCGCCACCCGCTTCTGCCAGACCGAGAGCGCTGGCACGATCGGCGGCGGCGCACCCGCGGCCCAGCGCACGGCGAGCCGCACCGCCACCAGCACCAGCACCGACAGCCCGAGCGAGAAGTGCAGCGACTTCAGCGTGCCGCGCCAGGGGCTGGCCCTGGGCACCCAGCCTCGCAGCTCCATGCAGGCATAGACCGCGACGACCAGCAACAGCGTCAGCCAGTGCAGGCCGATGACGGCGCTGCCGTACTTCGCATTCGTGTTCTTCCAGCGCATGATTCTTCAGCCCAGTTGTTGGCCGTAGACCGCCGCGTCGGCGGCATAGCAACTGCAGGCGGCCTTCTCCAGCCCGCTGCGGTCGAGGATCGCCATTTGCCCGCGCGTGTAGCCGATCAGGCCGGCGTTCTGCAGGGCGCCGGCCGCGGCGGTGACGCCCACGCGCCGGACACCCAGCATGTAGGCGAGAAATTCCTGGGTCACGCGGAACTCGTCGGCGTGGGCACGGTCCTGGCTCATGAGCAGCCAGCGTGCGAGACGCGGCGCGATGAGGTGATAGCGCAGGCACGCGGCCGATGAAGCGAGTTGTGCCATGAGCACGTACACATACCGCCCCATCACGCGCTGCAGCAACGCGCTCTGCGGCCACACGCGCCGGAAGGCCGCCACGTCGGCGCGCCAGGCGCTGCCGCCGCCCTGCACCAACGCCTGCAGCGGCGCGCGTGCCACGCCGAGCGCCAGATGCGCACCCAGCATGCCTTCGCGCCCGATCATGCCGACCTCCAGGCCGGGGTGATCGTCGGTGTTGGTCACGAGCGATATGAAGCTGTCTACCGGGAAGTGCACATGCCGCAGCGTCTCGCCAGGCCGGCAAAGCACGTCGCCGAGCACCAGCTCGACGGGTTTGCAGATGGAAAGCAATCTCACGCGCTCCGGGCGCGGGAGCATGTGGATCAAATGGTTCTGGTCATGGGGCAAGCCGGTCTCCTTGTGAAGACCCACCTTGAGGCCATTTCGCATCGCCGACTGTGTGCCAGCGCACATAGCGCGGCAATAGAGCCTCCGCGACGTGCTCACGGCGGTGCGGGCGACCAGTCGGGGCGCGCGTCGCGCAGGCTGTCGACCACCACCAGGTAGCGCCCGGCGTCGGCGACCGGCTGGCGATCGTCCTGCAGCACCCAGCGCGGCTTGCCATCGGGCATGGGATTCGCGTAGTCGGCATCGAGCACGCCGAAATGATCGAGCAGCCGATTGAGCGTCGCGGGAATGCGGATGCAGCCCTTGGACTGCACGCTGCCGAGCCTGGGCTCCGCAAAGACCGGATCCGTCGCATGCATCTGCAGGCGCATCGTGCTCTGGCCCCCCTTGCCCCAGCCGCGCGTGGCCTGCTGCCAACCCAGGTCGTACACACGCATCCCCTTCGCGCCATAGCCACGGAAGCCGAAGGCGTTCACCGTGCCCTCGGCCCTGAAGTCGGGATTGGCGGATGCATGGTCGAACACGCCCAGCGGCGTCTCGAAGTGGTCGAACTGGCCCACCCGGCCGGTCGAAACGGGAGATGCGCCGATGAGCGTTGCGGCCTCTCCCGGCGGGAACCAGTAAAGCAGGATGGCCTGCACCTGTGGATTGCGATCGACCACCGCCACGTACTGCGGCACCGTCAGCGCCACACCGGCCTCCTGCAGCGCCTCGAGCGCGAGCGCCGCGTAGCGCAGGGCCTCGTCGGGTGGCACCACGCGCTGCTGCGCGACCTGCTCCCGATAGGCGGCGGCCAGTGCGGCCGGTTGCGCCAGTGCCGTCCCGCCGAGGGCACACCAGAGTGCGAAAACGCAAAGGCCCTGCAAGGGATGAACGAGACAACGGCGGGCGATCGGCTTCACGGATTCGGCCCGGCAACGCGCCGGGCATCTGGTTGAGGAGACCGCGAGCCTCCGAGGAGAGCTCGTGCGCCACCGTCTGCCAGCGCACACAGCGCACCGCCAGTGTGGCGCTCCGGCCCTATGTATCCCAGCGCACCGACGACGCGCCTGCGGCCTGCGACCCTCCTGCAGGTCAGGAACCTTCATGCCCCCCACCCCTACGTCAGATCTCCTGCGGCAGACCACCGCCCTCCAGGCGGCCATTTTCAACAGCGCCATGTTCTCCAAGATCGCGACCGATGCAGAAGGCGTGATCCAGATCTTCAACGTGGGCGCCCAGCGCATGCTTGGCTACGCCGCCGAAGAGGTGGTCAACCGCATCACGCCGGCCGACATCTCGGACCCGGGCGAACTGATTTTGCGGGCCCGCGCGCTGAGCGCCGAGCTTTCCACGCCGATTGCGCCCGGCTTCGAGGCGCTGGTGTTCAAGTCATGCCGCGGCATGGAAGACATCTACGAGCTGACCTGCATCCGCAAGGACGGCAGCCGCTTGCCCGTGGTGATGTCGGTCACGGCGCTGCGCGACCCGGCCGAAGCGGTCATCGGCTACCTGCTCATCGCCACGGACAACAGCGCGCGCAAACAGGCCGAGGCGGCCCGGCGCGAGCACGACGCCTTGCTGCAGACCATCCACCTGCACTCGATCGTGTCGGTCACCGACCGGTCCGGGCGCATCGTCGAGGTCAACGACGGCTTCTGCCGCATCTCCGGCTACAGCCGCGCCGAGCTCGTGGGCCAGACGCACCGCATCGTCAACTCCGGCGTGCAGGGCGAGGCCTTCTGGCTCGACATGTGGCGCAGCATCACCGCCGGCCGGCCCTGGCGCGGCGAGATCTGCAATCGTGCGAAGAACGGCTCGCTCTACTGGGTCGACAGCGTGGTCGCGCCCTTTCTCGACGACGCCGGACAGACCCGGAACTACATCTCGATCCGCACCGACGTCACCGATCGCAAGGAGGCCGAAGCGGCACGGCACATGCTCAACGCGCACCTCGCCGACGCGATGCGGGCGGCCGAGAAGGCCAACCAGGCGAAGTCCGACTTCCTGTCGAGCATGAGCCATGAGCTGCGCTCGCCGCTGAACGCCATCCTGGGTTTCGCGCAGCTGCTGGACTCCGGCACGCCCGCCCCCACGCCGTCGCAGAAGGAGAGCATCGACCAGGTGCTGCTGGCCGGCTGGTACCTGCTCGCGCTGATCAACGAGATCCTCGACCTGTCGCTGATCGAGTCCGGCAAGCTCTCGCTGTCGCCCGAGTCGATCGCGCTCGAGGACGTGTTGAACGACTGCCAGGCCATGATCGAGCCGCAGGCCCGCAAGGGCAACATCATGATGGTGTTTCCGGCGTTCGCCGCACCGCACTTCGTCAAGGCCGACCGAACCCGGGTCAAGCAGGTCTTCGTCAACCTGCTGTCGAACGCGATCAAGTACAACCGGCCCGGCGGCGCGGTCATGGTGGATTGCCACGACACCGGCTCTGACCGCGTGCGCGTGACGTTCACGGACACCGGCGAGGGACTGTCGCAAGACAAGCTGGCGCAGCTCTTCGAGCCCTTCAACCGGCTCGGCCAGGAGGTCGGCAGCGAGGAAGGCACCGGCATCGGCCTCGTGGTGAGCAAGCGGCTGATGGAACTGATGGGCGGCACCATCGGCGTGATGAGCGTGGTCGGCGTGGGCAGCACCTTCTGGGTCGAACTGGAGGCCGCCAGCGCGCCCGAACTCGATTCCGGCTTCGCACGCCTCGGACCTCCGCCCTCCGCGCCCGCCTACCCGGCGACACCGCGGCAGACGCTGCTCTGCGTCGAGGACAACCCGGCCAATCTGCTGCTGATCGAGAAACTCATCGCGCGCCGTCCCGACATCCGGCTCCTGAGCGCGAAGGACGGGGAGCGCGGCGTCGAGATGGCGCGCCGCCACCGGCCGCAGGTGATCCTGATGGACATCAACCTGCCGGGCATGAGCGGACTCGACGCCCTGCGTGCGCTGGCCAGCGACACGCGCACCGCGCGCATGCCGGTGATCGCGCTCAGCGCGAACGCGATGGCCCGCGACATCGAGAAAGGGCTCGAAGCGGGCTTCTTTCGCTACCTCACCAAGCCGATCAAGGTCGACGAATTCATGGAGACGCTGGATTCGGCGATGACGTCGGCGCACACGCGCGCCGACACCGTGGCCACCCAAGGAGACACCCCATGCTGAACCCGCCCGACGTGCACAACGCACGCCTGCTGATCGTCGACGACGAACCCGCCAACGTGAACCTGCTCGAACGGGTGCTGGCGGACGCCGGCTACACGAACGTCGTGGCCACGCTTTCGCCGACGGACGTCGAGCCCCTGCACCACGACAGCCCGTTCGACCTGATCCTTCTGGACCTCCAGATGCCGGGGATGGATGGCTTTGAGGTGATGGACCGGCTCGGCACCGTGGCGAGCGACGGCTACCTGCCGGTGATCGTGCTCACGGCCCAGCCCGCGCACAAGCTGCGCGCCTTGCAGGCGGGCGCGCGGGACTTCATCAGCAAGCCTTTCGACCTGCTCGAGGTCCGCACGCGCATCCACAACATGCTCGAGGTGCGGTTGCTCTACAAGGAACTGGCGCGCTACAACGAGGTGCTCGAACAGACCGTGCGCGAGCGCACCGCAGCCCTGGAGGCAAGCGAAGCGCGCTACCGGCGGCTCACCCAGCTGGCCTCCGACTGGCACTGGGAGGAAGACGACCAGGGGCGCCTGCTCGACATGCCCGGACCGACCATGGACATGCACGGCGTGGCCACCGAGACCCCGCCCGGCGCGGCACTGTTCATGGCCGCGACGGGCTGGGACGAAGCGCAGCGCAGCGCTCTGCGCACGCTCATCGCCAACCGCCAGCCGTTCCTGGACTTCGTGTTTTCGCGTGCGGGCGCCGATGGCGTGCGACAGCACTTTCGCGTGAGCGGAGAGCCGATCTTCAACGCGTCGTGCCGCTTCGTCGGTTACCGGGGCGTGGGCGTGGAGTTCGCCGAAGACGGCCGCAGCCCGATCGTGAGCGGCTAGCGTGGCCACCTTCCAAGACCCGCGGCAGAACCTCCTGCTGGCCGCCCTGCCACCCTCGGACTTCGCCGCCATCGCGGCCTACCTGGAACCGGTGGCGCTGCGGTTGGGCGAGGCACTCTACGAGCCGGGACTGCCGCTCCGGCATGCCTACTTTCCCGGGTCGGCCATCGTCTCGCTGCACTACGTGACGAGCTCGGGCGCCTCGTCCGAAACCGCAGGCGTCGGACACGAAGGCGTGGTGGGCATTCCGCTCTTCATGGGCGGCGGGAGCATCCCGGGCTTCGCGGCGGTGCAGACCGCCGGCCAGGCCTTCAGGCTGGGCCGCGAAGTGCTGAAGCGCGAGTTCGAACGCGGCGGCGCGCTGCAGACGCTGCTGCTGCGCTACACGCAGGCACTCATCGCGCAAACCACACAGACGGCGGCGTGCAACCGCTTCCACTCCATCGAGCAGCAACTGTGCCGCTGGCTGCTGTTGACGCTCGACCGCATCCCCTCTGGTGAACTGACGATGACGCAGGAGCTGATCGGCTACATGCTGGGCGTGCGGCGCGAGGGCATCACCGAAGCCGCAGGCAGGCTGCAGGCTGCAGGCCACATCCGCTACCGGCGCGGCCACATCTCTGTGCTGAACCGCGCGGGCCTGGCGGACCGCACCTGCGAATGCTATGGGGTGGTCAAGAAGGAGATGGGCCGCCTCATGAACGTGGCACCTCGACCCGCGAGCGTGGTCAACGCCTGAACGGCAGCGCCAGCGCGACGCGCGCCTGCGTACGACAGCGCACAGACGCCGCATCCGGATGCGCCGACAGTGGCGCCAGGCCCCCGCCATCGCGGTCGGCATCCACGAAAGCCCACATGATCGACATCGCCATCCTGGACCCGCACCCCGTGGTTCGCTCAGGTCTTCGCCGACTCGTCTCGGAGCACGTCGACCTGCGCATCGCGGGCGAGGCGAGTTCGATGGCCGAAGCCGAAGCACTGATCAAGCGCGCGAAGAAGCTGGATGTGCTCGTGCTCGAGCTGCCCGAGACCGGCCCGAACGGCTTCACTGCCGTGGCGGCGCTGCACGAAGCCGCACCGGACCTGCGCATGCTGGTATTCACCACCCACCCGGCCGTGCACTACGCCATCGAATCGCTGCGCCAGGGCGCGTGCGGTTACCTCGAGAAGAACTGCGGCCCGCGCGACATCGTCGAAGCCGTTCGCACGCTGGCGCTTGGTCGCCGCTACTTTTCGGTGGCGGTGGGCGAACTGCTCGCCAACCAGATGAACCGCCGCCACGTGTGCCCCGCGCACGACCAGTTGTCGGAGCGCGAATACCAGGTGTTCTACAAGCTGGCCCAGGGCGAGACCACTGGCGCCATCGCGACCGGCCTGGCGCTTTCGGTCAAGACGGTCAGCACCTACCGCTCGCGCCTGCTGGAAAAGCTGAGCCTGACGACCAACAGCGACCTGACGCACTACGCCTTCAACAACCGGCTCATCACCTGAGTCGGGGCGCCTGCCTTCAGACGGCCTTGCAGTCGGGCAGCAGGCGGTCGTACTCCTTCTTCACCACCGCGTAGCACTCGCAGGTACGCTTCTCGATGCCGGGGCGATCGAGCACCGTGATGTGCCCTCGCGAGTAGCGGATCAGGCCGGCCTTCTGCAGCTTGAGCGCGCTCTCGGTCACGCCCTCGCGGCGCACGCCGAGCATGTTGGCGATCAGCTCCTGCGTCATGAGCAGCTCGTCACCCTGCAGGCGGTCCAGGCTCAACAGCAGCCATCGGCACAGCTGCTGGTCGAGCGTGTGATGGCGGTTGCAAACGGCCGTCTGCGCCATCTGCGTGATCAGCGCCTGCGTGTAGCGCAGCAGCAGGTGGAGCACCGGCGCGCGATTGAACTCGTCCTTCATCACAGCGGCGGAGAGGCGAAACGCACGACCGGCGCTCTGCACCACGGCGCGGCTGGTGGTCGACTCGCCGCCCATGAAGAGCGAGATGCCCACCACACCCTCGTTGCCGACCACCGCGATCTCCGCCGAGGCCCCGTTCTCCATCACGTACAGCAGCGACACGATCGCCGTCGTCGGAAAGTACACATGGCTCTGCACCCCGCCGGACTCGTGCAGCACCTTGCCGAGCGGCAGCGACACCATCTCGAGCTGGTCGCGCCAGCGCGCCCACTCTCCCTCGGGAAGCGAGGCGAGCAGATGGTTCCGCTTGGGGTCGATCGAATGCGGCACAAAAAATCCTCGGTTTGGGAACTGTCGACGAACTGCAGGCGGCCTGACGAAGCCTTTTTTGACAAAGAAACACTATGTTCGCTTGCGTACTTATAAAGCGGTTCTGCAGTCGAATCCACCAAAGGATCTCGTTGTGTTGAATTCGCCGCACTTGCCGAAAAGGAGTGCTGAAACACGCGCTTCTATGTGCGCTTCCGCACGGACGAAACCACCGCAGGCGCGCTATGCGTCGCGCCCGCGTGACGCGATCGTTCGTCGGCATGGCGGTGCGCTATCGCACAGACCGTGCCCCCCGGGGCGCCGAGACTGCAGGCGAAGAACTCCCAACCACTGAAAGCACGTCATGAAGAAAACCATCCTTTTCGCCACACTCGCCATCGCCGGCGTCCTGACCACGGCGACCGTCGCCACGGCACAGGTCGCGGGCTCCACCACCACGGTCGGCGTCACCGTCACCGAAACCGATCGCCTCGCGCTCGGATGGAGCGTCAAGAAGAGCGTCATGGGCAAGACCGTCTACAACGATACGGGCGCCAAGATCGGCAACGTGAAGGACCTGATCGTCGACCCCGAGCGCAGCGTCTCCTACGTCATCATCGGCGCCGGCGGATTCCTGGGCATGGCCCAGCACGACGTGGCCGTGCCGATCGCCCAGGTGCGCGAGCAGGACGGCAAGCTCGTGATGCCTGGCGCCACCAAGGACGCGCTCAAGGCCATGCCGTCCTTCCACTATGCCGACAACAACGCAGGACGCGATCGCTTCGTGGCGGGTGCCCAACGCGAAATCGCTTCGGCCAAGCGCGACATGGCGACGCTCGACAGGAAAGCCTCGGCCGCCGCAGGCGACGTGAAGCAGAAGCTCGACCAGCAGAACGCAGCAATTCGCGTCGACCTGCGCGAGGCGGAGGACAAGCTCGCCGAAATGAACCGTGCAGGCGCCGCGCATTGGAAAGAGTTCCAGAGCGACGTGAGCGCAGCCCTCGCGCGGCTGAAGAAGTCTGTCGGCACCGCGACCGGTTGATCGCTTCACGCACAGGAGAACACGCATGAACAAACTGCTTGTGGTCGTTTTCGACACCGAAGCCGCCGCGGAGGCGGGAACACGTGCCCTGCGGCACCTCGACAGCGAGGGCGACATCACGCTCTATGCGCTGGGCGTGATTTCGAAGGATGCCAAGGGCCTCGTCAGCGTGCGCAAGGCAGCGGATTCCTTCGGGGTCGGTGCCGGCACGGGCCTGGCCGTCGGCGCGCTGATCGGGCTGCTGGCCGGCCCCGTGGGTGTGGTCGTCGGGGCGGCCGCCGGCACGCTGCTGGGCACCGTGCGCGACTACTGGGTGGCCGGCGTGGGGCCGGGCTTCATCGAGGAGGCATCGACGTTCCTGCGGCCCGGCACGACGGCCGTCGTGGCCGAGGTCGAGGAAGACTGGGTCACGCCCGTCGACGCTGCGATGGACGCCGTGGGCGGCGCGGTGATCCGCCGTGCCCGCATGGACGTGCTGCAGGACCAGTTCGACCAGGACATCGGCGCGATGAAGACAGAGATCAGCGGGCTCGAAGCCGAGTACAAGCATGCGAGCGGCGCTGCGCAGACACGTCTGAAGGCCCGACTGGCCAAGACGCAGGCCGACCTCGCGCAAACGACCTTGCGGGCCAGACAGAAGCTCGCGGACTTCGGGCAGGAGACCGACCACAGGGTTCATGCCATCGAAGCGCAGGTGGCGAAGGCACAGGGCAAGGTTCGCTCCCGACTCGAATCCAGGCTGGAGCATGTTCGCACTGCCTATGCCGAACGCAGCGCCAAACTGAGTCGCGCTTGGGGACTGACCAAGGAAGCGCTGAGCGCCTAGGTCTCGAAGCACAGACAACCCGGGCGTCGATCTCCGGGTTGTCCGAGCGGCGCCGCCCTGAATGGGCGGGCGCAGATTCAGCGCTTCTGCCTCTCCGGCGCATCCCCGTTGCCGCCACGCGAGAAGCCGCCCGCCTTGTTGGCGGCGCTATTGACATGGCTGCGTTCCAACGCCGCTTCGCGCCGTTCTGCGGCCGACAGCCGCGGTGCGGGCAGCGCATCGCGGTCGCGTTCCCCGGCGCCTTCGCCAGGCTGCGGGCCATGCGACGCACCCGCGCCCGCGCGTCGCCGCGCCGTTCTGGCCTCGCGCCGCTCCGTCGGCGTGGTCGCCTGCATCGGTGGCGACTTGGCTCCGGCGGCATCGGCCTCGCCGCGACCCTGAGCCAGCGCGCAAGGCGCGATCCACTGCGCCACGGCGAGCGCGAGCGGGAAGATGATTTTTTTCATTCGGACTCTTTCTGGTGTGTGAACTTCATGTACTTGCGCAAGCGGGCGTCGGCGAGCCGCACTTCGCGCTCGGCGGCTTTCCAGCCGTCGCCATCGGCCGCGTTCATTGCGTCGATCTTTTCCTGGACCTCGTCCATCGCCTGTTCGAGATCGGCTTTCGGGCCGGGCAGCGACTGCCATTGCGCGAGTTGCTGTCGCGCGTTGTCGATGTCCTGCTCCGCCCGTTCGACGATCGCGCTGCGCGACCGTGTGATCGGCGCATAGATGAATGGCGGCAACGCAGCCATCGCTTTTCGTGTCATGCCGGGCAGCACCATCCGGTCGCCGACCACCTGGATCTGCGCAGCGGGGATCGCCACCGCGTGGCGCCCCATGCCACCCACCCCGCCGACGCCGACGATCAGGAACGACACGTTGCGCACGCGGTCGATGATCAGGTCCTCGGCCTTGCCGAGCTTCTCGCCGGTTTCGTTGTAGACGTCGCGGCCGAGGATGCTTTCCTTCGCGCTCCAGCCGATCGCCGCACGGCTGCTTTCGGTCGTCGCGACGCCGAGCACGGTGGACCCTGCGACCTGCGCCAGCGCGACCGCTGAAGTCGCGCCCCACACTGAGATGCCGAGCAATGCTGCGGCCACGGCGCTGCCGCGTGACATGCGCTTCATCCGGGCTGGCCGGCCGACGCGTCCGAATGCGCCATGAAATAGCGGCGCGCCAGCGCGATCAGCTCGCTCACGCTCGGATGGTCGAGCGTCTGCCAGTGGACGACACGCGCTGCCACCTGCGGCTGGAACTTGTCGACGTAGCGGCGGAAGTCGGCCTGCGCCGCCGGCGAGCCGGCCACCAGAAGCTTGTCGACGCCCGCGAGGGCTTCGCAGATCTCGGCGAAGAACGCGTGCTCGCTGTGCGTCTTGGTGTCGTGATGCCGCGTGTAGTGGATGTGCGACCTGACCTGCTGCGCCAGCACCTCGGTCTCGTCGAACTGCAGGATCTGCGCATGGTGGGGGTCGAGCCAGACGATGGCATGAAAAAGTGACATGGGATTCCTTGTGAGCAAAAGCGTGGCGCCGATCGTGCGCGCCAGCCGCGCATGGGTCAGTGCGCTGGCGCACCGACGCCATGCGCGACGAACGCGACAGTGGCGCCGTGGCTTCGTGCCCGCACTCCGATGCCGATTGCGCGGCGCGCTCATTCCCCCTGAAGTCTCAAAGGTCAGCACCATGCGCCAGGACAACATCACCGCCGGCCTCCCGAACCGTCATGCCCCCGGCGAGGAGAACACCTGATGGCCTGGAACCTGCTCAAGCGGCTGTGCACCGCGCAGCTCCCCGAAGAGATCAACCAGCCTGAGGACATCGACAAGCTGCAGCTGCTCCGGCGATGGGGGTTGGTGGAAGCCGACATCCCGCTGGCCACGCCGGAGCGCGGTGGGCACTGCTACGCGGGCAATGCCATCGTGATGCGCGTCACGTCGCAGGGGCGCGCGGCGGCCAAGCGCAACACGCGCGCCCTGCCCGGCGGCGTTGTCGTGCGAACCGCGCGCCGGCAGAGCGCGCCGTCGCCCTTTCTCTGACGTGGCCGACGCGATCGCTCCACCGGGCACGTCGGCATCGCCGCGCTGCGCAGCTCCCGACCCTGCCGCGTTCTCGCAGGCTTCGCCGCAATCGCTCGTGCTGAGCGGCCGGTGGACCGCGCTCGACATGGGCGACGTCGAAAACGGCCTCGATGCGCTGCCGGCCCTCCACGACGGTGCGCTTGTCGTCGACACATGCGGTATCACTGCGCTCGACACCGCCGGCGCATGGGTGATCCAGCGGCTGCTGAAGAAGGTCCGCACGGCGGGTGGCGACGCGAAGATGAGCGGCTTGCCCGATCGCTTCGCAGCGCGCATGGACCTCGTGACCCGCGAGTTCACGGAAGAAGCGGCACGGCCCGCCACCATGGTGCCGCCGGCGCCAGGTGCGCTCGCGTTCGTGGGACAGGGCACCGTCTCGGCGCTGCGCGAAGCGCACGGCATGGTGGGCTTCGTCGGCGAGATCGCGGTGTCGATAGTGCACTGCATCGTGCACCCCTCGCGCTGGCGGTGGCGGCCGGTGCTCTTCAACATCCGCACGGCCGGATTCGATGCGCTCCCGATCGTCGGCCTGCTGGCCTTCCTGCTCGGCGTGGTCGTGGCCTACCAGGGCTCGAGCCAGTTGCGGCAGTACGGCGCCAACATCTTCGTGGCCGATCTGGTCGGCATCTCGATGCTGCGGGAGTTCGCACCGCTGATCACCGCGATCATCGTGGCCGGCCGGTCGGGCTCGGCCTACGCGGCGCAGATCGGCACGATGGCGGTGACCGAGGAAATCGATGCGATGCAGACGCTCGGCATCGATCCGCAGGAAATGCTGGTGCTGCCGAAGGTGATCGCGCTGATGATCGCGCTGCCCCTGCTCACGGTGTTCGCCGATGTGCTGGGCGTCTTCGGCGGAATGGTCATGGCGCGGCAGCAGCTCGACGTCGGCTTCGTCGACTTCCTCGACCGCTTCGTGAAGGCGGTCGTCACCTCGACCGCACTCACCGGCATCGGCAAGGCGCCGGTCTTCGCCGCCATCATCGCGGTCGTGGGTTGCTACCAAGGCTTTCGCACCAGGGGCGGTGCGGACAGCGTGGGGCGGCAAACGACCCGCAGCGTCGTGCAGTCGATCTTCCTGGTGATCGTTGCGGATGCGCTCTTCTCGATCGTGTTCAGCGCGCTGGATCTCTGACATGACCCGCTCACCGGCCCCATCCGATGCCGTCATCGAGATCGACAAGGTCGTCACGCGCTTCGGCAGCCACGTGGTGCACTCGGACGTCACATTCACGGTCGAGCGTTCGGAGATCTTCGCGCTGATCGGCGGCAGCGGCTCGGGCAAATCGACGCTGCTGCGCGAAATCATCCTGCTGCACACGCCCGACGCAGGCTCGATCCGCGTTCTCGGCCACGAGCTGACCGGTGTCGGCGAGGACGCCGCCGCCGCACTGCGCCAGCGCTGGGGCGTGATGTTCCAGCATGGCGGCCTGTTCGATGCGCTGACCATCCGCGAAAACGTCGGCCTGCCGCTGCGCGAGCACACGAAGCTCGACGACGCGCTGATCGACGAACTGGCGATGGCCAAGCTCGCCATGGCAGGGCTCACGGCCGACGTCGGCGCGCAGCACCCGTCCGAGCTCAGCGGCGGCATGCTCAAGCGCGCGTCACTGGCACGGGCGCTGGCGCTCGACCCGGAGCTGCTCTTCCTCGACGAGCCGACCTCCGGGCTCGACCCGGTCAGCGCCGAGGGCGTGGACGACCTCGTGCTCAAGCTGCGCAACCTGTTCGGGCTGACGATCTTCATGATCACGCACGACCTCGACCTGCTCTGGCAGGTGGCCGACCGGGTCGCGGTGCTGGCCGACGGCAAGGTGCAGGGCGTGGGCTCGATGGCGGAGCTCTCCCGACGGGACGAGCCGTCGATCCGCCAGTTTTTCGACGGCGCGCGCGGTCGCGCTGCGCAGGCACAGGAACAGCGCGTGGCCGCGAAAGCGCCGGCCCGCCAGAACAGGAGCACCCCATCGAAACCAAGGTGAACTACACGGTCGTCGGCGCCTTCGTGCTGCTGCTGGGTGCGGCGGTGATCGCCGGCGTGCTGTGGATCGCCACGGGCGGCACGCTGCAGAAGAAGTACGACACCTACCTCGCGATCGAGGACGAGTCGGTCGCGGGGCTCAACCTCAACGCGCCGGTCAAGTACAACGGCGTGGAGGTCGGCAAGGTCGGCGACATCCAGCTCGACGCGGAGAACCCGGAGCGTGTGCACCTGACCTTCGCGATCGAGCGCGGGACGCCGATCAAGACCGACACCGTGGCCGTGTTGAAGACACAGGGGCTCACCGGCATTGCCTACGTGGAGCTCGGCGGCGGCAGCCGCGATGCACCGCTGCTGCCGCCGAGCGCCGCTGCGCCGTATCCGGTGATCCGCACCAAACCGTCGCTGAGCGCCAGGCTGGAGAACGTGCTCACCACTGTCTTGGCCAAGCTGGACCGCACGTCGAGCAACATCGATGCGCTGCTCAGCCCCGAGAACCGCGCCGCGCTGACGAGCGCGCTCGCCGACATCGCCACCGTCACGCGCACCATCGCCGCGCGCAAGGAGGACATCGACGCCGGCATCGTCAACGCGGCGAAAACCGCCGACCACAGCGCGCGCGTGACGCAGCAGCTGGGCCCGATCGTCGTGCGCATGGGACGCGCCGCCGACGCTGTCGAGAAGATGGGCAACGAGGTCGCGCTGGCGGGCACAGCCACTTCGAAGACGGTGAACGCCGTCGGTGGCGACGCGCAACGCTTTGCGGCCGACACGCTGCCCGAGATTCAGCGCCTGCTCGGCGAACTGAGCGATCTGTCGAACTCGCTGCGGCGACTGAGCGAGCAGACGACGCGCGACCCTGCAGGTCTCCTTCGCGGGCGCAGCCCGGTGCCGAACGGCCCGGGCGAAACCGATCCACAGCCGACGACCACTCCATGAACCACCCCACCCTTTTGGGCACGCGCAGGACCTTCATCGGCATCGCCGCCACGCTGGGCATGACGCTCGCCGGCGGCTGCGCCGCTCTGTTCCCGAAAGAGGCCGTCCCACCGGCCATCTATGTGCTCGACGGCGGCCCGAACACACTCGACGCCAATGCATCTGCCGCTGCCGTCACGGCGCCCGCGCTCGTCGTCAATCCGACGCGTGCCGCACCGGGCTTCGACAGCCAGCACATCGTCTACGTGCGGGCCGCCCATCAGCTCGAAGACTTCGCCCACAACGAGTGGGCCGACACGCCCGCGCGCATGCTCACGCCGCTGATCGTGTCGGCCATCGAGCGCACCGGGCGTTTTCGTGCCGCCGGCGCATCGACCAGCGGCATCGCTGCCGACCTGCGGCTCGACACGGAAGTGCTGCGGCTGCAGCAGGACTTCAGCGAGACACCCAGCCGCGTGCGCCTGACGCTCAGGGCCACCCTCTCGGACAACGCCACGCGCCAGGTCATCTCCTGGCAGACGTTCGACGAAACCGTACCCGCGGCCAGCGACGACCCGTACGGCGGCGTGGTCGCGGCGAATCTGGCGGCGCAGCAGGTGCTGGCGAAGCTCGCGCGGTACTGCGCGGCGGTGGCCGCATCTCATCCGCTACCGGCGCCCTGACCTTTGCCGGTGATTCGGTCGCCGCTGTTGCACAAAGGTTCATGTGCGCGTGGGCCGGCTCAGCGTGCCCACCACTGACGCAACCGCATCAAGCGCGACGGCGTGAAGCGCGTCCGCGCATACGCATCCGCCGCCTGGCGAATGGCGGCGCCCTGCGTCGGATACGCATGGACGGCCCCGGCCAGGGCTTGCAGTCCGATGCCGGCTGCGATCGCGAGCGAAAGGCTGTTGATCATCTCGCCCGCATGCCGGGCCACAATGGTCGCGCCCAGGATCGTGTCGGTGCCCTCGCGCACGTGGATCTTCACGAAACCGTCTTCCTCGCTGTCGGCGATGGCGCGATCCACGTCGTGCATCGGGATGGTGAAGGTCTTTACCGGAATGCGGCGCTGGCGCGCCTCGCGCACGTACAGGCCGACGTGCGCGACCTCCGGGTCGGTGTAGGTGCACCACGGGATGGTGAGCGCGCTCATCCGCTCATGGCCCAGCAGAAGGGCATTGCGCACCACGATGCGCGCCGAAGCCTCGGCGGTATTGGTGAACTTGTGCGTGAGGCACACATCCCCCGCGGCATAGATGCGGGGATTGCCGGTGCAGAGGAAGTCGTCCACGTGGATGCCGCCCTCCGCATCGCAGGCCACGCCTGCCGCCTCCAGCCCCAGTCCCTGCACGGCCGGCCTGCGGCCGATGCCGGTGAGGATGGTGTCGACACGGGTGCTGGTGGTGTTTCCGTTGTTCAGAAGGTCGACCACCTTGCGGCCGCCTTCGATGCGCACGCGCGTGACGGTGCTGTCGAGGTGGATCTCCACGCCGTCGCGCGCCAGTGCGTCGGACACCATCTGCGCTGCGTCGCGCTCCTCCTGCGGGAGGAAGAGCGGCTCGCTGTGCGAGATCAGCGTGCGCGACCCGAAGCGCGCGAACACCTGGGCCAGCTCGCAACCGAGCGGCCCCCCGCCGATCACCAGCAGGCTGGCCGGCAGGACTTCGAGGTCGAACACCGTCTCGTTGGTGAGGTAACCGGCTTCGTCCAGGCCCGGAAGGTCCGGCAGCACGGACTTCGAACCCGTTGCGATGAGCGCCTTCTTGAAGCGTAGCGGCATGCCGTCGACCTCGACCGACTCCGGGCCGGTGAAGCGGGCCACACCGAAGAAGAGATGGATCCCTGCGCGCGCGAGGTTCATGGCCGAATCGCGTCGGCTGATGCGGGCGGTGACGCGCCGCATGCGCTGCATCGCCGCGGCGAAGTCGAATGCCGCGTCGCCGGGCGCAGTCACGCCGAAGTTCTCCGCGTTGCGCATGTCCGCCAGCAGCCGCGCGGTGCGGATCAGCGATTTGGAGGGGATGCAGCCGTCGCTCAACGAGTTGCCGCCGAGTTCGTGGCGTTCGACCAGCGCCACGCGCGCGCCGAGCGCCGCGGCGGCGCGCGCCGCCGCCAGCCCTGCCGGTCCGGCACCGATGACGACCAGGTGGTAGCGCCAGAGCGGCTCGGGGCTTCGCCAGCCGACCGGCCGCGTGTTCGCAAGGCGTGCCGCATCCTCAGGGCTTGACACAGGGAGGCCTCCAGCACCGGCGGCAGCAAGGAAGGCGGGCATGGCGATCGGCAAGCGCCGTGGCTAGAGCCAACCGCCGGTGAAGCCCGCCCGCAGCAAGCCGGCGCGCAGGCAGGGAATGCTGCGGGTCAGTCGCCAGGGAAGCCCGGTGCGGTAGTTCTCGATCATGAGGACCATCAGCCCCTGGTCGAGCCCGAACATGCCTTCGGAGACCCAGGGCACCTCGCCGCCTGCGGTGAAGTTCACGCCGCTGGCGTGCACTGCGCCGGGTCCCGCACCGACAGTCTGGCCACTGGCATCAGGTCACGCGACGGCAGGATGGTCGACTTGAACAAGGATGGATTCGCCGTTTCCACCGAGGTCGGCGCGATCAGGAATGTGTAGCCATCGCCCTGCGCGCGAATCACCTCTGAGGCCGCAATGTTGCCGCTGGCGCCGGGCTTGTTGTCAATGATCACCGTCTGGCCCAGCGCCTCGGAAAGCGACTGCGACACGATGCGCGCCATCACGTCGGTACTGCCGCCCGGTGCGAATCCGACGACTACACGAATCGGCTTGTTCGGCCAATCGCCCTGCTGGGCCTGGGCGATGCCTGATGTGCCAGCAAAGCCCAGAGCAGTGGCAACCGCACACGCGCATAAGGCGCGACGCTGCTTCAAAAATGGATTCGTATTCATCGCTTCTTGTCTCCGTTGTTGTAACGACTGCTGACTCACGCGGCGTCCGTGCGCAGCAATTCGCGCAACTTGAACTTCTGGATTTTTCCGGACGGCGTCGAAGGCATTGCCTCGCGCACGATCAACTTCTCCGGGATGTACTGCAGCGCCACCTTCTGCGCCTTGAGGAACTCGACGATGGAGGCTAGGTCGATCTGCTCGCCTGGCCGTGGCACCACCACCGCACACGCGCGCTCGCCGAGCCGCTCGTCGGGGTAAGCGACGATGGCCGCCATCTGCACAGCCGGATGCCGGTAGAGCAGCGACTCGATTTCCACAACAGGGATGTTTTCGCCGCCGCGGATGATCACGTCCTTACTGCGGCCTGTGATGCGCACGTATCCATGCGCATCGATTCGGGCAAGGTCACCGGTATCGAACCAGCCGTCCGCATCGGTCGCATTGAGGTGCGGGCGCTTTAAGTAGCCGCCGAAGTTCGAGCAGGCGCGCAGCAGGAGTTTTCCCGATTCGCCAGGCGTCAGGCTGGCGCCGTCAACATCGACCACCTTGACCTCGACGCCGGCAAGCGGCTTGCCGTCGGTGGCAAAGGCACGCTCGTCGTCGTCGTCCAGCTCGATGGTGGTGACGGCGCCGTTCTCGGTCATGCCCCAGGCCGAAACGATCTTTGCCTTAAGCACGCTGCGCGCCTGCTCCACGAGAGGTCCTGGAATGGGCGCACCCGCACAAAGAAAGGTGCGCAGGCTCGGCACGCCCTGCCCGCTCTCGGAAACGCCACGTGTGAGGTCAGTGAGGAAAGGCGTCGACGCCATGGTGAAGGTCACGCCCTCCGCCCGGATCCATTCGATGGCCTTGATCGGGTCCCAGATGTCCTGCAGCACCACGCGTGCCCTCAGCATGATCGGCATCATCAGGCCGTACATGAAGCCGGTCTGGTGCGCCATGGGTGAGGCCATCAGCACCACGTCGTCGGCACCGAGGCGCAGGCGTTGCGCGTAAGGAATGATGTTGGCCATGGCCGTGTTGGCCGAATGCATGACACCCTTCGGCTCGCCGGTGGTGCCGGAGGTGTAGATGAGCTGGGTCACGTCGTCCGGGCCGGGGCGGTGTCGCGTGAGGATGGCCTGAGCCTCAGGTTCGTCTTCCCACCTTGGATTGCTCAGAAGGGCCTCGAAGCTGTGCGCGGCCGGCGTGCCGTCGGCCTCCGTTGCGCCGATCACAACCACATGCTGCAAATCCCGAAGACTCTGGCTCAAGCCTTGCACCATCTGCTCAAAGTCGAAGCCTCGGAAGGTCTGAGGCACGATGATGACTTTGGCCTCCCCGTGCTTGAGCATGAACGACAGCTCACGCTCTCGAAAGATGTGCATGAATGGGTTGAGCACTGCGCCGATGCGTGAACACGCCAAATAGAGCAACGTGAACTGCCACCAGTTGGGCAACTGGCACGACACCACATCGTTGCGTTGAATTCCCAGGCGCGTGAGCCCGACGGCGATGCGGTCGGCCATGCGCGCCATCTCGCGGTAGCTCATGCGCGTGACTTCGCCGGTTTCGACCTTCAGCGCAGTCAGCCCGATCTTGTCGGGGCACAGCGCCACGCAGGCATCCAGGTCGTCGTTGATGGTGCGGTCATGCCACAGCCCCTGCGCAACCATGGCGGCCCGGCGGGGCGGAATCAGGACGGCGTCGAATTGCATGGTGTTGTCTCCTGTTTTTGTATCGGATTCGTGCGCAGCCGCCAGCGCTCAGGCTGGTACCGCCTTGCGCCCGGCGCGGGTGCGAGCAATGACCGTCTTCATGATCTGGGCCGTGCCGTCGCCGATCTGGAAGCCCAGCACATCGCGCAGGCGCTGCTCCATCGGGCCGCGGTCGTAGCCGCCGTGGCCGAACATCAGCAGGCATTGATGGATCGCGTCGTAGGCCAGCTTGGGCGCCCACCACTTGCACATGGCGGCTTCGGCGCTGTGCGGTGCGCCACGGTCTTTAAGCCACAAGGTCTGAAGGCACAGCAGGCGCGCTGCCTCCACCTGCGTGTCGAAATCGGCAAGCGGGTGCGACACGCCCTGGAACGCCGACAGCGGTTTGCCAAAGGCCTCGCGCTGGGCAACGTATTCCCAAGTCTCGTCCAGCGCGAGTCGGGCCACCGCCAGCACTTGCAGGCCGATCAACGCACGCGAAAAGTCGAAACCTTGCATGACCTGCACGAAGCCTTTGTTCTCGTCGCCGAGCCGGTGACTCACAGGCACGCGCACGTTCTCGAAGAACAGCGAGCCGCGGCCGATCGCGCGCTGACCATGACAATCAAAGCGGTTGCGTGTGAGGCCCGGTACATCGGTCGGGACCAGAAGCGCGGTGACGCCGTGCGCGCCTGCGTCGACCGTTCCGGTGCGCCCGAACACCACCACCGCGTCGGCCTGGTCTGCAGCCGAGATTGAGGTTTTCTCGCCATTGACGACGTAGTCGTCACCCACGCGCTCCACGCGCAGCCGCAGGTTCGCCGCATCCGAGCCACCACGCGGCTCGGTCAGCGCGATGGCAAACAGCGCCTCGCCACGCGTGAGTTTGGCGAGCCACGGTTCCACCACGTCTGGCCGGCCGTGTTCCGCGAGGATCTGCCCATTCAGAGAAGCCAGAAGGTTGATGTAAGAGATGCTCAGGTCGGCACGCGCGATCTCTTCGTGGATCACGCCTGCGGCCAGGCAGCCCATGCCCTGGCCGCCATGGGCTTCGGCCAGTTCGGGCGCGATGAAACCCATCTCGCCCATCTCGCGCATGAGGCCGCGGTCGAGCACGCGGGTGCGGTCGCGCTCCAGAAAGCCAGGCGCCACACGCTCGGTGGCAAAGCGGCGCGCGTGGCCGGCCAGCGCCTCAAGGTCGTCGTCAAGATACGGGTTCATCGCGCACCCCTTACTTCGCGTACTTGCGGAAATCGGGCTTGCGCTTTTCCGTGAGCGCCTTGACGCCCTCGCGCGACTCCTCGGTGTCGTAGTAGAGCTTGAGCGCGTACATGCCCATGCCGGCGATGCCAGCCTGGTGCGCCGTGTCCATGTTGAAACTGCGCTTGGCGATCGCGATCGCAGTGGGGCTGCGCTCACAGATGGTCTCGGCCCACTCCTGCACCGTCTCGTCGAGCTTTTCGGGCGGCACGCAGATGTTGGCCAGACCCATCGCCACGGCTTCAGCACCCGAATAGCGCTTGTTCAGGTACCAAATCTCGCGCGCCTTCTTCTCGCCGACCACGCGTGCCAGGAAGGCGGTGCCATAGCCCGGATCCACCGACCCCATCTTCGGACCTACTTGACCGAAAATCGCTTTCTCGGAGCAAATCGTGAGGTCGCAGATGGTGCACAACACGTTGCCGCCACCAATGGCGAAACCCTGCACCCGTGCGATGACGGGCTTGGGCACATCGCGGATTGCCGTGTGCAACTCTTCCATCGGCAGGCCGATGGTGCCGCGGCCGTCGTAGTTGCCGTCGTGCGCCGACTGATCGCCGCCGGTGCAGAAAGCGCGATCGCCCGCGCCGGCCAGCACGATGCAACCCACGTCGCGGTCGTAGCCGGCCTTGTTGAGCGCCTTGATGAGTTCGTCGCACGTGGTGCCGCGAAAGGCATTCATCTTCTCGGGGCGGTTGATGGTGATCCACGCCACGCAGTTGCGCACTTCGTAGAGGATGTCTTCGAATTCCATGATGAGTTCCTTGTTGTGGGGAGAGACGGGCTCAGCCGTTCATCGAGAGGCCGCCGGAGACGCTGAGCACCTGACCGGTGACAAAGGCGGCGTCGTCGCTGGCGAAGAAAAGAATGGCGCCCGGCAGGTCGTCCGGCTGGCCGATGCGCCCGAGTGGAATGGCGCGCGTGAAGGCCTCCATGAGCTTCTCGGGGTTGCCGGCGCCTTGCTTGTAGTCGGCGAACAGGGCGGTGTCGGTCGGGCCCGGGCACACCACGTTGACCGTGATGCCGTGGCGGGCGTGCTCTCGCGCGATGGTCTTGGAGAATGCGATCAAGCCGCCCTTGCAGGCCGCGTACACCGCCTCGCCCGACGAGCCCACACGGCCCGCGTCGGATGCGATGTTCACGATCCGCCCGGCCTTGCGCGCGGCCATGCCGGGCAGCACGGCGTGGTGCATGTGCAGCGCGCCCGTGAGGTTGATGGCGATGAGCTTGTCCCATTGCGCGGGTTCGGTCTTGGTGAAGGGCTTGAAGATGTCCCATCCGGCGTTGTTGACTAGCACGTCGACCGGCCCGAGCGACTGCTCGACCGCCGCGATGGCCGCATCGACGCTCGCCCGGTCTGTGATGTCGCAGCGCACGGCTTCGGCGCGCCCGCCTTCAGAACGGATCGCGTCCGCCACCACGTTGGCGGCTTCCAGGTTCAGGTCGAGCACGGCCACGCCCGCGCCCTCCGCGCCGAACCGCCGGCAGGTTGCGCCCCCGATACCGCCGCCGCCGCCAGTCACGGCCACGGTCTTTCCTTTAAATCTCTGCATGTACTCTCCTGGGTTGAAGCTAGTTGTCGTGGGTCCCGCAAACCCATCGAGAACTGCTATTTATGTCAATGTATTGACCTATCATAGACTCCGATCCCTCATTGATCCATCTCATTCCACACCAAAAAGCCATGGTTATCCCTAGTGAAAATGATCGAATTGCGCGCATGGAGGTGGCAAACCGCGTGTTCTTTCGGCTGTATCAAAGCGCAAACATGTTGCATAAAACGGGGACCAAGGCAGTGGAGGCTGAGGGGCTGACCACCCAGCAGTGGGCGGTGCTAGGCGCGTTGTCGCGAGAGTCCGCGAGCGGCGGCATGAGCGTGGGGGACCTTGCGCGATACCTCAAGGTGAGCCGGCAGAACCTGTCGGGCCTTCTCAGCCGGATGGAGCGCGACGGCCACTTGTCGATGGCCCCCGATGGCCGCGATCGCCGTTCACGCTTGGTCACCATGACGACTTCGGGTCGGCATGTCTGGCAAGTCGAGGCACTTCCAAAGATTCACAACTTCTACGAGCAGGTGCTGGATGGTTTTTCGATGAACGATACGGTCCACACGCTGCACTACTTGCTCAGGCTCCTTGAGAACATGGAACGCGTCGATTCGACACAGGGCGGCATCACGGATAGCGACGAATAGCCCTGTTGGGTCGACGCCACAATGCTTCAAACGCAGTTGTTAGCGTGAATAGCATGGCGCAGGTGCTCGACAACTCGGCACCGCTCGTCCGCTGGCTGCAGCGAGCGTCGGCCAAAACGCGGCGCACCGCGTCAGTGTGCAGCGGCGCGTTCCTCCTGGCTGCGGCCGGCCTGCTCGAACACAAGCGTGCCACCACGCACTCGCTCATGTGCGACATGATGGGCCAGCGCTTTCCGACAGTGCAGTCCGTGCTGGCCGACCAGGCCCGCATGAGCCCACGCAACTTCGCCCGTGTCTATAAGCAGAAAAACTGGCCGTACGCCGGCCAAGGCCGTTTGAGGTGTTCCGGCTCGAGGCAGCGCGGCGCATGCTCGAAGACTCGCCCCGTAACGTCGACCAGATCGCGCGGCTGTGTGGCTTCGGCGACGAGGAGCGCATGCGCGTGACTTTTCGGCGCCACCTGGGCGTGGCGCCGCGAGACTATCGGCGGCGGTTCGGGGCGCAAGACAGCTCAGCCGCGTAGGAGTACCTCGTTAGTTGCCGGTGGCGTTGAGCCTTTGCAGACAAGGGTCCGCTTCAGACTGAGGCTGTGTAGAAACGCTCGACGCAAAGGTGCCAACCGGGGCGCTACAAGACGAACGCGATTTATCCAGCACCCGGACGCGGCCGGGAGCGTCATTTGGACCTTGGTGTTGCTTGCGAGGGCGCAGACGGAAGCTTGAAGGGGCTCATGCCCCCGCCAACCGCATCGCCTTCATCGTTCTAGAAATACCCAACACGTTCATGACGCGCTTGAGGTTGTAAGCCAACACGTGCAAGCTCATCTCTGTGCTCACGCCGCCTAGTTTTTTGGTCAGGAAGTGCGTTGAGCCCATCCAGTGCTTGAGTGTTCCGAAGACGTGCTCGATGGTGCGCTTTCGGATCTTCATCGCGTCGGGCAAGTGCTCCAGCCTACGTTGCACCGCCTCAAGCACGGCCTCGTGTTCCCAGCGCGAGATGCGTCTGTACTTACTCGGGGTGCACTGATCTTTGATCGCGCAGCTCGTGCATGCGCTGCTCCAGTAGCGACGGATCTGCATGTCGCGCTCTGCCGACGTAAATCGGTACACGGCACGATGCCCGGCGGGGCACTGGTACTCGTCGTCGCGTGCGATGTAGATGAAGTCAGACTTGTCGAAGCGTCCTTCGGCCTTGGCGTTTGATGTCATCGGCTTGGGCACATAGGTACGTATCCCTGCATCCTCACAAGCCTTGAGCTCGACGCCACTGTAGTAGCCGCGATCTGCAACAACCTCCAGTTCGGGTGCTCCTGTCGCATCGCGGGAGGCCACTCCCATCTTGCTCAGCTGCGACCTGTCGCTGCTGTCGTTGGTCACTTCGTGTGCAACGATCAAATGATTCACGGCATCAACAGCCGTCTGGACGTTGTAGCCAACGACCGCCGAGCCCAGCCGGCTGGTGGCCATCGAGCGAGCATCGGGATCTGTCATCGACAGCTGCTGGCCGGGTTCCATTTTTATCTGGCTCTTGAGGCTGTCCAGCTGTTGCATGCGCTCGCGCAGCGTCTCGATCTTGTGGTGCAGCCGGTCGGTCTTGAGTTGCAGTCCGGCCGGTTGTGTGCGGTCGGCCCGTTCCAATTCAGCAAGGTAGTGCTCGATGTTCTCGGTGACCTGCTGCTGGAAACGTTCGATCTTTACTTGCGTGAAGTTGCGATCTCGGTTGTTCACTGCTTTGAACTTCCTGCCGTCGATGGCGACTATGGCCTGCGAGAGAAGGTTCAATTCCCGGCACAAGGTGACGAAGCGTCGACAGACGTTTCGGATGCCCTTGCCGTTGTCACGCCGGAAGTCGGCGATGGTCTTGAAGTCAGGGGTCAGGCGGCCAGTGAGCCACATGAGTTCGACATTGCGCTGCGCTTCACGTTCTAGCCTGCGACTCGACTGGACGCGGTTAAGGTACCCGTAGATGTACAGCTTGAGCAAGACCGACGGGTGGTAACCAGGTCGACCGGTGACAGCGGGATCGGCACCGTCAAAGCCGAGCTTCTGCAGATCAAGCTCGTTAACGAACGCATCGACAATGCGCACCGGGTTGTCTTCGCCAACAAAGTCCTCAAGGCACTCCGGTAGCAACGTGACCTGATGTCGGTCTGCGCCTTCGATGAATCGCTTCATGGGCCACCTCGCTTAGAACGGGTGACCTGATTTTATTTTTGAAGCAGCGCGGGGGGAAGTGTTTTCACACAGCCTCGACTGAACTCGGTCATTCGACAATGCCGCCTCCAGTGACCGCTTTTGCGGGAAGCAGTCGAGTGGCCTAGAAGGGATTGGCCGGCAGCTTCGCCTCCGGAACCGGCCGTTGGACCCGGCGTTCGCATTCGTACTGGTCGATTTGGAGAACGCGATATCGCGGTTGATACCCACGCCGGCGGCCTCAGCACGGGATCTTCGCCGCATATCTCATACATGCGGAACCGGCGCGCCGGTCAGCTAGCATTCGATGTACGGAGGAGCACCGGCACCCGCCAAAGGTCGCTGAACCTGGTGGCCACGGGCCACTTTCGGGACGAGATGCACTGCAAGGAAGAGATCCTTCAGGCAAGGAGAGACCAACAATGCACCTGGCCAAACTGGTCATCAAGAACTTCCGCAAGCTCGCGCATGCGGAGCTGTCATTTCAGGCCGGCCTGAATGTCCTGGTCGGCGGCAACAACGTCGGCAAGACGGCGGTGGTCGACGCGTTGCGCTCGCTGCTGGCTGGGCACGACGAGCCTTACCCGCGCCTCGACGAAGAGGACGTGCATCGACCCAAAGGCGGTGTCCCATCTGGCGACATCGTCTTCGAGTACGTGTTCAGCGGGCTGGACGAAGACGATGAAGCGGACTTCCTGGCCGCCCTCGTGCCTGACGCGGCAGGAAAACTCGAAGCGCACATCAAGATCCGCTACTCGGAACCCGACAAGGGCGGCCGCCTGCGCGCCAAGCGATGGTGCGGTGAGCATGAGGACGTCGGCCTGACGACGGACATGATGGAGAATCTCAGGGGCGTCTACCTGCCGCCGCTGCGCGACGCGTCGCAAGGCCTCAAGCCCGGCCGCACCAGCCAGCTTGCACGGCTGCTGCAACTCTTGGCCGAGGAAGACGGTGTCAAAGGCATCGACAAAGCGCTGCAGGATCTCGACAAAGAGCTGAAGAAGCACCTGCCCATCGTCAATACACAGAAGGCCATCGACACCCGGCATCAGTCCATGCTAGGCACGCAGCTCGCGCAGTTGCTGGAAGTCGGCCTGAGCGCCAGCAACTTCAAGAGCTTGAAGTCCCGGCTGTCGTTGGTCGTGGACGCCTTCGAGATCGAGCAGAACGGGCTGGGATTCAACAACCTGATCTACATGGCGGTCGTGCTCAGCGAGCTGACCAAGAACCCGGACTCCTGCTACCGCGGACTGATCGTTGAGGAGCCGGAGGCACATCTGCACCCGCAGCTTCAAGCCGTGCTGCTGCAGTACCTGCAGTCCATCCAGGCCATCGACGGCGAGAAGCCGGTCCAGCTGTTTGTCACCAGCCACTCGCCCAACTTCGCAAGCATTGCCGACCTGGATAGCCTGGTGTGCCTCGTCGACACGGGCGCTGCGGTCGAGACTTTTCTTCCCCGCAGCATTACCTTCGACAAAGGGAAACGCGAGAAGCTAGAGCGCTACCTCGATGTCACACGCGCTGAGCTCTTCTTTGCTCGTCGGGTCATCTTTGTCGAAGGCGCGGCCGAGCTCATGATGGTAGACGCGCTCGCCGAGCGCATGGGCTTCAACCTGCGCCAGCATGGCGTGAGCCTGATCAGTGTCGAGGGGCTGAACTTCGATTCGTTCTTGCCTCTCTTCGGCGACAAGGCGCTGAAGATCCCGGTGGCGGTCCTCACAGATGCCGACCCGGTGGCGCCCAAGCCTGTCCCAGCGGGCGCAGTTGCTACGCCTTCAGCACCAGCGGTGGCCGCACCAGTTGCGGCACCTACAGTAGCGGCACCGGCAGTAGCACCGGCACCTACAGCAGCTTCGGCAGCGACTGAGGACGAAGACGACGATGCCGAGCCGCTATATCCCGCGCCAGGAGACACCATCACCGTCTCGGCGAACGCCGCGAAGATGAAGGCTCGCGAGGATAGCCACGTCAAAGTGTTCTATGGCCTCAAGACTTTCGAGTACGACCTGGCCCTGGATCCTGACAACCGCGCCGCCATGCTGAAGGCGCTGAAGGAGCTGCGGCCTCGTATCGCCAAGTCACTCGGAACCACCGTCGCCGCGGAGGTCGGTGACGCTGCCAAGGCCAAGGCGCTGTTCTGCGGCATGTTCGAACGCAAGACAAAGAACGTCCAGAAAGGCAGCTTTGCTCAGTCGCTGGCGCAGGTCATTTCAGACGAGACGGTCTCCTTCAATGTGCCGGCCTACATAAAGGACGCCATCAAGCACGTCTGCAAAGCAGCAGCGACGTCGGCCTCATGAGCGGCCTCACCCCTGAGCAGCAAGGCGTCGTCGACGCGCCGATGGTGCCGCTTTGCGTCATCGCTTGCGCTGGTAGTGGCAAGACCAAGACCGCCGTGCACCGCGTTGTGCAGATGCGGCGAAATCTCGGCGAGGCGCGCGGTCGCGTGGCGCTGCTGTCCTTTTCCAACGTAGCGGTCGACACCTTCCGCAGGTCCTATGACGATCTGGCCGGCAGCCTGCCGTCCAACGCCGGCCGATCGCGGGTGGACATCGACACGCTCGACGGATTCATCACCACGCACATGATCCGGCCCCATTGCCATCGGACGATGCAGTCGCCGCGGGCGGCCTTCCTTGTGAAGGGCGATGAAACGTTCCTGGAAGGCTTCAAGTTCTCGACGTCATCGTTTCCTCAGTCGATCAAGGAACTGAAGCTGGCGTTTGTCAACGGCAAGGAGGTCTTCTTCTACGTTTTCAACGAACAACCTGACCTGGTCGACACCTCCATCGCGCGCAACCTCATCGCAAAGCTGGGCCGCACGGGCGCCTATACCCACGACCTCGGGCGCTACTGGGCCTACCGGGCGCTGAAGGAGCAACCGAAACTTCTCGCCGCACTTGCACGTCGCTATCCGCACATCGTGATCGACGAAGCCCAAGACATCGGGTCGGTCCATCAGGCCATCCTGGAACTGCTGATAGGTGCCGGCTCTCGCGTGACGTTGATCGGCGACCCCAATCAGGGCATCTATGAGTTCGCGGGCGCCGACGGAAAGTTCCTCACCGAATACCACCAGCGCGCCGGTGTTCAGCAGCACTCGCTGAAGAAGAACTTCCGTTCGGCCCCCTGTATCGTGGACTTGGCCAATGGCCTGTGCGGCCGCGTCGACGTCGCCGAACGGCCCGCGCCCGGCACGCCACACGGTGCCTTCTTCACCGGCTACAAGGGAGACCAGCACCCCCAGCTCATCTCTTCATTCCAGGGTGCCATGTCAGCCGCCGGCGCGGACATCAAGCGTTCCGCCATCTTGTGCCGAGCCAAGAAGTTGGCTGGGACACTTCGTGGCGACGAGGCACCGGTTGGCCAAGGCCTGGTCAAGCTGTTCGCCGCCGCCGCGGTGCTGCGTGATCGCCGCAAAGACTTGCTCAAGGCGTTCCAACGCGTAGCCGTCGCGGTGGTCGCACTGCTGGACAACGCACCTCACGGCCTGGTGAGCCAGATCACGCAACCGTCCGACAAGCCCGATGACCGGAAACTGCGCAAGGCGATCTGGGCCTTCACCCGCAACCCTGCAACCGGGCTGCCGTCGTCGTCCCTGGTGGGCGACAAGGAGTGGCACGCCCAGCTGCTGGCGCGTATCAAAGTGCTGCTGACCGACCTCGAAAACGACTTCGGCTTCACGCAAGTCGCCAACCTCGGCAACAAGATTTCTAAGAAGGCGTTGCCGAGCACGCCGCTGATCAGCGCCAAGGACTTGGCTGATGACGATGCAACGGCACTGCGGATCGACACTGTGCACAAGGCCAAGGGAGAAAGCCTGGACGCAGTCCTGTATGTGACTACCAAGGGGCACGTGAAGGAAATGCTGGGCGGGGTCACGACAGAGTTGGGCCGCATTGGGTACGTCGCGGCGACGCGAGCCCGAGACCTGCTCTGGATAGCTGTACCTCACAACGCCCTGAAAGAGCTTCGGCCCGCGTTGATCGCCAAAGGATTCTTGGAAGTAGGTGCGGCGGCAGCGCCTGCAGCCAAAGCCGCGGCGCACGTCGTGATCGCGCCCGTTCTGGCAAGCCGTCCGGTCGTCCCGACTGTCCTGCCGGTCGCAAGTCCGGACTCCATCCAAACGCCATGATGGACATGGACGACAAGCTGATCGGATTTCTCTACGCGGTCGTTGGCGCTGCCATCGCTTTGTTAGGCAAATGGGCGATCGACGCCATCACCCGGCGCAGCGAGAAGAGCAACCACGCGGCCTACTTGTGCGTGCGGGTCGTCTGCGAACTGGACCGTTTCGCGACGGGTTGCGCCGCCGTAGCTCAGGATTTCGGCCCCGAGCCTGATGACGAAACTTCCGAGATGGCGACGGTGCGCGACCCGAGCTTTGCACCTCATGATCTTCCGGTCGACTGGAAGTCGATCGACATCCGGTTGGTCTACGACGTCCTGAATCTTCCCGGCGAGCAGGCGCTCGCCGAAAGCCGCATCACCGAACACTGGAACCATGCCTGGACCGACGCCGAAAGCACCTTGGAGATGCGACGGGAGCTGTATCTCAAGCTTGGCCTCAAGGCGGCCAGGCTGTCCAGGTCCCTGCGGCGGATTGGCAAACTGCCGCCCGCCGATGATTCGTTGGAGCGGCTGGAGGAGCTAGATGGAGAGGCTAAAGAGCGTGCCGCGGCCGTGGCCAAGCGGCTGACGGAGCTGCCGGAGACGCCCTGGCCGGCGTCAGCTGTCCCGAAAGCTTGAGTCCAGCTAGCTAACCGTTCTGCGTGGTGTGAACAACTGACAGCAACGGGTCGATTTGAAACGGTCGCAGAACGCTGCAGCGGTCCCTCGCACGTCGTCAGCGCGGCCAGCAGCATCGTACGGCCGCCTTTCCGTCAAACCAGCCGGTTAGAACCTACGCCGGCCGGAACCTTGAAGACCGGGACCGCCGCAGGACCGGTCGCACGACGCCACGCGCCAAATGGCCGAGATCGCTGCATTGCTGACGTATACACCGACCTCACAGACGATGGCGACATGGCCGGTTCGGTCCTTCGCCTCGCCTGCGCGCCGCGCAAGCCAAACCGCGCACACCAACATCTGGCATCGATCAATCCAATGGCCGGGGTTGCCAGACGCTCGCAAAGCTGAGCCGCTCATGTTGCCTTCAGATTCTTCATGAAGCACACCCAGCGGATGAAAAACGTTAACGCCACTGCACTCTCGAGCGCATCGCCGATCGCGGCCTTGCCTATGACCAGGAGCAACCCGACACAGACCAGATACTGCAGCAATACCGCCCAACACCATGACGATGCTTTGCCGGCAGGTAGCGATGCCTTCACCGCTTGCGCCATCGCCTGACTGGCTGCCGCGCCACAGAAAAAGATAAAGACGGAGAAAATCGACATCGCCTACTCCGGCAATTGCAACCCACTGAGGCTAGTGGTGCTGCACGACAGGTTGTGTCGTTTCAGGGAGGCCGGGCGTTGGCTTCCGGAGATTGCAAGATATAGCGCGCCAGCTCCGCCTCAAGATCGACTTGGAGCTGAGCCGGTTCGACGATTCGTAGGTGAGGGATCCAGTAGCGAACGATGGGCAGGATTTCGTTGGGATGGCCCACTGTGGCGACCAGCCTGAGCGAGCCATCGTCTGCCGCGGTTTCTATCACTTGATTCGCGACCAGATCGCGCCGCTGAAAATAGTGCGCGGCGGGCGCGGCGACATCGAGGACGACACGCAGAGCCGTTTGTGATTGCCACAAGCTGTCGTCCGCCTCTAGACGCTGCTGCAGGTCGGGGCTTGGCTCGAACGTCGTCGCCTTGACCAGGACATCGCGCACCCGTGAGAAGCCGAATGTCTTGAGCCGGCCTTGGTGCGCCGCGGCGAGATACCACACGCCCTTCTGGTTGAGCATCCGATATGGAGCCACATCGTCATATGCCTTCGTAGGCCCGTTCGCCTTGCCTGAAAAATCGAAGCGAACGTGCCGACGATCGATGATGGCCTTCGACAGGACCGCAAAAGTCGCCGCGTGTTGGGCCACATCCTCGAAATGGTGCCCCTTGACCAGCAGTGGCGACTCCTGATCCAGGCGTAGCAGTTCGCGCACGAATGCATGAGAGAGCGTCGGGAAAAGCCCGACGGTCCCCGAGGCCAATGCGAAGCGTTCGATGTCCTTGGTGCTGAGGCGACCCAGCACAGCGGAATTCATGCGGTACCGGCCTTGCTCCTTCACGAGATCCAAGTACGCGAAACGTTGGTTCAGATCTCGCTGCACAGTCCGCAAGTCCACCCCGAACTCGTCGGCCAGGGCACGCGGTTCCAGTTGCTCTCCCCGATTGAGCTTCACCAAAATTCCGGTCAGTCGGTGAGCGAGCCTTTCATGGCCTTGGCGGGCGGGCTTGGTCAAAGTCATTCATCCGATTCTGCGACACGCGCAAGGTCACTCTCTGGCCGTTCACTTTCGCAGGCGTGTGTCTAAGTTGCCGGCTGCCGACCACCATGCTCGCGCATGAAGTCCATCGGTTCTCCCAGTCTGCCGCTCATCGCGGTTCTCATGGCAGTTGATCAGCTTGGCGCTACGTCTGCTGACGCCGTCTCCGCTGCTCACGATTTGCTGACCATGTGTTGGTGAAAGCTCAGCAGGACCTGCTCACATGCGAGCTTTTGGTTGGTTCTGCATTCAAGAGCAAGGCGTCAACGAAGATAGGCGCCTCGAGCGGGTACAGGCGATTCACTTCACAGGGCCATTGCTGCGTGCGCGCCGGATCACTTTTTTGCCTCCCTCGATAACCTGCTGCGCTGCTTCGCCCGTCTGGTCGATTGCACTGCCGGCGACTCTGCCGAGGTCGGACAACGCGACACCCACCTTGTCTGATGCATCGCCTGCAGCCCTCACCGTCGATGTCAATGCTGCTTCGGCATGCCTTTTGACGGTCGATGCGGCATCGCTCACCACGTCCACGGTCAATCGCGTCACGTCCGACAAGCTGCGGCCAAACAGAGCGGCCTTGTCGGCGATGTAGACCTTGAAATCCTTCAGCATTTGATTGCCGAACAGGGTTTTGGCGGTCTGGATGACAAAAGCTATGATCGATTTGATCAGCTCAACGCCGATTTCGAGACCGTGTGCAAGCTTGTCGAGAATGTCGTTGCGCTCGTCGTTGCTCAGTGCGCCCCAACCATAAAGGATGGCGCCAACCGCCGCGCAGGTCATAGCAATCGGATTGCTCAAGGTTGCTGCAGTGGCGACTGTGGAGACAACCGCCAAAGTGTTGCCGAGCAAGTATTGCCCGACAGCAATGATCGTGACGGAACTGATGTAGCCCAGACCGAAGCCAAACTTGGCTCCATCGAGGATCCGCCCAGTTTTCGCGATGGTGGGATTGCCAGACTCTTTCATTGCATCAATGTGTTCATTGATGTGGCGATTGATGTCCGAACCGATGCCGTACAAACCGGCAACAGCCGTTGCGACGACGCCAAGGACCGGAAGCGCGCCGGCTGCAGCGATGACCATAAACTGACTCCAGATGAACGAAAGGCAAAAGGCCGCCTAGCGCGCGCTTTTCGAAAACTTCGCTCGCCATAACAAGGCGCCAGTTAACACCACGATCAAGACTGCGGCGCAGACCAGACCTACCGTCATGACTTTGGTGATGACTGCGAGCGCACCCAGTCGGGAGAAAGTGTAGCCAATTGCACCCAGTGCGATAACGACCCAGAACATGGTTAGAACTCCGTAGATGTATTGAGACGGCATGCAGTGTGAGCCGTAGCAGCGACAGGTGGTGTCGTCGCTCGGATGCCGGATCCAAATTCAGCAGACTTGTGGTGCTGCCGGCATGCACAGCACTGGTGTGGGTCCAAGTACAAATTAGTGATCGGCGCATGGTGGCGTCGCTGGTGTGGCAGACGACCGCTTCAGCTGCAAAGCGGTTGCGCGCCCGCCAACCTGCCGGTGCTGTTGACGTTCCACACCCGCACGCTGGACTGACGCAGGGCTATCGGCCGGACCTGCGAAACCCCGGTTACTGGCTCTACGCCGGCGGGCACGCCATCGTGCACCTGAATGCCCTGCTGCCGCAGACACCGGCACGGGGCGGCGGCGGGTTCGACCACATTGCGCTGGTCGCGCACGGGCTGGTCTCGACCCGCGCGTCGCTTCAGGCCGCGGGCATCGCATTCGAAGAATCGCCCTTGAAGGGCACGCAACTGCGCCAGGTCTTTGTGAAGGATCCGCTGGGCCTGAAACTCGAGCTGAACTTCGATCTGGAGGCCGAGGGGTTGCTGGCCTCGCCGTCCTCGCCGTCCTCGCCGTCCTCGCTTGGAGCAAGAGGAAAATTGTCGGTCAGAAGGCACCGTTCAAGCCGAAGGACATTTGGGCGTCGTCGCCCAGGGCGTAGCGTGCTCGCGCACGCTGGCTATCTGGACGACGCATCAATGCGGCTCGGGCGGAGCCAGCCGCTCGAGCCGCGTCGCGACGCGCTGAATCGCCTCGGTGCGGGCCTGCAGTTTCTCCTCACTTTGCGTTAGTGAACTTAGGACCGCCTGGAAGGCTTCTATCTGAGGCGCCAGCAATGCGATTACCTTCTGGTCGTCACCCAGGATGTCGTAGATGTCCTTGAAGACGCCCTTAATGCCGTCACCGATGTCGGTCTTGACCTTCCGCAGCTCGCTCTCGTGCTCGCTTGCCTTGTACGCCCGGTAAAGATCCGTCGACACCTGCAGCGCGGCGCCAGCCGGCCCGGCCCATTTCGAAATGCTGCCGGCGAGCTTGCTTGCTTCCCAGGGCTTGAACTTGTAGGTGATGCCGGCCACGCTGCTCAAGGCGTCACGAGCGGCGAAGATACCGTCCTTGATCACGGAAGGCGGCAGCGTAGAGACGCCTTGCAGCATCTGCCTGGAGGCACTGGCCGCGGTGCTGCCGACGGCTTCTAGGAAGGAGATGCCTGCAGCGACTTGGATGTAGAGCTCCTTGTTCAGGCGTCCAGTCACGGCGCTCGCTTGCGCGAAGTACTTGTCAACGATGCCCTTGATGGCAAGCTGCAGCTTGAACCCCACCTCGGTGGCACTGATGTAGCCAATCTCGTCCTCCAGAAACGGAAGGAGCTCCCCCATCTCAAGCGGGCGCAATCGGCCCATCAGCCGGTTCTCCATGCTGTTGAGCTCCTCGCGCATCGCGGCGCCAAGCCGCTTTACATCTGTGCGGCCCTTCTCCATGTCTTTCTCGATCCGTGCGATGCTCTCAGCGTTCTGCGCACCAAACGCCGCGAGAGCCTCGACCTCGCGTTGAGCTGCGGCGGACTTCCTTACCGCGAGCTCGCGCGCCACGTCGAGCCCGGTCTTCGCCTGCAGCACGGCCGGCACGTTGGATTTCAGCACGCGCGTGGTCACGGCCTTGAGCTCGCTGATTCGCGAACGGCTCTCATACTGCTCTGGCTTGCCGAACCAGAACGGCAGCCCCCGCCCATTGGGGTTGGCGGCCGTGCACACGATATGGAGCTGCTCCAGCTCGGCGGGTGTCAGCTCGGCTGCACGCTGCAGCTTGGATTCGAGGTTCGCGCGCTTGATCCGGGCCTGCTCCGTATACAGAGTCGCGTCGGTCAGGTCGGTGACCTCGTCCATCTTGTTGATGACGAAGACCGTCGACGAAAGCTTCCGCAAGTCTCGCAAAACCCATCGTGCGATATCGAAATGGCTGTCCTTCAGGGGGTTCGTCGCGTCCACCACGTACAGGATCAGATGCGCTTCGGCGATGTAGCGCCTGGTGATGTCCGAGTACAGCAACTGCTGCCCGTCGACGCTTCGCTGCTTGTCTCCAAACAGGCCCGGCGTATCGACGATCTCGCATTTGCCCGGCAGGCCTTCGGGCGCGTAGATGGCCAAGCGGTCGGACGATTCGTCCATGTCGATCTTCATGTCTGCCATGAGGCGGCCCAGCCACCCGGCGACCACGCTGGTTTTGCCGTCGGAGAAGGCGCCAAGCAGGGCGATGCGCAGCACGTCGCCCTGGACGGAGTCCACCGCGCTGCGCAGCCGCGCCAGATCGTCGGCCACGTCGATGCCAGCCGCGCCAAGATCGTCGAGGATCTCATTCAGCTCTTGTAGGGTTTGCAGGACCGCACTTTTCTGCGCGTCGAAAACGTCAAAGTTCTCCATTGGGCGCATTCTCCAGTTCCTTTAAGAGGCCGCGCATGTCAGCGGCCTGGCGTTCGATGATGTCCTTGGGCTGCATCATCTGTCCGTGCAGCGCATCGACTTCGCCGGCGCGGACCTTGTCGATCTCGGCAGCGATGGGGGCGAGCAGTTGCGGCTCGGTCGCACGCGTGTGTTCCAGCGCTTTCGTGCGCATGTCTTCGATGTGCTCGCGCATCTTCGCTTGGGCCTTACGGATGCGCTTGTCCTTGCCAAGGACAATGTCGAGCGCACTCATCATCAGCCCGAGCACCGCGCCTACTGCAGCCCCGATTGCCGTGCCAATCCCCGGGAAAAAAGTCGAACCGATGCCCGACCCCGTCAACGCGTAAGAGCCTATGTTGAAGGCCGTCTTGCCCCAGCCTTCTCGGCCGAATTCCATGTCGAGCGGGCCGTCCTCGTAGTTCACGGACACGCTCGCATCCGGTCTGGCTGACACGCGCTCCTGGAAGGCGACGCGCTGGATGTCCTTGTGAAGGCGGGTCAAGGATTCATGAATGTCGTCGTTCAGGCGGGTCGCAAGTTCCTCCAACAGGCTTCGCAATTGCTCAGCCTGCTGCTCCCTGCCCTTCTCGAACGATGCTCGGATCCGGGACGCGACAAGATCCTCGTCGCCGAAATGTTCGGCCACTGCGACATCGGCGTCTGTGCACAGTTTCTCAAACCATGCATTGACCAGCCGCGTTCTTCCCAGAACAATTTCGCGTGTAAAGGAGAATTGCGCTTCGTCCAACCCGAAGCGGCAGGAGCCAAAGGCCGAGTCCTGTTCCGCCATGAACTTGCGGTGCTGCTCCAGCGTTTCGTCCAAGACGGCTAGGTTCTCCGCGAGCAGGTCTATTGTTTTGCGCTTGTTGCTTTCGACGATGTCCGCGCGGAACGTGCCAACGCGCCGGCGGATCGCGTCTTCAATGTGCGTAACCCGGCTGAAGTCGCGCATGACGTCGGCCGACCCAAAGGCCTTGAGGTAGTTGGCCTGCTGGCGGCCAAGATCGTGCGCGCGCGCGAGATGGATGCTGGTCTCGCCGCTTGCCTGATCGAAGGCGAGGGACGAGAACCCGAGCAGGCCTTGTACGCAGGTGCCTGGCAGCAGGACGTCGGGTCGCAGGACCGCGCGCAGGACTTCCTCGGTATGCCGGAGCGCGTCCTGCGGCCCTTTTTGCTCCAGCGTCGCGCGATCTTCCGGGAATTCGTAGCTATCCGCGCTGCCGCGCACATTGACGATGGGAAGGACCTGCGTGCCGCGCTTCAGGTAGCTCTGGATTCGCGCGGCGGTCCTGACCTCGGGTTTCTTATTAGTGCCATTTACGTAGAGCACCAGGTGCGCCTTAGCGATCGCGTCTCGGACGAACTGTGCATAGCGCACTTCGTCTCCTTCGATGCCGGGCACGTCCAGCAGCTGGAAGACCTTGCCTTCGACCTGGAGCGTGTAGGGCTGGTTGCCCTTAGTGAAGTCGGCCTCGCCGGTGCCGATGATCATTCCGTCTATGCGGCGGGCATCTTGGCGCGCGCCTTCGAGTGATGCTGCAGCACGGGCGTAGCCAGCCCATGCAGCGTCTAGACCCTCATGCGGGCGCCCAACATGTTGAGTCGCGAGGCGCGCAGGTAAATCCATGCGGCAACCTTACCGATGCAGGAAGAAGGCGAGCAATGGCAGGGCGCCCAGCAGGAAGCCTGCGGCTGCGGCGGCCCAGATCATCCTGCGCTGCCGCAGCGCCGCACGGACGCCACTGGCGTCGTGGAGCCGGTTCACCGCCGCGCAAACTTGCCGGAACTCGCTTAGGTTGCGCTCGTGCGCAGACAACAGTGCTGCGCGAACCAGCTCTACGTGCGACCCGAGCGCCTGCTCGTACTTCGCCAACTCATGACCGTTTGCGCGCAGCAACTTGGCGCGGGATTCTTCGTCAAACAAGATGCGCAGCGACTCGATGATCGTGCTCTTGCCGGCGTTTGTCTCGCCGAAAAACGCGATGGTGAACGTGTCCCACTCCACGTTGCGATCCAGCTCTTCCAGCTCACTTGAGAACTTGTTATGCATCTCGTCGAGCTTGCCGACGATGTGGTCGACCGCCTTGCGGCCATCCTCATGATCGAAATCGAGGCTGGAGACGCTCTGCGAGGCGGCAGCTATCCCGTTGGAGATGTTGCGGTAGACGGCGCTAAATCGCGCCCTAGGATCGCTTAAGGACGTAGTCATGAATCTGAAAGTGCGGGGGGACTGCCGTGACAATCGTTACCAGTGCCCACGCGACCCGAGGCGTCGCTTGCATCGCGTCGTTGACCTGGGCACTGAGCGAGGCGCCAAACTGCACAACTCCCTCGCGCGCTAATTCGTGCCCCGCTTCTTGCGCGCGGCGACCGTATAGAACATATTAAAGCTCAATTTGTTCGATTTTGTTTCAACAACACGGCGGAATTCACGGCCATCCTGGACGGGGAAAGTTTCGCGTTTGCTCAGTGTTGCGGCCTAGCTTCCTGCGACGGAGCGCGTGCAGAAGCTCTTAGGCGAGGCGCCCGGAGCGCGTTCGCAGTCGCCAATGGCCCGGATCCCACGCATTACTTTCCGGTGGTCGAGCGTGGGTCGAGTTTTAACGGCCGCTTCATGGCCGGTAGTGGGACGTTGGATGAAATGCGCGAGCGGCAGCAACCGCTGCAAAGCAGACGCCGCTAACCGGTTGTCCCTGGTACGACGAAGACCGCTGCGACGTAGGTGATCAACGCGAACAGGCACGGGCAATCAACGCCCTTCTCGAATCTCCAAGTCCCCACAGCTTGCCAGGGCCCACCGAGGTAGCGCCAGAGTTCGAGCCCCGTCGCGCTCACATCTCTTGGCTCGAAATCGCGCGTTAGTTCGTCGTGGAGCGCCCGCGCTATCTCAGGCCTTACCTTGTTTTGGATCGTCACATGGAGCGGCCCGCGCCACTGCATGTCCTGCCGGCAGAGCATGGGCCCCCATCGCTCCGCAAGCGTCCGGCGTAGCGCGAGTGCGGTAGGTGAAGCCAGGTCGAATGCCACGCCCGCGCCGAGAAAACGAACGCGCTCAACGCGAATGCTGAAGGCGCGGGTCTGCGCAGCGAGCTGCGTGACGTCACGCAGGATTTCGTCGAACGCTTGCGAGGGCAGTGCATGAAACAGGGTGATGTGTCCATCGAGCCAATTGCGTGCCGGCGGAAAATGCCGACGCCGCAGCTGCGTGAAGGCGGCGGCAGACGCCGCGTCCATCTGCAGCGTGAGGATCAATGGGTTGAGCGTCGCGTCCACGCGTGATTTTTAACGTGCCCGACGCAGTCGAAGAAGTGCGTTTGATACCATGGGCCAACTGCGTTGTGACACTCCCGTCTTCAAGCCAGCACCCTCGGCACATCCGCCCACCGCGTCGTGTACTCCGGAGTCTTCAACGACTGCTTCGTCGTCCAGGTCCGCTGCCCGTTCGATTTCCCCGTGCTGGCCAGTGCGATCGATCCCCGCCTATACCGTTCATTGAGTCGGTCCATGGTCATCATCAGCGCACTGCGATCCGGCGGTCCTTCATCGAGCGCCAGCTCCTGCTGCTCCACGCAGGCATCCTGCAGGTCAAGCAGCGTGACTCCTGCCTTGGCGTAATTGAAGCCCGGTTTAAGATCGCCTTCGCCCCGTGGACGGCCGCCTGTACCAGTGCCGCCGTGTCCGCGGTCGGCCTTCTAAGCGGGACAGTCACTGAGCGTGAGTACTGCTTGTCGTCGCGACGGAAAGGACTGGTGCGGATGAAGCACAGCACCTGCCCTGCCCTGCCCTGCTCTCCTGCCTGCGCAGCTTTTCCGCTGCGCGGCTGGCGAACTGGCTGACGGCTTCGATAAGGTCGGACAGCTGGGTCACCGGCTGTCCGAAGCTGCGGGTGCTGGCGATTTCCTTCTTGGCCGGTGCCTCGTCCTCAAAGCCGACGCACTGCTGGCCCTGCAGTTCCCGCACCGTGCGCTCAAAAACGACTGACCAGCGCCCCCGCACCATGGCCGGGTCGAGCCGAACGACGTCCAGCACGCTCTTGAGGCCGGCTTCTTGCAATTGGGCGCCGATGCGTCTCCCGATCCTCCAAACCTCGCCCAGCGCGGTGGCTGCGAACACGGCATCCAGATCGCTGGCCGGGAGTACGCTGAGATTACAGACGCGCGCAAGCTCGGCGGGGTAGCCGCCGGGTTTGCGGTCTGCGGTCTTGGCCACATGGTTGGCCAGCTTGGCAAGGGTCTTGTTGGCGCCGATACCGATGCCCGTAGGGATGCCGGTCCATTGGAGGATGCGCTCGCGCACCCGGTGGCTGCGTGCCACCAAATCGCCCCGCATGGTGCTCATGTCGATGAAGGATTTATCGATGCTGTAGATCTCCTGGCCCGGCCCGAGCCCGGCAGCGCTGGCCATCATCCGGTTGCTCATGTCACAGTAGAGATTGGAGTTGGCGCTCAACGCGACTACCCCGGCATCGGCCAGGCTTAGGCGGATCTGGAACCAGGGGGCGCCCATTGCGATGCCCAGCACCTTGGCCTCGTTGCTGCGTGCGATGGCGTACCCATCGTTGTTGCTCAAAACGATGACCGGCCGGCCCTGCAGGCTCGGGCGGAACACGCGCTCGCAGCCCACATAGAAGTTGTTGCCGTCAACGAGGGAGTACATGGCTGCCGTGCCCGCCATCTTTGCCAGGTCTGCTGCGGTCGTTCACGCAGGAAACCGCTTGATGGCGGCGGTCACGACGCCGCAGATGATCAGCTGCTGGCCGTCGCGGAAGGTGATCTCCGGGAACGTCGGATTGGCCGGCACCAGCTTGACCCGGTCGGCCCGGTTGAAGAGCGTCTTCACGGTGAAGTCCCCGTCTACCTGCGCGACCACGATGGACCCTTGGGTTTGAGCGCACGGTTGACCACCAGCAGGTCGCCGTCGCCGATGCCGGCGTCGACCATCGACAGGCCGCTCACCTGCCAATAGAAGGTGGCCACGGGGTGGGTGATCAGCAGGTCGTTGAGGTCCTGCCGCCGGACCGCGAAATCGTCAGCGGGCGAAGGGAAACCAGCGCGCAACCTGCCCTCGATGCCCGGCAGGGGCAGCGGTTAAGGCTAAGATGCTGCCACCAATGCCGTGGGCGGAATACTGTACATGGATCCAGTATAGGTCTACGATGAAGCCATGGACGAGACCTTCGACGAAATATGGATCGCCGCCTGCGCTCGCACGATGCACGGCTGCGTGCCATGACGTCGACGCGGGCTGGCGCAGCGGGCAGCGCTGCATCGTTCCGGCCGAATCGTTCTGCGAGCCCAACTGGGAAAGTGGCAAGAACGTGTGGTGGCGCTTCCGTCGCGCGGATGGCCGGCACTAGGGTATGGCGGGCCTGTGGAGCATTTGGACCGATCCGTAACCCGGCGAGATCGTCACCATTTTCACCATGCTCACGCTCAACGCCAGTGCCCATCCGCTGATGCGCCGCATGCACCGGCCCGAAGTCGATCCGAAGACCAAGGAAGTGCTTCCGCCGGAGCGCCAGGACCGGCGCTCGCTGGTGCTGGTGGAGCCGGAAGATGTCGACCAGTGGCTGCTCTGTTTGCTGGAGGACGCGAAGGCGCTTATCCACCTGACGCCGGTGGATCGGTTCGACGCAGGCTCGGGGTGAGCGGCTGCCCTGTCCTCCCATTCGAAACGTCCTTGGCTTTTATCGCCTTACCTGCGTTCCGGCTCACAGCAAATGCTCGATCGCTGATTTTTTTTCTTTGTTTTGGCTAACGCTCCGCGTACGGAATCGGCCCGACCAACTATCGCGCACTTTACGCGAGTGGCAGAGTTCACAACCCTACCCGACGAGTACCGGATCGCACCTCAAACAGCTCGTCTGTTCCTTCGAGATACCACGCTGCGCGTTCAATCTGTTCGAGCGGCGAGCCGCGACGCGGGTCTGTCAAGTCCGTGCCGCGATACACAAGCTCGGCGACTGCGCCGCAGTTGATCAAGGTTCCGCAGCCTCCTGTCAACTCACTCCAGAGCTCTTCCAGCGCCCAGTCGATGGCGTCAAGTTCCGCCGACGTCGGTCCAGCAAAAGCGATGAGCACATGCATCGCATGCCCGCAAATCGGGAGCAGGTCAATCTTGGTGAAGTCGAAGATGACAGCGGCCCCATAGGTCTTTCTGATCCGACGCACAAACTCTTGCACTGTGTGCTCCAGTTGCAGCCATCGCTCTCCCGCCCTCAAATCAAAGCGGCCATCGAGCAGATCGAAGCGCTTGATCGCGAGGTTCGAGCGCATGACGTAGGTTTTGGCAAGGTGAGCTTGCATCTTTGCAGCGCGGGCTGCAACGCCGTTGCTGCGTATCGCCAGCTTGCGCCCAATCTCCACTCTGTTTCCTCGGTCGTGAAGATCTTCGACATACGAGGTCAGCAACTTCGCTGTGGATGAGTGGACTCGACCTTCGTCGCCCCACACGATCCGGCGGTTCCGGTACTCTTCTTGAATCCGCATCTTTGAGAAACGCTCCAGCGCAAGATTGACGTACTGATCGGAACGCAGTTCGGGCCATTGGCGGAACAGCTCGGCCCACTCATCCAGCGCTTGCATCGTTCTGAGCAAGGATGCGCCACAGTGGGTGGGCAGGAAACCGCTCCTGTCCTGCTTGAAAGGCGCTGGCGCGGAGGCGCCCGCATGGATGCAGGTTTTCGCGAAATTGCGAATGCCAAGCAACGAGCTGGCGAAATTCAAGCTGTCAGCCTGCAGAGTTGGCGATGCTCGGCGCACCGCGATATGCATACCGTAGGCCTCGACATAAGACGCCGCATGGGCGGCCTGGGCGGATTGCCACGGCGAGTTGAGGATGCAGAGACGCTCCGCGAGTGCGCGGTCGCGCATGGCCTTGTTCTTGATGCGGTTCGTCGCCGAGGACCGGACACGGGAGGGAGGCGCCACTCTCGGCAGCTCCGACGATGCAAGGGGCGGTGCAGCCCAGACCTCGCGAGGGGGGAAGGGTGACGGATGCATGGGCGTCCTCAGATGAAGTTTTGATAGCGGCACACAGCCTCGTCCACTGGGACCCGCAAGTGGGCAGCCCGTTGAATCTGGCGGGGACGGCCGACAGTCGGTGCGCGGGCCTTTGGGAACTTCCCCGTGAAAAAAGTGCGGGGCGAGTCCGGATGGTTCAACTTGACGAAGAGCGCCGCCAAGGTGAAGTAGCTCACGATGAAGCGAAGACCACTGGCGACATCGGGGTCGCTCAGCCGGATCAGGCCGAAGGCAAGGTGTGCATGGACATCGGTGCTTTCGTTGCTGCTGTACATCCGGCCGTGCTTGGCGATACCTTCCCACTTGCGTCGCAGGTAGGCGACTTCGGCAAGGTCGTCGTTTAAGTAGCGGGGGTTCAGCAGCAGGAAGTAGTGCTTGTGGAAGCGCGAGTCGTGACCGTACTCCAGCGCCCAGGCATAGCCCAAGAGGGCCTTGCCATAGTGGCGGTCGATCGCACGGTGGAAGTCCTCGCAGTCGGCCTTGAAAGGCGCTAGTTGGTCAGGATCCGGGACTTCATCCCAGCCTGCCGGCGCAGTGTCCGGGTCGCTACTAAACAGGTCAAAACGGATGGCAAGCACTTCGTCGTGGCTTTCGGCGAGCCAGGTCAGCCCGTTAAAGAAGTTCTTTTGGTTTTCAACTGCGCCACGACGAAAATTGGCTTGGTCAGCTTTGAAACGCTTGCGACGCAAGCGGGTCTGGACGGCGTCGCCGAATCGTTCGATCAGGCGGAGAATTCGCTCGCCCATTTCGACGTCCCAGGTCTTCTCCAGATCCATACGCAAATATGCCGGCAGCAGCCGCCCAATACGCAGGAAGAGCCAGTAAACCGGCGAGAAGTCATGCATCGGATATTCATGGCGGTTCAAAGCATTATCCACCAGCAATGCCCGCATCAGGCGTTTGCCCACGCTCGTCAGGGTCAAGCGCATTTGACCGCGCTTAAGGTATTGGACGGTCACCAGCGGTGCCGTCGATGCAGCAAACTTCTTTGCGAAGTCATGAAGCGAGGAAATCTGCTTAAAGCAGATTGCAGGTGTGTTCAACACACCATTGCGAAAGCGTGCACCCTTCATGCGCAAGGCCAAACTGCCTTGCTGATCGAGGTAGTCTTCATCAGAATATTTATTGGGTCGGATGATCATTTGAATGAGGTGGATTGCAGTCGGATGGGTAGATAGCACCCTCGGCAGGGTGCTTCAACTACACCTCCCACAGCTCTGTGGATAGGTCCTAAATGGTGGCTATTGCAATTACAATAGAGAGCCTGCAAAACACAAGCTGCTTTCTGTCACGAAATGCAGGGAGTGCTGGGGCTTTAAAGCGGAAAAAGCCGAGAACTTCTGGCCTCTGCTAGGGTGGCAAACAAGTTCTCATGCAACAGACGTGGCAAAGCAGCGCGGAGGGCCTTCGAGGGCCCCCCCGCGCGCTGGCGTTCTAGTTCGCTGTCGAGTGAGAAATTGCCTGAGGCAACCGCGGTTTGCGCACGCTGACCGTGATCACGCGGTCGCGGCCGTCAGAGCACGCTTTGGCGCGCATTGTGATGGTCTTCGGCTCGGACTTGAGGTGGCCTACGGGTTGGGAAGGCGGAAGCTCGCTGATGCCATCGACGGCTTCCGCGGGTCCGGTGGAAGACGCGTGCGACGAGATGAACGCGTCGAGTACGGCAAGATCCCAGTAGGGGATGCGCCCCCCCGGGAAGTAGATTGGACGCGGGAACGCCTTGTTGAAGTAACGGCTCTTGGGGTCCAGTTTGGCGTGCAGCGAACTGTTACAGATCTGCAACTTCTTAAGTACCGCTGCCTTGCGTACGAGTTGAATACCTGGGGCAGGCTGGGGAGGATTGTGAAGGCTGGACATTGTTGTGCGTCCTTGGATGTTGTTGAACACCAGCGCACTGTCCACGTTACTGAGATCTCCGCTAAGCGGTGAGCCGGCAGACTACCCCCCTTGAGCCAGCAGACACCCCCCTCACGTGGGCGCCCGCCCAAGGCCTAATAGTCACAGCAGGTCAAACGCGCTTTTGCCTGAGTAACAACCTCGAGATTAGTTGATGCGATCCGCAAGCGATGGGATCAGGTCTAACCGATCGGGCATTTCCTTTATCCATTTCAGTATCGTCGTCTCGAAGCTTTTTAGGCAGTCTGGCCCGAACTCATCGCTAAGAATGTTTGCTAAAACTCTGACAGCACCTGCTTGGGTTGGCCAAGGGGCCTGCGTCCGCAAGATCTCGTAGGCACGAGTCTTTATGGCATTAGTTGGAGCATGGCGTTTTAGTGCCGCCTTTGTGGCGCTAGCGACCTGCGCATCCTTTACGAGTGCGTCACTAATTATTTGTTGCCCTCGATTTGTGACTAGAACAGCAGACAAATAAAAACTTGCTTCGCACAGCAAATCCCAAGAATGATCGCGCTCTCCTTGTTCCAACTTTAACATTGCTGCAATTGCATTTGCACAAGAAAAATAAATCCACAAAACATCAGATTCGACCACCGGACCATCAATGGCCGCCAAGTGAACGAATCTCTCTAAGTCTAGTTCTTCAGTAGGCTTAAAAGCTGCGCTTGTGTCTGCAATGATCACCGACTTAATCCGAAAAAACACCCGCTCCCTAAAACCCACTACGCCATGTCGAGGTTTGCTCAACTGGTATTCTGCTTCTAACGCTGTCATTATTTTCGAGTACCGTTTAAATAGCTTGCGATTCTCAGGAAAAACACTCGTTGCGGTTTGCATTGTGATAGGAAATCTGATCATTCTGCTGTTAGCCTAATAGCCGATCCACTCCACCAATCGGACGAAATGGCTTATTCTCGCAGAACCCAAGGTTTGCTCTGCGGTCACAACTTCGACTGCGACTCTATGAGACGAGCTTATGGCTCTAAGAATAAGGAATCTACTAAGAAAAAAAAGCTTTGCGCTTGGTTCAATACGCGACTAGCGGTCAGCGCTCCAATGAACATAGTCACGCAACGTGGCGTAACCGGCCCTTTGTCGATTCCGCGCTCGATGTCCTGCTGCAATATCTTGCGCTACGCGCCCAAGCACAACGCAGACTTGTTTCGCGACTTCCAACGACAGCGCGGCGACGCGGCAAGAGTTGCTTTATCGCGGTTTGCCGAAGCCCACGGCGACTGCCTCGGCAAACAATTCAGCCATACTCTGTCCGCCTGTTCTGCTGGCAACGGCGGGAGAATATTCCGCGATTGCTGCAGGCGGCTGAGAAGATCCACTCCCGTTTATCACGAAATCTCGCACTAGGCTCGCCATGCTTTCGGCCCTCGTGGTGCTCGAGGGTTGGATGACGTGACACTCACGCTTTGAATCAGCAGGGGCGACAAGCACATCAAGGTAATTGGCCCAGCGTTGCATCATTTCGCGACGCTGCTGGACGTACTGAGTGCGGTTGTAGGCCCGGCCGTTTGCATCCTTCACCGCGTGCGCCAGTTGGGCTTCGATAAGAATCGGATCTACCTCGAGCACTTCGGCCAGCAAGGTCCGCGCCGTCGCTCTGAAGCCGTGCACAGTTTGAACCGTGGGGCCGTAGCCCAGTGTGATAAGGGCAGCGCGCAATGTGTTGTCTGATATCGGCCTTTCATGACTACGCTCACCCGGGAAGACCAAACTACCGTGACCCGTTATGGGATGCAGTTTGCGCAGCAGTTCAACGGCTTGCGTTGGTAGGGGGACAAGATGGGGTTCGCCGCTTTCTTTACCCTCGATGCGCCGCTTCATCCGCGCCGCAGGCACGGTCCACAACGCGCTGTCGAGATCGATCTCGGCCCAAGCAGCACCTCGCAGTTCGTTTGGACGTTGGAAGAGCATCGGCGCCAACTGCAAGGCAGTCCGCACGATGGGCCCACCTTGGTACGCTCGGATTACGCACAGCAGCACACCCAGTTGGCTGGGCTCCGTGATGGCCGCAAAGTGCCGCTTCTTGTGGGGCGTCAGAGCGCCTTTCAGATCGCCCGTGATGTCGCGAGGTGCGCGCGCAGTCGCCACCGCGTAGCGCCACACTGCACGCGACGTCATAAGGACGCGACTGGCCACATCGAGAGCTCCGCGCTCTTCGACGCGACGCAGTGCGGCCAATAGTTCGATGGGTTCGATGTCGCCGATGCGGCGAGATGCGAAGTAGGGAAAGAGATCCTTTTCCAGATTTCGCTTCTCGCGAATGGCGTAGTGGCTGCTCCAACGCGTGTGGTGCTTTTCGTACCACTCCAGCGCCGTCTCGCGAAAGGTGTCGCCAGTGCTAACGGCTGCTTTGAGCTTGACGATTTGTCTTGCCTGAATTGGATTGATGCCGGCAGCCTTTTGCGCTTTGGCGATGTCGCGAGCCCTACGGGCAGCTGCCAGTCCAACAGCAGGATAGGCGCCCAGCGCAAATTTCTTCTCGACGCCTTCGATCCTGAACTTCCAAAACCACCGGCGGGAACCACCGGAAGAGACTTCGAGGTAGAGGCCGCCCGAATCGGCGTAGCGGGCTTGCCGCCGCTCTGGAGGACAAGTGGCGCTGCGGCAAGCGGCGTCGGTCAGAGGCATGGCTATCGAGGGGTAAGGGGGTACAAAACCACCAACTCGGGGCGTAGCTGGCCTTGTACCCCCAGCTGAACCCCCCGATGACGTCGGCAGTCACTGGATTTCAGTGTACGCCGTCGGACGTCTCACAGCCCATTTCCCAATGAAAAAGGGCGTCCGGTTTATGAAACCGGACGCCCTTGGACGTTGTATTGGTCGGTGTGAAAGGATTCGAACCTTCGACCCCTTGCACCCCATGCAAGTGCGCTACCAGGCTGCGCCACACACCGAAGCCTGCGATTATAGCCGGGCCGTTTCAGTGTCCGCTCGTCAGCAGCTCACGAATTTCGAAGAGCTCGCGCCTGAGCAACAGCAATTGCGAGGGACTGATGGGCAGGCTGTGATGCGACTCCTGAGCATGCGCCTGTTCGACGACCACGGCATCGAATTCCTCCTGTGCGATCTCGATGGCCTCTACACCCTCCAGCGGCACTTCGCCGGCCTTGCGGCGGTCGCGCTCGCCTTGCACCAACTCCTGCAACTTGTTGCGCGCACCGCTGATGGTGAAGCCCTGGTCGTAGAGCAGATCACGAATGCGGCGGATCATGAGCACTTCATGGTGCTGGTAGTAGCGGCGGTTGCCGCGGCGCTTCATGGGGCGAAGTTGGGTGAACTCCTGCTCCCAGTAGCGCAGCACGTGCGGCTTGACGCCGCACAGTTCGCCCACTTCACCGATCGTGAAGTAGCGTTTGACAGGGATCGGCGGGAGCGTTTTCTCCATTGAAATCAAGACAGTGCGCGGGGAACCTCATAGGTTACTCCACGCGTGTGCGGAGCACCAAGCACTTATTCCGTTCCGACGCTCCACTCCACCTCTTGCGCGCCCTCTTCCTCGATATTTCCGTGGATCTGTTCTTTCAGTTTCGCGCTCGCGTGAAAGGTCGCGACACGGCGTGCCCCGATAGGGATCGCTTCGCCGGTGCGCGGGTTGCGTCCCGGACGCGGCGCTTTCACGCGGATCTGGAAATTGCCGAACCCCGAGATCTTGACGTCGGTGCCTTCGATCAGGCTGCCGGCCACGAGGTCGAAGAAGGCCTCGACCATGTCCTTGGATTCGCGCTTGTTGAGACCGATCTGCTCGAACAGCAGATCGGCGAGATGCGCCTTGGTGAGTGCCGGCGTTTCGACCGCTTCGAGCGTGAATTCCATGGCGTTCATCCTCCGCGCAAGCGGGCCCCGAGCGTACTGGCGAGTTGGTCGACGATGGCGCGTACCGCCGGGTCGACCTGTTCGTCCGTGAGAGTGGCGTTTTCCGCGTGGAAGCCCAGGCGTACGGCCATGCTCTTCTCGCCAACGGCCAGCCCGCCTGCAGAAGCGCCGGCCTGTGGTCGGTAAATGTCGAACAGCGTCGCGTCGCGCAGCAGGCCTTGCGTTGGCGCTGTGCGCACGGCTTCTAGGAGGGCCGCATGCGACACCGATTCGGCGACGACCACCGCGATGTCACGCTCGACCGGCTGGAGCTTCGGGACCGATTGCGCCACCGGCACGGGGCGCGCCGTGATCGCATCGAGGTCCAGTTCGAACAGCACGGGTGCATGGGAAAAATCCCACTGCTGGCGCCAGCGCGGATGCAACTCCCCGACCACGCCCACAGGCTTGCCGTCGATCATTACGCGCGCTGCGCGCCCGGGGTGAAGTGCGGGGTGCTCTGCGCGCTCGAAGGTCGGAACAAGCGGCGCCAGCAGCGCTTCGACATCGCCCTTGACGTCGAAGAAATCCGCGCGATGCGGTTTGCCGTCCCAACGAGAGGCCTCCGCGTCGCCCCAGGCGAGGCCAGCCACACGCATCGGCTGGTGGATCCCTTTGACGGTGGTGTCGGTCGTCGCGACGCTCGCGTCGCGCAGAAAGACGCGGCCCAACTCGAAGACGCGCGCACGCGGCGCCTTGCGGTCGAGGTTGAACTTCAGGACTTGTAGCAGCGAACCGATGAGCGACGAACGCATCACGCTCATCTGGCTGGCGATCGGATTCAGCAGCTTGATCGGGTGGGCGTTGCCGGCAAGGTCACGCTCCCAGTCGGCTTCGACGAAGCTGAAGTTGATCGTCTCCTGATAGCCCAGCGCCGCGATGCGATGACGCACCGCGAAGCGGCTGCGCTGCGCCTCGGTGCGCACACGCGCGGTGATCGGCGCCAGCGGCGCGGTCGTCGGCAGGTTGTTGTAGCCGATGAGGCGCGCGACTTCTTCGATCAGGTCTTCTTCGAGGACCAGGTCGAAGCGATGCGACGGCGGGGTCACGACCAGCGTGCCATCGCCTTCCTGGAATACGAATCCGAGACGCCGCAGCGTGTCGGCACATTGGCTTCGCGTGAGCGGCATGCCGATCACGCGAGCGGCCCGCGCCACGCGCAGGGTGACCGGCTTCGCATCGGGCAGCTGCAGGATCTGGTCGTCGATGGGCCCACACTGTCCGCCGCAGATCGCCAGGATCAGCGCGGTGATGCGCTCGAGGATCTCGACGGTGCGGCTGGGGTCCACGCCGCGCTCGAAGCGATGCCCTGCATCGGTCGAAAAATTGAAACGGCGCGAACGGCCCTGGATCGCTTCGGGCCACCAGAAGGCGGCTTCGACGTAGATGTTCTGGGTGTCGTCCGTAACGGAGGTCGCGTCGCCGCCCATGATGCCGGCGAGCGATTCGACTTCGCGGTCATCGGCGATCACGCCGACCTTGGCGTCGACTGTCACGGTGTTGCCGTTGAGCAGCTTGAGCTGCTCGCCCGGCTGGCCCCAGCGCACGGTGAGGCCGCCATGGATCTTGTCGAGATCGAAGATGTGCGTCGGCTGGCCGTATTCGAACATCACATAGTTCGAAATGTCGACGAGGGCGGTCACGCTGCGTTGACCGCAGCGCGCAAGCCGGTCGACCATCCACGCAGGCGTCACGGCCTTCGTGTTGACCGCGCGCACGACGCGGCCGGAGAAGCGACCGCACAGTTCCGGCGCCTCGACTTTGACGGCGAGCGTGTCGCCGTTGGCCGCTGCAATGGGCGCGACCACGGGTGTCATGAGCGGTGCGCCGGTGAGCGCCGACAGTTCGCGCGCGATGCCGAACACGCTGAGGCCGTGCGCGAGATTCGGCGTGAGCTTGAGTGTGAGCAGCACGTCGTCGAGTTTGAGCACGTCCCGCACATCCACGCCGATCGGCGCATCGCCAGCGAGCTCGAGCAGGCCGCCGTGGTCGTCGCTCAACTGCAGTTCGCGCGCGGAGCACAACATGCCCTGGCTCTCGACACCGCGCAGCTTGCCGAGCTTGATCGAGAACGGCTTGCCGTCTTCACCCGGTGGCAGTTCAGCGCCGACGAGCGCGGTCGGGACCTTGATGCCCACTCGTGCATTGGGCGCACCGCACACGATGTTGAGCAAGGCCCCCTGCCCCACATCGACCTGGCACACGCGCAGGCGATCGGCGTTCGGGTGCTGTTCTGCCTGGACGATTTCGCCCACCACGATGTGGCTGAAAGGCGGCGCTGCGGGCTTGCTCTCTTCGACTTCGAAACCACCCATCGTGAGGGTCTCGGCCAGTTCGGCGCTGCTGAGCTGCGGGTTGCAGAACTCGCGCAACCAGGACTCGGGGAATTGCATCTCTTTGTTCTCGTTCTGGTTATGGGGACCGGGTCACTGAAACTGCGAAAGGAACCGCAGGTCGCCGTCGAAGAAAAGGCGCAAGTCGTTCACGCCATAGCGCAGCATCGTGAGCCGGTCGGGGCCCATGCCGAAAGCAAAACCGATGTAGCGCTCAGGATCGAGTCCCATGTTGCGCACCACGTTCGGATGAACCTGGCCGGAGCCGGCAACCTCGAGCCAGCGGCCGGCCAGCGGCCCGCTCTGGAACTGGATGTCGATCTCGGCGCTGGGCTCGGTGAAAGGGAAGAAGCTGGGGCGGAATCGCAGCACCAGGTCGTCGCTCTCGAAGAAGGTGCGGCAGAAGTCGGTGAACACGACCTTCAGGTCCTTGAAGCTCACGTTCTCGCCGAGCCACAAGCCTTCGCACTGATGGAACATCGGCGAGTGCGTGGCGTCGCTGTCGACGCGGTAGGTGCGGCCGGGTGCGATCACGCGAATCTCGGGCGCCTTGACGGTGCCGGTCGGGTCGGCAGCCGCGGCCTCGAAAGCTGATGCGTGCTTCTTGATGTGCTGATGCGCATAGCGCACCTGCATTGGGCTGGTGTGCGGCCGCAGGTTGTACGGCACGCCGTCTTCGCCGTCGATGTCGACATAGAACGTGTCCTGCATCGAACGTGCAGGATGGTTCGGCGGGTTGTTGAGCGAGGTGAAACTGTGCCAGTCGCTCTCGATTTCAGGGCCATCGGCCACATCGAAACCCATGCTGGAAAAGATCGCTTCGATACGCTCCAGCGTACGGCTGACCGGGTGCAGGCCGCTGCCCGCGCGGCGGCGACCCGGCAAGGTGACGTCGAGTGCCTCGGCGCGCAGCTGCAGCGCCAGCTCGTCATCCGCCAGTTGCTGCCGGCGTCCGCTGAGCGCGGACTCGATGCCCTGCTTGACGACGTTGATGGCGGCGCCACGCGACTTCTTTTCGTCGACGGGCAGCGCGGCCATGCCCTTCATCAGCTCGGTGATGCGGCCGGATTTACCGAGAAACTGCGCCTTGGCGTTCTCGAGTTCAGCGGGCGTCTTCGCCTCGCTGAAGGCGGCACGCGCGATGTCGACCAGGGAATCCAGCTCGTTCATATGGAAATTCTTGCGGGGAATAAAAAAGGGCCGGAGCTTTTATCAAGCGCCAGCCCTTGTGCCGTGGGCGCAAGCGGCCATCCTAAAGATGGCAACTTGCTGTGCGGGATCAAGCAGCCAGCTTGGCCTTGACCTGCTCCACGATGCCGGCAAAAGCGGCCTTGTCGTGCACCGCGATGTCCGCAAGCATCTTGCGGTCGATCTCGATGCCCGCCTTGCGGATGCCGTTGGCGAACTGGCTGTAAGTCAGGCCCAGTTCGCGCGAGGCGGCGTTGATACGCGCGATCCACAGTTGACGGAACACGCGCTTCTTGGTGCGGCGATCACGGTAGGCGTATTGGCCCGCCTTCATCACCGCCTGTTTGGCGACGCGGAAGACATTGCCGCGGCGACCGCGGAAACCCTTGGCGAGGGCGAGAACTTTCTTGTGGCGGGCGCGAGCCGTTACACCACGTTTGACGCGAGGCATGTGTGTACTCCTTGTTCGTCTGAGTTAAATGCCACGGCCGGGCAGCATGGCGGCGACAGAGACCATGTTGGTCTCATGCACTGCGACTGCACCACGCAGGTGACGCTTGTTCTTGGTGGTCTTCTTGGTCAAGATGTGACGCTTGAAGGCTTGACCGCGCTTGACGGTGCCACCGGGACGAACGCGGAAACGTTTTTTCGCGCTGCTCTTGGTCTTCATTTTGGGCATGTGAATGCTCCTTTAATTTGTGCTCGTGAGGCGCCGTGGATGCTCCACGGGCTTGTTGGCCCCGAGACACTTCTTTATTTCGCGACCGCCTTGCGGCGTTCGCAAAATCCCTTCAAAACCACGCCGTCGAAACGGTCAGGCCGAAGCCGTCGCATTCGCCGGTGCCGCTTCTGCAGCGGGCTTGGCGGCGCCAGGCTTCTTGCGGCCCGGTGCGATCATCATGATCATCTGCCTGCCTTCGAGCTTCGGAAATTGCTCGACCATGATCAGGTCGCCGAGCTCATCGCGAATGCGCTGCAAAAGCGCCAGACCCAATTCCTGGTGCGTGATTTCGCGCCCGCGGAAGCGAAGCGTGATCTTGCACTTGTCACCATCTTCAAGAAAGCGCTTGATATTGCGCATCTTGATGTTGTAGTCACCATCGTCGGTACCGGGCCGGAACTTGATTTCCTTGACCTCGATGACCTTCTGCTTCGACTTCGCCTCGGCTGCCTTCTTCTGCTCGTGGTACTTGAACTTTCCGTACTCGATCAGGCGGCAAACCGGAGGATTGGCCGCGGCAACGACCTCCACCAGATCCACATCGGCCTCCCCGGCGAGGCGCAGTGCCTCGGAGATGCTCATGACACCCAACGGCTCGTTCTCCGGGCCGACAAGGCGGACTTCCGGGGCCATGATTTCCCGGTTCAGGCGGTGTTGGCGTTCCTCGCGGTGGCGGCGGTCGCGAAATGCAGTAGCGATGGTCAGAATCCTTCAAATATTGCTACAAATTCTGTAGCGAACGCCGCACAGTCCTCGCGGACAAGCGGCACGATTTGCAAGGAAACACATGGGGTGTTTCGCCGACAAATCAACGCTTGTCAGCAACGTCCTGGACGAGCCGTTGCGTGAACGATTCGAGGGACATTGCACCGAGGTCTTGATTGCCCCGGGCGCGCACTGCGACGGCACCAGCTTCCTTTTCCTTGTCGCCGACGACAACGATGTAAGGAAGCTTTTGCAACGAATGCTTTCGTATTTTATACGTAATCTTCTCGTTGTGCAGGTCGACCTGAACCCTAAGCCCTTGATTTTGCAGCGCTTTCGCCACGTCCCGAGCGTAATCGGCCTGCCCTTCGCTGATATTGAGCACCGCCACCTGCACCGGGGCGAGCCACGCGGGCAGCGCGCCGGAGTGATGTTCGATCAACATCCCGATGAACCGCTCCAGACTGCCGACGATCGCGCGATGCAGCATCACGGGGTGCGCACGGCCGCTGGATTCCGTCACGTACTCACCGCCCAGGCGCTCGGCCGTGTTGAAGTCGACCTGCATCGTGCCGCACTGCCATTGGCGGCCGATGGCGTCGCGCAGGGTGTACTCGATTTTCGGGCCGTAGAAGGCGCCATCGCCTGGCGCAATGACGAAGTCCACGCCGGAGCGGCGCAGCGATTCCATCACCGCATGCTCGGCCTTGTCCCAGAGTTCGTCCGAACCGACACGGTTCTCGGGGCGTGTCGCCACCTTGTAGAGGATGTCGGTGAAGCCGAAATCGGCGTAGACCTTTTGAAGTTGCTCGGTGTACGCGATGCACTCGTCGAGAATCTGGTCTTCGGTGCAGAAAATGTGCCCGTCGTCCTGCGTGAAACCGCGCACGCGCATGATCCCGTGCAACGCGCCGCTCGGCTCGTTGCGGTGGCACTGACCGAACTCGCCGTAGCGCAGCGGCAGGTCGCGGTAGCTGCGCAGGTCGCTCTTGAAGATCAGCACGTGGCCCGGGCAGTTCATCGGCTTGAGCGCGTATTCGCGCTTTTCCGACTCGGTCGTGAACATGTTGTCGCGGTAGTTCTGCCAGTGGCCGGTTTTCTCCCACAAGCTCTTGTCGAGAATCTGCGGGCCCTTCACTTCCCAGTAACCGGTGTCGCGGTAGATGGCGCGCATGTACTGCTCGACTTGCTGCCAGACTGCCCAGCCCTTGGGATGCCAGAACACCAGTCCGGGCGCAGCCTCATCGATGTGGAACAGGTCGAGTTCCTTGCCGAGCTTGCGGTGATCGCGCTTCTCGGCCTCCTCGATGCGCTGGATGTACTGATCGAGCTGCTTCTTGTCGGCCCACGCCGTCCCATAGATCCGCTGCAGCTGCTCGTTCTTCGCGTCGCCGCGCCAGTAGGCGCCCGCCAGCTTCGTCAACTTGAAGACCTTTAGGAAACGCGTGTTGGGCACGTGCGGGCCACGACACATGTCGACGTATTCCTGGTGGTAGTAAAGCCCCATGGCCTGCTCGTCGGGCATGTCCTCGACCAGGCGCAGCTTGTATTCCTCGCCACGCGACCTGAACACCTCGATCACCTCCGCGCGCGGCGTCACCTTCTTGACGACGTCGTAGTCCTGCGCGATCAGCTCACGCATGCGCGCTTCGATGGCGGCCATGTCCTCCGGGGTGAAGGGGCGCTCGTAAGCGATGTCATAGTAGAAGCCTTCGTCGATCACGGGCCCGATCACCATCCTGGCCGTCGGGTAGAGCTGCTTCACCGCATGGCCGACCAAGTGGGCCGTCGAATGGCGAATGATTTCCAGCCCCTCTTCATCGCGCGGCGTGATGATCTGCAGCCTGGCGCTGTGATCGATGATGTCGCTGGCATCGACCAGTCGACCGTCGACCTTGCCGGCGAGCGTCATCTTGGCGAGACCCGGGCCGATGGACTGTGCCACCTCGGCCACCGAAACCGGGCCTGGGAATTCGCGTTGCGAGTTGTCGGGGAGCGTGATCTGGATCATGTGAAACCTGCCGGAGAAAAACAAAAAGCGCGGTCGGTACCGCGCTTTTCCATGGTGTTGATGGCGGGACGAGTCCTGCCTGCGCGTACTACCAGCCCCTGTGGCTGTGGAAACCCGATGGTGTAGTTCGCGGTGTCATAACCAGGATGCCTTTCTCGCTCTTGTGAGGAAATGAGTCGGCGAGTTTAACAGTGCACCCATAAAAAAGCCCGGCAAGGGCCGGGCTTGAAGGGCAGCAGAAACCACTCAGTGGAACTGCTCTTCCTCGGTGGAGCCGGTCAGCGCCTTCACGCTGGAGGAGCCGCCCTGGATGACGGTGGTCACGTCGTCGAAGTAGCCGGCGCCGACTTCCTGCTGGTGCGACACGAAGGTGTAGCCCTTGTCGCGTGCCGCGAACTCGGGTTCCTGCACCATGTTGACGTAGTGCTTCATGCCTTCGCCATTCGCATAAGCGTGCGCGAACTGGAAGGTGTTGAACCAGTTGATGTGGATGCCGGCCAGCGTGATGAACTGGTACTTGTAGCCAAGCGCGGAAAGATCTTCCTGGAACGACGCGATCTGGGTGTCGTTCAGGTTCTTCTTCCAGTTGAACGACGGCGAGCAGTTGTACGACAGCAGCTTGCCCGGGCAGGCAGCGTGCACAGCCTGCGCGAATTCGCGGGCGAAGCCGATGTCCGGCACACCGGTCTCGCACCACACGAGGTCTGCGTACGGTGCGTAAGCCACGCCACGGCTGATGGCTTGCTCCAGGCCGTTCTTGACGCGATAGAAGCCTTCCTGCGTGCGCTCGCCGGTCAGGAAAGGCTTGTCGTTGGCATCGTGGTCCGACGTGATCAGGTTGGCCGCTTCCGCATCGGTTCGGGCGAGCACGATGGTCGACACACCCATGACGTCGGCTGCGAAGCGGGCCGAGATGAGCTTTTCGCAGGCTTCGTGGGTCGGCACGAGCACCTTGCCACCCATGTGGCCGCACTTCTTGACGGCGGCCAACTGATCTTCGAAGTGCACGCCGGCAGCGCCCGACTGGATCATGTTCTTCATGAGCTCGAACGCGTTCAGCACCCCGCCGAAGCCCGCCTCTGCGTCGGCCACGATCGGCAGGAAGTAGTCGATGAATTCCTTGCTGCCCGGCTCGATGCCGCGGCCCCATTGGATTTCGTCGGCGCGCTTGAAGGTGTTGTTGATGCGGCGAACCATCGTCGGCACCGAGTCGTAGGCGTAAAGCGACTGGTCGGGGTACATGGTTTCGGAGGTATTGCCGTCGGCGGCGACTTGCCAGCCCGACAGGTAGACCGCTTCGAGTCCTGCCTTGGCCTGCTGCATGGCCTGGCCGGCACTGATGGCGCCGAACGAATTGACGTAACCCTTCTTGGCGCCGCCATTGATCTTGTCCCACAGCTTTTCTGCACCGCGGCGTGCGAGCGTGTGCTCGATCGGCAGCGAGCCACGCAGACGCACGACGTCGGCTGCGCTGTAGCCGCGCTTCACACCCTTCCAGCGCGGGTTGGTGGCCCAGTCTTTTTCGAGGGCGGCGATCTGTTGTTCGCGGCTGAGTTGTTCTGTGAGCGTTTGCGGCATGGTCTCTCCGGAGGTTGATTGAAGGTTCGGCGCTTGGCCTGGCTGTACTTTAACCAAGCTTCTTGGTCTTATGTCTTATAGAAGACATATTTTTCAACCAATCAAATCAACAACTTACGGGGATTTTTCTCAATACGGAATTCACTTTCTCATATCGAGAAAAAATATTGCAGTGCATCAACCAACTTTTTCACAATGCGCAACGTCATATTGCCCGTGAAAATCACAACCTCTCGCGAGCGAACCAGTCCCCACTGCGGATGACGGGACGTCCGGCAAGACGCGAAGGATGAATTTCGTAGACGAGGCAGTCCAAAGTACGCCCTTCGATCGACACAGCGATCTCGCGCTTGATGTATTCGCCGGACTCGTCTGCCATGACGCCTTCGAGCGCATCGAGTTGGCCCTCGACCTCGGGGGTGATGCGATAGACCTCGCCGGCGATCCGCCCCATGCCATCCAGCACCGCGCCGGGATAGTCGCCAAGGTCGTACAACGTGCCGGCAACGAAAGCACTGCCCACGCGTTCGGGCGGCGGCGCATACCTCGCGATGTCGTTGCTGCCGCCTGCACGGAGCGTCCCGTAGACGAAGACATGGCATGGCGCGCTGGCGGTTTGCGGCATCATCGAATCCACTTTTTGTTTGAACAGCGGCAGTCTATTGAACACCGACAGAACCTCTCGCCAACGCCTGCTCGCCTACGCCTGCCTTGCCCTCAGCATGTCGCTGGTCGGCACCTACGTCGCGCTCTCCAAGCCACTCGTCGCGACCTTCCCGGTCCTGTTGCTCGCCTGGCTGCGATTCGGCATTGCCGCGCTCGCCATGCCGCATTGGCTGCGGCGACCGGCCGACGAACCCGTGATGACGCAACGCACGCGGGTGCTGGTCTTTCTCGAATCGTTCCTGGGCAACTTCATGTTCTCGATCTGCATGCTGTTCGGCGTCAGCATGACGAGCGCCGTGTCGGCCGGCGTGATCATGGCGTCGATTCCGGCGGTGGTGGCGGTGTCGAGCTGGCTGTTCCTGCGCGAACGCATCACGCTTCGCATTGCGGCCGCGATCGGCTGCGCCGCGTTGGGGATCGGCCTGCTGGCGTTCAGCCCGGCACATGCACCGACCGCAAGCACTTCGGCTTCCGGGGCAATGCCGTGGCTCGGCAACCTGCTCGTGTTCTGCGCGGTGTTGTGCGAGGCAGCGTATGCAGTGATCGGGAAGTCGCTCACCGGCCGTCTCGGTCCCAAGCGCATTTCATCGCTCATCAACCTGTGGGGCTTCCTGCTGTCGATGCCCTTCGGTATCTGGTACGCGCTGCATTTCGATTTCTCTGCCGTCAGCGGCGGCATCTGGGCCTTGCTGGTGGTCTACGCTCTCGCTGCCAGCATCTGGACCGTGTGGCTCTGGATGACCGGACTGCGCCATGTACCGGCGGCTCAGGCAGGCGTGTTCACCGTCATGTTGCCGGTCAGTGCTGCGGCCATCGGCGTCCTGGTTCTCGGCGAACGCCTGTCGACGACGCAACTGCTGGCGTTCGGCACTGCGCTGCTCGGTGTCCTGCTCGCGACATGGCCCACGCGCGCATCCAAAACACGAGGCGTTTCTCCCCTCTGAAAAAACAACAGCGCCCAATGAAAAAGTCGCTTTTTCCCTTGGAAACGCGTTTTTTCTCCTTTAGCATCCGCAATGCCAGTGGAGACGCTGTTTTTCATTGGTGAAACGTCCAACCAAAAAAGGAAATCAACCATGGCAACTGCAAAGAAGGCTCCGGCCAAGAAAGCCCCCGCGAAAAAGGCCGCTCCGGCCAAGAAGGCGGCTGCACCGGCAAAGAAGGCGGCTCCTGCAAAGAAGGCAGCAGCACCCGCGAAGAAGGCGGCTCCTGCAAAGAAGGTCGCAGCCAAGAAGGCCGCACCCGCAAAGAAGCGCACGCCCAACGCGGCATTCATGAAGGCCCTGACGCCAAGCCCGGCACTCGCAGCCGTGGTTGGCGCGACGCCGCTGCCGCGCACCGCCGTGGTCAGCAAGCTGTGGGACTACATCAAGAAGCACAACCTGCAAGACAAGGCCAACAAGCGCAACATCAATGCAGACGCCAAGCTGAAGGAAATCTTCGGCAAGCCGCAAGTCTCGATGTTCGAACTCGCTGCGCTGATCGGCAAGCACGTCAAGTAAGCCGCAGGCACCGCAAGGTGCCTTGCATCGAAAGCCGGCCTCGCGCCGGCTTTTTTTTCTCTTCAGCTCTGCGCGAGCGCAGTCTTGGTGATGCCGCTCAACGTGCCGCGCGTGGTGATCACTTCGGGGTCCAGCGAGATCTCGATCAGCGTGCCGGTGTCCGCCGCCAGGGCACGCAGCAAGGCGCCCTCGAACTGCGCGGTCTCGGTCACGCGTTCGGCCGAGTAGCCGTACGCCCTTGCGAGCGCGCAGAAGTCCGGGTTGCGCAGCGCCGTGCCACTCACATGGTTCGGATACTCGCGCTCCTGGTGCATCCGGATCGTGCCGAACATGCCGTTGTTGAGCAGCACGATGATGCTCTTGCCGCCATGCTGCGAGGCTGTTGCAAGCTCCTGACCGTTCATGAGGAAGTCGCCATCGCCCGCGATCGTGAACGCGATTCGCCCTGTCACCAGGTTGGCCGCGATGCCCGCGGGTACGCCGTAGCCCATCGCGCCACTGGTCGGCGCCAGCTGGGTCTTGTGGCCCTTTGCCAGGCCGTGGTACTTGAAGAAGCGGTGCACCCAGCTCGCGAAGTTGCCCGCGCCGTTGGTGATGATCGCATCGGCCGGCAGATGCTTCTGAAGGAGCGCGACGACAGCGGCCATGTCGACCGCGCCACGCGGTGTCTCCGCCGGCAGACCGGGCAACGGTTGCGGCTCGAGATTGGCCAGGTAGTCCGCGTTCGCGCTCGCGGTCCACGACTCCCACGGCAGCTCCGGCGGCGCGGTCAGCACTTCGAGGCTCCGCGCCGCGGCACTCATACCGGCGTTGATCGCCAGGTCGGCCTGGTACACACGATTGAGTTCTTCCGCACTCGCGTGGATGTGCACCAGCGTTTGACGCGCCTTCGGCGCCTCCAGCAGTGTGTAGCCGCCCGTCGTCATTTCGCCGAGGCGCGGGCCGATCGCCATGATCAGGTCGCTTTCCTTGACGCGTGCCGCCAGCTTGGGATTGATCGCGATCCCGACGTCACCCGCGTACTGCGGGTGATGGTTGTCGAAAAGGTCCTGGCAACGAAAGGCGTTGGCCACGGGCAGGCGCCAGTTCTCGGCAAAGCGCTGCAACGCTTGCGCCGCTTGCGGCGTCCAGCCGCTGCCACCGGCGATGACGAGCGGACGCTGCGCCTTTAGCAGAAGTTCGCGCAGCGTGCGCAGTGCGCCGGGGTCGCTCCATGGCTGCACCGCTTCCACCCGCGCGAGCGGTTGCGCCGTGGTGCTTGAACGCAGCATGTCTTCGGGCAGCACCAGCACCACGGGTCCCGGCCGGCCATTCATCGCGGTCGCGAACGCACGCGCGATGTATTCGGGGATGCGGCTCGCGTCGTCGATGCGCTCAACGCGCTTCGCGAAGCCCTTGGTGCTCGGCCCGAAGAAGCTACCGTAGTCGACCTCCTGGAAGGCTTCGCGGTCGCGGAAATCGCTACCGACATCGCCGACGAAAAGCACCAGCGGAGTCGAATCCTGGAACGCGTTGTGCACACCGATCGATGCGTTCGTGGCACCCGGGCCGCGCGTGACGAAGCAGATGCCGGGGCGGCCCGTGAGCCGCGCATGCGCATCGGCCATGAAGGCTGCACCGCCTTCCTGCCGGTTGACGACGAACCGGATGTGTTCGCGTTCGGCATGGAAGCCATCGAGCACCGCGAGAAAACTCTCGCCCGGCACGCCGAACGCGGTGTCGGCACCCTGCGCGATCAAACATTGGACGATCAGATGGCCTGCGGGTTGTGCGCTCATGGGAAATGCGAGTGAAGTGATGAGGTTCATTATCGTGTCGCACCTTTCGCCCTGTCCGTCGCACAAGGCGGCTGACCCATTCCACGCGACACCCGGCCGGACCGTGCCGCTGCCGGGCCGGCGTGGGGTCTTGCCTCGCGCGTGACAGCGCGTGGCAGCGGCCTTGCCTAGAATTCGTTCCGCTCCGGTGCAAACCGGTGCAGCGTTCTCAGGGCGGGGTGAAATTCCCCACCGGCGGTGATGGCGACTCGTTCGCACAAGCCCGCGAGCGCCTGCGATGCGCCACGCACTGCAGGGTCAGCAGATACCGGTGCGATTCCGGAGCCGACGGTCACAGTCCGGATGCAAGAGAGCGCGAAACGTCGGGTGTGCCGCGCGAGTTTTTTCGTGCGAGACAGCCGGCTGCTTCGTGCGCCCTGATTCAGGAAACCTGCTTTTTGAAGAGGCACCATGAGTCAGATCAACGACCTTCCCTTGTCAGCCATTCCGTCTTCGGGTTCCGGGGCGAAACGCATCGCCTTCGTCGAAGCGCAGTGGCATTCCGACATCGTCCATCAGGCGCGCGACGCCTTTCTCGCGGAGATGGAGCGCCAGGGCGTGCCCGCGGACACCATCGACGTGTTCGACGTGCCCGGCGCCTTCGAGATTCCGCTGCACGCCAAGCGCCTCGCCAATTCCGGCAAGTACGCCGCCATCGTGGGCTGTGCGCTCGTGGTCGACGGCGGCATCTACCGCCACGATTTCGTTGCCAGCACGGTCGTCAATGCGTTGATGACGCTGCAGCTGGAAACCGGTGTGCCGATTCTGTCGGCCGTGCTCACGCCGCACCACTTCCACGAGCATATCGAGCATCGCAAGTATTTCCACCGCCACTTCGCCATCAAGGGCACGGAAGCGGCCGAAGCCTGCGTGAAGACGATCCAAGCACTGCGCCAGGTCGACGCGGCTGTGGCTGCCTGACGCGAACCGGCGTGTGCGCCGCGTTCAGGCGCGCGCGGCGCCGCGCTCGTACCAGTCTTGAGACCGGTTGACGATCGCCACCACGGCGAGCATCACCGGCACCTCGATCAGGACGCCCACCACCGTCGCCAGCGCGGCCCCCGACTGGAAGCCGAACAGGCTGATGGCCGTCGCAACGGCGAGTTCGAAGAAGTTGCTCGCGCCGATCAGGGCCGACGGCCCGGCCACGCAGTGGGCAACGCCGAGCCGCCGGTTCATCACGTACGCCAGCCCTGAATTCAGGATGACCTGGATCAGAATTGGCACGGCCAGCAGTGCGATGACCAGCGGCTGGCGCAGGATGGCTTCGCCCTGGAAGGCGAATAGCAACACCAGCGTGAGCAGCAGCGCCGCGATCGACCACGGCCCCAGGCGCGACGCGACCGCCGCGAAATGCGCCTCGCCCTTGCGCAGCAACGCGCGGCGCAGCACCTGCGCGATCACCACCGGCACGACGATGTAGAGCACGACGGACGTGATCAGCGTGTCCCACGGCACCGTGATCGAAGACAGCCCGAGCAAGAGCGCCACGACCGGCGCGAACGCGACGATCATGATCGCGTCGTTCAAGGCGACCTGCGACAGGGTGAAGTACGGGTCGCCCTTACAGAGCTGGCTCCAGACGAACACCATCGCCGTGCAAGGCGCGGCGGCCAGCAGGATGAGGCCCGCGATGTAGCTGTCAAGCTGATCCGGCGGCAACATCGGCGCGAACACGTGGCGGATGAAGACCCAACCGAGCAGCGCCATCGAAAAGGGCTTGACCGCCCAGTTGACGAAGAGCGTCACGCCGATGCCGCGCCAGTGCCTGCTCACTTGTCCCAGAGCGCCGAAGTCGATCTTCAGCAGCATCGGGATGATCATGATCCAGATCAGCAGACCGACCGGCAGATTGACCTGCGCGACCTGCAGCGCCGCGATGCCGCGCGACACGCCGGGGAGCCACTGCCCGATCGCAATGCCCACCACGATGCACAGCGCGACCCAGACGGTGAGATAACGCTCGAAGAAGCCGATGGCCGCGCTCGACGGTGAGGGTTTCAGCATGCGCAGGCCATGTCGGAGGCCACTTCGCAAACGTCGCCGTTGCAGCAGTTTTCTGTCAGGTAGGCGATCAGCGAATTCACCTCGCCGAAAGCAGCGCGGTAGACGAGATTCCGACCGACGCGCTCCTGCGTGACGAGCCCCGAGTTGAAAAGCTCTTTCAGGTGGAAGGAAAGGCTGGTGCCCGGCACGGCAATGGCATGGACCAGCGCGCCCGGCGTCAGCCCGGAAGAGCCCGCCACGACCAATGCCCTGAACACCTGTAACCGCACGGGTTGCGCCAGCGCGGCGAGAGATTTGACGACACTTTCTGCTTCCATATTTCAATAATAGTTGGATAATTGTAATGATGCAATCCAGAGACCCTTTCATCACGATCTTCCACAACCCGGCGTGTGGCACCTCGCGCAATGTGCTGGCGTTGATCCGCAACAGCGGCTCGGAGCCCGAGGTCATCGAGTACCTCCAGACGCCGCCGGGCAAGGCGCGGCTGCAGGCCCTGCTGGCGGCCATGCAGATGCCGGTTCGCGCACTGCTGCGGGAAAAGGGCACGCCCTATGCCGAACTCAATCTCGGCGACCCGGCGTGGACCGACGACCAGTTGCTGGACTTCATCGTGCAGCACCCGATCCTCATGAACCGTCCGGTGGTCGAAACACCGCTCGGCACGCGCCTGTGCCGACCTTCGGAATTGGTGCTCGACATCCTCCCGTCGCCGCAGCTCGGCGCGTTCGCCAAGGAAGACGGCGAACGCATCGTCGACGAGGACGGCCGCCGTGTGGAATGACGACCCGAGCCTGCCGACGCTCGATCCCGGCCAGTTCCGCACACCGGATGCGACGCAGCTCTGGCCGGCCGAGCGCGCGACGCATCCCCCGCGCATCCTCATGCTCTACGGCTCGGCGCGCGAGCGCTCGTTCAGCCGCCTGCTCACCTACGAGGGCGCGCGCCTGCTCACCGCGCTGGGCGCCGAGGTGCGGGTGTTCGATCCGCGCGGCCTGCCGCTGCCCGACGACGCCGAGCCGACGCACCCCAAAGTGGCCGAGCTGATCGCGCTCGCGACCTGGGCCGAAGGCATGGTGTGGACCTCACCCGAACGCCATGGCGCGATGACCGGCATCCTGAAGGCGCAGATCGACTGGATTCCGCTGGCGCTCGGCGCGGTGCGGCCCACGCAGGGCAAGACGCTCGCCGTCATGCAGGTGAGTGGTGGATCGCAGTCGTTCAACGCGGTCAACCAGATGCGCGTGCTGGGCCGCTGGATGCGCATGATCACCATCCCCAACCAGTCGTCGGTGGCCAAGGCCTTCATGGAGTTCGATGAAGCCGGCCGCATGAAGCCCTCGGCCTACTACGACCGGGTGGTCGACGTGATGGAAGAGCTGGTCAAGTTCACGCTGCTCACGCGCGACTGCGCAGGCTATCTGGTCGACCGCTACAGCGAGCGCCGGGAAGACGCCGCGGCACTGTCGAAGCGGGTCAATCAACGCGCGCTCTGAGCGCGCTGTCCGCCATCAGCGCCGCAGCAGCTCGGGGACCGAAGCCACGAGCAACGCGAGGCCGGACAACGTGAGCAGCCCCAGCACGATCTGTCGGAAGCGCGCGTCGCTGATGCCGACGTAGAGCCGCGCGCCGAGCAGCACCGGCACCAGCACGCACACGGCCACGATGCCGAGCAACGGCATCATCTGCACGCCGACATTGCCCGCACCCACCTGCAGCGCGAAGGCCACGGCCAGCATCGAGAGATTGAAGTTCTGGACCACCGAGCGCTGCACGTCTCGCTCCATGCCGCGCAAGGTGCACCACAGCGTCGGGATCGGCCCCGTGAAACCGCCGACACCGCCGCAGATGCCGCCGAGAAAGCCGGACAGCCCGTCGGCCAATCGACCGCCGCCGTGAATGCGCGGCAACCCGCGCGCAAACAGCATCGCCAGGCACCAAGGCACCAGCAAGCCGCCGAGGCAAGCCTTGAAGATCGCCACGTCGAGCCGCGGCAGCAGCCAGATGCCGAGCGGCACGCCGGCGAGCCCGCCGATCACGAAGGGCAACAGCAACCGCTTGTCGAAGCCACGCCGCACCGTGACGGCGGCGATCACCTGGCCGACCAGCGCGCCGAAGGTCGAGAGCACGGCGGCGAGCTGGGGATCGACCGTCCACGCCCACACCGACATCGCCACCAGCCCGAAGGCGAAGCCCGACAGCCCCTGCACGAAGCCCGCCAGCACTGCGCCCAGCGCCACGACGGCGTAGAGGCTCAAGCCGATGCGGCCAGCGACGGCAGCGCAGTGCGGCGCACCCGCGTAACGTTGAACGCGCTCGCGATCAGCACGCCCTGCACGAGCGCCAGGCCGAGGATCACGCTGGTGTACTGGCCGTTGTCCATCAGCCGCCCGAAGACCAGCGGCGCCATCGCCTGCCCGATGTCGAGGCCCGCATAGACCACGCCATACACGCGGCCGGTCGCATTCGGCGGCGTGGAACGCTTGACCAGCAGGTCACGCGACGGCCCCGCGATGCCCGACGCGAACCCCATCGCGCCGAACAGCACCGGCACGAGCACCGGCGGAAAGGTCGCGAATGCCAGCACCAGCGCCAGCGCACAGGCCACTCCGAAGCCCGCACCGACAATGCGCTCGCAGCGCGCCGGGTCCGATGCCAGGAACCCGCCGACCACCATGCCGCTGGCGCTGGCCACCATGTAGACGGTCAGGCAGATCGCGACGAGGGCCAACGGCACGTCGTGCAGGTGACCGGCCGCGGCCGGTGCGAAGGTCTGCACCACGCTGATCACCGCGGCGTAGAAGAAGAAAAAGCCGAAACACATCCACACCGCCGGAATGCGCAGGAAGTCGAATTCGCCGCCGATCGCCGCGGGCTCGCCCTGCCCCGTCGCCTTCTGGACGGCTTTCACATCCAGCGACAGCACGCTGCGATACACCCACAGCACGAGCAGCACGACCAGCGCGAGCACGCCCGCCGATGCCAGTGCCACGCGCCACGAATACGCGATGGCGATGGGCACGACGAATGCCGGCGCCAGCGCCCAGCCCAGGCTGCCGGTGATGCCGTGCACGCTGTACGCATGGCCGAGCCGCGTCGGGGCCACCTTTCGGTTGAAGAGCGTGTAGTCGACCGGATGGAACACGCCGTTGCCGATGCCGCCGAGCACCGCGAAGGCCAGCAGCATCCAGTAGCTTGTCGCCATCGCGTAGCCGAACGCCGCCAGACCCAGCGCGCCCAGCCCGACGAACAGCACCGGCCGCGGGCCGAGCTTGTCAACGATGAAGCCCGATGCAGCCTGCACGATGCACGACACGACGAAGAACACGGTGAGCACCGCGCCGAGCTCGGTGTAGCTCACGTTGAAGGCGTCCTTGAGCCAGGGAAACAGCGGCGCGAGGATGAGCTGGCTGAAGTGGCTGATCGCGTGTGCCAGCCCGACCAGACCGATCAGTTTGGCGTCCGAGCCCAGGGTGTTCGGCGGGACGGCGGTGGCGGATGGCGACATGACTTGCTACAAAGATGCGGATCGGGAGGCGATCGTATGCGGCGCGCAGGCGGCAGAATGGCGATACCGCGCCAACATTTGTCGAAACCATGACAGTTCCTGCCAGCGTTGCCTCGGCGCCGACCACCAGCGTCGGCCCGCTCACGCCGCACCTCTACGCACCCGATGCCGTGCGGCCGCTGCGTGCCAAGGAGCACTTCCTCCAGGCGGACACGCGCGTCGAGCTGCACGAGCACCCCTGGCCGCAGCTCACCTTCTCCACGCGGGGCGTGATCCGGCTGAGCACGCAGGACGGCAGCTACATCGTGCCGCCCTCGCGCGCGCTCTGGGTGCCCGCCGACATGCCGCACAGCATCACGCTCATCGAAGACGCGGAACTGCGTACCGTTTACATGCATGCGTGGATCGCGCCGAACTGGGAAAGGTGCGAGGTGCTGGAGATCAGCCCGTTGCTGCGCGCCTTGATGCTCGCGCTCGACACCACGCCCGACGGCCTGCCGCCGCGAGATACCGAGGCGCCGCAGCGCGAACGGATGATCGCGCCGCTGCTGACCAGCGAACTCGAACGCGCCACGCAGATCCGCATCGACGTGCCGCTGCCGACCGACAAGCGGCTTCGCCAGCTGTGCGAGGCGCTGCTGCGCAATCCGGCCGATCGCGCGACGCTGGCCGAACGCGCCTTGGGCATCGGCGCCAGCGAGCGCACCGTGGCGCGGCTGTTCCAGCAGCAGCTCGGCACGAGCTGGCAACAGTGGCGCCAGCAAGCCGTGATGGCCCATGCGCTGCCACTGCTCGCGCGCGGCATGCCGGTCAGCCAGGTGGCCTCGGCCAGCGGCTACTCGACAGACAGCGCGTTTTGCGCGATGTTCAAGGCCGCCACAGGCCAGTCGCCCACGGCCTTTCAACACAAGAAGAGGCTCTGAGGCCCACCACTTCTGCGCAAGCAGTCATCGACATCGTCGCCATCGAAGGGAATCCCCATGCAACTCAAGACCACGTTCACCGCACTCGCCGCCGTCGCCGTTCTCGCGCTCGGCGCGCCGGCCCACGCCAACGACCTGCTCGACAAGCTGAAATCGCAGGCCGGCAATTACGCCATGCCCGCGATGCCCGCCATGGGGCAGAGCACTGCCGGCAACGCGGCCGGCGTGCTCCAGTACTGCGTGAAGAACAACTATTTGAGCGCCACGGCCGCCGGCGGCGTGAAGGACAAGCTGATGGGCATGATCACCGGCCAGCCGCAGCAACAGACCGGTTATGCCAACGGCGCCAAGGGCATGCTGATGGGCGACGACGGCAAGTCGCTCAACTTGAAGGGCATCTCGGGCAAGCTGAAGACGAAGGCCTGCGACTACGTGCTGAAGAACGCGTCGTCGCTCGTCTGATTCAGCCCAGCTTGCGCAGCAGGCCCATCATTCGGCGGAAGCGCGCCCCGTACGGCGGATAGAGCAGCGCGCCGCCCGACCAGCGCGACTGCACCAGCACCGACTTCTGTTGCGTGAAGCGCAGGAAGCCGGCCTCGCCGTGGTATGAGCCCATGCCGCTTTCACCAACGCCGCCGAACGGCAGGTTGTCGTGCGCGATGTGCAGCAGCGTGTCGTTGACGGTCACACCACCGCTCACCGTCTGGGCCAGCACACGATCGCGTGCGGCCGTGTCGGTGCCGAACCAGTAGAGCGCAAGCGGCCGCGGGCGCGCGTTGATGTAGCGCACCGCTTCGTCGGCGCCATCGCATGGCAGCACCGGCAGGATCGGCCCGAAGATCTCTTCCTCCAGCAGGCGCTGGCCGGCCTTTGCGCCGAACACCAGCGCCGGTGCCATCTGTCGCGTGGCGTCATCCGAGGAGGACTGCTCGATGCGGGCGCCCTGCGCGCGCGCTTCGTCGAGCAGCGCGTTCAATCGCGCGAGATGCGGCGCCGTGAGGATCGACGCGTAGTCGGCGTTGCCGGCGATCTGCGGAAAGAGCTGCGCCACAGCGCGCCGCCAGGCCTCGGCGAAGGCGTCCTCGCGACCGCGCGGCAGCAGCACGTAGTCGGGTGCGATGCAGGTCTGCCCTGCGTTGAGCAGCTTGCCGTGCGCGATGCGCAGCGCCGCGGTGTCGAGGTCGGCCGAGGCATCGACGATGCACGGCGACTTGCCGCCGAGCTCGAGCGTGGTCGGCGTCAGGTTGGCGGCGGCGGCCTGCGCCACCTTGCGGCCCACCGCGGTGGAGCCCGTGAAGAACAAATGGTCGAAGGGCAGCGCCGAGAACTGCGCCGCCAACGCCGCATCGCCCTGCACCACGGTGAACTCGTCGGCCGCGAACGAAGCGGCCACCAGTTCGGCCAGCAATGCCGAGGTGCGCGGCGTGAGTTCGCTCGGCTTGAGCATCACGCGGTTGCCCGCCGCCAGGGCGGTCGCCGCCGGCCCGAGCGAAAGTTGCAGCGGGTAGTTCCACGGCGCGATCACGCCGACCACGCCAAGCGGCTGGCGCTGGATGTAGGCACGGGCGGGCTGGAGGTACAGCGGCGTGTGCACGCGCTGCGGCCGGCTCCAGCGTGCGAGGTTGCGAGTGAGTTGCCCGATCAGGTTGCGCAGCACGAAGAGGTCGGCCACCTCGGTCAGGAGCGGCGAGCGCACGCCGAAGTCGGCCTGCACCGCCGCCGCGAGCGCGCTGGCGTTTCGGTCGACCAGTGCGCGCACACGCTGCAGCCGGTCGCGCCGGAGGCTGACAGGGACGTCCACGGCCTCCCGGCTGGCATGGTGTTGAAGGTCGAACAGGGGGCGCACATCGGTCATGCGCGCGAATCTACAGTGCTTCGGTGCTCGCCAGATCGGGCCACACCACCAGCGAAGTGGCGAGGGCCTGCGCCGCTTCCGTCGCGCCGGGCAGCCACTGCTGCACGGTCACCACGTGTACGCGCAGCAGGAAGCGCATGGCCTCCAGCGCCGCGAGTTCGAGGCCGACCGCGTGCAGCAACGCCCAGTCGGCCTCCGCAGAGACCTGCAGTCCGGTCGCCTGGCCATCCTGCAGCGCATGCCAGACCGACACCACCGCGCGCGACGAGGGTTGGCCGAGCGCCGTCGGCGCACGCGCTTCCAGGGCCAGGTCGAGCCAGCGCCGCAAACCGTCCTGGATGCCAGTCGCGGAATGCACGAGCGCATGGGCGAGCGGTACCGCAGCCAGCGGCAAGCCCGCGACCGCGTGCTCGTACACCGCGAACGGATCGGGACCACGGCGTGGCGCGAACAGGGTGCGAATGACGTGCAGCATGCGACGACTGTGGCGGCGGCCGGCGACGTGGGTTGTAGGCGCGCGCTGCGTTGCGACGTACCCGCCCGCCGCTGACTCCCGCTCTATACTCGTCTCGCCTCCAAACACAAAATGCCTGCAGCGCCCGTCGCACCTGCGGGTGAAGCTATGAATTCGATAGCAAATCCGATCTCCCTCCGTCAGCGTCTCGCGCGCTGGATGCCCTGCCTCGCCTGGCCGCGACCGAGCCCCAGGTTGCTGCAGAGCGAGGCGATCGCGGGGATCACGGTCGCGCTGATGGTGATCCCGCAAGGCGTGGCCTACGCGGCCTTGGCCGGCATGCCGCTCGTGACCGGCGTGTACGCCGCACTCTGGCCGGCGCTGGTGGCCGTGCTGTTCAGTTCGTCGCAGCGCCTGTCGGTCGGGCCAACCGCACTCACCAGCCTGCTGGTCGGCGCATCGCTCGCACCGCTCGCCGTCGCGGGCAGCGCCGAATGGGTGGCGATGGCGGTCTGGCTCACCCTGCTGTCGGGCGGCATCCAGATTTTGATCGGCGCCGGACGGCTTGGCTGGCTGCTGCGGCTGGTCAATTCGCCGGTGCTGACCGGCTTCACGCAAGGCGCGGCGATCCTGATCGCGATCTCGCAATTGCCCGCGTTGCTCGGGTTCACCGGGCGCACGCTTACGCAGGTCGTGCGCGGCGGCACCCCACCCGACTGGACCGCGATGGCCTTCGGCCTCGGCAGCATGGCCGTGCTGTGGGCCGGCAAACGCTGGGTGCCGCGCATCCCGACGGCGATGGCCCTGGTCGCCGGTGCCGCCGCGCTGAGCTGGGCGCTGAGCTATGCCTTGCTGGGTGGCGCCGTGGTCGGCGCGCTGCCCTCCGGCCTCCCCGGTTTCTACTGGCCTGGCGGCGTTCCCTTGTCGACGCTCGGCGCGCTGCTGCTGCCGGCGCTGACGATCACGCTGGTGAGCTTTCTCGAGACCGCCTCGAGCGCGAAGATCGACAACGCCCGTGCCGGCACTCTCTGGAACGAGAACCAGGACCTGATCGGCCAAGGCCTCGCGAAAGTGGCCTCGGGTCTCACCGGTGCGTTCCCGACCAGCTCGTCGTTTTCGCGCTCTGCCATCACGCTGTACGCAGGCGCGCAGACCGGCTGGGCCACGCTGTTCAGCGTGCTCGTCGTGGCGATCGCGTTGCTGTGGCTGATGCCGCTGCTGTACCACGTGCCGCAGGCGGTGCTTGCCGCAGTGGTCATGACCGCGATCCTCGGGCTCATCAAGCCGCGCAGCTTCGCTGTGCTGTGGCGGGTCTCGCGTGTCGAAGGCGGCATCGCGTTCGCGACGTTCGCGCTGACCATCGCCACGTCACCCTCGATCTACTGGGGCGTGCTCGGCGGGCTGCTCGCGAGCCTGGCGAACTACATGTACCGCCACCTGCATCCGCGGATCATCGAAGTGGGACTGCACGCGGACGGCAGCCTGCGCGATCGCCATCTGTGGCATCTGCCGCCGCTCGCGCCGAACCTCCATGCACTGCGCATGGACGCCGAACTCGATTTCGCCTCCGCGCCGACGCTGGAGCGGTCGATCGCACAGGCACTGGCGGCGCAGCCGGGCCTCACCGACGTGTGCCTTTTCGCGCAGCCGATCAACCGCGTCGACATCACGGGGGCCGAAGTGTTCGGATCGATCCGGAGGATGCTGGAGGCCAAAGGCGTTCGGTTGCATTTGAGCGGGTTGAAACTGCCCGCGCAGCAGCTACTGGAGCGCGCAGGCCTGCTGACGCCCGGCCCATGGTTCTCCAGTTACCGCACCGACGCCGAGGCGTTGGCCGCGCTGCGTGAGGTCAAAGGATCCCTGCCACCAGCTTGAGCTTCACGGCCTCCGCCGCCGACAGGTACCAGTTCTCCTTGAGCACGTGCTGGTAGAGCGCCTCGATGTCGAGCTTGGAGCCCCGCACCAGATTCTCGAAACCGTCGCGCTCCAGAATCTGGCCGCTGTTGATCTCCGCCAGCAGATCGCGAATCACGCCTTCGACCGAGCGCAGCGCGCCGTTCAGGTGAAGGTCTTTTTGCAATCGCCGCTCATGGATCAGCAGGTACGCGTCTTTCGAGAGGAAGCGACTTTCGCGCGGGAAGGCCGACATGATCGTGACGCCGGCCGAGAAAACGGATGTCTTGCCGAGAAAGAGCAGTTCCGTGCCGCCGCGCTCGACCTGAATGCGGATGTCTTCGGCAATCCGCCTGCCCACATCGGCCTCGCCGCCGAGCGTCGTGAGCTCGACCACCACCGGGCCGGCGTGACCCTCTGCGGCATCGAGCTGCTCCAGAAATTTCTGCAGCATCGCGTCGTTGACCGGGCCGGAGAGGCGAATATGGGGGCGCTGCATCAGCGCATCTGGAATCGTCATGGCGACCGATGGTCAGGCCGCCGGTCGATGACCGCCGCAGGCGAGAGCGCGCGGCCCGCGTAGGCCGGCGGCTCAGAGCGGAGAAAACTGCGAGGGCCGGTCGGCGTTGCAGTAGTCGAAAAAGGCGTCGAGGTCGTTGGACTTGTCGAACACCGCGTCCGCGCCCAGCGCGGCGCAGCGCTTCTTCATTTCCGAGGTGGCGTAGTTGCTGAGCACCACCACGCGCTGCTGCGGGCCACGCCCGCGGCACGCGGCCAGCACCCCCAGACCGGAGCCCTCACGGAGGAACAGGTCGACGATGGCGAGATGCCACTCATGGCGGTGCGCCGCGAGCCACTCGATGGCCTCTTCTTCGGTCTCGGCGATCCCGGCCACCGCAGCGTTCGCGAGATCTTCAAGCGTCGGGATCAGGTTGTCCCGTATGGTCTTGTTGTCTTCGACGATGAACGTGATGAGCGCCATGAAATCCGTGAGGTGACCGTTGCTGCGTGGCGCGAGTTTATGGCACACGTTCAGTCCCGCACGCGCCCCCGGAGATTCTTGATTTCGGCGCGTTGGCTTTTGCCTTCGAGGCGGCGTTGCTTCGAGCCGTAGGTCGGCTTGGTCGCGCGCCGCACGCGCGGTGCAGCCGCGACGCTGTCGACCACCTCCTGAAGTCGCGCGAGCGCATCGCTGCGGTTCATTTCCTGCGTGCGATGCTGCTGCGCCTTGAGCACCAGCACGCCCTCCTGCGTGATGCGCGAATCGCGCAGGGCCAGCAGCCGCGCCTTCACGTCCTCGGGCAGCGAGCTGGCCGGGATGTCGTAGCGCAGGTGCACCGCGCTCGACACCTTGTTGACGTTCTGCCCGCCGGCCCCCTGCGCGCGGATCGCACTGAGTTCGACCTCGTTCTCGTCGACAAGAAGCGGCTTGCGCAAGGTCATCGAAGGGTCAGACCCGTTCGAAGATCGCCGCGATGCCCTGGCCGCCGCCGATGCACATCGTGACCAGCGCGTAGCGGCCACCGGTGCGGTGCAGTTCGGCAATCGCCTTGGTCGTGATGATCGCCCCGGTCGCGCCGACCGGATGGCCGAGCGAGATGCCCGAACCGTTCGGGTTCACCTTGGCCGGATCGAAGCCCAGCTCCTGAATGACGGCGCAGGCCTGCGCCGCGAAGGCCTCGTTCGATTCGATGACGTCGAGGTCGCTCACCTTCAGGCCCGTGCGCTCCAGCACCTTGCGCGTGGCCGGCACCGGGCCGATGCCCATGTACGCGGGCTCGACACCCGCGTGCGCGTAGCCGACCAGGCGCGCCAGCGGCTTCAGGCCCAGCGCCTTCACGCGGCAACCTTCGGCCAGCACCACGGCGGCCGCGCCGTCGTTGATGCCCGACGCATTGCCTGCGGTGACGAGGCCGTCCTTCTTGAACGCGGGCTTCATCTTCGCGAGCGTGTCCATGGTGGTGTCGGCGCGCACGTGCTCGTCGGTGTCGAACAGCACGACGCCCTTGCGCGTCTTCACTTCGACCGGAACTATCTGATCCTTGAAACGGCCTGCGGCAATCGCCGCGGCGGCGCGCTGCTGGCTGGTCACTGCCAGTTCGTCCATCTGCTCACGCGTGATGCCGTAGCGCGCGGCGACGTTCTCGGCGGTGATGCCCATGTGAATCTTCTCCCACGGGTCGTGCAGGATGCCGAGCATGTAGTCGACCAGCACCGCGTCGCCCATGCGCGCGCCGTAGCGTGCCGAGGTGTCGAAGTACGGGCCACGGCTCATCGATTCGGAGCCGCCGCCGATCGCGATGTCGCAGTCGCCCAGCGCGATGGCCTGCGCCGCCGACACGATGGCCTGCAGGCCCGAGCCGCACAGGCGGTTCACGTTGAAGGCCGGCGTCTCGATGGGGCAGCCCGCGTCGATGGCGGCCACGCGGCTCAGGTAAGCGTCCTTCACGTCGGTCGGGATCACATTGCCCATGACCACATGGCCGATGGCATCGGCCGCCACGCCGCTGCGCTCGATGGCCGCCTTGACGGCGGTGGTGGCCAGTTGGGTGTTGGGCACGTCCTTCAGCGCACCGCCGAAGGTGCCGATGGCGGTGCGGGCGGTGCCGACCACGAAGATGTCGCGTTGGGTCATGGGTTGCTCCTGATCAAAATCACGAAGGGGTCAGCGGCCGCGCACGCGGTCGCTCACGGTTTGGGCTTCTTGCGCACAGGCTCGGCCGACGGCGCACGCTGCAGCACGCCATTCAACAACAGCGAAATGGCTTGTTGCGTGATCTGCTCCGGCATCTGGTCGCCGTCGGCACGGTACCAGCGCCCGATCCAGCTCAGCGCGCCCGCGAGCATGAATGCGGCCATCTTGGGATCGCACGGCGCGAGCGATCCCTCCGCGATGCCCGCATCGATGAGTTCGCGGAACTTCGCATCGATGCCCGCCTTGGCTCGGCGCAGCTCCTTCTTCAAGGGCGCAGGCAGCGGGTCTTCGCCGATGCGGATCACGCACATGCCGAAGTCCTGCATCACGATCCCGGCATAGATGCGCATGCACGCCTCGAGCTGGTCGATGGCGCTGCCGCCCTGGGCACGCACCTCGTCGATGCCCTCGTGCATGAGGCCGAGCGCGGTGCGCACGCACTCGAGCAGGATCTGGTCCTTGCTCTCGATGTAGTAGTAGAGCGTCGGCTTGCTGACGTTGAGGCGTTCGGCGATGTCGTCGAGCGACGTGGCATGGAAGCCGCGCTCGTTGAAGAGTTGCGCCGCCGTCTGGAGCACGGCGTTGCGCTTGACCTCGCGCTGTTGCGCGCGGTTGCCGACCGGCTCCCATGGAGAGGAGACGGGTATGGACGAGCGGGTGACGGAAGTGGCCATGGGGTTTGTGCGCCCGGGAAAGTCCTGATGCCGCTGGCGGCGGCGAACTGGGACATTACCGGCGAGTAGGAATTCTACGGACAAGTAGCCTGCATTGCCTTTCACGCAAACCCCATGCCCGAAGCGTCGCTCCGCCAACCGATTGCCACCGTTGCACCCGTTCTGCAAGTGGAAGCACTGACGCTCGCCTTCGGGGGCGTCAAGGCGCTTACCGGCGTGGGCTTCGACGTGGCGCCCGGCTCCATCACCGCAGTGATCGGTCCCAACGGCGCGGGCAAGACCTCTCTCTTCAACACCGTCTCCGGGTTCTACCGGCCTTCGGCCGGACGGGTGCTGTTCGAAGGCCAGGACATCGGGCACGTCCCCGCCCCGAAGCGTGCGCGCCTGGGCCTGGCGCGCAGCTTCCAGAACATCGCGCTGTTCCGCGGCATGACGGTGCTCGACAACATCAAGCTGGGCCGCCACGCGCACCTCAAGACCAATGTGTTCGACGCCCTGCTCTACCTCGGCCGCGCGCGCCGCGAAGAGGCCGAGCTGCGCCGCGACGTGGAAGAACGCATCATCGATTTCCTGGAGATCGACCACATCCGCCATGCGCCGGTGTCCGCCCTGCCCTACGGACTCCAGAAGCGTGTGGAGATGGCGCGCGCGCTGGCCATGCAGCCCAAGGTGCTGATGCTCGACGAGCCCGTGGCCGGCATGAACCGCGA
>JBGMOF010000007.1:0-16697 GCA_041424275.1 Variovorax sp.
ACCTGCCGGTCGTCGGTGAAGCCGCTGACCATCAGGATCTCGTCGCGGGCCTGCAGATAGGCGACGAGCGGTGCCGACAGTGACTTCAACAGCTGGCGGCCTTCGGGCTGCAGCTCGGCCGAGTTGAGGGCGAACAGCAGGTTGCCGCTGATGCCGATGCGCCCGTTGTCGAGCGTCACGCGGCCGGCCGCGAGCGGACCGGCGAGCGCCTGCTCCAGCGTCTGAAGGCGCTGCGCCTCGGCCTGACGTTGCTTCACCTCGGCCTCGAGCTTGGTGGCGAGTTCGAACTGCATGGCCAGCACGCAGACCAGGATGAGCACGAAGGCACCGAGCAGGCCCGACATCAGGTCGCCGAACACGGCCCATACCGGCACGCTCGGCTCGGTGCCGCCGTCGATGTCGTTAGCAAGCTCGCTCATCACGCCTCGCTGCCGGCGAGCGCGCGCTGGCTGGCGATCCGCTGCAGGTCTTCGACGATCTGCTTTTGCGACATCAGGCTCAGGTCGATCACCTCACGCGCCTGCGCCACGTAGTAGGCGAGCTGTTCGTCGCTGCGCGTCATGGACTTGCCGAGCGCGCCTTCGATGCGTTGCAGCTGCGCGCCCAGCTTGTCGTTCGACGCGCTGAACAGCTCGACGGCCGCACCGAACGCTTCGCCCAGGCTGGCCACTTCGACGGCGCTGCCGGTGAGCTGCGCCGCGACGCCCGCCATCTTTTCCGCTTCGGCCTCGACCTTGTCGGTGAAGCGGGTGCCGACACGCTCCAGCAGCTCGGCCGACGCGCCGACCAGCGCATCGATGGCCGCACGCTGCTCGGTCGATGCGTGGTTGACCGCGCCGAGCAGTGTTTCCAGCGTGCCGAGGATGCGAGCGCGCTCGTCGAGCAGCGCGTTGTCGCGCACCATGCTGTCGGAGAGCTTCTGGCGCAGTTCGGCGATCACTTCCGCCGCCGCGCGCGGCGCTTCCGATGCGGTCTGCATGAGCTGCGCGATTTCTGCGATGGTGTTCTTGGCGTGCGCTTCGCTTTGCGCGGTGATCTCGCTGGCCGTCTGAGCGAGGGTACGGGCGATTTCCTGCTGCTGGCTCGCGGCCTGCGTGCCGGCCTGCTGCCATTCCTGCTGCAGCGCATGGGCCATGGCCTCCAGCGCGGCGGTCCAGGCGCCCAGGCGCTGCTGGTCGTTGGCGGCCAGTTGGGTTTGCAGATCCACATGCGCGCGGCTCACGGTGCCGGACAACGACGCCGTGGTGCGCTCGAGCCGGTCGGCCACGCCGTCGACCAGCGCGGTCGACCGCTGGTCGAAGGTGGCGGTGAACTGGTCGAGCGACGTGCGAAGGTCGGCCGACAGCGCCTCGCTCGTGCGCTCATGGCCCGCGAGTGCGGTCTTCCAGAGATCGGCCACGGTCGTGGTGCTGGTTTCGAGGCGCGTCGACAGGCCGTCGAGCTGGCGCTGCACGCCTTGCCCGATGGTGTCGTGCAGTGCGGCGGTCTCGCGTGCGATGCCGGCCATCGTCGCCTCGACCACCGGTTGGATGGCCGCGCCGGCCATGCGGGCGCTTTCGGTCAGGCTCTCCGTCAGCGAGCGACCGACCGAGGTCGCGAGCCCTGCGTACGCCGCTTCGGCCTTGCCGTGGAACGCGTCCTGGCTCGCGAGCAGGCAATCGTTGAGTGCCAGGCTCTGGCGCTCCATCGCGGTCATCATGGTTTGCAGCCGCTCGAGCAGCACAGGCATCGCTTCGCCCTGCTGCTGCAGGAGCTTGAAGGATTCGTCGCGGCGATACGCCGACGTGAAGGGACGCAGGGTGGTGGCGATGCGCGCATCCAGCGCTTGCGCGGCCTGCAGCCGGTCGCGTCGGCAGAGGGCCGACACCAGACCGAGCATGGCCGATGCCGCGACGCCTGCGAGCGACGTGCCGAACGCGAGCCCGAGACCCTTGACCGGGGCCGCGAGCGAGGAGCGGATCGCGAGCAGGTCCGCCGCGCTCTCCAGCGCGGTGCCGGTGCCGGTGAGCGTGACCACCATGCCGAGGAAGGTGCCGAGCATGCCCAGCAGCACCAGCAAGCCGGTGAGGTACGGCGTGAGCGTCGGGCCGGGCAGGCCGACCCGTTCGCCCTCGATGCGCAGGCGCACCGCGTGGCGCAGCGAGGGATGCAGTCGGTCGAGCCAGGCGGCCAGGCTGGGCGGCGCGTCGGACAGGTCCGCCACGGCGCTCGTCAGCGTCGACGTGGCTCCATGGAAACGGCGCAGTTCCAGCGCCCCCATGACATAGAACGCGCCGATCAGCAGCGTCATGGCGAGCGCCAGGCCGTGGGTGCCGATGTAGCCGAAGGCGACCCAGCCGATGGCGGCGAGGCCGACCGCGAAGGCGGCAAGGGCAGCGAGTGGGGTGCGGGGGGAGCGGGTCGGAGAGCGGGTCATGGGCGGTCGGGTGAGCCGGTGCGAAGGGCTTCGAGCAGCGCTTCGACCGGTTGAAATCGGATGTCCAGCTCGGCCAGCAACACGCTGTGCATGTCCTTGCCGAACGCGCGGTCGTCTGGCGTTTCGGATTCGCGCAGGCGCTTGAAATGTTTCTCCAGCAGGCCTGGCACGGTGCCCAGCAGGCGGTGCTCCTGCGCACCGAGCACCTGTTCCATCACCACGTCCACGGCGGCGAGCCGCGCCATCGCGGGCGAGCGGGTCGCCAGCGTGTCGCGCAGCCGGCCACGCAACGGACCGATGCTGGCCACCATGGCCTGCTGCCGTGCGAGGTAGCGTCGGCGCCAGGCCGAAAACTCCGCGGCCGCGTCGTTCGATGCGCTGCGCATGTCTTCGGCGATGGCCGCGGTCTGCGCGCTCTTCACGCGTTCTGCCTGGGCGTCTTCGGTGTGCGAGGGCGATCGTTTGGCAGGCGGCGGCGTGGCCGGCGCGCTGTTGAGCGCCGACGAGAGCGAGATGGCATCGGTCCAGCCGACCCACTGGCTCAAACGGTCCGAGAAAGCCTGTTTCGATTCGGGGGCATCGGCTTCGGTCAGCCGACCGAGCAAGCGAACCAGCGTCGAGCCTGAAATCACCATACCGCCAGAGCGAAAAACCTCGCAGTCTACACCGCTCAAATCACCAGCCGATACCCCACCGCCGTCTCTGTCAGCAAGTGTTTCGGCTGCGCCGGATCGGCTTCCAGCTTCTGCCGGAGATGGCCCATGTAGATGCGCAGGTAATGGCTCTGCTCCGAATGCGACGGGCCCCAGACCTCGCGCAGCAGCTGGCGCTGCGTGAGCACCCTGCCGGCGTTGGCGACCAGCACCGACAGCAGGCGGTACTCGGTCGGCGTGAGGTGCACTTCGGCACCGGCGCGGCGCACCAGCCGGGCCGCGCGGTCCAGCTCGATCTCGCCGAAGCGGAACACGGCTTCGGGCTCGGCGCCCGCTTCCCCGCCGGCGGCGCGCGGCCGGCGCAGGTTGGCGCGCACGCGGGCCAGCAGTTCGCCGGTACCGAAGGGCTTGGTGAGGTAGTCGTCGGCGCCGGCATCGAGCGCGGCGATCTTGTCGGCCTCGTCGCTCCGGGCCGACAGCACGATGATCGGCACCGCCGACCAGCCGCGCACGTCGCGGATCAGCGTGACGCCGTCGCCGTCGGGCAGGCCGAGGTCGAGCACGAGCAGGTCGGGCTGCCGCGTACCGGCCGCCGCAAGGCCGTCGCGCAGGTTGCCGGCCTCGTGCACCTGCCAGCCTTCGGCCTCGAGCGCGCCGCGCACGAAGCGGCGGATCTGCGGTTCGTCCTCGATGACGATGGCGGTGGGCTGGGGCATGGCGGGTTCAGGCGGGGGCGATGTCGGCAGCGGGATCGGCCGGCGGTGCGCGGCGTGGCAGCGAAACGGTGAATTCTGCGCCGCCGTCGGATGCGTTGGCCACCGCGATGTCGCCGCCGTGGGCGCTCACCACCGCCTTGCAGATCGCCAGCCCCAGCCCGACGCCCGGCGTGGCCGACTCCGCCTCGCCCCGAGTGAACTTGTCGAACAGCGTGTGCTCGCGGCCCTGCAGCGCCACCGGCAGGCCGGGGCCGTGGTCGCGCACCGTGAGCTGCAACGTCGACGGCGTGACGCTGGCGCCCACCACGACGGGCGGCGCGCCGTACTTGGCCGCGTTCTCGAGCAGGTTGACCAGCACGCGCTCGATCAGCACCGCATCGAACTCGACCAGCGGCAACCCGGGCGCCAGTGCGGTCGTCACCTTCTGCGCGCCCAGCGCAGGCTGCGCCGCACGAATGGCCGACCCGACCACCTCCTCGACCGACTGCCAGTCGCGGCGCAGGTTGACCGTGCCGCCACCGGCTTCGAGACGGGCCATGTCGAGCAGGTTGTTGACCAGTGCATTGAGCTGGCGCGCCTGCGCCACGATGGCCTGCGCCGCCGCTGCATGCTCGACCGGCGGGAGTGTCTGCAGCGATTCCGCCAGCGCGATCAGCGCCGTGAGCGGCGTGCGCACGTCGTGCGAAATCGCGCCGAGCAGCGCGTTGCGCAGGCGCTCGGATTCCATCTCGACCACCGCGCCCTGCGCCACGTCGACGTAGTGCACGCGTTCGAGCGCGATCGCGATCTGCCGCGCGAGCGTGTCGAGTTGCTGGGCCTGCTCGGGGATGAGCAGCCAGCGCGCCTGGCCCGGCGACAGCGCCAGCACGCCGCGCACGCGCATCGGCGCCTTCAACGGCACGTAGTGCCACGGCTGCGCGGCGAGGGTCGCGGTGCCCAGGCCGGCGGGCTGCCCGTGGCGAAACGCCCAGTCGGCCACGCTGGGATCGAAACCTGCAGGGGCCGATGTCGGGAGCACCAGATGATCGGCCGCATTGGTGACGAGCACCAGCGCGTGGCCGCCGAAGTGCGCTTGCACCGCCGAGGCGCCGATGGCCGTGACCTGCGCCGCCTCGAGCGCCGCGGACAGTTCGCGCGTGAGCTCGAACAGCGACTGCGCGCGCCGCTCGCGGCTGGTCGACACGCCGACCGCGAAACGCAGGCCGGCCGTGAGCTGCCCGACCAGCAGGCCGACGCCGAGCATGACGATGAAGGTGACGAGGTACTGCGCGTCGCTGACCGTGAACGACAGCCTCGGCGGCACGAAGAAGAAGTCGAAGGCCGCCACGTTGAGGAGCGCCGCGAACGCCGCCGGCCCGCGGTCGAAGCGCACCGCGATACCCACCACCCCGAGCAGGAACAGCATGACGATGTTGGCCAGCTCGAGCACCCCCGACAACGGTGTCGCGAGCAACGTCACCGCCACGCACACCGCCACCGCCCAGGCGTAGCCGGGCCAGCGTGCACGCCGGCGCACGCCGTCGTCGTCGTCGGCGCGCAGCGGGCCGCTCGGCGCGCGCGCGAGCCGGCGCGAACTGTCGGCGTGGGCGGCCTCCACGATGTCGAGCGCGGGCGCCCGCTGCGCGAGCAGCCGTGCGAGCGGGGTGCGTGGCCACGCACGGCGCCAGCCGCTCGCCGGCGTGGCGCGGCCGATCACCAGCACGGCGCAATTCAGGCGCTGCGCCTGCGCCGCGAGCTGCTGGGCGACGTCGGCCCCGGTCAGCACGGCGGTGTCGGCGCCGAGGGTTTCGGCCAGCTTGAGGACGGCGAGGATGCGGTCGCGCTGCGCCGGCGCGAGCCGTTGCAGCGGCGGCGTTTCGACATACGCCGCATGCCAGCGCACGTTCAGCTGGCCGGCCAGGCGCGCGGCGGTGCGCACCGTCTGGGCCGCGTCTTCGTGCGGGCCGACGCACGCGAGGATCGCGCCCGAGGTGTTCCAGGCCTGTAGCGCCTCGGCGCCCGACTGCTCAATGCGCCAGCCACGCATGTCGTCTTCCACATGCTCGGCGGTGCGGCGCAGCGCGATCTCGCGCAGCGCCATCAGGTTGCCCTTGCGGAAGAAGTTCTGCGCGGCGCGCTCGGCCTGTTGCGGCACGTAGACCTTGCCGGCCGCCAGCCGCGCCGTGAGTTCGTCGGGCGTGACATCGACCAGCACCACCTCGTCGGCTTCGTCGAGCACCGTGTCGGGCACCGTCTCGTGCACCCGCACGCCGGTGATCGCACCGACGGTGCCGTTGAGGCTTTCGAGGTGCTGCACGTTCAGCGCCGACCAGACTTCGATGCCGGCCGCCAGCAGTTCCTCGACGTCCTGCCAGCGCTTGGCGTGGCGCGAACCCGGCGCGTTGGTGTGCGCGAGCTCGTCGACCAGCAGGATGGCCGGGCGGCGCGCCAGCGCGGCATCGAGGTCGAACTCCGGCAGCGTGCGGTCGCGGTATGGCAACTGGCGCAACGGCAGCTGCTCGAGCCCCGCGAGCAGCGCAGCCGTCTCGCTGCGCCCGTGCGTCTCGACCACGCCGATCAGCACATTGCGTCCCGCCGCACGCTCGCGCTGCGCCGCGCTCAGCATCGCCCAGGTCTTGCCCACGCCCGCGCTCGCACCGAAATAGATGCGCAGCTTGCCGCGCAACGCGCGTGCTTCGTCGCTGCGCAACTGGGCGATCAAGGCATCGGGATCGGGGCGGGCGACGTCGGTCATGGCGGGGTGGCGGCAGGTTAGCGCATGGGCCGGTCGGGCGGCTTCGGATGCTTGTGCCGGCGCGCCGTGCGCGTGAGCACCAGCCATGCGAACAGCAGCGGCATGCAGAGCACTGCGAGCGCCAGCAGCGCGTGGAGGATGTCAGCACCCATGGGAAAGCCCGCAGCGTGCGAGGTGCTCGCGCCAGCTCACGAGCCGGCCGATCTCCCCGGAGGGGACGCATTCGATGAGCCGGTGCAGCAGCTCGGCATAGCGGCCGATCGGCAGGCGGATCATGAGCCGGGCGCGCGGCGCGGCGCTTTCCTGCGTGCCGTCATCGTGCAGCAGCGGCTCGCAGCGCACGACGCCCGCATCCGGGCAGCGCGCGACGCTGCGGCGCACGCTCGCCGCGTCGACGCACGCGACGGTCACGTCGAGCACATAGAAGGAGGCACCACGGGGTGCGGCACGCGCGACCCCGAACTGTTCACGGTAAACGGCGTAAGCCATCGATTGCTTTCAGGTTCAGTTCTTTGCATCGAGCGCCAGGTTGAGCGCGAGCACGTTCACGCGCGGCTCGCCCAGCCAGCCCATCGCCACACCCTCGGTCTGTCGGGCGATCAGTGCCTCCACCGACGCGGGCGACACGCCGCGCACGCGAGCGACCCGCCCGGCCTGGTAGCGCGCGGCCGCCGGCGTGATGTGCGGATCGAGCCCGCTCGCCGACGCGGTGACGAGATCGACCGGCACCGGTGCGGCGTTGCCCGGATCGGCGGCGCGCAGCGCGTCGATCCGGCCCTTGACCGCATCGGCCAGCGCCGGGTTCAGCGGCCCCTGGTTCGAGCCACCGGACGCGCCGGCGTTGTAGGCCATCGGCGACGTGGCCGACGGGCGTCCCCAGAAGTGCTTCGGATCGCTGAAGGCCTGGCCGACCAGCGAGGAGCCGACCGCCTTGCCGTCGCGCATCACCAGGCTGCCCGCCGCCTGCGCCGGGAACGCGGCCTGGGCGACGCCGGTGACGGCCAATGGGTAGAGCACGCCGGTGACGAGCGTGAGCGCAGAGAACAGCACGAGTGCCGGGCGGAAGATGTGGGTGTTCATGGTGTTGCTTTCAGACCAGACCAGCGAACGCCAGCAGCCAGTCGATCGCCTTGATGCCGATAAAGGGAACGATCAGGCCGCCGAGGCCGTAGATCGCGAGGTTGCGGCGCAGCAGCGCCGCGGCGCCGACGGGCCGGTAGCGCACGCCCTTCAATGCCAGCGGGATCAGGAACACGATCACCAGCGCGTTGAAGATCACCGCGCTCAGGATGGCCGACGATGGGCTCGCCAGCTGCATCACGTTGAGCGCGCCAAGCTGCGGGTACGTGCTCACGAAGATCGCCGGGATGATCGCGAAGTACTTCGCCACGTCGTTGGCGATGCTGAAGGTGGTGAGCGAGCCGCGGGTCATCAGCAGCGCCTTGCCGGTCTCGACCACTTCGAGCAGCTTGGTCGGGTTGGAGTCGAGGTCGACCATGTTGCCGGCCTCTTTGGCCGCCTGCGTGCCGCTGCCCATCGCCACCGCCACGTCGGCCTGGGCCAGCGCCGGTGCGTCGTTGGTGCCGTCGCCGGTCATGGCGACCAGACGACCTTCGGCCTGGTAGCTGCGGATGAGCGCAAGCTTGTCTTCGGGCGTGGCTTCGGCGAGGAAGTCGTCGACGCCCGCCTCGGCCGCGATGGCCGCCGCCGTGAGCTTGTTGTCGCCCGTGATCATCACCGTCTTGATGCCCATCGCGCGCAGCTCGGCGAAGCGCTCCTTGATGCCGGTCTTGACGATGTCCTTGAGCTCGACGATGCCGAGCACGCGGTTGCCCTCGGACACGGCCAGCGGCGTGCTGCCGCGGCGCGCGACCTCGTCGGAGGCGCGCAGCACCTCGGGCGACAGCGTGCCGCCGAGCGCCTCGATGTGCTTGCGCACCGCCTCGACCGCACCCTTGCGCAGGAGGATCGCATCGGCATCGAGGCTGTTGGCGGCGGCTGGCAGGTCGACGCCGCTCATGCGGGTCTGCGCGGTGAAGGGCACGAACTGCATGCCCTCGTCGCGGTCGGCCTCGACGCCCTGGCGGCGCGCGAGGTCGACGATGCTGCGGCCTTCGGGCGTCTCGTCGGCCAGCGAGGCCAGCACCGCGGCGCGGGCCAGGCGCTCCGGCGTCACGCCGGGCGCGGGCAGGAAGGCCGAGGCCTGGCGATTGCCGTGCGTGATGGTGCCCGTCTTGTCGAGCAGCAGCACGTCGACGTCGCCGGCCGCCTCCACCGCGCGGCCCGACGTGGCGATCACGTTGGCCTGCATCATCCGGCTCATGCCGGCCACGCCCACGGCCGACAGCAGGCCGCCGATCGTGGTGGGGATCAGGCAGACGAGCAGCGCGACCAGTGCCGTCAACGACACGACCGTGCCCGCGCCGGCCGCGCCCACGCTGAACTGCGAGAACGGCAGCAGCGTGACGGTCACCATCAGGAACACCAGCGTGAGCGCCACCAGCAGGATGGTGAGCGCGATCTCGTTGGGCGTCCGGCTGCGCTTGGCCGCCTCGACCATGCCGATCATGCGGTCGAGGAACGACTCCCCCGGGTTCACGCTGATGCGCACCACGAGCCAGTCCGACAGCACGCGCGTGCCGCCGGTGACGGCCGAGAAGTCGCCGCCCGACTCGCGCACCACGGGCGCCGATTCGCCGGTGATGGCGCTCTCGTCGACCGAGGCCACGCCCTCGATCACTTCGCCGTCGAGCGGGATCACGTCGCCCGTCTCGACCAGCACGACGTCGCCCTTGCGCAGGTTCGGTGCCTGCTCGGGCAGGAAGCCGGCGTTGCGGTGCGGGCCGTTCAGCTTCTTGGCCCAGGTGTCCTTGCGCAGGCCGCGCAACGACGCCGCCTGTGCCTTGCTGCGACCTTCGGCCAGCGCTTCGGCGAAGTTCGCGAAGAGCACCGTGAACCACAGCCACACGGCGATGGCCAGCACGAACCCGGCACGCATGCCGGTGTCGCCCTGGAACCCGATGGCGTGCAGCCACAGCAGCGTGGTGAGGATGCTGCCGATGTAGACGACGAACATCACCGGGTTGCGCCACTGCACCCGCGGGCTCAGCTTGGCGAAGGCGCCCCACAACGCGGGCTTGACCGGCGCCATGTCGAAGAGCGAGAGGGAACTTGCAGTTTTCGAGGTCATGGTGCGACCCTCACTTCCAGAGCATCAGGTGCTCGACCACTGGGCCCAGCGCAAGCGCCGGCACGTAGTTGAGCAGGCCGACCAGCAGCACGGTGCCGATCAACAGGGAGACGAACAAGGGGCCGTGCGTGGGCATCGTCCCGGCCGTCTCGGGCAGGCGCTTCTTGGCGGCGAGCGCGCCGGCGATGGCCAGCACCGGCACGATCACGCCGAAGCGGCCGAGCCACATCACCACGCCGAGCAGCGCGTTGTAGAACGGCGTGTTCGCCGAGAGGCCCGCGAAGGCGCTGCCGTTGTTGTTGCCGGCCGACGTCAGCGCGTACAGGACTTCGGAGAAGCCGTGCGCGCCGGGGTTGGCGATGCCCGCCTTGCCGGCAGAAAGGCTCACCGCGATGGCGGTGCCGGCCAGCACGAGGATCGGCGTGACCAGGATCGCGATGGATGTGAGCTTCATCTCGTGCACCTCGATCTTCTTGCCGAGGTACTCGGGCGTGCGGCCGATCATCAGGCCCGCGATGAACACCGCGAGGATCGCGAAGATCAGCATGCCGTAGAGACCGGTGCCGACGCCCCCGAACACCACTTCGCCGAGCTGCATGAGCACCATCGGCACCATGCCGCCGAGCGGCGTGAGCGAATCGTGCATCGCGTTCACGGCACCGCACGAAGCGGCCGTTGTCACCGCGGCGAACAGTGCCGAGGCGTTGATGCCGAAGCGCACCTCCTTGCCTTCCATGTTGCCGCCGGCCTGCAGCGCGCTCGCGGCCTGGTCGACGCCGAGGCCACCGATCAGCGGATTGCCGGCCTGCTCGGCGGGCATGAGCACCACGACCGCGACGACGAACATCACGGTCATCGCTGCCAGCACGGCCCAGCCCTGGCGCAGATCGCCGACCACGCGGCCGAAGGCGAAGCACAGCGCCGCCGGGATCAGGAAGATCGCCAGCATCTGCACGAAATTGGCGAGCGCGGTCGGGTTCTCGTAGGGATGCGCGGAGTTGGCGTTGAAGAAGCCGCCGCCGTTGGTGCCGACCATCTTGATCGCTTCCTGCGAGGCGACCGGGCCCATGGCCAGCGTCTGCGTGGCAGTGCTGGCGTCTTCCATCACCGGCGCGCCGGCGGCGTCCTTCAGCGGCTGGCCGTCGGGGCCGTTCTTCGGCTGCTGGTAGTTCTGGGTTTCGAGCGTGTCGACGGTCTTGTAGCTGTCGAAGTTCTGGATCACGCCCTGCCCCGCGAAGAACACCGCGAGCACGAACGAGATCGGCAGCAGCACCCAGAGCGTGATGCGCGTCACATCGGCCCAGAAGTTGCCGACAAGCCCCTTGCCGTCGGTGCGGCGCGCCGCAAAGCCGCGGGCCAGCGCGAACGCCACGGCGATGCCGGTGGCCGCCGACAGGAAGTTCTGCACCGTGAGCCCGAGCATCTGCGTGAGGTAGCTCATGGCCGACTCGCCACCGTAACCCTGCCAGTTGGTGTTGGTCACGAACGAGACGGCGGTGTTGAACGACGAATCGGGCGACACGGCCGCCTGCCCTGCGGGGTTGAGCGGCAGCACGGCCTGCAGCCGCTGCAGCGCGTAGACGACGAGCGCGCCGAGCGCATTGAAGGCGAGCAGCGCGAGCGCATAACTGCGCCAGTGCATCGACTCGCCCGGCGTCACGCCCGCGAGCCGGAAGAGCGGCGTCTCGACGCGCTGCATCCAGCGCGGCAGGCGCTCATTGCACAAGGCAGCGAGCGCGCGGCCGAGCGGCCAGGCCAGCAGCCCCAGCACGGCCAGAAAGAGGACCAGCAAGGTCCAGGCAGATAAGGTCATGGCTAGAACTCCTCGGCGCAGATGAGCGCAAAGACGAGGTACGCAAAGAGCAACACGGCGATCAGCCCGCCGAAGCCGTAAAGGACTTCGAGGCTGATCACGGCCGCTCTCCCTTGGCAGCCTGCAGCTTGTGCAAGCCCGCCACCATACCCACCAATGCCAACCACAACACCGCCATCGCGGCGATCCATACGACGTCCATTCGATCACTCCTGTTTCGAGACACGGCGGCCAGTCTCGGCAGGGGCGCGTAAAAACGGGAAATGGAGTGGACAGCGGCCCGTAAAAAAGGCGTAAAAAAAGCGCCTCGTGGCGCTGGCTTGGTTCGGTACGTTCCGTTGCGGGTCAGTCCGGTACGAACTTCGCCTTGAACTTCGTCTCGTCCGCTGCGTCTTCGAGCGTGACGAGCTGCCCCATCTTTCCGTCCGACAGGCGGCACGCCGCGAACAGGCTGTAGCGCCCCTTGAGGTAGTAGCTCTGCATGTCGATCAGCATGTAGGGGTGCGGCACGAACACCTGGTGCTCGAACACCACCCGGTGCACGTTGCGTGGCGACGGAAAGAGCTTGTAGTCGGTCGTGTCGAATGATTTGGCGGTGGCCATGGGCGATGTCCGTGAGGTTCAGGGCTGGCGAAACTGCTTGCGCAGGAAGGCCCGGTGGCGATCGATGTGTTCGAGCTGCGCCGCGGCGATGGTGCCGCCCAGGTCGACGCCGTCGCCGTTGAGCACCTCGTCGGCATGCGTCATGGCGCGCGTGACGACCGTCTCTTCGCTCACGCCCTGCGCGGCCGCGAGGTCGAGCGCCACGCGCTTCATTGCGCGCTGCGACAGCATCCACATGGCGCCGAAGGCGTCCCACGCGGCGGCCGCCTCCTTGAACTTGTCGCGCTCGGCGAGGATTTCATTGAGCGGTTTGGCGAGCAGCTCGTTGAGGTCGGCGATCTGGGCGGTCAGCGTCTCGTTCTGTGCCTGGGCGGCGGTGAGCGCGTCGCCGGGGTGGTCGAGTGGTGGGGCGGTGGCCATGGCGGCTCAGCTCCCGGTCAAGGCGCGGTACGCCTCGCGCGTCGACGGCGCGACGGAATCGAGCGCCAGCTGGTAGGACGTCTGGTGGCGCGCCAGCAGCCGTGCCGACGCCACCGTCTTCGAGCGGCAGAACCAGTGGCAGGTGTGCTGCATCAGGAACAGCTCGGCCGACATCGTGAAGGCCTTGCGCTTGGCCGTCTGCTGCAGCACGTTGCCCGCCGCATCGGCGATGCCCTTGGCGTGGATCGCAAAGGCCGTGCGCGCGTCGAAGGTCGCAGCCGGCAGCCACTGGTCGACGTAGGGCACCGCGATCGGCAGCTTGCTGACACGCGCTTCGGCCTCCCCGAGCCGCGCGAAGCTTGCGGCGAAACGGCTGAACTGGCCCGACAGCGTCTGTTCGTCCTCGGCCAGCAGGCTCCAGATCTGGTCGCGCCGTTCGGCATCGTCTTCGCCCAGGCAGCGCATGTAGCCATCGGTGAGCTTTTCCATGAGCTTCTCGATCTTGAAGTTGCCGAGCTGGCTGCCCAGCAATGCGATGCGACGGCTTTGCTCGCGCGACTTGAGCACATGGGCGCCGACGAAGATCAGGACGGCGAGAACGAGAATTTCCATGCGGCGAGTGTAGTGAGCGCGACCGTCACGCCACCCCGGTCGCCATCCCCCGCAGCGCCGCCATGTCCAGCACCCGCAACCCGCCGTACTCCACGCGCAGCGCGCCCTGCGCTTCCAGCGTGCGCAGCGCCTGGTTCACGCGCTGGCGCGAAAGGCCGATGAGGTAGGCCAGTTCCTGCTGGGTGATGCGCAGCAGTTCGCCCACGCCGGGGAAGAGCACGGGGTTGAACAGCGCGGCCAGGTTGCGCGCGACGCGGGCGTCGGGGTTGTTGAGCCGGTCGGCCTCGCGCGCGGCGATGAACTGGGCAAGGCGCTCGTTCAGCTGGTTCATCACGAAACGGTTGAAGCCGATCGAATGGTCGAGCAGCCAGTGGAAATCGTCGATCGGCAGCCCCGCCACGACGCTGCGGCGCAGCGCCTGGATGTTGTAGCGGTACGGCTCGCGCTTCATGGCCGTGCCTTCGCCGAACCAGCCGCCCGGCGGCAGGCCGCTGTAGGTCATGGAGGTGCCGTCCGCCGCGTCGTTGCTCATCTTGAGCAGCCCTTCCACCACGCCGAACCAGTAGGTCGGCGAGCGCCCGATGCGGCACACCAGATCGCCCGGCTCGGCCTCGCCGACCACCACCGCGGCTTCGGTACGGCGCCGCTCCACCGGTGTGAGCGTGTGCAGCCACGGGATGTTGGCGAGCTCCTCGGCACTGGCCGGACGCACGCGATCGCGGATGGAGCCGACAGGCGTGAGGTTCATACCCGCCCTCTGCAAAGCCCGGGCAGGCGCGAAACACCGTGGAACCGGCTTCGCCGGGCCACTGGTGTTGCCCCCGGCCGGGGGTTGGCGAAGCGACACGAAGTGCGCGAAGACTGGGGGCGAGCTAGTGACACGGGAAACTCCGGGGAGTGTTGTCCCCTAGATTGTCGTTGGAACGACAACCAAGCGTCAAAGTGCGGCCTACGATCCGCCCCACTGTGACCCCAACCAACGCCCTCCGGCCGCCCACCTTTCCCCGTCTCCTGCTGGCGCATGCGCAAGCCCGGCCCGACGCACCCGCGGTGCGCGAGAAGGACCTCGGCATCTGGCAGACCTGGACATGGCAGGCCGTGGCGCAGGAGGTGCGCGAGATCGCGTGCGGCCTGGCCAGCCTCGGCTTCAAGGCCTTCGACAACCTCGCGATCGTCGGCGCCAACCGGCCGCATCTCTACATGGCGGTGCTGGCGGCCCAAAGCCTGCGCGGCGTGCCGGTGCCGCTGTACCAGGACGCGGTCGCGGGCGAGATGGTCTTCATGCTGGAAGACGCATCCATCGAGTTCGTGATCGTCGAAGACCAGGAGCAGGTCGACAAGCTGCTCGAATGCCGCGAGCTGCAGCAGGGCAAGAGCCCGGCCATCCGCCACATCGTCTACGACGACCCCAAGGGCCTGCGCCACTACGACCAGCCGGGGCTACTCAGCTACGACAGGCTGCGCGAACTGGGTCGCGCGTTCGACCAGTCCAACCCCGGGCACTACGACCGCGCGGTGGCGAGCGGCGAAGCCGCCGACGTCGGGGTGATCCTCTACACCTCGGGCACCACCGGCCGCCCCAAGGGCGTGTGCCAGACGCACGCGAGCTTCATCGCCTCGGGCCGCGGCGGCGTCGAGACCGACCGGCTCGGTCCCGGCGACAACATCATGAGTTACCTGCCGATGGCCTGGGTCGGCGACCACCTGTTTTCGGTGGCGCAGTGGCTGGTCGGCGGCTTCACGCTCAACTGCCCCGAGTCTGCCGAGACAGTGATGAACGACATGCGCGAGATCGGCCCGAGCTACTACTTCGGTCCGCCGCGCACCTTCGAGGGACTGCTCACCGCCGTTTCGATCCGCATGGAAGACGCTGCTGCGCCCAAGCGCTGGATGTACGCGAAGTTCATGGCGCTCGCGCAGCGCGTGGGCGCCGACCTGCTGAACGGCGCGCCGGTGGGCGCGGGCGACCGCCTCATGTACGCGATCGGCAACGCGCTCGTGTACGGGCCGCTGCGCAACGTGCTGGGCATGAGCCGCATCCGCGTGGCCTACACCGCGGGTGCCGCGATCGGCCCCGACCTGTTCCGCTTCTACCGCTCGATCGGCGTCAATCTCAAGCAGTTCTACGGCCAGACCGAAACCTGCGCCTACGTCTGCCTGCAGGAAGACGGCAAGGTGAAGCTCTCGACCGTCGGCACCGCGGCGCCGGGCATCGAGCTGAAGATCGCCGCGGACGGCGAGGTGCTGGTGCGCGGCGTGTCGGTGCTCAAGGAATACTACAAACGTCCCGACGCAACCGCCGAGGTGCTCGATGCCGACGGCTACTTCCACACGGGCGACGCCGGCGTCCTCGACAGCGAAGGGCACCTGCGCATCATCGACCGCGCGAAGGACGTGGGCCGGCTGACGGGCGGCGCGATCTTCGCGCCCAACTACATCGAGAACAAGCTCAAGTTCTTTCCGCAGATCAAGGAAGCGGTGTGCTTCGGCAACCACCGCGACGAGGTGTGCGCCTTCATCAACATCGACTTCGATGCGGTGGGCAACTGGGCCGAGCGGCGCGGCCTTGCGTACGGCGGCTATGTCGACCTCGCGGCCAAGCCCGAGGTGCTCGCACTCGTCGGCGAATGCATCGCGAAGGTGAACGCCGACCTCGCCACCGAAGACGGCATGGGGCAGACGCAAATCGCGCGCTTCCTGGTGCTGCACAAGGAGCTCGATCCCGACGACGACGAACTCACCCGTACGCGCAAGGTGCGCCGCGGCTTCATCGCCGAGAAGTACGCGGTGCTGGTCGATGCGCTCTACGCAGGCAAGACCGAGCAGTTCATCGAGACCCAGGTGAAGTTCGAGGACGGCCGCACCGGCGTGGTCAGCGCCACGCTGAAGATCGTCGAAGCCAACACCTTCCCGATCGTGAAGGCGGCCGCATGAGCAACCGCAAGATCGGCGACGTCATCCTCGACGTGCAGAACATCAGCCTCGGCTTCGGCGGCGTGAAGGCACTCACCGACATCAGCTTCAACGTGCGCGAGCACGAGGTGCGCGCCATCATCGGCCCGAACGGCGCGGGCAAGAGCTCGATGCTCAACTGCATCAACGGCGTCTACCAGCCGCAGCAGGGCAGCATCACCTTTCGCGGCCAGACCTTCAAGCACATGAACTCCCGGCAGGTGGCCGAGATGGGCGTGGCGCGCACCTTCCAGAATCTCGCGCTGTTCAAGGGCATGAGCGTGCTCGACAACATCATGACGGGACGCAATCTCAAGATGAAGAGCGGCATCCTCGCGCAGGCCCTGCGCTGGGGACCCGCCGAGCGCGAAGAGTTGCAGCAGCGCGAATTCGTCGAACACATCATCGACTTCCTCGAGATCCAGGCGCACCGCAAGACACCCGTCGGCCGCCTGCCCTACGGCCTGCAGAAACGTGTCGACCTCGGTCGCGCGCTGGCGATGGAGCCGCAGGTGCTGCTGCTCGACGAACCGATGGCCGGCATGAACGTGGAAGAGAAGCAGGACATGAGCCGCTTCATCCTCGACG
>JBGMOF010000008.1:0-16512 GCA_041424275.1 Variovorax sp.
CGCAACGCCGCCTGCCGATGTTGCGACCATTCACCGTCAACGTGACAACGCCCTTCTTTGTAATCCACGTGGCGGTTGATTGGTGGACTGGCTTCCTAGAGTCGTTGCATGCCGGACAGTTGCCTGGCATCGCCGGCTCGGTGGTCGATGCCGACGCGTTCAGTGCAGCTCGCGAAGTCGAGCATTTCGTTGAAGGAGACCTATCATGAAGAACCGTCAAATCCTCTCGCTCGCACTTGCCGTGGGTGCAGGCGCTGCATTGGTTGCGCCGTTTGCAGCCTACTCAGAAGGGCCGTCCCACTTTGCGCCCAACGAAGCCGGCGTGGTCTATCACCCAAGTGAAGCTGGACAGGGCAAATCCCAGGCCCAGGTATCAGCTGAACTCGCTGACGCGCAGAAAACCCCTGCCGGGGGCAGCATGCTGCGCTGGGGATCGATGAGCACGCCGAAGGTCGGAGCCGCCAAGTCGCGCGCCGAAGTGGTGGCCGAACTGGAGGCCGCGCAGAAGCAGCCCAACTGGGATGCCGCAGCAAGGCTCGGTGCGCCCCTGCCAGCGCCCAGAGGTGATGCGAGCAAAGACCGCGCACAAGCGCAGCCCTGAGAGTTGCGCGCAAAACTGGATGTCCATACAGGTCTCCTGACACACTGCTCGACTTAGAATTCGCCGCATGCACCGGGTTCGCCTGTTCGTCCTTTGGATCATGATGTTCGCCGTGCCCTTCCAGGGGTACGCGGCGGCAGCCATGGTCTTTTGCGGACCTGGTCACGCCGGTGCGGCGGCCGAAGTGTCGCTCGCACAGCCCGGCGCGCACGACCATGCCCGGCACCCTCATGCGGACGGGCACGGCGATCACGAGCACAAGGCGGCACAGGCTGCCAAGCCTCCCGCAAAGGACAGCACCGCCAAGACAGCGAATGCCGAGCCTGATGCGATGCACAAGTGCGGTACCTGCGGCGCATGCCATGCCACGGCGCTGACCAGCACGATGGACGTGGCCGTCTTCCACGACCTTCCCAAAGCCGACCTGGCGGAGCCAGCCATCACGGTGGCCACGCTCGCTCCGCGCGTTCTCGACAAACCTCCTCGCGCTTAACGCGTTCGCGCGCCTGTGACTCTCGTCACGGGCCGCCGCGAACGCTCATGCATCGCCTGCGTCATGCCTTTTCGGGCAGCTCTGACGTACTCCGTTCATGAACTTGCGAGGACTCCATGTTCCATTCATCGCCGACCCGTTGGTTGGCAGCTTTTCCCGCCTTGGCTGCGTTCTCCGCTTTGGCGACCCTGAGTGCCGCTGTCGCGGTGGCTCAACCCGCGCCCGCGAAATCCGCTGAGGCTGCGGCGCCCACCGTCCTGACCTACAAGTCCGCGCTCGAGGGCTATCAGCCCTTTGCCGACGAAAAGCCCATCCCCTGGAAAGAAGCCAACGAGACGGTCTACCGCCGCGGTGGCTGGCAGGCCTACGCCAAGGAGACGTCAGGCTCCAGTGCAGCCGAGGCCGATTCGCCCAAGGGCGCCGCCGCTGCGCCGGCCGCGCCGCCAGGCCATTCGATGCCCATGCCTGCAAAGAAGGAGAAGCCATGAAGCGCGCCCTTCGTTTGACAGCCATTGCCGTCGCGACGGCTGTCCTCGCCGGGTGCGCGTCTGTCAGCATTGACGACGCCCTGAGCGACACAAACACCAATGCCCAGCAATTCACCGGCGGCAAGCTCGAACTCAGCCGGACCCAGGAGCAGCGTGACCGCCGCGCCGCGCTGTCGCAGGAACTGCTCGCCAAACCGCTGTCGCAGAGTGACGCGGTGCAGCTTGCGCTGGCCAACAGCCCGTCCGTCCAGGCCCTGATCGCCCAGAGCTGGGGCGACATCGCCGCGACCAACCAGAGCAGCAGGCTGCCGAACCCGATCCTCTCGTTCGCACGAACCCGCCTGAACAGCGAGCTCGAGCTCGAGCGCCTGTTGTCGTTCGGCCTGGTGGACCTCATCCTGTTGCCGCAACGTCTATCGATCTCCAGGAGCCAGGCCGCCCAGGCCAAAGTCCAACTGACCGGTGCCGTGGTCGACCAGGTCACGCAGGTCAAGCAGGCCTGGGTCCGTGCGGTCGCCGCGCAGCAGTCGTTGCAGTACGCCGAGCAAGTCAACAAGTCTGCCCAGGCCAGCGCCGAGCTCGCGCGCCGGATGCAGCTCATTGGGAATTTCTCCAAGCTGCAGCGTGCACGCCAACAGGTTTTCTACGCCGACGCGACGACACAACTCGCCTCGGCACAGCACGCCACCACCGCTGCGCGCGAAGAATTGATTCGTGTCCTGGGGTTGAACGATGAGCAGGCCACCAAGCTGGCCTTGCCCGAGCGTTTGCCTGACCTGCCCAAGGCCCCTCGCGAGGCTAAGGAAGTCGCAGCGACCGCGACCGAGCAGCGCTTGGATGTCCAACTCGCGCGTGCCCAGCTGGATGTGGCGGGCAAATCGCAAGGCATCAACCTGCTGTCGACCTTCATCGACGTCGAGGTGGGCGGACGGCGTGACACGGTGTTCGACAACGCGGAAAACACCAAGAGCACCCGCCGAGGCTTCGAGCTCGACATCCGCCTGCCGCTGTTCGACTGGGGGTCGGCGCAGCGCGACATGTTGAACGCGCAGTCGCTGGCCGCGGCCAACCGCTACGACGCCACCGTGCGCGGCGCCTCTTCGCAGCTGCGTGAGGGGTACTCGGCCTACCGCACCGCCTACGACATCGCGCGGCACTACCGCGACGAGATCGTGCCGCTGCGCCAGGCGATGGCCGACGAGAACGTCCTTCGCTACAACGGCATGCTGATCGGCGTTTTCGAGCTGTTGGCCGAGGCACGCGACCAGATCGCCAGCGTGACCAACGCGATCAATGCCCAGCAGCAGTTCTGGCTGGCCGATGCCGCGCTGGCGGCTTCGGTGATGGGAAAACCCACATCCATGGGCGCCTCGATGGCCAGCTCGGGTGGCGAAGGCGCTTCTGCTGGCCCGGCCCACTGAGCCCACTACCTGAGCTCTCCAACCGATTTGAATGACATGAAAAACAGACGCAATTTCTTGAGCGGTGCGGGTGCCATCACGGGCGCCATCGCCGCGGCCAGCGTGAGCAAGGTGGCAATGGCCGCCTTGCCCGAGCCCGTGCTCCAGACGACGCCCAACACCATGCCGCCGCTGATGCCTTCGAGCGGACGCCCCTACAACCCCGTGCTCACGCTCAACGGCTGGACCTTGCCCTGGCGCATGAACAACGGCGTCAAGGAATTCCACCTGGTGGCCGAACCCGTGGTGCGCGAGATGGCACCCGGCTTCAAGGCCAATCTGTGGGGGTACAACGGCCAGTCACCAGGCCCCACCATCGAGGTCGTGGAAGGCGACCGCGTGCGCATCTTCGTGACCAATAAGCTGCCCGAGCACACCAGCGTGCACTGGCACGGCCAGCGCCTGCCCAACGGCATGGACGGCGTCGCCGGGCTGAACCAGCCACCGATCCGCCCAGGCAAGACCTTCGTCTACGAGTTCGTCGCGCGCCGCCCGGGCACTTTCATGTACCACCCGCATGCGGACGAGATGACGCAGATGGCGATGGGCATGATGGGCTTCTGGGTGACGCACCCCAAGGCCGAGCATCCGCTGATCGAGAAGGTCGACCGCGACTTCGTGTTCCTGCTCAACGCCTACGACGTCGAGCCCGGCAGCGCCACGCCCAAGATCATGACGATGCTGGACTTCAACCTCTGGTCCTGGAACAGCCGGATCTTCCCCGGCATCGATTCGCTCAACGTCCGGCTCAACGACAAGGTGCGCATCCGCATTGGCAACCTGACGATGACCAACCACCCGATGCACTTGCACGGGCACGAGTTCCTGGTCACGGGCACCGATGGCGGGCCGACGCCCAAGTCTTCGCGCCAGTACGAGGTGACCACCGACGTGGCGGTTGGCCAGATGCGGCAGATCGAATTCCTGGCCGACGAGGAAGGCGACTGGGCCTTCCACTGCCACAAGAGCCACCACACGATGAACGCCATGGGCCACGACGTGCCGACCATGATCGGCCTGGACCACAAGGACGTGGCCAAGCAGATCACAAGCCTGGTGCCCGACTACATGGTCATGGGCGAGCGCGGCATGGCCGACATGGCCGAGATGGAAATGCCGATTCCCGACAACACCGCGCGAATGATGACGGGCGAAGGGCCGTTTGGCTCGGTCGAGATGGGCGGCATGTTCAGCGTGGTTAAGGTGCGCAAAAACCAGAAGGCTGGCGACTACTCCAATCCCGGCTGGTTCAAACACCCCAAAGGCACCGTTGCGTATGAGCTAGATGGCCCGCTGCCGGTAACGCCGCGCCAGCAAGGTGCCGGCGCGGCCGCGATGCCCGCTCAGAACATGCCCGCCAAGAGCATCGAAGTTCAGATCCGCAAGCCCGTCAACGGCCATTCCGGCCACTGACTTTTTTCACTCCCCTCGAACCTCCCAGCCTCTCAAAGGAAAACCATGAACCACGCCTTCCGCAATACCGCCCTCGCCGCATTGCTCGCTCTGGCCGCAGCCAGCGCGTCAGCCTCGGGTACCCACGCCGGTGGTCACGATGCCAGTGACGCGATTGGCAAGCCCGGAGTGGCTTCCCAGTCGACACGCACGATCAACGTCGACATGGCCGACAGCATGCGCTTCACGCCGGCCGACATCAGCGTCAAGCAGGGCGAGACCGTGCGCTTCGTCGTCAAGAACTCCGGCCAGCTCAAGCACGAGCTCGTGATCGGGACCGAGAAGGAGCTCAAGGAGCACTACGAAGTCATGAAGAAGAACCCGGAGATGGAGCACTCCGATCCGAACATGGTGACGCTGGCTGCGGGCAAGAGCGGCGAGATCGTCTGGCAATTCACCAAGGCCGGCAAGGTCGACTTCGCGTGCCTGCAGCCTGGCCACTACGACGCCGGCATGAAGGGCGCCGTGAACGTGACCAAGACCGGGAAGTAAGAAAGACACTCCCGCCGCGGGCTTCCATCGGAACGCGGCGGGACTCCAAATTCATTCATATCTCAGGAGATCCTCATGACCAACACCCGCATCGCACTCTTGGCATTCGTTGCCGCACTCTCGTTCGCTGGCTCAGCCGGGGCGCAGTCCTCCAAATCCATGGCCGACATGCCGGGCATGTCCGAGAAGGCGCCCGCGGCCGGCGGCTCGGATGCGGCTGCAGCTTCGGACCTCAGCGAAGGCGAGATCCGCAAGGTGGACAAGGACAACAAGAAGCTCACGATCAAGCACGGCCCGCTCAAGAACCTCGACATGCCGGGCATGACGATGGTGTTCGGCGTCAAGGATGACGTCATGCTCGACAAGGTCGAGACCGGCGCCAAGGTCCGTTTCCAGGCGGAAAAGATCGACGGCAAGATCGTCGTCACGAAGATCGAATCGGCCCGCTGAGCGCGTAAAAAATCAACGGGCGGCGACTATCGAAAGGATGGAGGAAGGAATGGCTTACTCGAGTGCTTCGCAAGTCGTTCGGCAGATCCTGGAGGGACCGGTTACCCGGCCAGCGTTGCAGCGCTGGCGACGCCAGCAGTTCTTTTCCGAGGCCGGGTTCGGTAGCTACTTCGGCCTGTTCAACAACTTTTCCGAAGCCCGGGATTGGCTGCCTGACAGTCCGGAATTCGACCATGCAGCCCTGGCGGAAGAGTACGTGAATGTCCGCACGAAGAAGGTGTTCGCATACGACTACCCCGTGATGTGGTGGCTCGAACGCGCGTTCAGAGACGGTGCCACCAAGTTGCTCGACATCGGTGGCTCGGTGGGAGTTCACTTCTACGCCTATCGCCGCTATTTCGAGATGCCGCAGGGCCTGTCCTGGCGCGTCGTCGAAGTGCCTGCGATCACGGCCATCGGGCGAAAAATAGCCAGCCAGGCCGAGGCCACTGGACTGAGCTTCGCCGAGGATCTATCGCGGGCGCTGCACGGCAACGACATCTGGCTGTCTGCCGGCGCCCTGCACTATGTCGAGAATTCGCGTCCCGGTGATCTGCTTCAACGGTGCGACACGCGGCCACGGCATGTCCTGCTGAACAAGCTTCCGCTCTACGACGGCGAGGACTACGTCACGGCACAGAACATCGGCGCTGGCTGCTTTGCGCCGATGCACGTCTACAACCGCCAACGCTTCATCAAGGAAATCGAAGTGCTGGGCTACACCCTGCGCGACCAGTGGCAGGTTCCTGAGCGCTCGATATACCTGCCGGGGTTTTCAGAGCGCTGCATTCCCGCGTTCAGTGGCCTTTACTTTGCCATCTGAGCGACGCAAGCCAAAGCGTCGATGCGCCGTGGTCAGTCCTGGCGGATCGGGATCTACGTTGCCTGCCGTCGACACGGAGAAGACGCGGCATCGCACCATCGCGATGGCGCATGCTCTTGCGAACGGGATTCTCGTTATGGCGATCTCCGCCGGTCTGACGGGCTGTGCCGATTTCTACCAGCAGCACCGCGATTTTCAGGACGGCTGGCGTACAGGCGAGATTGTCGAGATCGGCCGCGCAAACGAGATTCAGCGCGGCGGGCGCTCAGATTGCAGGAAGGCAGCCAGCGCCGAGGATCTTGCAGTACTGCACTTCGCCGTACTGGTCGATCGTTCCACGGGGCAGCGCCACGCGCACACTGTGATGCTGGATCTTGCGACATCCATCGAGTTGGGCGACATCGTCTCGACCAACGTCGTCAGGTGCGGCACACCCATTCACGTGCTGTCGCATGCACGAGCGCCGCGCAGTTGACGCGGCCTGCGCACGATCTTTCGCCATCCTTGCAACCAGCCCCCATAAACCTAAGCACCCCATGAAATTGTTCGCGCCTCTTTTGCTCGTCGCGCTGGCCGGATTTTTCTCCGGCTTCTCTTTCGCGGCCGATCCTGGCGCCCCAGGGCCGACGGAGAGCGTCCCTGCCAAATTGGCGAAACCCGACATTGCAAACGGCGAAGTCGTCTTCACTGGCAAGTCATGCGCAGCGTGCCACAGCGCGGATGGCAATTCAGTCATCCCCGCCAATCCCAAGCTGGCTCAGCAGCATCCCGAGTACCTGGTCAAGCAGCTTCAGGAATTCAAGTCCGGGAAACGCAGGAGCCCGGTTATGAGCGGCATGGCGGCAATGCTGTCCGAGAAGGAAATGCGCGACGTCGCCTGGTTCCTGGGTTCCAAGCCCATCAAGCCCGGGTTTGCGAAGGACAAGGATCTGGTGGCGCTGGGCGAGAAGATCTATCGCGGCGGCATCGGGGAGCGCAGTGTCCCAGCCTGCGCAGGCTGTCACAGCCCCAACGGCGCCGGCATCCCGATCCAGTACCCGCGACTGGGCGGGCAGCACGCCGAATACATCGCCGCGCAGCTGACTGCGTTTCGCGATGGGGTGCGACTCAACAACGTGCCCATGAGTGGCGTTGCAGCCAAGCTCAACGATCGCGAAATCAAGGCCGTGTCCGACTACATCGCGGGGCTGCATTGAACGACGCCATGCCCCCAGAGTTGCTCTCGCCATAGGAGGTAGGCATGTACGTGACAGGACGTTGGGTTTCAACCAATGTTGTTGGCACGATGTTCATCGCCTGGCTCGTTGGAGTGGTCATCTTCGTGGTTGTCATCGTGTGGCAACGCCGGAAGCATCGAAAGAGAAACCCCGCAGGCGATAAACACCATGGCTCAACTCGACTGGGCGGTTCGAGGAAAGCCAAGCGCCGCCGGCGGGGCATCCGATGACCGCACTCGACTCTGGTAGAGCGAGCGTCTGACAGACACCGCGCGGATCGCACGCCAGTCTGAGAGGCCCGACGATGTCTTTGTTCTGTGCATTAAGGCTCGTTCTCTTGACGAGAAAAAAAGTCACGAGCGCTGACCCACTGTTCTGCGAATCGCGTCGACCGGCCTATTGAAGGGAATCTCATGCTCATTCAGCCCATTGATTACTTCCTCGCTGTCTGGTTTTTGCTCGCAGCCTTGTCGACAGCCTACGTTGCCTGGGATCAGCTGCGCCACAATCCCGAGCCGCTGGTGATGAAGTGGGGGTTCATCCTCGTCACCCTGTATCTGGGGCCTTTGGGCCTTCTGTTGTACGTGATGGCAGACAAGGAGCCGGCCCCTGGAGAGCACGAGGAGTTCGTCAAGCCGCTGTGGAAGCAGGGCGTGGGTTCGACGATCCACTGCGTTGCGGGCGATGCGACCGGGATCATCCTGGCTGCCGTCGTGACTGCGGTGCTGGGTCTTCCAATGTGGGTTGACCTGATCGTGGAGTACGTCGCAGGCTTCGCGTTCGGCCTCTTCATCTTTCAGTCCCTCTTCATGAAGAACATGATGGGTGGCTCGTATCTGGAAAACGTCAAGAAGTCTTTCATGCCGGAGTTCATCAGCATGAACGCGATGATGGCGGGCATGGCGCCGGTGATGGCGCTGCTGATGATGGGCCGGGACATGCGGGCCATGGATCCGACCGAACTCGTCTTTTGGGGCGTGATGTCCCTGGGCGTGGCCGTTGGATTTGCGGTGGCCTATCCGGTGAACGTCTGGATGGTGTCGCGCAGGATGAAGCACGGATTGATGACCGAGCGTCGGTCCGAAAAGGCAACCAGCGGCCACTCGGGCATGCCCGTGGAAGTCGATCATGGGACCGGCGCACTGCCTGCGGCGGCGCACGGAACGCTAACCAACGCACAGCCGGGTGAGCATGGTGCTCAGGCGGGCCATGAAGGCGCGGTCCCGGCGATATCGCCAACTGGCCCGTCAGGCGGCAACGCGCACGGGGCGCAGCACGGCCAAGATGGACATGGCGGCCGCAATGGCCACAGCATGCGCCCCAACGTGACTCGGCCACAACTGGCTGCGGTGGCGATGACGACCACGCTCATGCTGCTCGCCGGCATGACGATGCCCGCGATGTTCGTGAACATGCGCTTGTCGAACCGGGATGTGCGCGGTGCCATCATGCCGCCGTCGATGATCATGGGGTGGGACACACCGGGCGACGCGATGCGCGACATGTCGGCCATCCATCCGCGTCTTGTCGCACAAGCTGCCGCAGCGCAGGCCCGTGGCGACGTGGACCTGGTGCCGACGCGGGACAACGGGGTCAAGGTTTTCAATCTCGAGACCAGCGTCATCCGTTGGAACATCCTCCCGGATGTGACGGTCGAAGGCTATGCGTTCAATGCAACGATCCCGGGCCCGAGGATTCGGGTCACGGAAGGTGATCGCGTGCGCATCAAGGTGACCAACCGCTTGCCCGAAAGCACCACGGTGCATTGGCACGGCTTAATCTTGCCGAACGAAATGGACGGCCCCGCCAAGATCACCCAGAAGCCGATTCAGCCCGGCGGCTCGTACACCTATGAATTCACGACAGAGCAGGCTGGGACGTTTTTCTATCACACGCACGATCATGTCGACCGCCAGCAAGCGTTTGGCCTGTACGGTGCTCTGATCATCGATCCCAAGAGCCCGCAGGAGGCGCCCAAGGCCGACCACGAGTACGTGTTGCAGTTGCAGGAGTGGCTCAAGCGCGAAGGCCTGACCTATCCGGCCATGCTGATGGAGGGCGGCCTTCCCAATTACTTCACCATCAATGGCAAGGCATTCCCCGCAACCGACACAGTGAAGATGAAGGTCGGGGAGACGATCAAACTCAGGTTCGTGGGCAGCAACAACAACTTCGTGCACCCCATGCACGTCCATGGCGGTCCGTTCACTGTTGTCGCAAGGGATGGGTACGTCCTGCCGGAGTCGGCGCGCTTTCAGGCCGATACCGTCAATGTCGGGCCCGGTCAGCGCTACGACGTGATCTGGAAGGCCTTGCGGCCCGGCAAGTGGCTGGTCCACTGCCACATCCCGCACCACACGACCAACAACAACGTCGAGCAAGACGGAGGCGGCGGCCTGATGATGATCCTGGACGTGGAAGCCTGAATGCTGGGAATCACACAGGCGAAGGGTCTGGCGTCAACCACTTGACCTTCACACGATGTCAAGCCTGATACTGGAATCACTTTCAATCAAGGAGTCTCTCATGCAAGAGTTCGTCATCCAGTCGATGTCCTGTGGTGGCTGCGCAAGCAGGATCGCTCAGGCTGTCAAGAATCTGGACGCCACGGCGAAGATCGAAGTCGACCTGCCGACCAAAACGTTGCGCGTCGACAGCGCCGAGGACCGTGCGTCTGTGACCGCGGCCTTGACGGAAGCCGGCTATCCCCCGAAGTGATCTGGCTCCACGGGACAGCGGCCTTGATCGGAGGCTGTGGTCCCGTGCTGATTTGCGTGGACTGAAGGCACCGCCATGTGGGGGTGCATCCAGCCAATTTTTCGTTGGAGATCTCGAATGAACCTTACGCCTTCCAACCTGCATGAACGCCATCAGGGGCATCACGGGGCGCACCCGCCCGCCTCTGGAGAACCTTCGCCCGAGACCGATTCGGCTCTGAAGGATCCCGTTTGCGGGATGACGGTGACCGCGCGGTCCACGCATGTCTTGCAGCACGAAGGCGGGCCCGTGTATTTCTGCAGTGCGGTTTGCAAATCCAAGTTTGAGGCCAACCCGGCCAAGTACGCAAAGCGCGGCGCGCAGCCGACGGCCCCGCTCGTGCTTGCGCCCGCGGAGCCGGCTCAACCCGGTCCTCCTCCAGGCACGATCTACACCTGCCCCATGCATCCGGAGATCCGGCAGGATCACCCGGGCAACTGCCCCAAGTGCGGTATGTCGCTGGAACCCGAGATGCCGACCCTCGACGAGGGGGAAGATCCCGAACTGAAGGACTTCAAGCGACGCTTCGTCTGGACCTTGCCGCTCACCGTCATCGTCACGGTGCTCGCCATGGCCGGCCATCGATTCCAGTGGTTCGAGATGGGCACGCAGAGCTGGATCGAACTCGTCCTCAGCGTGCCGATCGTGCTGTGGGCCGGGTGGCCGTTCTTCGAGCGCGCGGTGCAATCCGTGGCGAACCGCAGCCCGAACATGTGGACCCTGATCGGTCTGGGCACTGCCGCCGCCTTTGTCTACAGCGTCGTGGCCACCGTGGCGCCCGGCGTGTTTCCTGCCTCGTTCGTCTCGATGGGGCGCGTGGCGGTGTATTTCGAAGCGGCCGCGGTGATCATTTCCTTGACTTTGCTGGGTCAGATCCTCGAGCTCAAGGCACGGTCGCAGACCTCCGCAGCCATCAAGTCACTGCTGGGCCTCGCTCCAAAAACCGCGCGCCGCATCGGCCCTGACGGCGCCGAGGAGGACGTACCGATCGGCCATGTGCATGTGGGCGACAAGCTGCGCGTCCGCCCTGGAGAGAAAGTGCCCGTGGACGGCGTGGTGATCGAAGGCAGCAGCGCCGTCGACGAATCCATGCTGACAGGTGAGCCCTTGCCCGTGACCAAGCGCGTGGGCGACAAGCTCATCGGCGCGACGTTGAACACCAACGGCGCACTCGTCATGCAGTCGGAGAAAGTCGGCTCGCAGACCGTGCTCGCGAGCATCGTCCAGATGGTCGCGCAGGCCCAGCGCTCCAGGGCGCCGATGCAGCGGATGGCCGACCATGTCGCCGGCTACTTCGTCATGACCGTCATCGCCATCGCGGTGCTGACCTTCTTCGCCTGGGGATTCTTCGGGCCGCAGCCCAGCTGGGTCTACGGTCTCATCAATGCCGTGGCGGTGCTCATCATTGCCTGCCCCTGTGCGCTCGGCCTCGCCACGCCGATGTCGATCATGGTGGCCACCGGCAAGGCGGCCACGCAAGGCGTGTTGTTCCGCGACGCCGCGGCCATCGAGAACTTCCGCAAGGTCGATGCGCTCATCGTCGACAAGACCGGCACCCTGACGGAAGGCCGGCCGCAGTTCGAGCGCGCGGTGCCTGCGCCGGGCTTCACCGCCGACGAGGTGCTGCGACTCGCAGCCAGCTTGGACCAGGGCAGCGAACACCCGCTGGCCGACGCCATCGTGCGGGCGGCGCGCGAGCGCAACCTGGCGCTGGACACGCCCGATGGTTTCGAATCCAGCAGCGGCATCGGCGTGAGCGGCGGCGTGGGCGGCAAGAAGCTGGCGCTTGGCAACACGGCGCTGATGGAACAACTGCGCGTCCTGGTCGACGACCTGAAGCCGCAGGCCGAGGCGATGCGGGCCGAGGGCGCCAGCGTCATGTTCCTGGCGGTGGACGGCCTGCCTGCCGGCTTGCTTGCGGTCTCCGACCCGATCAAGGCCACCACCATGGAAGCGCTGGCCGCGCTCAAGGCCTCGGGCCTGCGGGTCATCATGGCCACCGGCGACGGGCTAACCACGGCCCGGGCCGTCGCAGCGAAGCTGGGCATCGATGAGGTGCATGGTGAAGTCAAGCCCGCCGACAAGCTCGCGCTGGTGGACAAGCTGCAGAGCGAAGGCCGCATCGTCGCGATGGCGGGTGACGGCATCAACGACGCCCCCGCGCTCGCAAAGGCCGACGTCGGCGTGGCGATGGGCACCGGCACCGATGTCGCGATGAACAGCGCCCAGGTGACGCTGGTCAAGGGCGATCTGCGAGGCATTGCGCAGGCGCGCGTCATCTCCGAGCAGACCGTCGCCAACATGAAGCAGAACCTTGGCTTCGCCTTTCTCTACAACGCCCTCGGCGTGCCGCTGGCGGCGGGCGTGTTGTTCCCGTTCACGGGGTGGCTTCTGTCACCGATGATTGCGGCGTTGGCGATGAGTCTGAGTTCGGCCTCGGTCATCACCAATGCCTTGCGCTTGAGGGGGACAAGGCAAGAGGGTCACGAGCCGCACGCCGCCAGAAAATTGCCCTAGTAGGTCGGCCCGTGCGGCGCCGTTTCAAGCGCGGACTGCCCCTGCCGGACGGCGCGCCGGAAGATCACCCGAAGGTCCAGGAACTGCGTGATCTGGCGCAGTGGTCCGAAGGCATGGTCTGGTGCTCGCCCGAACGCCATGGCGCCATGGCGCCATGACCGGCATCATGAAGGCACAGATCGATTGGGTCCCGCTGTCTGTCGGCTCGGTGCGCCCACGCAGGGCAAGACGCTGGCGCTCATGGAGGTGTCGGGCGGCTCGCAGTCGTTCAACGCCGTGAACCAGCTGCGCGTGCTCGGCCGCTCTTTGTGGTCAAGTTTGCCGAGACGCGAAGGCTGCCGTTCCCGGTGGTGGGTCATAGCTCATGGCGACGGCCAGCGTCTCGTAGCCGCGCGACTTGTACTTTTCATACGTAGCTGCGATCGCGGGCATCTCCTTGACGCAGGTGGCACAACTTGTCGCCCAGAAGTTGACCAGAACCACCCTGCCGCGCAAGGCCTGTAGCTCTTCACGCTTGCCATCGAGGAGGACGTAGGCCACGTTTGGCGCTGGTTACCGCAAGCCAGTCAGATGCGCCACACCAACGCAGCACCAAGGCAGCACCAAGGCAGCACCAAGGCAGATGGTCAAAGCGATCAGACCAGCGGTAACCGTTCGTGGAACCTTCACAGGAAACTCCCATGCCACGCTTCCAGTATATGCATGAGATCCTGGCGCAGAGCGTCGGGCTGCCAAATTAGATCAGCCGTGGGAGAGCATTTTTTCCCCGGTTGCCGACGATTGCCGCAGCAGCGCCTGCGCGTATTTCTCGATCCCGAACCGGAACGTTCCCCGAAAATTTATGTGCCCGAAGTGCACCGGTCCCATGCGACGCAACCACCCGTCGTCGATCGCCATACCGTCCTTTCGCAGTCGCTCCACGACCTCGTTCATGCCGCTGGTGTTCCAGGCCAGCACGATGTTCGTCAACAACGCGTGGGAGCCGGAGATCGCCTTCATCTCATCGCGCCGGCGCCCGCGCTCGGGAGCGACCTTGCCGGTGTACACGGCGCGCTGCAGCTGATGCACGGATTCGCCGCGGGCAAGCAATGTGTGGATCTCGCGCCGGAAGTCGGGGATCGCGAGGTAGTCGCACAGGAAGATGCTGCGCAGCAGGCGGCCCAGGTGGTCGGCGGCGCGGTGCGCCGGGTCGCCCTGTGCGGCGCTGCCGAGCAGGCGCAGCGCCAGCTCGGCGCCGATCTTGCCGATGCGGATCGACGCCACGATGCGCAGCAGTTCGTCCCAGCCTTGATGAATCGCTTTGCGCGACAGGCGCTGGACCGTCGCACGCTCGATGCCTTCGGGCACGTCAATGCCGGGCGGGAGATACAGCTTGCGCTCGGCCAGATCGCGCAGCCGCGGGCACAGGTCGAAGCCCAGCAGCTTGGCCACGGACATGGCCGGGTTCGTATAGCCGTGCGTGTCCACCGCGAGCAGGGACAGCCGGATGCGGTCCTCGCTGCGGTTGTGCAGCTCGACGCCTTCCACCGCCACCCCGGCCTGGCGCTCGTTCAGCACGATGGGCTGGTCGTAGACGATGCCCCAGCGGTCCAGCACGTGGGTGTAGATGCCGGCGGCGTAGGTGCGCCGGCGCGGATCGGTGCGTGCGCTCCACAGATGGCGCGAGGCCTCCAGCGACATCATGTCGGCCGAGGCCTTGTCGCCGCCGCCCCAGTGCGCGGCCATGGGAATGCGGCCCTGGAACTCGACCACGCGTTCGTTGGCGCGGCGCAGCCGCCCGTGCGTCTCCAAGGCCCGCATGGCGACCGACACCCGGGCCGTCTCCAGACCCGGAATCATCGCCGCAACGCTCTTGGCGTCGATGTCGGTGCCGTGCGCCAGCACCGCAGCGTACAGGGCCAGCAGTTCGGCCACGGTTTCGGCGCGATGGCCCAGCAATGCCTCGCTGTAGTTGCACAGGGCATCGATCTCCAGCATGAGGTCGGGAAACTGCACATCGCCGATCTTCTTGTAGATGAGATCCCGAAGGCGCCGCGGTTCGCCCTCGTCCGGCAAGGCCGTGACCGCGGGCAGGTGCAGCATGCCATCGGCGGCGCCGATCTCCAGCGCGCCTTGCTCGCACGCCTGCGCCACCGCCGCCAGGCCCGCGCGCAGGGTGCCCAGCAAGGGCTCGAGCAGGTCGTCGACCTGCACCGGCAGGCCCAGCAGCGCGAGGTAGTTCTCTCGGTCGCGTGCCCATTCATCGGCCGGGATGAGCATCTGGTCGCGCGCACGAAAGCTCAGGGAGTGGTCGATCCAGACCCGTCCGTTGCGCAGGCTCTTGCGCAACGACATCATGGTGCACGCGGCAAACGCATGCAGCCCGAAGCGCGGATCGACGTCGTGCACCAAGTCGTGCCAGGCCGCACCCACGTCGGGCAGGGCGAAGCCCGACGGCAGTTCGCTGGCCGACTGCAGTTCGCGCCAGGATTGGAGTTGCTCATAGCCCGAGTCGCCTTCGCGGCCGCCGAATTCCAGGTCTTTCAAGCCGCCAAGGAACGCCTTGACGCGCGTGGGGTCGCTGGACAGGGCCTTTCTCACTTCGGACACGAAGCTCCGGGGCGCGGCATCGAGCATCTTGCTGAGCAGCTGGTCCGCTTCGGTGCACCTGGCCTGGAAAGTCTTGGTCCGGTCGCGCAGGATTTCGCGGGCGAGTCGGGCCTGGTTGCGGGCCACGTCGTTGGAGCGCTCGCGCGCCGCCTTCGCCTTTTGCGTCGCCTCGCGAAACAGCTGCTGGCTGCGCCTGGAGCCTTGGTGGATCGCCAGGTCGGTGAGCTCGAGCAGGCTCATGCGCAGGAAGCACACGAGCTCGATGGTCTGGCGCGCGTCCTTGAGTTCGCCGGTCTTCGCGGGGCGCCGCGCCTGGACCTGCTGCGCGTACGCGCGCTGCTTGGGCAGTGCGACCGCGGCCAGCGCCCAGGCGTGCACGCCGAGCGACTTGAGGTAGCGGATCTTTTCGAGGGTTTCGTTCAGGGTGCTGGGGCCGTTGCGCTTGGAGGGCGTCTTGAGCCATTCGAGGTGGGTCGTCGCGCCGTCGCGCCGGACGCTGTAGGCGGAGTCAAGGCAGGCACGCAGGACGGCTGGCGGGACCTCGGCCGCGATCGCGCTGCGAATGTGGGCCTCGATCGATGCGAAGGCGTTGCGTGCCCAATCCTTGATGCGACGCTGGCCGGGAATCAGAACGCGACGGTCGTAGAGCCAGTGACAGGCGGCCAGCACGAGATCATCGGTGTGGGACGCCTCTGCGGCATGCAGCCCGAGCATCGCGATCAGTTCCGTCTCCACAGGCGGATTCAGCTCCTTGAGGCCAAGGTATTCCTTCGCCCAAAGCTGGTGTTCGTAGAGTGTCTGCCGGCGTGCATAGAGCGTACGCAGGCTCGCGATCGTGACCGAGGGCGCCTGCAGCGTCTCGCACACATAGCGCAACACGTTACGCGGCAGCACCGAGAACCGGTCCATTGGGCGTCCGCAGGCACGCAGGAAAAGCAGCTGAAGTGCGCCGGCAACCCGGTTGGCGGATCGAAACCGTTCGCGGATCGCCAGCACATCGGCCTCGGTGAGCCGAAAGAACTGCGCGAGGTCGAACTCCGTCAAGCGGCTGGGCAGGTTTTCCAGACCGACGAATCGATAGGGCGTTGTCACGTTGACGGTGAATGGTCGCAACATCGGCAGGCGGCGTTGCGA
>JBGMOF010000009.1:0-15507 GCA_041424275.1 Variovorax sp.
CCGGTGGTGCGCATCGCCGCGCCCGAAGGCGCCTACGACTACCAGAACAAGTACTTCACCGACGACGTGAAGTACCACTGCCCGAGCGGCCTGCCCGAAGCCGAGGAACGCGAGATCCAGCGCATCACGCTGGCGGCCTACCGCACGCTCGGCTGCCGTGGCTGGGGCCGCGCCGACGTGATGATCCGCGCGAGCGACCGCAAGCCCTTCCTGCTCGAGATGAACACCTCGCCCGGCATGACCAGCCATTCGCTGGTTCCGATGTCGGCACGCGCCGCAGGTATCGCCTACGAAGAGCTGTGCCTGCGCGTGCTGGCTTCGGCCACGCTCGACGCCACCGGAGGTTCGCAATAGCCATGGCCGACAGCATCCCCGCGCCCTTCGACGTCAAGCTCATGAACATCGTCGCGAATCTGGCATTCGCGGCGGTGGCGCTCATGCTGCTTGCGGCGGGCGCATGGTGGGTGCTGCGCCAGCCTTTCTTCCCGTTGGGTGGCATCAAGGTCGACGGCGAGGTCACGCACAACAACGCGGTGACCTTGCGCGCCAACGTGGCGCCGCAGCTGAGCGGCAACTTCTTCACCATCGACCTGGCGCGTGCGCGCGCCGCGTTCGAGTCGGTGCCCTGGGTGCGCAGCGCGGTGGTGCGGCGCGAGTTTCCGAACAAGCTGCGCGTGACGCTGACCGAGCAGGTGCCGGTGGCCAACTGGGGCGACGAGGCGAGCTCGAAGCTGATCAACGGATTCGGCGACGTGTTCGAGGCCAACGTGGCCGAGGTGGACGACAACCTGCCGCGCCTGGACGGGCCCATCGAGCAGGCCGGGCAGGTGCTCGGCATGTACCGCGTGCTGCAACCGCAGTTCCAGCCCTACGACTTCAGCATCGACGAGCTCACGCTGTCGAGCCGGGGCAGCTGGAAGGTGGTGCTGGACACCTGCGCCGAACTGGAGCTGGGCCGCGGCCAGAGCGAGGAGGTGACGGCCCGGCTGCAGCGGTTCCTGAAGACCGTGACCCAGGTCGCGGGCCAGTACCACCGCACGGTGGCCGACGTCGAGGGCGCCGACTTGCGCCACAACGACGCGTATGCATTGCGGCTGCGCGGCGTCACCACGGTCTCGCCCGAGGCCCCAAGAAAAATCAAGTAGCGAATACCGAGGACATCTACATGCCCAAAGAATACAAAGACCTGGTCGTAGGCCTGGACATCGGAACCGCCAAGGTGATGGTGGTCGTGGCCGAGGTGCTGCAAGGCGGCGAGCTCAAGCTGGCCGGGCTGGGCATTGCGCCCAGCAACGGCCTCAAGCGCGGCGTCGTGGTGAACATCGACGCCACCGTGCACAGCATCCAGCAGGCGCTGAAAGAAGCCGAGCTGATGGCCGACTGCAAGATCAGCCGTGTCTACACCGGCATCACCGGCAGCCACATCCGCGGCATCAATTCGAGCGGCATGGTCGCGGTGAAGGACAAGGAAGTGACGCCGGCCGACGTGGCTCGCGTGGTCGAGACGGCGCGCGCCATCAACATCTCCAGCGACCAGCGCCTGTTGCTGGTGGAGCCGCAGGAATTCGTGATCGACGGCCAGGACGTGAAGGAGCCGATCGGCATGAGCGGCATGCGCCTCGAAGCCAAGGTGCACATCGTGACCGGCGCGCAGAGCGCGGCCGAGAACATCATCAAGTGCGTGCGCCGCTGCGGCCTGGAGGTCGACCAGCTCATGCTGAACCCGCTGGCCTCGAGCCAGGCGGTGCTGACCGAAGACGAGCGCGAACTGGGCGTGGTGCTGGTCGACATCGGCGCGGGCACCACCGACGTGGCGATCTTCACCAACGGCGCGATCCGCCACACGGCGGTGATCCCGATCGCAGGCGACCTGATCACGAGCGACATCGCGATGGCGCTTCGCACCCCGACGAAGGACGCGGAAGACATCAAGGTCGAGAACGGCTACGCCAAGCAGCTGCTGGCCGACCCCGAAACCCAGGTCGAAGTGCCGGGCCTCGGCGACCGCGGCCCGCGCATGCTGAGCAAGCAGGCGCTGGCCGGCGTGATCGAGCCGCGCATCGAAGAGATCTTCCAGCTGGTGCAGCAGGTGATTCGCGAGTCGGGTTACGAAGAGGTGCTTTCGTCGGGCATCGTGCTCACGGGCGGCAGTGCCGTCATGCCGGGCATGGTCGAGCTGGGCGAGGACATCTTCCTGAAGCCGGTGCGACGCGGCATCCCGAAGTACTCGAGCGCGCTCTCGGACATGGTCGCGCAGCCACGCGCGGCGACCGTCATGGGCCTGCTCGAAGAGGCCCGCTTCGCACGCATGCGCGGCTTCAAGGTCGCACAGAAAAACGGTTCCGTGAAGACGGCCTTCGGGCGCTTCAAGGACTTCATCGTGGGGAACTTCTGACCATGAACGCCTACCCCCTCTGGCTTGCGCGGGCAGGGCCTCCGCGTCATTTCAACGAGCGATGGCGGCGCACCGGGCCCCCATCCTGAAGTCCATCCGGTGACACGCTACGCAAAAAATTCATTCCCACACAAACGGCAACTGCAAATTCCAGGAGTTATCAAAATGGCCATCGAAATGATCGAAGTCGAAGAATTCAACCAGGGCACCCAGATCAAGGTGATCGGCGTCGGCGGCGGCGGCGGCAACGCGGTCGCGCACATGATGGAGCGCGGCGTGCAGGGCGTTCAGTTCGTCTGTGCCAACACCGACGCACAGGCGCTCACGCGCAGCAACGCACACAAGATCATCCAGCTCGGCACCAGCGGCCTGGGCGCCGGCAGCAAGCCCGACAAGGGACGTGAAGCCGCCGAACTCGCCGTGGACGACATCCGCGCGGCCATCGACGGCGCGCACATGCTCTTCATCACCGCCGGCATGGGCGGCGGTACCGGCACCGGCGCCGCACCCGTGATCGCACGCGTTGCCAAGGAAATGGGCATCCTGACCGTGGGCGTCGTGACCAAGCCTTTCGACTGGGAAGGCGGCCGTCGCATGAACAACGCGGACGCGGGCCTGGCCGAACTCGAAGCCAACGTCGACTCGCTGATCGTGGTGCTCAACGAGAAGCTGCTCGACGTGCTCGGGGAAGACATCACGCAGGACGAAGCCTTCGCGCACGCCAACGACGTGCTGAAGAACGCGGTCGGCGGCATTTCCGAAATCATCAACGAGTACGGCGGCGTGAACGTCGACTTCGAAGACGTGCGCACCGTGATGGGCGAACCCGGCAAGGCCATGATGGGCACCGCCGCAGCTGCCGGTCCGGACCGCGCACGCATCGCCGCCGAGCAGGCCGTGGCATGCCCACTGCTGGAAGGCATCGACCTGTCGGGCGCCAAGGGTGTGCTGGTGCTGGTGACCGCGTCGAAGGGCTCGCTCAAGCTGAGCGAATCCAAGCTCGCGATGACCACGATCCGCGCCTTCGCTTCGCCGGACGCACACGTGATCTACGGCGCTGCGTACGACGAGAGCCTCGGCGACGAGATGCGCGTGACCGTGGTGGCCACCGGCCTGTCGCGTGCCGATGCTCGCCGCCAGGCGCCTGAGCTCAAGGTGCTGCGCACCGGCACCGACAACGTCGGTTACGCGATGCCGGCCGCAGGTGGCGTGGGCCAGGCCGGCGCACATGGTCAGCCCAACTACGAAGGCATGGCCGTGCCGAGCGTGTGGCGCACCAACCGCACGATGGCGGCAGCCAAGGTCGACGCGCTGTCGTCGGGCGGCATGGACGACTTCGAGATCCCGGCCTTTCTGCGCCGCCAGGCGGACTGACCGTCGGCAAGGCACAGCCCGTGACTATTGCGGACATAGCGAGGCGGACGGCGCGCCTGCCGCCTCGCGCTCCTAAAATCACGGCCGTGCTCCAACAACGAACGCTCAAATCGATCAGCCGCGCCGTGGGCGTGGGGCTGCACAGCGGCCAGCGCGTGGAGCTCACGCTGCGGCCGGCGCCGGTCGACACCGGCATCGTGTTCCGCCGGGTGGACCTGCCCGAGCCGGTCGACATCCGCATGACCGCCGAAGCGGTCACCGACACGCGCCTTGCGTCCACCGTGTCCACGGGCGGCGCAAAGGTGCAGACCATCGAGCACCTCATGTCGGCCTGCGCCGGCCTGGGCATCGACAACCTGGTCATCGACATCACCGCCGACGAGGTGCCGATCCTCGACGGCTCGGCATCGTCGTTCGTGTTCCTGCTCCAGAGCGCGGGCATCGAACTGCAGAAGGCCGCACGCAAGTTCATCCGCGTGACGCGCAAGGTCGAGGTGCGCGAGGGCGAGGGCGCCAACGAGAAGTGGGCCAGCCTCGAGCCGTACCACGGCTACAAGCTCGCCTTCGAGATCGACTTCGGCCATCGCGTCGTGAACTCGACCGGCCAGCGCGTGGAATTCGATCTGGGCAGCGGCTCGTACAGCCGCGACATCGCGCGTGCGCGCACCTTCGGCTTCACCAAGGAGGTCGAGTACATGCGCAGCAAGGGACTCGCTCTCGGCGGCGGGCTCGACAACGCGATCGTCATGGACGACACCAAGGTGCTCAATGCCGGCGGCCTGCGCTACGACGACGAGTTCGTGAAGCACAAGATCCTCGATGCGATGGGCGACCTCTACGTGGTCGGCCATCCGCTGCTGAGCGCCTATACCGCGTTCCGCTCCGGCCATGCGCTCAACAACAAGCTGCTGCGCGAGCTGATGTCGCAAAAAGACGCGTGGGAAATCGTCACCTTCGACGATGTGAAGCGTGCGCCGGCCGGTTTCGCCGAAGTCGCGCGGGCCTGGTAGGCGCCTCTACAGATGCTGCTGTTCCGCTGGGCCATCCTGTTGCTGCTGCTGGTGGCCGGCGTGTCTTTCGCGTTCTATGCCGGCACAGGTCAGGTGAAGTACCGGCGCTTCGGCTGGATCCTGCTCAAGTGGACGCTGCTTGCGGCCTTCGGCTTCTTCGCCGTGCTGATCGCGGAACGCGTGGCCTGAACGTTTCTAGCGCCCGGCGCGTGTCGCACGCGCATTCGACACCGCGACCAGGATTGCGCCCAGCACCACGAAGCACACCAGCAAGCCCAGCGAATTTCGCAACGCGGCGCTGTACCCGATCGCCGTCACGTCGATGAACGGATACGGATATGCGTTCAGTAATTCTCCGCGCAGCAGCGCGTAGACGAGGTAGGCGACCGGATACACGCACCACACCAGCGGCGACCGTGCGGGCATCTTCCGGCCCGGCAGCACCAGCAGCCAGTGCAGGAAGAAGAGGATCGGCATCACGTAGTGCAGCAGCATGTCGGCAATCCATTGCATGCCCTGCGGCGCCCACACATGGCGCAGCAGCAGGTGATAGCCGATGCCGACGACCGCAAGGCTGGTGACCGCGCAACCCACCACTCCCGGCCGGGACGCGAAGCGCCCTCCGGCCGACGACGGCGCGAGCAGCGGCAGCGTCAGGACAAGTGCGACGAACAGGTTGGTCAGCACCGTGAAATACCCGAAGTACGCCACTACGCCCATCAGCGCGGGCTTGCCGTTCGCCGCCGCGATGCCGACCGAGAGGTTGAGCTGCAGCAGCAAGGCGAACCAGGCGATGACGGCCAGCAATGCGGCCGACATGCGGGCGACGGGAACAGGGGAGGTCGGTGCGGCATTCATGGCGAGAATTCCTTCAGCGTGTGCGCCCCGAGCGGTAGCTGCCCGTGGCACCGGGGGCCAGCGCCGTGGCGCTCGCGAGGCGCGCCATCGAGCGGCCGACGTGCGCGTGCGTGATGGCGATGCCCAGGGCATCGGCCGCGTCGCTGCCCGGCAGGCCCGGGAGGTTCAGCAGGCGCTTGACCATTTCCTGTACCTGCGCCTTGGCGGCGCTGCCGTGGCCGGCGACCGCCTGCTTCATCTGCAGCGCGGTGTACTCGGCGACCGACAGGTTGCTGGTCACGAGCGCGGTCACGCACGCACCGCGCGCCTGGCCGAGCAGCAGGGTCGATTGCGGGTTGACGTTGACGAACACGATCTCGACCGCGGACGCATCGGGTTGGTAGCGCGCCACCACTTCCCCGATGCCGTCGAACAGCACCTTGAGTCGTGCCGGCAGGTTGCCGGTGCCGAGGTGGCGCGTGCTGATCGTTCCGCTGGCCACGTAACGCAGTGCGTGCCCGTCCACGTCGACCACGCCGAAGCCGGTGACGTTGAGGCCGGGGTCGATGCCGAGCACGCGCATGCCGGTCAGACGCCGAAATACCAGCGCACCGAATGGAAGAACACCGGCGCGGCGAAGCACAGGGCGTCCACCCGGTCGAGCAGGCCGTTCGCGCCGGTCACGCCGAGGCCTTTGGGTCCCCAGTTCGGGATGCCACGGTCGCGCTTGAGCGCCTTCATCACGAAGTGGCCCATCGAGCCGGCGACGCAGGCGATCAGCGCCATCGCGAGCGCCTGGCCGAAACCGAAGGGCGTGATGAACGACAGCGCTGCGCCCACCAGGCTCGCGATCGCCATGCCGACCGCCCAGCTCGCCCAGTTGAAGCTTCGGCTCACGTTGGGCGCGAAGGGCTCGCGCGCCAGCCAGCGCTGCAGGCCGCGGCGTTGCTCGGTCGGCGCATCGGGCTCGTAAGTGAAGCGGCGCGCGATCAGGTGCTGCACCACCATGCACGTCTGCACCACGAACACCAGGAAGAACACGAGGAACGCGCTCTTGCCTTCGTAGCCCGGGAACGAGAGCAGCAACAGCGCGGGCACATGGCTCATGCCGTACACGCAGACGGTGATGCCCCACTGCAGCTTGGCGTTGCGCTCGAGGAACTGGCCGGTGTCGTTCGACAGCGCGCTCACCACCGGAATCGCGAGGAACACATAAACCGGAATGAACACGGTGAAGAGGTCGAAGCGCGCGGTGCCGACCAGGATGAACTGGATCGGCAACACCAAGAAGAACGCGAGGATCAGGCTGCGGTGGTCGCCGCGCCGCGTCGGCGAGAGAGTGATGAACTCGCGCAATGCGAGAAAGGCGATGAGCGCGAAGAGCACCGTCGCCACGCCGTCGCCGAGCGCCCAGCCGATCCAGAACACGACCACCATCAGCCAGGTGGTGCGCAGCAGGCTGCGGAAATCCGCGAACTCGCGCTGCCAGGCCTCGCCGTGTTCGGCGTTGCGCCGCTCGCGCAGGCTGATGATCAAGGTCACGGTGCTGACGATCGCGAGCACCCCGAAGACGAGCAGGAAAAGCGCCGCGACTTGCTGGGTCGGCGTGAGGTTGCGCAGGAAATGGTTCATCGGACAGAGATGCGCTTCAGACGTGGCGCAGCGCGATCACCGCTTCGCGCGCGCGGTCGAGGAACGGCCTTCGCTCTTCGCCGGGCGCCAGCTGGACCGGCGCACCGAAGGTCACCGAACACAGGATCGGTACCGGCACCACTTCGCCCTTGGGCATCACGCGCTGAATGTTCTCGATCCATGCCGGAACCAGCACCACGTCGGGGAACAGGGTCGCCAGCGAGAACAGGCCCGACTTGAACTTCTGCGGTTCGGTGGCGAAGCCGCGCGTGCCTTCGGGAAAGATGATGATCGAGTCGCCGCTCTTGAGGGCTTCGATCAATGGTGACAAAGGGTCGGGTCCGGGCGGCTCGCCCTCGGCCGCGGCCGGCGCGGCACGCTCGACGTAGACGGCGTTGAACACTTCGGTGGTGATCCAGCGCTTGACCGGCGTGTTGGCCCAGTAGTCGCGTGCAGCGATCGGCCGGGTGATGGTGCGCAGCTCCTGCGGCAGGGCGGCCCAGATCATCACGAGGTCGGCGTGGCTCTGGTGGTTCGCGAAATAGATGCGTTGCTCGGCCTTCGGCGGGCAGCCGTACCAGCGTGCCTGTGCCCCGGTCAGCAACCGCACCACCCCCAACAACAACCAACCCGTCAGCTTCGCCAGCATGGGCGCGATGATACGGGGGCGAGTCGCCTGGAAGAGGCCGCTCGCGGCAAGCGTCGCGGACTCAGGGCAGTTCTGCCGACGGCATGCGCGAGACGATGGTCGCGGCGCGGCCGGTCACGTAGGGCGATCCGGGCCGGCGCTCGAAGAACTTCGGACTGGGCAGCATGACGGCCAGGCGCGCAGCTTCGTTTGCGCCGAGGCGGGCTGCAGGCTTGTTGAAGTAGCGCTGCGCCGCGGCCTCGGCGCCGAAGACGCCCTCGCCCCATTCCACGCTGTTGAGGTAGAGCTCCAGGATGCGCTCCTTGTCGAGCAGTACCTCCAGCATCATCGCGAGCACCAGCTCCTGGCCCTTGCGCAGCAGGTTGCGCTCGCCCGAGAGGAACAGGTTCTTCGCGAGTTGCTGGGTGATGGTCGAGCCGCCGCGCAGCTTGGGCGGGCGCACGGTCTTGCCGCGTTTGGCGGCCTCCGCCGCGCGCCGCGCCGCGATTTCCTCGGCCTTGGCATTGCGCTCGCGTGCCTTTTCGATCGCCTCCCACTCGACGCCCTGGTGGTAGAGGAAGTCGGCGTCCTCGCTCGCGATCACGGCGCGCTTGAGCGAATCGGAAATCTGGTCGTAGGGCACCCAGCGCTGGCGCCATTCACCCGCGCCGTTGGCACGGCCGTGCATCCGGATCTGCCATGCCTCCGAGCGCTGGAATGCCGTCGATTGCGGATCGACAAAGGCCATCGTCGCGATGCGCGCGATGAAGAACAACTGCAGCGCGCAGGCCGCCAGCAGGAGGCAGAGCAGCCAGGTGAAGAACGCGCGCATGTTCGAGTCGTGGCGTCAGCCGACCACGGCGCGCAGCTCGGCCAGCACCTGCGCCGCCGGCGGGCGCACACCGCGCCAGATCGCGAAGGCTTCGGCCGCCTGCTCGACCAGCATGCCGAGGCCGTCGCGCGGCACCGCGTCATGCGTGCGGGCCCAGTCCATGAAGCCTGCGGCCGCCGGGCCGTACATCATGTCGACGGCCAGCGCGCCGGGCTTCAGGACACTGCCCGCGACCGGCACGCCGCCGCCGCCGAGGCTGGAGGCCGTCGCATTGACCACGACGTCGAAAGTACCGGCGACCGTGTCGAGCGCCTGCGCTTCGAGCGTGGCGTGGTGCGCCAGCGCGAGCGCCGCATGGCGCTGCACCAGCGTGATGGCTTTGCCCAGCGTTCGGTTGGCGACCACGATGCGCCGTGCGCCGGCTTCGATGAAGGGCCCGAGCACGCCGGCCGCGCCGCCGCCGGCACCGATCAGCAGCACGTCCCGCCCCGCGAGCGCCACGCCGGCGTTGGCCGCGATGTCGTGAACCAGGCCGACGCCATCGCTGTTGTCGCCGTGGATGCCGTCCTCGCGAAAGCTCAGCACGTTCACCGCCTCCGCGAGCGCGGCGCGCGGGGTGACGTGCTGCGCGAGCGCGCGCGCATCGAACTTGAAAGGCACCGTGACGTTGCAGCCGCGGAGCACTGCGCCCGGCTCCTCGCGCAGTGCCACAGCGGCCGCCACGAAGCCGCCGAGCGGCACGAGACGGCGCTCGTAGCGCAGCGTCTCGCCCGTGAGCTCGGCGAAGCGCGCATGAATCCAGGGCGAGCGGCTGTGCTCGATCGGGTTGCCCATCACGCAATACAGATCCATGGCGACGTCTTATTTGGACGAGAGCTCGGTCGTCTCGTCCCGGGTGAACTTGAAGCGCGAGGGCAGCGCGATCTGGTCGGTCTCGCGGCGCATCGCATCGCTGAAGCGGCCGAAGTTGCCGATGCTGCGCACGATGGCCTGCGCGCGCCGGTCGAGCAAAGGCACGCCGGAGCTTTCGACGATTTCGGCGCTGACCAGGCTGCCGTCGAAATTGACCGTGACCAGCATCGTGAGCTGGCCGTAGAGCTTCTTGCCGGCCGCTTCGGGGAAGTTCTCGGTGCCGCGCACCTCGATGCGCCGGCGCAACGCGTCCACATAGGCGGCATAGGCCGCCTCCTTGGTGGCGGGGCTGATGTAGCGCTTCTTGGGTCGGGCGTTCTCTTCGTTGACCCGGCGCTCGATCTCGGCCAGCAGGTTGATCAGTTGCTTGCGCTTTTCTTCGCGCGCGGCGTTCTCGGCGGGGTTGCCCTGGTTGCGCGGGTCGGGCATCGGCATGGCAGCGAGCTGCTGCTTGACCTGTGCCAGGAGCAGCATCTGTTGCGCCTGCAGGGCCTCGACCTGCTTTTGCGCATCTTCCGTGGCATCGCCGACCGCGCGAAATTCGCTGGGCGGCAGCGGACTGGTGGCGCGGCCCTTGTCGAGGTCGCCACCGCCGGCCAGCGAGGTCTGCGCGATCACCGTGGCCTTCTCGGCCTTCTCGTTGGTGCGCGCGTTGACCAGGATCACCTCGAGCGGCGTTTCCTTGAACACGCGGTTGAACGACTCGGGATCGACGAAACGGACCGCGAGCAGCGCAGCATGCGCGACGACCGACAGGCCGAGCGCGATCTGCAGGGTGCTGAGGTCCTTGAGGTTCATCCGACTGCAGGCTCCGGTGCAGGGGCGTCGCTGTCGCTCATGTCGACCGCGATGGCGATCGGGCCGGCCACTTCTTCTTCCTCACCGCCTTCGTCGTCGGCCATGGCCTCCGCAGGCACGTCGAGGCGTTCGATCACGGTGCCATGCACGTCGAGCGCGATCTCGTCGATCTCGCCGAGCCTGACCCGCACATGCGCGCCGCGCTCCTGCTGACCTGCCACCGGAAAGACCAGCGGCAGCGTATCGGCACGCACCAGTGCGCCGTTCTGGATGTCCTTGACCACCGTCGCGGTAAGTTCGGTGATGCCCTGCTGCTGCAGGTACTTGAGCGTCCAGAAGCGCTCCATCCCGCCCTGGTAGGCGTTGTAGGTGGCGTAGGCGGCGTCGAAACCGGACAGGATCGAGAACAGGTCGGCGTCCTTCGGTTTGAAGGGTGCGGCGAGCGCTGCGGTCTTGCCGTGGCGTGCCGCCGCGATGATCTGCCACTGGTTCACCAGGTCGGTGTAACGGCGCAGCGGCGAGGTGCTCCACGCGTAGCTCTTCACGCCCAGGCCCGCATGCGGCAGCGAACGCGTGCCCATGCGCACCTTCACGCCTGGCGCCATGCTGGCCTGGCTGCGGTAGAGGCCCGGCACGCCGAGCTCACCGAGCCACGCGCCCCAGGTGCTGTTGGCCAGGATCATGGCCTCCGAGACGATCAGGTCGAGCGGCGCACCGCGCTGGCGAGTGGTGATCTGCACCGGCTCGTCGCCCACCGGTTCGCCCTCGTTGCCGGTGAGCCTGAAGTTGTAGTCGGGCCGGTTGAAGTTCTCCGGCTTGCCGCGCACGACCTCGCGCTGCGCCTTCAGGTGTTTGGCCAACCGGAACAGGAACGACAGCGGCTCGCGCAAATTTGCGGCGGCTTCGGGCGTGTTCTCGCTGGTGAAGGCGGCGTCTTCGAGCCAGGGCTGCGTGACGACGGCATCGAGTTGGTCGTGGCGCAGGTTGGCGACGATCGGCACGCGCTCGAGCTTCGTTTCGGTGCTGCGCAGTTCGAGCGTCGCTTCGTCGAAAGTGGCGTAGAGCGACACGGCCGGGCAGTCTCGGCCTTCCTGCAGCGTGTAAGCCGCGACGACGTCGTCGGGCAGCATCGTGATCTTGTAGCCGGGCATGTAGACCGTCGACATGCGAGCGCGCGCGACCTGGTCGATCGCGCTGCCCGGCACCAGCGCCAGGCCCGGCGCGGCGATGTGCACGCCGACGATCACCGTGCCGCTGCCGAGGCCCTGGACCGACAGCGCGTCGTCGATCTCGGTGGTCTGCGAATCGTCGATCGAGAAGGCCTGCGCTGATGCGACCGGCAATTCGTCGGCGATGGCAGGCGCCTGCAACGCCGGGAAGGCCGTTCCCTTGGGAAAGTTCTCGAAAAGGAAGCGCCGCCAGTGGAACTGATAAGGCGAATCGATGGCGCCGGCGCGTTCGAGCAACTCGAGCGGCGGGCGCTGTGAAGCGCGCGACGCATCGACCACGGCCTTGTATTCGGGCGCGTTCTTGTCGGGCTTGAAAAGGATCTTGTAGAGCTGCTCGCGAATCGGCGGCGGGCACACGCCGTCGGCCAGCTGCGCGGCCCAGTCGGCGATCTGCGCGGTGATCAGCTTCTTCTTCTCGATGGCGGCGAGCGCCTGCTGCAGGATTTCGGCTGGCGCTTTCTTGAAGCGGCCCTTGCCGGCCCGCCTGAAATAGTGCGGCGCCTCGAAAAGGGCGAACAATGCGGCCGCTTGCTGCACGAGCGTCGGCTTGTCGCTGAAATAGTCGGAGGCGAGGTCGCCGAACCCGAACTCGCCCTCGGCCGCGAATTCCCAGGCAAGGTCGAGGTCCATCGTGGCGGCGAGGCTGCGGGCTTCGGCGATCAATTCGGCCGGCGTCGGCTTCTCGAAGCGCAGCACGATGTTGACGCTCTTGACCTTGGCGCGCTTGCCGCTGTCGAGCTCGACCTGCGCCGAGGCTTCGGCTTCCGACAGCAGCCGGCCGCCGAGGTATTTCCCGGCTTCTTCAAACAATACAAACATCGGCCGATTATCTCGCCCCCCGGACTGCGGGCGCCGCGTCTCAAACGGGATCGATGAACGCCATCACTTCGTGCAGGTGCGCCTCGGCGAAATCCGAGAGCGCGTGGTCGCCGCCGTCCAGCAGCTTGATGCGACTGCCCGGGTAGCGCGCCGACATCTCGCGCCAGTCGAGCACTTCGTCGCCCTTGGCGACGATCGCGAGGGCGCGCTCCGGCCGCGTCAGCGTGCCCACTTCGAGCGAGCGCAACTCCTCGATGTATTCCGGACGGAAGTAGAAATGCTCGGACGGGTCGTGCCAGCTGGTCTGGTCGCCGATGTAACGGGCCAGATCGCGCGCGGGATGCACAGCAGGGTTGAGGAGCACGAGGCGGCAGCACGTCATGCCCGCCACGTAAGTGGCATAGAAGCCGCCCAGCGAAGACCCGATGACGGCCATCGATTCGCGCGGCCAGGCCTCGATGCCTTTCATGACCGCGTCCATCGCCTCGCGCGGCGACGGTGGCAGTTGCGGCGCCCACCAGTGCAACGCGGGATGCAGCGCAGCCACACGCTCCGCCACGAGCCGCGCCTTGGCGGATTGCGGAGAGGACCGGAAACCGTGCAGGTAGAGAAGATGGGTCGTTGGCGGAAGGTTCATGCTGCGGAACGCAAGGCTGTCGCGCATGCATGGCGCGGGCGGTGCACCGATTCTGGCAAGAAAGCGCGGTCGATGTCCGGATGGGCGTGCCGTGGCAAGGGTCGACTTCGGCCGGCGCGATTGCGCGGGCGCGGATAATCGGCGGCCATGTCAGCCGTGTTCAACCAGCCCTCGTTCGCGCGACGCATCGCGCCGGTGTTCCAGGGCTTCGATGGCTTCCTGGCCTTCGCCGTGTTCCTGCTCGTGTGCGCCGGCCTGCTCACCATGTATTCGTCGGGCTATGACCACGGCACCCGCTTCATGGACCACGGCCGCAACATGCTGCTCGCCGGCTTCATCATGTTCGTGGTGGCGCAGATTCCGCCGCAGCGGCTCATGAGTTTCGCGGTGCCGCTCTACACCGTCGGTGTGGCGCTGCTGATCGCGGTGGCGATCTTCGGCCTGACCAAGAAGGGGGCCAAGCGCTGGCTCAACGTCGGCTTCGTCATCCAGCCCAGCGAAATCCTGAAGATCGCGATGCCGCTGATGCTGGCCTGGTGGTTCCAGCGGCGCGAAGGGCAGCTGCGACCGCTCGACTTCGCGGTGGCGACGGTGCTGCTCGTCGTGCCGGTGGGACTCATCATGAAGCAGCCCGACCTCGGCACCTCGCTGCTCGTTCTGGCGGCCGGGCTCTCGGTGATCTTTTTTGCGGGTCTTTCCTGGAAATTGATCGTCCCGCCTGTGCTGGTCGGGCTGGTCGCCATCACGCTGATCGTCGGCTATGAATCGACGCTGTGTGCCGATGGCTTTGACTGGCGCATCCTGCACGATTACCAGAAGCAGCGCGTCTGCACGCTGCTCGACCCGAGCAAAGACCCGCTCGGCAAGGGATTCCACATCATCCAGGGGATGATCGCCATCGGTTCCGGCGGCGTGGGCGGCAAGGGCTTCATGCAGGGCACGCAGACGCATCTGGAATTCATCCCCGAGCGCACCACCGACTTCATCTTCGCGGCCTATTCGGAGGAGTTCGGTCTGGCCGGCAATCTGTTTCTGATCGCCGCCTTCATCTTCCTGATCTTCCGCGGTCTCGCCATCGCCTCCGACGCGCCGACGCTGTTCTCGCGGCTGCTGGCCGGCGCGATCACGCTCATCTTCTTCACCTACGCCTTCGTCAACATGGGCATGGTGAGCGGGATCCTGCCGGTGGTGGGCGTTCCGCTGCCCTTCATCAGCTACGGCGGAACCGCCATGGTGACGCTCGGGCTGGGCCTCGGCATCCTGATGTCGATCTCGCGCGCCAAGCGGCTGATGCAAAGCTGAGGCACTGCCCATTCGTGGGATGCCGCGGAACCGGCTTCGCGGGACCGCTGCGATTGCCCCCGGTCGGGGGGAGGCGAAGGCGGCACGCAGTGCGCCGCAGCGTGGGGGCGAGCAATAATGCTCCGATGATCTCCCGCGAACCCACCATCGAGCGCCTTGCCACCGCGCAGTCGCTGCTCCTGACGCCGTTCGGCCTCGACGAATCCCACCTTTCGAAAGCGCTTGGCGAGATCACCCGCTACGGGGTCGACGACGCGGATCTGTACTTTCAGTACACACGCAGCGAAGGCTGGAGCCTCGAAGAGGGCATCGTCAAGACCGGCAGCTTCAGCATCGACCAGGGCGTCGGCGTGCGGGCGGTCAGCGGCGAGAAGACGGCCTTTGCCTATTCGGACGACATCTCCGAGGCCTCGCTGCTCGACGCGGCGCGGACCGTGCGGTCGATTTCGGCTGCAGGGCGCACCGCACGGGCGAAGGCTGCTACCAAAAAGATAGCGGGAAGCCGGTCGCTCTATAACGGCGTCGATCCGATTTCGACGCTCGACAGCACGGCCAAGGTCGAGCTGCTCGGCAAGGTCGAAAAACTCGCCCGTTCGCGTGATCCGCGCGTGGCGCAGGTGATGGCCGGACTGGCCAGCGAGTACGACGTGGTACTGGTCGCGCGCGCCGACGGCACGCTGGCCGCCGACGTGCGGCCGTTGGTGCGCCTGTCGGTCACCGTGATTGCCGAGCAGAACGGCCGGCGCGAAGTCGGTTCCGGCGGCGGCGGCGGGCGCTTCGGCCTTGCTTACTTCGACGACGAACACATTGCCGAATACGTCGACCAGGCGGTCAAGGCGGCGCTGACGAACCTCGAGGCGCGGCCCGCGCCGGCCGGTGAAATGACGGTCGTGCTCGGCCCGGGCTGGCCCGGCATCCTGCTGCACGAGGCCATCGGCCACGGGCTCGAAGGCGACTTCAACCGCAAGGGATCGAGCGCGTTCTCGGGCCGCATCGGCGAACGCGTCGCGGCCAAGGGCGTGACGGTGCTCGACGACGGCACCATCGCCGACCGCCGCGGCTCGCTCAACGTCGACGACGAAGGCAACGCCAGCCAGCGCAA
>JBGMOF010000010.1:0-117309 GCA_041424275.1 Variovorax sp.
CCTGGTTGAAGACGAGCGGGTCGCCCTTCTTCTGCGGAATGCTCACGCCGACGATCTCGTCCTTGAACTTGCCGGCGTCCTGCGCGGCGGCGGCCTTGGTCTGGCTGCCCAGCGCCAATTCGTCCTGCGCGGCGCGGTCGATGTTGAACTGCTTGGCGACGTTCTCGGCCGTGATGCCCATGTGGTACTGGTTGTAGACGTCCCAGAGGCCGTCGACGATCATCGTGTCGACCATCTTCCAGTCGCCCATGCGCTGGCCGTTGCGCGAGTTGGGCAGGATGTGCGGCGACGCGCTCATGTTCTCCTGCCCGCCGGCGATCACGATCTCGCTGTCGCCGGTGGCAACTGCCTGTGCAGCCATCATCACGGCCTTCAGGCCCGAGCCGCACACCGCATTGATGGTGAGCGCAGGCGTCGACTTGTCGATACCGCTCTTGAGCAGCGCCTGGCGCGCCGGGTTCTGGCCCGCGCCGGCCGCGAGCACCTGGCCCATGATCACCTCGCCGATCTGGTCCGGCGTGAGCTTGGCGCGCGCGATCACTTCGCGGATCACGATCGAGCCCAGTTCCGTGGCGGCGATGCCCGCGAGCGATCCGCCGAACTTGCCGACGGCCGTGCGTGCGGCCGAAACGATGACGATGTCTTCCATGCTTTCTCTCCGTTTGATATGACTGAATGGGTCGTGAATCAGGCGCTCGCCTTGGCCTTCACGTAGCGGCCGGGCGCGGGCTCGGTGGCCTTGTAGGCCGTGCCCTTGCCGTAGGTCCTGGGTGCGGCGATCTGCTTGCCGGCGTGGCCCTTGAGCCACTGCGACCAGTCGGTCCACCAGCTGCCGGGATGCTCCTCGGCGCCGGCCAGCCATTCGGCCTGCGTCGCCGGCAGCTTGCCGTCCTCGCGAATCCAGTGGCTGCGCTTTTTCTTGGCCGGTGGATTGATGACACCGGCAATGTGACCCGATGCGCCCATCACGAAACGCTTCTTGCCCTTGAGCAGTTGCGTGGAAGCGTAGGCGCCGCCGATCGGCACGATGTGGTCTTCGCGCGAGCCGTAGATGTAGACCGGCGCGTCGATCGCGCCGAGATCGACCTTTTCGCCGCACACGGTGAGCGCGCCGGGCACCTTCAACTTGTTCTCGTGATAGGTGTTGCGCAGGTACCAGGCATAGAAAGGCCCGGGCAGATTGGTCGCGTCGCTGTTCCAGTAGAGCAGGTCGAAGGGCGGCGGCGTCTCGCCCTTCAGGTAGTTGCCCACCACGTAGTTCCATACGAGGTCGTTGGGGCGCAGGAAGCTGAAGGTCGATGCCAAGTCGCCGCCAGGCAGCAAACCGCCGTTGCCCATCTGCATCTCGCGGAACTTGACCATCGACTCGTCGATGAAGATGTCCAGGATGCCGGTGTCGTCGAAGTCGAGCAGCGTGGTCAGCAGCGTGACCGAGGCCGCGGGCTTTTCGCCACGCGCCGCCAGCACGGCCAGCGCGGTGCTGAGGATCGTGCCGCCCACGCAGAAGCCCAGCGCGTTGATCTGCTTGCTGCCGGTGATGGCCTGCACGGTGTGGATGGCCTTGATCGCGGCGTCCTCGATGTACTGGTCCCAGGTGCAGTCGCGCATCGACTCGTCGGGGTTGCGCCAGCTCACCACGAAGACGCGGTGCCCCTGCTCGTTGGCATAGCGGATGAGCGAATTCTCGGGCTGCAGGTCAAGGATGTAGAACTTGTTGATGCAGGGTGGCACCAGGAGAAACGGACGCTCGTACACCTTGGCGGTGAGCGGCTTGTATTCGAGCAGCTGGAACAGCTCGTTCTCGAACACGACCGCACCTTCGGTGGTCGCCACGTTGCGACCGACCTCGAAGGCGCTTTCGTCCGTCATGCTGACGTGGCCCTGCTTCATGTCGTGCAACAGGTTCTGGATGCCCTTGGCGATGCTTTCGCCCTTGGTGTCGATCGCGCGCTTCTGCGCTTCGGCGTTGAAGGCCAGCGAGTTGCTCGGCGATGCGGCCGCCATCCACTGCTCGACCGCGAAGCGCAGGCGCGACTTGGTCTTGGCATCGGCCTCGACCGCTTCCACCATGTTGAGCATGGTTCGGCCGTTCAGCAGGTAAACAGCGGCGGTGAAGGAGGAAATCGGGTTGCTGCCCCAGGCTTCGCCTGCGAAGCGCTTGTCTGCTGCAGGCTGGATGCTCAGACCCTGCCGCCACAGGTCGCCGGCTTCGGCCAGGTAGTCCTGCTGCAGTTGCTGCAACCTGTCCTGCGAGAAAGTGAACCTGGGAATGTCAGGCTGGGCGATGCCGCCAGCGGAGCCCACTCCCATGGACTTGAGCGATTCGAGCGCCTTGCCCCATCCTTCGGTCATGGCCTTCTGGAAGGGGACGAATGCGTCGGCCCCGGTGGCTTCTTGTGTCATGGTGTCTCCTGCTGCCTCGCCTTGTCCGGATGGATTTTCAGTATGCTGCATTTCACACGGGGCGCGGTCCTGTTGCAACCCACTCCCGATTGTCCATGCTCATTCATCTCGTTGTCATCGCCTGGGGCTACGTCGTCGTGATGATGGCGGTGGCCGAAGCCACCAGCACCACCGGAACGGTGCTGGGCGCCATCTTCACATTTCTTCTCTACGGATTGCTGCCGATCGCATTGGTGGTTTACCTGATGCTGTCCCCCGCACGGGGCCGCGCGAACAAGGCGCGCGAGCTGGCCGCGCAGGAGGTGGCGCGGCGCGAGGCGGCCGCCGCTTCAGGTCTTCCAGACCAGGGCGGCGAAGCGACCGGTGACCCCGTCACGCCGGTACGAGAAAAACTGTGACGAGTTGTTGACGGTGCACCAGGCATCGGCGCCGTCGTTGCCGTAGATCGAATCGACGCCCGCCGCAGCAAGCCGTTGCCGCGCCAGTGCCGGCAGGTCGGCCAACCACTTGCCCTGCGATGCGGAGGGCACGAAACACTGCGCCGCCGCGGGTGACTGCGCCTCGAACGCGGCTTTCACCTCGCCGCCGACCTCGAACGCCTTCGGACCGATGCATGGACCCAGCCACGCGATCGTGCGGGCACCACCGCCGAACTGCTGGAGCGTCTGCTCCAGCGCGCCCTGGGCAAGCCCGCGCCAGCCCGCATGCACGGCCGCCACGCGCTCGCCCGCCACGTCGGTGAAGAGCACCGGCAGGCAGTCGGCCACCATGATCGTGCAGGCCACCCCCGACGCGGTCGTGATGCAGCCATCGGCAACCGTGCCGTCCGGCGTCAACCTGTCGAGCGCGGCCACGTCTGTTGCATGCACCTGCTGCAGGAACACAGGGCGCGCCTGCGCGATGTCGGCGAGCCGCTGCCGATTCCGGGCCACGTTTGCAGGGTCGTCGCCGACGTGGTCACCGAGGTTGAAACTGTCGTAGCGCCCGGTCGACACACCGCCGCTGCGCGTGGTGCAGAGCGCTCGCACATTGGCAGGCGCAGGCCAGTCGGGAACAAGCATCAGCTCTCCGCGTCCGGGCATTGCGCGGGCTGCGCGCGCTGGAACGCATCGAGCTCCATGCACGCGTGGTACGCCGACATGGTGCGCGGCAGGTTGCCGAGGTCGCACTCGAAACGCTGTGCATTGAAGATCTGCGGTACCAGGCAACAGTCGGCCAGCGTCGGCGAGTTGCCCCAGCAGTAGATACCGGCAGGGTGCTGCTGCAGTTGGCGCTCGAAGGCTTCGAGCCCTTCGCGCACCCAATGGCGATACCAGGCATTCTTGGCGGCTTCGTCGAGCTTGAGCTCGCGCACCAGGTACTTCAACACCCGCAGGTTGTTGATCGGGTGGATCTCGCAGGCGATCGATTGCGCGAGCGCACGCACATGGGCCCGACCGGCGGGATCGCCGGGCAGCAACGGCGGTTCGGGCTGGGTTTCGTCGAGGTACTCGATGATCGCCATCGACTGCGAGAAGCGTTCGCCCTCGTCTTCGAGCATCGGTACGAGATGATCGGCCGAGATCGCGCTGAAGGAGCCCGTCAAGTGCTCACCTCGCGCGATGTGCACCGGGAGGTAGTCGAAGTCCAGGCCCTTGAGGTTGAGCGCGATGCGCACTCGGTAGGAGGCGGATGAACGAAAGTAGTTGTGCAGCTTCATCATCAGGCAAGCATAGCGGCGCCGGCGAGCGCCGCGACCCTCTGGCACACTGCCGTTTTCCCCTCTCTCATCTGGCTGAAAAAGGACACGACGCCATGGCTTCCGAGTTTGTTGTCAACCCGCCTGCAGCGGTTTCACTTCCTGTCGTGGGGCAAAGCGCCCGTTTCCCGGTGCGCCGTGTGTACTGCGTCGGGCGCAACTACGAGGATCACGCCAAGGAAATGGGGTTCACCGGTCGCGAGCCGCCGTTCTTCTTCCTGAAGCCGGCCGACGCATTGGTGTCCGTCGCCGAAGGTGAGACGGGCACGATGCCCTACCCCACGCTCACCAAGAACCTGCACCACGAGATCGAACTCGTCGCGTGCATCGGCACGGGTGGCAAGAACATCAAGGCCGCGGATGCGATGAAGCACATCTACGGTTACGCCGTCGGCCTCGACATGACGCGCCGCGACCTGCAGGGCGAGATGAAGAAGCAGGGCCGCCCGTGGGAAATCGGCAAGGCTTTCGACCAGAGCGCACCCATCGGCCCGATCGTTCCGGCAGCCCAGGCAGGCGACATCGTCAATGCCGACATCTCGCTCAATGTGAACGGCAGCGCACGCCAGCACAGCAACGTGAGCAAGCTGATCTGGAACATGGCCGAGACCATCGAGCAGATGTCGACCGCATGGGAACTGCAGCCCGGCGACCTGATCTTCACGGGGACCCCCGAGGGCGTGGCCGCCGTCGTGCAGGGCGACACGCTGGTCGGCGAGGTTTCCGGCCTGCCGACGCTGACCGTCAAGATCGGTTGAGCCACCCGTTGCCGCCCCCCTCCGCCATGTCATATCGCGTCCCGATCAAACACTGCAAGAACTGCGGCACCGCGGTGGTCTATCGCATCCCGGACGACGGCGACACCAAGCAGCGCGCCGTCTGCCCGAACTGCAACACCATCCACTACGAGAACCCGCTCAACGTGGTCGGGACCATTCCGGTCCTGGGCGACCGGGTGCTCCTGTGCAAGCGCAACATCGAGCCGCGCTGGGGCAAGTGGACCTTGCCGGCCGGCTTCATGGAGCTCAACGAGTCGGCCTCACAAGGTGCCGCGCGCGAGACCGACGAAGAGGCGGGCGCGCATTTCGAGATGCAAGGGCTGTTCGCCGTGATGAGCGTCGTGCGGGTCGGCCAGGTGCACCTTTTCTATCGCGCCCGGTTGCTCGATGAGGTGTTCGACCCTGGCCACGAAACCATCGAGGCCAAGCTCTTCCTCGAAGAAGAAATCCCCTGGGACGAGATCGCGTTCCGCACGGTGCGCGAAGCGCTCGAGTGCTTCTTCGCGGACCGCAAGCGCGGCAGCTTCGACACCGTCCACACCATCGACATCGAATGAAACCCACCAAGACCGCCACCGCCGCCCTTCTGTCGTGCGCCCTCGGCCTCGGCCTCGTGCTGGCGACCGGCGCCCGCGCCGAGATCGTGGGCGATGTCGACACCGCCTTCAAGCTGATCGGCCCCGACCACAAGATCGTCGTCGAAGCCTACGACGACCCCAAGGTCAACGGCGTGACCTGCTATGTCTCGCGCGCGAAGACCGGCGGCATTTCCGGCGCGGTCGGCCTGGCCGAAGACAAGGCCGAGGCTTCGATCGCCTGCCGCCAGGTCGGCCCGGTGAGCTTCACCGAACCGCTCAAGAAGCGCGACGAGATCTTCACCGAGCGCCAGTCGATCCTGTTCAAGCGCCTGCGCGTGGTCCGCATGGTGGATTCGCGGCGCAACACGCTGGTCTACCTCACATACTCCGACCTGCTCATCGACGGCTCCCCGAAGAACGGCGTCACGGCGGTTCCGATCGATCGGGCGATGACGATTCCGGTCAAGTGATTCGATGACGGCGCTGGCACCCGGCAATGCGGTGCGCGAGCTTTACGGCGCACTGTGGAAGTACTCGGCAGGCGCCCGCGGACAGCTCATCGGCGCGAGCGCGCTGCTCACTTCGTCGCAGCTCATCCGGCTCACGATGCCGTGGATCGCGGCGCAGGCGATCAACGCGCTGCAACGCGGCGAAATCGCTGGATCGGGCCGCTGGATCGTGCTGCTGCTGGCGGTCTACTTGTTCTCTTGGTTGCTGCACGGCCCGGGCCGCGTGCTCGAGCGTAATGTCGGCGTGCGGGTGCGCGAGACGCTGGCCGATACGCTCTATGCGCGCATCGCGGGCGCCCCGCTGGCCTGGCATGACGGTCATCACTCCGGCGAGCTCCAGCACCGCGTGCACCAGGCCAGCCGCGCGCTGTCCGACTTCGCGCAGAACCAGTTCGTCTACCTTCAGAACGCGGTCAACTTCGTCGGTCCGCTGATCGCGCTGGCCTTGCTGTCGACCGTCAGCGGCGCGACGGCGATGGTGGGCTACATCGTGATTGCCGCCGTCATTCTTCGTTTCGACCGCGCGATCATGCTGCTCGCCCGCGCCGAGAACGACGCGGACCGCCGCTACGTGGCCGCGCTGCTCGACTTCATCGGCAACGCTTCGACCGTGATCGGTCTCCGGCTGCAGCAGGCCTCGCGCTTGCTGCTGGGTCGTCGCATGGCCGCGGTGTCGGCGCCGCTCAAGCGCGCCGTGGTGCTCAACGAGGGCAAGTGGTTTGCGGTCGACCTGATGGGACTGTCGCTCACGTGGGCACTGGTCGTGCTCTACGTCTGGCAGACACGCACGCCGGGGCAGGCAGTGATGCTCGGCGGCGTGTTCATGATCTACCAGTACGCGCAGCAGACGGCATCGGTCGTCGGTTCGATGGCGGCCAATTTCCAGAGCTTCGCGCGCATGCACACCGACTTCCAGAGCGCAGCGCCGTTGTGGGACACACCCGCGGCGCCAGCGGGTGCCGCACAGGCCGTCGAGCGCGACGCACCCTGGCAAACGCTGGCGATCGACGGGCTGCAATGGGGCTACGCCGACACCTCGCGCGGCGGCGGGCTGCACGATGTGGCGCTTCGGCTGCGGCGCGGCGAGCGCATTGCGCTGGTCGGTCCGAGCGGTGGCGGCAAGAGCACGTTGCTGCGCGTCCTCGCCGGCCTTTACCTGCCAACGAAAGGCATGCTGAGTTTCGACGCCGAGGCGCCGCGCGAATGGGCCTCCCTGCGCAAGCTCGCCACGCTGATCCCGCAGGAGACCGAGGTCTTCGAAGCCAGCGTGCGGGAGAACCTCACCTTCGGCGAACCGCACGACGATGCAGCGCTGCAGGCGGCGCTTCACACGAGCGCATTCGACGATGTGCTGACCGCCATGAACGGCAGCCTGGACACACCGCTCACCGAGCGTGGCTTCAACCTGTCGGGCGGGCAGCGGCAACGGCTGTGCCTGGCTCGCGGCGTGCTTGCGGCGCAGGGCAGCTCCCTGCTGTTGCTGGACGAGCCGACAAGCGCGCTGGATGCGGCCACCGAGACCCGCGTGCTGGAGCGCATCGCCGCCCGCTTCCCGGATGCCTGCCTGATCGCATCGATCCACCGGCTGAGCGTGCTCGAGCATTTCGACACGGTGGTGTTGATGGAGGCAGGTCGCGTGCGCGATGCCGGCCCGTGTGTCGAAGTCCTCGCCCGCCAACCGCAGTTGCGCGCAGCAGCCCCGAGGTAAAAAAGGGCTACAACGGAACCTGTATGCACCGCTTCGGTTCCAATCGCCCCATGCAATCTTCGATCCTTGCCCTCCGCACCGGCCTCGTCCTGATCGCCGCCGTCGCGCTGGCCGCTTGCCAGAGCACGCCGCTGAACACCGTGCCGTCGCCGCAGCCTGTGCCGGGCGTGCCGGCGCCGAAGCCGCCTTCCGCCTTCATCCGTCCGGCTGCAGGCCCCACGATCGCGCGCTTCGACGGCAACCAGAACAAGGGACTGGACATCGCCGGCAACGTGGGCGATCCGGTGATGGCATCACGCGACGGGCGGGTGGTGATCGTGAGCAACGCCTTGCGCCAGTACGGCACGATGATCATCGTCAAGCACGACGAGACCTACCTCACCGCCTACGCCAACCTCGACCGCGCGCTGGTGAAGGAAAACGACGTGGTGCGCCAGGGTCAGACGATCGCCGAAATGGGCAAGAGCGGCACCGATCGCGTCAAGCTGCACTTCGAGGTGCGCAAGCAAGGCGTTGCGGTCAACCCCGAGCCGTACCTGGACGGCCGGGCGAAGTAACTCAACCCGCCGCGCGGCAGCCGGCGAACATGTCGAGCGCCGCCTTGTAGCTCGGCGAACGCACGTCCATCACACCGAGTGCGGTGTGGTACAGGTTGTCGTGCGTGTAGGGCTTGTCCAGGTCGCCCTGCATGCAGCGAGTCGACAGCTTCTCGCGTTGCTGCATTCCCTCGCTGAACCAGGCCACCAGCGGCACGTGCTTCTGCACTTCCGGCGCGACGCCGTAGGGCAAGCCATGCAGGAAGAGCCCGTATTCACCCAGCGATTCGCCATGGTCGCTCTGATAGAGCATGGCGGTGTCGTAGTCCTTGGACTGCGTTTTGAGCCAGTCGATCGTCTTTGCCAGCACTTGGTCGGTGTTGCGGATCGAGTTGTCGTACCCATTGAGCAACTCGGCGTGCGCGCATTCGGCCAGCGCGTTGTTCTTGCACTCAGGATTGAACGTCTTCATGTCGGCCGGCGATCGCTTGTAGTAGGCCGGTCCGTGGCTTCCCATCTGGTGCATGACCAGCACCACGCCCTTGTTGCGGCGCTCCGCCGGCAGCGCCGCGAGCCGGGCGTCGAGCCCGTTGAGCAGCGCCTGGTCGAGGCATTCGTCGCCGTCGCACAGGGCCGCCTTGGTCTGGGGTGACAGGCCGTTGACCGCGAAGTCGTTCGGAATGCGATTGCAGACATCCTTGCAACCCGCCTGGTTCTCGATCCAGAACACCGCCAGGCCTGAGGCCTGCAGCACGTCGAGCAGGTTCTCGTAATCGTCCTTGCGCGCCTCGAAGCCCGACTTTCCCAGTGGCGAGAACATGCAGGGCACGGAGGCCAGCGTGTTGGTGCCGCACGAATGCACATTGCGGTAACTCAGGACCTCGCGCTTCGCGAGTTCGGGCGTGGTGTCGCGCGCATACCCGTTCAGTGCGAAATGGTCCGCGCGGGCCGTCTCGCCGACCACGATCACGAACAACGGCGGACGCACCTGCCCCGCGTAGCTGGCGCCGAGCGCCGCGCCAGCGGTCATCGGGATGAGCTTGCGGCTGTGCTTGAAGAGCGGGCGCAGAGCCACTGTCGCGCCGGAATACACCGTCGCCAGCGGGTTGAGCATGTAGCGCACATGGACGTTGTTGCGCATCAGCGGCGCGAGTTCGCGGTTCATCGCCATGCCGCCGCCGACCGCCACTGCCAGCGCCCCGACGCACAGCGCCAGGTTGCGCCACGTTTGCGTCCACACGCTCATGCGCACGATGCGCACGCGCCACAGCCACCAGGCAGCCGGCACGGAGACCAGCATCACATTGAAGACCATCCGCCAGCTCAAGAGGTCGCCGATCTCGTGCACATCGGTCTGGCTGGCGTTGGCCAGCATGCTGGGGTCCATCACGATGCGATAGGCCAGCATGTAGTGCTGCACGACCGCGGCCAGCACCACGACGGCGAACCACAACGGCTTGACCCAGCGCGACCAGGCCGTGAGCGAAAGCAAGGCCACCGTACCGGCCACCAGCAGCAGGGCCATGGCCCCGACGCTGCGCAGGTACACGCTGGGAGCGCCGCCAATGCGCGCCAGATCGAACCAGAGCGGCCAGTTGGCTGCGATCGCGAGGTAAAGGCTCAGCCACAGCACGACGTTGCGCGTACTGCGCGGTCGGGCCATCCAGGCATCGACGCGTTCGATCCAGGATGGAAGCTGGAGGGCGGGCGATTTGAAGGGGGTATCGACCGCGCGATCGGAAGCGTCGGCGGTGGATCGGGTGAGAGAACGAGGCATCCAGCGACCTTAGGCAACGGGCCTGAGCCCTGCCTGAACGCGTCGCTCAGGAATGGTTCAGATTCGCCTGCGGGTGGATGGTCCGGGCGCGATCGCGCAAGAGCATCGCGACCCCCTCGATCACGAAACCCACGCTCCAGCACACCCAGGCGGTCCACAGGGTGTGGCTCATGTAGTGGGCACCGCGCATCTGCTGCCCGAGGCCGAGTGCGAAGCCGGCGACCAGCGCCACACCGAGCCAACGCCACGCAAGGGTCGGCGCCACGCGCCGGAACACGAACCAGCCGCCCAGGTACGCGAAAGCCGCCGACGCGTGGCCCGCAGGAAAGCATTTGCCCGGGCCGCCGTCGTCCACGCCCCAGGCCCAGTGTGAAACGTGGCGCGCCATGCCGCCGAACTGCTGCAAGTCCCAAGGGCAGCTGGTGGCGCTGTTTGTCTTGATCATCGAGACCGCCAGCACCGAAGCAAGCACCGTGACCGCAAGCTGCACCCGCCCCGGCCGGTCGAGGCGGCGCAACGGGCCCACCGGCCAGCCGATGGCGACGAACAGGCCGATGACCAGCGCCCAGCTCGTGAAGCGAGGCACTTCGTGCATCCACAGGATGAGGCGATGGCTGCTGCGCGACGGAAAGCCGGTCGGCGTGCCGAACCATTGCGCGGCGGCCAGATCGAGTCCGGAGAAGTCCCATCCGACCACCAGGGCCAATGCGACGAGGGTGGCGACGAGGGGGCCACGGTGTGTAAAACGGGTCATGCGGGGCGCGAGGGTAGCCGCCCCGACTGAACGCAGCCTGAAGCCGAGTCGATAGACTTCCAGCTTTTGCGTCCGAGAGGTTTGGCGTGCGCGTATTGCTGGTCGAAGATGACGTGGGGCTGTCCGAGGCGGTGTGCGGCTACCTGCGCGCCAAGGCCTTCGTGGTCGACGACGTGTCGAGCCTGGCAGACGCACGCAGCGCATTGATCTCCGCGCAGTACGCCGCCGTGCTGCTCGACCTGCACCTGGGCGACGGCGACGGGCTCACTCTTCTGCCAGCCATCCGCGCGCTCAAGGAGCGCCCCATCGTCATCGTGCTGACCGCGCGCGACCAGGTGACCGACCGCATCCGCGGCCTCGATGCGGGGGCCGATGACTACCTCACCAAACCCTACGACCCGGGCGAGTTGCTGGCTCGCTTGCGCGCGGTGGAGCGTCGGCGCAGCGCCGGGAACACGCCGCTGCTGCAGCTCGGCAGCATCGAGATCGACCTCGCGCGCGATCTGGTGCGCCGCGGTGGCGCCCCCGTAACCCTGACCCAGAAGGAATGGGCGCTGCTGCGCGTGATGGCGACGCGGCCCGACCGGATCCACACGCGCGAGGTCCTTCAGGATGCGCTGTACGGGTTCGACGACGACACCGACAGCAACACGCTCGAAGTCTTCATCAGCCGCCTGCGCCGCAAGCTCGGCCGCACGCACATCCAGACCCTGCGCGGCCTTGGCTACCGCCTCGCGTACTCCACCGACGCAGAATGACGAACATCCCTTTTCTTCAACGGGGCGTGGACACGCTGTCCGGCCGTCTGACGCGCACGCTCGTGCTGTGGATCGGCGGGGTCTGGCTGGTCAGCGTGCTGGTGGTGGCCTGGTATGTCGATCGCGAGATCAACTACAACTTCGACAACGAGCTGGTCGAGGTTTCGCATCGCATGTTCGACATTGCGGTCGACGAACTGGACCGCCGGCAAGGCGAAAACATGTCGACGCGCCCGCTGATCGCGCCAACCCCGCTGTTCCGCGACGCGGCCGTGGTCTACCAGCTGGTCGATGCGAGCGAACGCGTTCTTCTGCGCTCGGCCGAAACCCCGCCCGGCACGTTCGACGTGCCCGTCGCTGCGGGATTCGCCAATCTCGAAGAGTGGCGCGTCTACACGGTCAGGCACCCCTCGCGCTCGCTGTTCCTGCAGGTGGCCGATCCGCAGAGCGAGCGGCGCAACGCGCTCAATCGCACCCTGTACGGGCTTTTGCTGCTGCTCGGCGCCATGCTGCCGCTGCTGGCGTTGCTGCTCTCGCGCATCACGCGCGAGGAATTGCAGGTGCTGCAACGATTGGCCGGCGAGATCGGCAGGCGCAACGGCACCGACCTGCGGCCCATCGCGCTGCCCGATCTTCCGCGGGAGTTGAGCCTGGTCGGCGACCATGTGAACCGGCTGCTGGAGCGGCTCGAGCAGTCGCTCGACGTGGAACGCGCCCTGGCCGCGAACGCGGCGCACGAGCTGCGCACGCCGCTGGCGGCCGCGCGGCTGCGCCTGCAGACCGCTTTGGACCACGGACTGAGCCGCACCGACATCGAAGCGGCCCTCGCCGCCCTGCAGTCCCTCAGCCATCGCGCCGAGAAATTGCTGCAACTGTCGCGCGCGGAATCCGGTGCGTCGTTGAGCCGCGAGCCGGTCGACCTCGTGCAGTTGGCTGCAACGGTCGCCCAGGAGTTCTGGCAGGAGCCGCGAACGCTGGGCCGCCTGGATCTGACGGTGCCCGAAAACGAACCGGCCTCACGCGTGCTCGGCGATTTCGATGCACTGGCCATTGCGCTGCGCAACCTTGTGGAAAACGCGCTTCGTTACGCCGGCAACGCCCGCGTGCAGATCGAGGCCACTGCGGACGGGCAGCTGGTGGTTCGCGACGCCGGCCGCGGTGTGAACGATGTCGAATTGCGCACCCTGCAGCTGCGCCACGTACGGCACAACGCCGAACGCACGGGCTACGGCCTGGGTCTGTCGATCGTCTCGACCATCGTGGCCAAGCACGATGCGAAGTTGGTTCTCAGCTCGCCCCCCGGCGGCGCGGTGTCCGGGTTCGAGGCACGCATCGTGCTCGCGCCGGCATCGGGGGCTTGAACGGCTCGTTGCCGATCAGTCGGTCACGAGGGTGCGCAGCCAGTCGGGCAGCGGCAATGCCTTCTGCTTCGGAAAATCGACCCAGATGGTGGTCGCACCGCCTGCGGCGCAGATCACGTCCGGTGCATCTTCCCGCGCCATCGTGCCCCAGGTTTCGAACGTGGTCCGCGCGGGATCGCTCGTGTACATCTTGAGCAGCACATTGCCCGGGTATTCGAGCTGTCTGTAGAAGTTGCAGAAGGCGTTGACGATCACGATGCCCTCTCCCTGTGGCGACGGATCGAGCCCGAGCGACTGGAACCAGTCGATGCGGGCGGTCTCGAGGTAACGGAAATAGCTACCGTTGTTGAGATGTCCCATCGCATCCATGTCGCCCCAACGGATCGCAATCGTCATCTCGTAGACGAGTTTTTTCTTCTGTGGGATTTCGATTCTCATCGGACGCAGCAAGCCATGGAACTGTCCTCGTTGAAGTCGCCAAGGTGACGCCGGAAGTGGCGTCGATGGCTGACGTGAAGGGATTGCCGCGCCGCATAAAATGCCCGGCAAGCCGGGTGTGCGCACCCCCGAAAACATTATCGACGAGCCCCTATGACCCACGACGAAATCCTCGCCCAGTTCGGACCCCGCGAAGCCATGGAGTACGACGTGGTCGTGGTCGGTGGCGGCCCTGCCGGCCTGTCGACGGCAATCCGCCTGAAGCAGCTCGCCGCGATCAACGAGAAGGAAATCTCCGTCGTCGTGCTCGAGAAGGGCTCGGAGCCCGGCGCCCACATTCTGTCGGGCGCGATCATGGATCCGAAGGCTCTCAACGAACTGCTGCCCAACTGGCGCGAGCTCGGCGCGCCGCTGAACCAGCCGGTGACCGACGACGCGATGGTCTTCCTTGGCGAGAAGTCGGGCATGCGCACGCCGGGCATGTTCCTGCCGGCATGCTTCCAGAACCACGGCAACTACATCATCAGCCTCGGCACCTTCACCAAGTGGCTGGCGCAGCAGGCCGAAAACCTCGGCGTCGAAATCTTTCCTGGCTTTCCTGCCGCCGAAGTGCTCTACAACGACGACGGTTCCGTGCGCGGCGTGGCCACCGGCAACCTCGGCGTGGGCAAGGACGGCGAGCCGACCGAGAATTTCCAGCTCGGCATGGAACTGCTTGGCAAGTACACGGTCTTCGCCGAAGGCGCGCGCGGCCACCTTGGCCGCCAGCTGATCGCGAAGTTCAAGCTCGACGAAGGCAAGGACCCGCAGACCTACGGCCTCGGCGTGAAGGAAGTCTGGGAGATCGACCCGAAGCGCCATCAACCGGGCTTCGTGCTGCACACCGCCGGCTGGCCCATGAAGAGCGACACCTACGGCGGCGCCTTCCTGTACCACATGGAAGACAACAAGGTGACGCTCGGATTCATCACCGGCCTGGACTACAGCAACCCGTACCTCAGCCCCTTCGAGGAGATGCAGCGCTGGAAGCTGCACCCCAACATCCGCTGGTACCTCGAAGGCGACGAAGCCCACGGCATCAAGCCGGCCAAGCGCATCGGCTACGGCGCCCGCGCGATCACCGCGGGCGGGTTGATGTCGCTGCCCAAGACCGTGTTCCCGGGTGGCGCGCTGGTCGGCTGCGAGGCGGGCTACCTCAACGTGAGCCGCATCAAGGGCAGCCACGCCGCGATCAAGACCGGCATGCTGGCGGCCGACGCGGCCTTCGAGGCCATCGGCGCCGGACGCCAGCACGACGAGCTGAGCGCATATCCGGCCGCTTTCGAAAAGAGCTGGCTGTACACCGAACTCAAGAAGGCGCGCAACTTCAAGGCGTGGTTCAAGAAGGGCCTGACCGTCGCGACGCTGATGAACGGCATCGAGCAATGGCTGCTCAAGGGCAACATTCCCTGGACCCTGCACCGCAACAAGCCCGACCATCTGTACCTGAAGCCGGCTTCGGAGTGCAAGCCGATCGTCTACCCCAAGCCGGACGGCAAGCTCACCTTCGACCGCCTCTCAAGCGTGTTCATCAGCAACACGAACCATGAAGAGCAGCAGCCGGCGCACCTGACGCTCAAGGACCCTTCGGTGCCGGTGGAGATCAACCTCGCGAAGTACGCTGGGCCCGAGAGCCGCTACTGCCCTGCCGGCGTATACGAATATGTGGAAGCCGCCGAGGGCAAGCAGCGCCTGCAGATCAACGCGCAGAATTGCGTGCACTGCAAGACCTGCGACATCAAGGATCCGACGCAGAACATCGTGTGGGTGACGCCCGAGGGCGGCGGTGGACCCAACTACGTGGGCATGTGACGCCATCCCGACACGCGCCTGCAGGTGCGCGTGTCGGTGAAACTCCCGACGCGGGGAGACCGGGTGTTGCGGCATAGTCGCCGCCAGACCGTCGCGCATTCCGCGCCGACGAACAACTCCCGGAGACACCATGAAGATCGGCCACATCGCCGCCGCTTGCCTTTCGCTCGCCCTCAGTGCGGGCGCATTTGCGCAAACGGCCATGAAGATCAGCATCTCGACCGCGCAGAACTCGCACCAGGGCGTCGCGATCGACACCTTCGCCAAGGAAGTCGCCGCCCGCACGAATGGTCGCTACAAGGTCGAGACGTTCTATAACGGCTCGCTCGGCGGCGAACGCGAATCCATCGAGGCCGTGCAGCTCGGCACGCAGGAACTGGCGTTCTCGTCCTCCGGCCCGGTGCCGAACTTCGTGCCCGAGACCAAGATCCTCGACGTGCCTTTCCTGTTCCGCGACAAGGCCCATGCGCGCGCCGTGCTCGACGGCCCGATCGGGCAGGACCTCCTTGCCAAGTTCGATGCCAAGGGGTTCAAGGCACTGGCCTGGGGCGAGAACGGCTTTCGCCACATGACCAACAGCAAGCGCGACGTGAACGCTCCTGAAGACCTCAAGGGCCTGAAGATGCGCACGATGGAGAACCCGGTGCACATCGCGGCCTACAAGGGTCTCGGCATCATCACCACGCCAATGGCTTTCCCGGAGGTCTTCACCGCCCTGCAGCAGGGAACGGTCGACGGCCAGGAGAACCCGCTGCCGGTCATCATGTCGGCCAAGTTCTCGCAGGTGCAAAAGCACCTGTCGCTGACAGGCCATGTCTATTCGCCGTGCATCTTCGTGATGAACAAGGGCAGTTTCGACAAGCTCAGCGCGGCAGACAAGACTGCCTTCCTCGAGGCTGCAAAGGTCGCCGTCAAGGCCAACCGCGATCGCGTGGACCAGGACGACACCAACGGTGTGAAGGAGCTGCGCGCCCAGGGCATGACCGTGGTCGAGAACGTGGACAAGGCGAAGTTCGTGGCCATGCTGGCGCCGGTGAATGCCGAGTTCGAGAAGCAGTTCGGCAAGGCGAACCTCGACAAGATCCGCAGCTACAAGTGAAAGACCGATTCCTCGGCATCGAGCGCTGGACCACCGGCGCGTCGATGGTGCTGGCGTGCGTGATGCTCGTGATCGCCTCTGCGCTCGGCGTGTTCCAGATCGTCACCCGCTTCGTGCTCGAGCAGCCCGCCGAGTGGAGCGAGATCCTGATCCGCGTGAGCCTGATCTGGATGGTGTTCCTCGGCATCCCGATGGCGTTTCGCCAGGGCGCGATGGTCAGCGTCGACGTGCTCTACCGCTGGAGTCCGCCGCGCATCAAGCGCGTGCTCGATGCGGCCGTCAGCCTCGCGGCATTGGCGCTGATGCTGGTGATCCTCTGGTACGGATGGGACTACGCCATGCGCGGGCGTGTGCAGTCGATGGCGGGCCTCGAAAGCCTGTCGATGGTGTGGGCCTACCTGGCGCTGCCCGTGGGCGCGGTGTTCAGTCTGATGGGCATCGCCGGTAATTTTCTCGATCCGAAGCGGCTCGAACTGGAGACCGCGCAATGACGCCGATCATGATCATCACGATGGTGCTGTGTTTTGCACTGTCGGTCTCGGTGGCGGTGTCCATCGGCCTCGCGTCGATCGTCGGCCTGCAGGTGTCGAACGCCAACATGCTCATTTCCGCCAAGGAGATGTTCAACTCGATCAACAAGTTTCCGCTGGCCGCGATCCCCTTCTTCATCCTGGCGGGCAACCTGATGGAAACCGGCGGCATCTCGCGCCGACTGGTCGAATTCGCCAAGAGCATCGTGGGCGGCGTGCAGGGCGGCCTGCCGATGACCTGCGTGCTGACCTGCATGATCTTCGCGGCGGTGTCGGGTTCTTCGGTGGCGACCACCTTCGCCATCGGCGCGATCCTGATCCCGGCGCTCATCAAGCACGGCTACCCCACCAGCTATGCAGCAGCGTTGCAGGCGACGAGTGCCGAACTCGGCGTGATCATCCCGCCGTCGATCCCGATGATCCTCTACGGCGTCAGCGCCGAGGTGTCGATCGGCGAGCTGTTCATCGCGGGCTTCGGACCCGGCATCCTCATCAGCCTCGCGTTGATGCTCTTCGTCTGGGTGTACTGCAAGTGGAAGGGCTGGGGCAAGAACGACGGCGATGGCCGCCTGCCCTTCGGAAAGGCACTCTGGCAGGCAGGCTGGGCGCTGCTGATGCCCGTGATCATCCTGGGTGGCATCTACGGCGGCATCTTCACGCCGACCGAAGCCTCCGCCGTGGCGGTGTTCTACGCGTTGATCGTCGGTACGGTGATCTACCGCGAGATCAAGCTGGCAGATCTCTACGTGATCCTGCGCAAGTCGGTGCTGTCGTCGGCGGTGATCATGTTCATCATCGCCAACGCCGGGCTGTTCGCGTTCCTGCTGACGCGCGCCGGCGTGCCGGACGCCATCGGCCACTGGCTGCAGGAGGTGCTGAAGTCGCCGGCGATGTTCCTCCTGGGCGTGAACGCAGCGCTGTTCGTGATCGGCATGTTCATCGAGACGAGCGCGGCCATCATCGTGCTGGCACCGATCCTGGCGCCGGTCGCGGTGCACTTCGGCATCGACCCGGTGCACTTCGGTCTGGTGATGGTGGTCAACCTCGCGCTCGGCATGATCACGCCGCCGTTCGGTGTGAACCTTTTCGCCGCGTGCACCGTGGCGCGGATCTCGCTCGATCGGATCGTGAAGCACCTGATTCCGTTCGTGCTCGTGATCCTCGCGTGCCTGATGCTGATCACCTACGTGCCCTGGATTTCGCTGGCATTGCGCGATCTCGTCTACGCGAAGTAAGTAGAATTCGCGCGGTCAGGAGAGTGCCCCGCCGACACCGTCGGTGAGGGGCCGCCGAAGGCGCAGGCCCCCTCGAAAACCGGGTCCGAACGCTCAGGCAAAAGGACTGACAAGACGCCCGATCAAACGGGCGTTTCCTTGCTGGAGAGAGGCCGATGCGTCGCGACGTGTCGGCCCACCGAAGGAGCAACCCCCGATCGCGGGGCGAATCTCTCAGGTACCAGGGACAGCAGGGGTGGCCCATGGCTTGCTGCCATGGAATTCGACTGCCCCAGGACAACGCCATGGCCGACGCTTCCCCCGCTGCGCTGCAAAGAACCCCGCTGTACGACCTGCACGTCGAACTCGGCGCCCGCATGGTGCCGTTCGCCGGCTATTCGATGCCGGTGCAGTACCCCGCAGGCCTGATGGCCGAGCACAGGCACACCCGCAGCGCTGCCGGCCTGTTCGACATCTCGCACATGGGCCAACTGCGCCTCCTCGGCCCGGACGCCGCGGCCGCTTTCGAAACACTGATGCCGGTCGACGTGGTCGGCCTCGCCCCGGGCAAGCAGCGCTATGGCCTGCTGCTGATCGACGAGGGCGGCATCCTCGATGACCTCATGTTCTTCAACGAGGGGCACGACTCGCTCTTCGTGATCGTCAATGGTGCGTGCAAGGCCGCAGACATCGCGCACATCCGTGACCGGATCGGCACGCGCTGCGACGTGCAGCCGCTGCCCGACCACGCGCTCCTCGCGCTGCAGGGTCCGCAAGCTGCGTCGACCCTGGCGCGCTTGTCGCCCGGCATCGAGCGCTTCGTGTTCATGACAGGCGGCGCCGTGCAGATCGGCGGCATTCCGGCCTTCGTCACGCGCAGCGGCTACACCGGCGAGGACGGCTTCGAGATCTCGGTCGCCGGGCCCGAAGCGCAAGCGCTGGCCCGCCTGCTGCTCGCGCAGCCCGAAGTCGCGCCCGTCGGCCTGGGTGCCCGCAACTCGCTGCGCCTGGAAGCCGGGCTGTGCCTCTACGGCAACGACATCGACACGACGACGACACCGGTCGAGGCCTCGCTTCAATGGGCGATCCAGAAGGTGCGACGTGCGGGCGGCGCGCGCGAGGGCGGCTTCCCCGGCGCCGCGAAGGTGATCGCGCAGCTGGCCGCGTCGAGCGGCGCTGCCGGCCACACCGACCATCACACCTTGAAGCGCAAGCGCGTCGGCCTCGTCGCGCTCGAGCGCGTTCCGGTGCGCGACGGCACCTTGCTCGAATCGTTCGAGGGCGGCCTGCCCGTCGGCCAGGTGACCAGCGGGTTGCTCGGCCCCACGGCAGATCGCCCGATCGCCATGGCCTACGTTGCGCTGGCGTATGCCGAACCCGGCACCCGTCTCCAGGCCATCGTGCGCGGCAAGCCCGTGCCGATGGAAGTGACCACCCTTCCCTTCGTTCCCACGCGTTACTACCGCGGCTGAATTTTTTCCAGGAGCTATTGCATGACCATCAAGTACACCAAGGACCACGAGTGGGTCCAGTCCACCGCCGGCGATGCCGCCACCGTGGGCATCACCGTGCATGCGCAGGACGCGCTGGGCGACGTGGTCTTCGTCGACCTGCCGGAAGTCGGGAAGACCTTCGCACAGGGTGAAGTCGCCGGCGTCGTCGAGTCGGTCAAGGCCGCTGCCGATGTGTTCATGCCCGTCTCGGGCGAGATCACCGAGGTGAACGAGGCGCTGCGCGCCGACCCGTCGCTCGCCAACAGCGACCCGCTGGCGGCCGGCTGGTTTTTCAAGGTCAAGCTGAGCGAGCCGTCGCAAGTCGAAGCGCTCATGGATGCGCCGACCTACGACAAGTTCGCAGAAAGCGCCTGACGCTCAACCCCAGCGGAGCACACGTCGTGTCGCTCCGCGTCACCCTCAGCCGCCATGCAACTCCCCACCCTGCCCTCCCTGCGCGAACTCGAAAACGCCGATGAATTCATCGCGCGCCACATCGGCATCGAAGCCGCCGACGAGGCGCGCATGCTGCCCGCGATCGGTTCGAAGACGCGCAAGGAGCTGATCGACGGCATCGTGCCGCCCGCGATCCGCCGTTCCAAGCCGATGGACCTGCCCGCACAGGTGACCGAAGCGGCGGCGCTCGCGGAGTTGAAGGCCATCGCGTCGAAGAACACGGTGGCCCGCAGCTTCATCGGCCAGGGCTACTACGGCACCCACACGCCCGGTGTGATCCTGCGCAACATCCTCGAGAACCCGGCCTGGTACACCGCCTACACGCCTTACCAGGCCGAGATTTCGCAGGGCCGCATGGAGGCGCTGGTCAACTTCCAGACCATGGTGTGCGACCTCACCGGCATGGCGATCGCCAACGCGTCCATGCTCGACGAGGCCACGGCAGCGGCGGAGGCGATGACGCTGGCCAAACGCAGCGTCAAGAGCAAGAGCAACGTGTTCCTGGTCGCGGGCGACTGCCACCCGCAGACGATCGAAGTGTTGCGCACACGCGCGGCGCCGCTGGGCATCGAGATCAAGGTCAGCACCGCCACAGAGACCTTGCCGCACCTGATGGCCAGTGGCGAGTTCTTCGGTGCGCTCGCGCAGTACCCTGGCACCACCGGCCAGGTGCACGACCTGCGCCCGCTCGCGGGCCATGCGCACCAGGTCGGCGCCGCGTTCTGCGTGGCGGCGGACCTGCTCGCGCTCACCCTGCTCGCGCCACCCGGCGAGTGGGACGCCGACATCGTCTGCGGCACTACGCAGCGCTTCGGCATGCCGATGTGCAACGGCGGCCCGCACGCGGCATACCTGGCCTGCCGCGATGCGTTCAAGCGCTCGTTGCCGGGCCGGCTGGTCGGCGTGAGCGTCGATGTGCACGGGGCGACCGCCTACCGGCTCGCATTGCAGACGCGGGAACAACACATCCGCCGCGAGAAGGCCACGTCGAACATCTGCACTGCGCAGGTCCTCCCGGCGGTCGTGGCCAGCATGTACGCCGTCTATCACGGGCCCGCCGGCCTCACGCGCATCGCACAGCGGGTCGCCGCGCTCACCGCCATCCTGGCGCAGGGGCTGGAGCAGATGGGCCGTGAACTGGTCCACAGCACGGCCTTCGATTCGCTGACGGTCAAGAGCGGCGACGACACGGCACAGGTCCTGGAGCGCGCGGCGGCCGCGACCGTCAACCTGCGCCATCGCCTCCAGCAACACCTGGGCATCTCGCTCGACGAGACGACAACGCGTTCCGACATCGAAACGCTCTGGGCGCTCTTCGTGCCACAGGGCGTGGCGATGCCGCGCTTCGAGGTGCTCGCGGACACCGCGGCACCGCGCATTCCGGCAGACCTGCGCCGCACCAGCGCCTTTCTCACGCACCCGGTGTTCAACACCCACAAGAGCGAAACCGCGATGCTGCGCTACATCCGCAGCCTCAGCGACAAGGACCTCGCGCTCGACCGCAGCATGATTCCGCTCGGCAGCTGCACCATGAAGCTCAATGCCACGAGCGAGATGATTCCGATCACCTGGCCGGAGTTCGCGAACATCCATCCGTTCGCGCCGGCAAACCAACTCCAGGGCTATGCGGCGCTCGATCAGCAACTGCGCGACTGGCTCTGCGAAGCGACCGGCTACTCGGGCATCAGCCTGCAGCCCAACGCGGGCTCGCAGGGCGAGTACGCCGGGCTGCTGGCGATCAAGTCCTTCCACGCATCGCGTGGCGACGACCGGCGCGACATCTGCCTGATTCCGTCTTCTGCGCACGGCACCAATCCGGCGAGCGCGCAGATGGCCGGCCTGCGTGTGGTCGTCACGGCCTGCGACCCAGCGGGCAACGTCGACATGGACGACCTCCGGCGCGCGTGCGAAAAGCACAGTGCGCAACTCGCCGCGGTGATGATCACCTACCCCAGCACGCACGGCGTCTTCGAGACGCGGGTCAAGGAACTCTGCGAACTCGTCCACTCGCATGGCGGCCGCGTCTATGTCGACGGCGCCAACATGAACGCACTCGTGGGCGTGGCTGCGCCCGGCGAGTTCGGCGGCGACGTGAGCCACCTGAACCTGCACAAGACCTTCTGCATTCCGCACGGCGGCGGCGGCCCGGGCGTCGGTCCGGTCTGCGTGGTCGAAGACCTGGTGCCGTACCTGCCGGGCCATGTGACGGCCGGCGTGCCCTCGCACGGCGTGGGTGCCGTGTCCGCGGCCCCGCTGGGCAACGCGGCCGTGCTGCCGATCAGCTGGATGTACTGCCGCATGATGGGCGCCAAGGGCCTGCAGGCCGCGACCGAAACGGCCATCCTGAGCGCCAACTACATCAGCGCGCGCCTGAAAGACCACTACCCCACGCTGTACGCGAGCCCCAACGGCCACGTGGCGCACGAGTGCATCCTCGATCTGCGCCCGCTGAAGGACACCAGCGGCGTCACCGCCGAAGACGTGGCCAAGCGCCTGATCGACTACGGCTTCCACGCGCCCACGCTGAGCTTCCCCGTGCCGGGCACGTTGATGGTCGAGCCGACCGAGAGCGAACCGCTGGCCGAACTCGACCGTTTCATCGACGCGATGATCGCGATCCGCGGCGAGATCCGCCGCATCGAGGAAGGCGTCTGGCCGCGCGACGACAACCCGCTGCACCACGCGCCGCACACCGCGGCCAGCCTGCTCGGCAGCGAATGGACGCGGCCGTACTCGCGTGAGCTCGGCGGCTTCCCACTGGCCACGCTCAAGCAGTCGAAATACTGGCCGCCGATCGGCCGCGTCGACAACGTCTATGGCGATCGCAACCTGTTCTGCAGCTGCGTGCCGGTCGACACGTACGAAACCAACTGAGGCCACACACCATGAGCAACACCCTCGAAGGACAAACCGCCTGGGTCACCGGCGGCGGCAGCGGCATCGGGCTGGCCGGCGCGATCGAACTGGCGCGTGCGGGCTGTCGTGTCGTGATCTCGGGTCGCGACGCCGGCAAGCTCGATGCCGCGCTCGCCGAGGCCGGCACACGCGGCGCACCGGCGGGCAGCATCACTGCAATGGCGCTGGATGTGTCCGACCGCACTGGCGTCGAGCGGGTGGCGCAGGCCATCGAGGCCGCGCACGGCGGTGTCGACATCCTGGTCAACAGCGCGGGCGTGAACTTCCCGAAGCGTTTCTGGAAAGAAACCGATGCCGCCACGTTCGAGAAGGTGATGGCGATCAACCTCAACGGCGCGACCTTCTGCACGCTCGCGGTGCTCAAGGGCATGCAGGCGCGGCGCCGCGGCACGGTCATCAACGTGGCGTCCTTTGCAGGGTGGCACTTCAGCTACCTCACCGGCCCCGCGTACATCGCGAGCAAGGCGGGCCTGATGGCGCTCACGCATTCGTTCAACATCGAGGAGTGCGTGAACGGCCTGCGCGCGACCGCCCTGTGCCCTGGCGAAGTGGCCACGCCGATCCTCAAGCAGCGCCCGGTCGAGCCGAGCGAAGAAGACAAGGCCCTGATGCTCCAGGAAGACGACCTGGGCCGCACCATCCGCTTCATCGCCGACATGCCACCGCACGTGTGCATCAACGAGGTGATCATCACGCCGGTCTTCAACCGCATCTACATCGGAGGCAGCGAACTCAAGCGTTGACGCGACGGCGCCCCGTGCGCGCGATAGAACAAATAGCGCAGCGCCGTCAATCTATAAAAAAAAAAGGTCGCAAGACCCGCTGTGGCGTTCAGCGAAAGCGCTTCGTGAACTCGCGCACAACGCCGATGATCACCGCGGAGCCGAGCAACTTGATCGGGTAGCGGGTGTTCAAGGGCTTCAGGTACAGATCGCCGCCATCGCGGATGAGCTGCTTGAACGTCGTCTGGTTGGCGTCGTTCATGGCGATCACGAAGTCGCCCGGCAGCGCGTCCATCTCGGGCTCGACGATCACGATCGAGCCTTCGGGAAACGAGTCGCCCGTGAGGCTGAGCATGCTGTCGCCGTGGACGCGCAGCGCATAGGTGTGGCGCTTGACAGCCACCGTCACCGGCACGGTCTCGAAGCGTCCCGTGGGCTTGTAGTTGTTGATGATGGTGTAGGTACCGGCTTCCACCTGGGAGACCAGCGGAACCTCCGCCCGTGCATCGACGCCGAGGCTGGTGTTGGAGCCGCCCGACAGCAGCTCCGCGATCGAAATCCCCAGCAATTCGGCCACGCGTGGCTGGTTGCTGCGTTTGGGGGCCGTGCCACCGGCCTTCTCCCATTGCTGGACAGCACCCCGACTCACGCCCACCGCCTGCGCAAATTGTTGCTCGCTCATTCCGAGCCGCCGGCGTCCTTCGCGAATCAATCGGTGGATGCTCATGGCCCTCAGGCTATGCCGTCAGCAAGATAGAAAAGTGTTCAACGATTCTTTTTCTGGCACTGCGTTCGGCGAGGCGACTGCCCATCAGCTGGCGGCGTGTTGCTTCAGGCAGTAGTCGAGCAGTGCGTCGATCTCGGTCGATTTGTCGAACACCGCATCCGCATCGAAATCGTCGATACACCGGGCGCGCATGTCCTCGGTCGCGTAGTTGCTCAGCACGACCACGCGCTGCCCCAAGCCTCGCGCCCGGCAGGCAGCCAGCACCCCCAACCCGTTGCCCTCGCGCAGGAACAGGTCGACGATGGCGAGCCGCCATTGATCGGGGTGATCGAGCAACCAGTCGATCGCCTCCTGCTCGCCCGCCGCATGCCCGATCACCTGCACACCCGCGAGTTCGGTGAGCGTCTGTTCAAGGTTCATGAAGATCATCGCGTTGTCTTCGACGATGAATGTGGGGAGCGTCAAAACAAGCCTTGATGGGAAAGCCGCTTCGCGCATGGCGCCGGCCCGGACGCGCGGTGAAGTGCCCGGATGCCGTCGAGTATCGACACGTGGGACCACCGGACCGTAGGACAAACGCGGCAGCACGGGTGCTAGCGAAATCTATCGGCTAGTTCGTGAACTTTCCTGCGCTTTTGCAACGCTGCCGGTGGCGATCACGCGGCGGAACTCACCCAGCTTCGCCTTGAGCCTGCGCTCATTCGGCGCACCCATCCGCACGAGCAGCTTCTGCCCGCTCGACAACGCCTCGAGCTTGGGGTCGGCAAACTCGTAGCGCACCCAGGGGCGCGTAGAGGATTGTTCGCCCTTGACATCGACCAGCACCACCTTCGGCATCGCTTCGAACTCAGGCGCTTGCAAGAGGTGGTCGATCACCGCGACGAGCCGATCGTTGAAGTAACGGCCCGGGTAGCCCAACTCTTCGTACGCCTGCTGGAACAGCGGGTAGAGCCGTGCATAAAGCCCGCCGGCCGCGCTCGCGTCGACCGACTCGACGAAGCGCACGAACCCCGTGTACCGCGCGGCGTTGTCGGGACTGATGGCCTCGTCTGCGCCCGCACCGGACACTGTGAAGCGTTCAGGGGTCGGCTGCACCGGCCACACGCGCGAGGGCGCCTGGTTTCTCGGGAGGTTGTCGACGGTCGCCACGAAGCGGCGCACGAATCCGTCGGGCTGGAGGAAGGATGCCACGGAAGCGCGCCCCAGCAGCCCGATGAGCGCTTTCGAGATGACGCCGTCCGACTCGGAGAGCGCGGGCAGGACCGCATCGGGCTCGGCCAGCGCATCGACCGGGTTCACTGGCCCGGATGCCGCCACCGCCGGCGCAGGCGCGGCTTGGGGCGCGGGCACATCGGGTGGCGGTGCGCCGACTGTGGGCGATGGGGCCGGCGGTGGCGGGTCGCGGTGCGACCAGTACCACCAGCCACCGACTACCACGGCCAGGAGAAGCAGGACGATGACAATGATGCCGGCCGACGACTCGCGGGCTGGCCTGAATTCTGCTGGTTCTCTTTCGGGCATCGACCCATTACAAACCCCTTGCCGCACAGGCCACGTAACGGCCTGTCAACACCCCGGACACACGATGGACATCGACTTCGCCACCCTCACCGAATACCAGCGCTACAAGCTGATGGCCAGCCTCATCGTGCCGCGGCCGATCGCGCTCGTCACCACGCTCGGGGAAGACGGCGTGGTCAACGCCGCACCCTTCAGCATGTTCAACATGATGGGCGAGGAGCCACCAATCGTGATGATCAGCGTCAACCGCCTGCAGGACGGCGCACTCAAGGACACCGCGGCCAATATCGTGCGCACGAAGGAGTTCGTGGTGCACCTCGCCGACGAAGACACGGCCGAGCAGATGCATCGCTGCGGCGAACGCCATCCGCCGCATGTCAGCGAGCTCGACGTGGTGGGCTTCACCGCGCTGCCCAGCAACGCCGTCAAGCCGCCGCGCATCGCCGAGGCGCCGGTGGCTTTCGAATGCACGCTGTGGGAGACCCTCGAGACCGAGAGCCGCCAGATCTTCATCGGACAGGTGCGATGGATGCACGCACGCGACGAGCTGATCGATACCGAGACCTGGCGGGTGCGCCTGCAGCACTACTTCCCGGTCGGGCGCTTCGGCGCGAGCTTCTACGTCAAGACGCGTGAGCGCTACTCGCTCGCGGCGCAGGGCGAGACGCGCACCACGCAGATCGACGAGATGTGAGCGGGTCGGTCAGGCGATGGTGAGCGACTGCAGCCAGTCGATCGACTGCTGCAGCTCCGCCGGCCGGATCTCGTGCCCACCCGGAAAATCGGCGCCCGAAACTGCGATCGGCAAGGTGCCGGCCACCGCACGCGTGTGCTCTGCTGCGGCGAGCGGAATCACGGTGTCCTCGGTCCCGTGGCTCACCCACAGCGCCTTGCCTTCGAAAGCATCGCGCGGCGCCACGTGCGGCTCGACCTGCACCAGCAAGCGGCTGTGCCAGACCATCGCGGCACGCAGCTTCTCCGGCTGCGTGAGCAGCAACGAGAGCGACATGATCCCGCCCTGGCTGAAGCCGCCGACCACCGTGCGTTCGGGTGGAACTCCGAGCTGCTCGCCCATCGACGAGACGAGCTCGCCGACCAGGAACCGGCTCTCGCGCTCCTGCACTTCGTCGATGGTGCGACGACCGTCGGCGGCCACATGGAACGAGAACCACGCGTAGGCATCCGGCGCCATCACGTTGGGCGCGCGCAGGCTCACGACGTGGAACTGCGGTGGCATCAGGTGCGCCAACCCGAAAAGGTCGCCCTCGTTGCTGCCGACGCCGTGCATGAGCACCAGCAGCCACGGCTCTGCGACGCCCTCGCGTGCGGGACGCTCCAGGAACGTCAGGGGGAGATGCAGGGCGGGCGGGTTCGGGTCGGTCGGGTTCATGTATTCATTTCTTCTATGGGAATGCTCAAGCCTTGTGCGAGCGCGTGCGTCACGTCGGCGGCGGGCACGGCCTGGCAGCCGGTCGCGTTCTGGCCGGACCACAGCGGGGAGAAGTCGCTGCTGCCCTGCGCCTCGGCCTTCGCGCGCAGCGGTGCGATGCCCGACGTGGCCAGTGGGAAAGCGGGTGCCGCACGGCCCATCGGGCCGAGTTCTCGCATCACCCGGTTCACGACGCCGCGCGCCGGTCGGCCGGTGAACAGATTCGTGAGCGCAGTGTGGCGGGCCGCATCGCTCTGGAGCGCGGCACGATGCAACGGCGACGTGGTTGCTTCCGGGCACAGCAGGTAAGCCGTGCCGACCTGAACGCCGGCTGCGCCGAGCGTCATGGCAGCGGCCACGCCGCGTGCATCGGCGATGCCGCCGGCTGCGATCACCGGCACCCTCAGCTGCTGCACGAGTTGCGGCAGCAAGGCGAAGGTCCCGAGCTGCAGCGTGAGGTCGTCCGAGAGAAAGTGGCCACGGTGCCCGCCGGCCTCCAGGCCCTGTGCGATCACCGCGTCCGCACCGTGGGCTTCGAGCCACAGCGCTTCATCGAGCGTGGTCGCCGAGCCCAGCACTTTCGCGCCCCAGCGCCGGACCTGCGCCAGCAATGCCTCGGATGGCAGGCCGAAGTGAAAGCTGACCACTGGCGGCGCGAACTCTGCAAGGAGCGTGGCCGTGGCTTCGTCGAACGGACGGCGTCCCGGGCCCGCACCCACACTGCTCGGATCGATATCGAATTCGCGGTAGTACGGTGTCAGCGCGTCGCGCCAGCCGGCTTCCCGCTTCGCATCGGGCGCCGGCGGCGTGTGACAGAAGAAATTGACGTTGAAGGGTTTGTCGGTCCCGGCGCGGATCGCCGTGAGTTCGCTGCGCATCTGGTCGGGCGAGAGCATCGCGCACGGCAGCGAACCGAGCCCGCCCGCGTTGCTCACGGCAATGGCGAGCGCACTGGCCTGCACGCCGGCCATCGGTGCCTGGATGAGCGGCAGTGCAGTGCCGAGCAGGGATGCCAGCGTGGTCATGTCGACTCCTTGTGAAGCCACCATTGTGGCCCGCTGCCTCAGACCAGCCGGAGATCGCGCGGTGGCACGCCTGCAAAGATGCGGTCGAGCTGCGCCGGCGTCAGGCCATACATGCGCTGGAACAACCCGCCGAACACCGCGCGGTATTCGTTGAGCACCGGGTAGTCTCGGTTCTGGAACAGCGTCGGCTGCACGACCTGGACCTGCTCGCCGACGACGCGCCCGCCCGCTTGCGCCGACAGCCCGCCACCGAGCACCCAGTACACCGTGCCGTGGCCATGGTCCGTGCCCTTGTTGCCGTTCTCGCGGAAGGTGCGGCCGAACTCGCTGATGACGACCACCACCGTGTCGCGCCAGGCGTTCTCGCCCATCGCTTCGGCGAAGCCCGCGACGCCGCGGCCCAGTTCGTCGAGGCGGTTGGCCAGGTAGCCGGTGCCGGCGCCCTGCCCCACATGCGTGTCCCACCCGCCAACATCGACGAAGCCGAGGTCGAAACGCTCGCGCATGAGCCCGGCCATGCGGCGCGCCACCAGCTCGAAGCCCCTGGCCGACATTGCGTTGCGGCTGGCGGCTTCCATCTCGGCCTTCACCGCGCGCTGGACTTCGTCGCGCACGGCGAAACCGTCGGCCACGGGTTGCGCGAGTGCGGTGTGGCGGTACATCGCCTCGATCACCTGGCTTTGCTTTGCATCGATCGCCTGCCGGCCGACCGACCCGAGCGCCATGTTGGCTGCACGTGCGTCACCGCGCAGCGCGATCGGCAGCTGGTCGGTGAACGCCATCGGCGACACCGCTTTCAACGGCCCGCCGCCGAGCACGCCGGCGAGCCGGTTCAGGAAGCCCGATCGGTAGTCGCGCCCGCGGTCCAGTGCCTGGCCGAGTTCGATCGAGTCCTGCGTCTCGAAGTGGCTGCGCGTGACGTCGTCGGTGCCGGCGAACGGAATGAACGTGGCCTGCTGTTTCTCGAAGAGCGGCAACACGCTCTGCGCGAGCGCGGGATGCAGGCCCCATTGCGCATCGAGCGGCAAGGCCCCGCCGGGCTGGCCGGGGCGCGCGATGGCGATGGTCGGGCGGCACGCTTCGTAAAAATCCCTGGCCGCGCCGGACACCGGCACCAGCAGGTTCGCGCAGTCGTAGGCGCCCCGCAGGAACACGACCAGCAGCTTGGCGTTGCCCGCCGACGGTGCGGCGATGAGTTGCCCCGCGCCCGCAGCGAGCGGCGCGGCGGCGAGGGCTTTGAGAAGGGCGCGGCGTTGCATGGTGGGTTCCTCAACGGTTCATCAATTCGGGCGATGCGAGCAGGAAGGTGTTCCAGTCCTGGGGCGACTTCGCACCGGCGAGTGCCGCGCGCGTGTCGGCGCTGAAGCCCGGCATCGCGGCGCGCACTGCGCTCGATTCCGCGAGCAGCGGATACGCGGGCTTTTCGAGCGGCTCGGCCTCGTCGGTGCGAAAGAGCACCGCGCCGTTGGCGCCGATGGCCCGCGCGATCTCGAAGCGCGTGGTCATCTGTCCGGCGCTCGCCCATTCGGCTTGCGTGAGCGGGTAGCCATCGGGCGTCTCGTGGCCGTAGAGCGGCTCGCCCATGCGATTGATCCAGTTCAGAACAGGGTTCGTGTTGAGCACGACACGGTCGTCGTAGGCCAGGCGAACACCGGCGATGGCGTAGTGCACCGGGTCGCGAAACTTGCGGCCGAGCGAAGCGGTGAATTCTGGCGACACGAACAGCGTGGACAGTGTCTCGGCGATGTCGCCATCGCTCTTCGTGAACGTCGCGGCCATGCGGTCCACCAGCGCTGCCGGCGGCACATCGGAAACGAAGTACACCGCGAGCTTGCGCGAGATGAAGCGCGCGGTCGCGGGTGCGCGCGCCAGCCGGTCGACCGCCTCGTCGACCTCCGCCAGGCCGCGCCGCGTCATTGGGCGGCCGAGCAGTGTCTTCGCGCCGTAGTCGTGGCGCTGCGGGTTGAACTCGAAGAGGCCGCGGCGCACGTGGTCGGCCTCGAACCCGGCACGCAGGCGAGGCGGCTCGTCGGGTGCGCGCAGCGTGACGCCGACACCCGTCAGCACGCGCGCCAGCTCCTGCACGTCGCCCTGCGAGTAGCCGCTGCCGACGCCGAGCGTGTGCAGTTCCATCAGTTCGCGCGCGTAGTTCTCGTTGATGCGCATGGCCGCGTTCTGCGCGTTGTCGAGGTAGCGCAGCATCGCCGGGTGCCGCAGCGTCGCGCCGAGCAGGTCCCGAAACTTGCCGAGCGCATGGGGCCGGATCGCGGTTTCCTCGTAGTCGCCGACCAGCGCGCGGAGGTTGTCCTTGCGCGCGCTGACGTTGAAGTGATTGGTCCAGAACCAGGTCATCTGCTCCTGCAGCTGGTTCGGCGAGTACAGGGCGCGCAGCACGAATCGCTGCTGTGCTTCGCGTGCCAGCCCTGTGAGGGCCTGCTGGTACGCCTGCCGCGCGGCCTTCTTCTGGGTCTCGTCAGGCAGCGCGTCGGCGGCCTTGCGCTGCGCATCGAGCGCGACGGCGATCTGGTCGACAGGCGTGCGTGAAATGGTCATCGCATCGATCTGCGCCTGCGCGGCGGCTGGCAGCACCGCGGGCCCGGGATGCAGCTGGGCCTGCAGCCAGCGCCCTGCCCCCTCGCGCTCGAGCTGTCGTGCGGTGCTCGGGTTCGCGCCCCATGTCAGTCGGTCCAGCCAGCGCAGCCGGGCCACAGGGTCGGTCGGGGCGAAGTCGGGGGCCGAGGCACAGCCCGCAAGAAAGAATGCCACGGCCGAGGCCGCCAGCCAGCGTTGGATGTCGAACATGCCCCATTCAACCCCCGGGCCGTGCGCGGGGTTGACGCCTTTACATGAACGGTGGGTAAACCTAGGCCGCTTCGACCGGCTGTTGCTGGCCCGCGCCCGCGATCTGGCGCAACGCGCGCTCGAACACTTCGACCGGCTGGCCGCCCGAGATCAGATGCTGGTTGTTGATGATGATTGCGGGTACCGAATGGATGCCGGCCTCGGTGTACATGCGCTCGCGCGAACGCGTGTCGGTGGCGTATTCGTCGCTCGCCAGAATCTCGCGCGCACGGTTCGTGTCCAGCCCCGCGGCGCCGGCCAGACGCACCAGCACCTCGGGATCGGACGGGTTCTCGCCATCGGTGAAGTAGGCCTTCAGCAGCGACTTCTTCAAGGCGACCTGCTTTTCGACGCTTTCAAGTTCGGCCCAGTGCAAGAGCCGGTGCGCATCGAAGGTGTTGTAGATGCGCGGCCGCCCGGTGGGGCTGAAGGCGAATCCCACCGCCGCGCCGCGCGCGCGGATCGCATCGCGCATTTCGGCCTGCTGCTCGCGCGAGGAGCCGTACTTCTGGTTCAGGTGCTCGAAGGTGTCCTGCCCTTCGATCGGCATCTGCGGATTCAGTTCGAAGGGCTGGAAGCGCAGCTCGGCCGTCACGTCCGGGGCCACGCTCTTCAGTGCCGCTTCGAGCGCGCCCAGGCCTACGGCGCACCAGGGGCAGGAAACGTCGGAAACGAAATCGATGTGGAGTCGGGTGGTCATGCCGCGATTCTTCACCACGGCGGCGGCCTTGCGGCGCAAGGGGTTTTGTCTCCCTGGACTCAACCTTGCGCGTGTCCAGCGTCCGCTGGCTCGTCGCGCGGCACGCCGCCGTCACCCATCCCGCCACCGCCCTGGTTGCCGCCGCCCTTCGCGCCGCCCGCGCCGGACTGACCGCCCCGGCCGCCGCGCGCCGCGCCGCTGCTCGCGCGCACCGGGCCCTGCTTCGGAATGGCGAGGTGCGCCGGGATCGGTGCGAGGTCGAGCACGTCGCGGATGAACGTCCGCAGCGACACCACGAGTTCGGCGGTCTCGATCGGGCGGCCTTCCACCATGTCGTTCGCGGCCCGCACCGCGAGGCGCACCTGCTCTTCGGTGCCGAGCAGCACGATGTCGGAGAGCGCGGCCTCGACCGCATCGCGAATGCGGCGTCGGCGATCCGACCCGTTGGTGTCGTCGGTTGGCGCCGGATCACCGGCTGCGGCCGCCGAGGCCCGCATCCGCAGCTCCCGCAGATGGCTCGGATCGACGGCAAGTTCGCCGGTAAATGACCCGCCGAGCGTCTTGTAGGCCGCGATCAGCGTCTTCAGCCGCTCGTTGATCTGCCGGTTCTGGCGCTCGCGCCGCTGCTGCACGCCGTGCATGACGAGCAGGCGAACGCCCACCGCGACAAGCGAAAACAGCACGAGCCCGAGCAACGTCGACACGACGCCTTGCCATGAACTGAAATCGATGGAATTGCGCAAGAGAAGTCCTGGGGGAATCGAAGAGAAAAGCGGCCGGCGATCATAGGGCGACATGACCGGCGCTCAGGAAGCGCCCCTCGATGGCGACACGTCCCGCTTGCTCGAAATCGAACGCCACATGCCCCCGGTGCGCAGTGGCGATGCCCCGCATGCGCACGCGTCGCAAGGCCGCGGCCGAAGCGCCGTTTGGCGCGTCGGCCGGTGCAGGTGCGGTGCGCGCCTGGTCGCCCAGGACCGCCACCCGAAAGCACTCGCCAACGACTTCGCTGATGACGATCACCGAGGCCGATGGGGCAGCGACCGCGAGCTCTTCGACAGCCAGCGTCAGGAACTGCGCGATGCGCGCAGCGTCTCCAATGCAATCGCCCTCTCCGAAGCGATCGTGCTCGAAGACGCACAAGGCCAACGGCGGCGTGACCTCGTCAAGGGTCTGCCGCACCACCGCATGCAGCGAGAAGCATCCCCTGGCCGTCGCGATCTCCTGCCCGGCCGCCAGCCTGCACACGTCGGCCAACGCTTCGGAGTGCGCGTGGGCCCGCAGGGCTGCGTTGTCGACGTGGCCGAGCACGCCATCGAGCTCATGCGCGTGTGCGCGCCTGCCGATCAGTTCGACGCCCAGCCGGATGGCCGAGAGCGAATTGCGCAGGTCGTGCAGCGCAGCGTCGATCAGTGGAGCGAAGTCGCCCGCAAACGGATTCGCTGGGCATCCGGCGGGCGGGTGTGGCAGGTCGGACAACGTGGGTTCGGGCACACGAGAGATCGTGCAATGGCCGACCCCGACGCGCTGTCAGGTTTTGCGGGACGACCTGTAGGTGCATGCCGCGCGAAACCGGTCAGGCGTGTGCGCGTCCGCCCTCGTGTTGTTGCTTGCCGCCAGCGATCGCCATCTCGCGCAGGCGCTCGTATTCCATGGCGGGCACGGGCACCGCATCCGGGTTGCCCAGGTCGTTCATCTGCACGCGGAAGGTCTCGCGGGCGGTCCATGCGGAGAGCGCGGCAATGGCGCAGATGGCCAGAGCGATGGAGCCGACAGTCAGCGGGATGTTGGCGGCTCCCGGAGGTGCCACGGCCACGAACAGCGCGGGCAGCATCGCGGTGATGGCGGTGCCGACGTTCTGGGAGATCGCCATGCCCGAGACACGGGTGCGGGTCGGAAACATCTCGGGGTAGAAGCTCGGGAACACGGCGTTATAGCCCTGGTACACCACGCCCCACATCAGGAGCGACATGACGATCGCGAGCGGCACGTTGTGGATGCTGATGGCGTAGAGGTAGCCGAACGACAGCAGGCCCGAACCCAGCGCGCCCACGATGATCGGCAACCGACGGCCGAACCTGTCGGAAAGATTGCCGACGAACGGAATCACGATCACGGCCACGATGTTGCCCATTACCGGGATCCAGAGGTAGATGTCCTTCTCGAAGTTGATGCCGTAGCCGGGCTGCACGGCGTAGGCGGCGCCGAAGATGGTGGCGACCACCGGGATCACGTTCATGAGCGAGCAGCACAGCACGCGCAGCATGTCGCCCCAGCTTTCGGTCAGGGCCTGGACGACGGGCGCCTTGGGCACCTTGCCGCTCTTGTCGACTTCGGCGAAGGCCGGCGTCTCGTCGACCTCGCGGCGAATGATGTAGCCCGCCACGATCACGATGAAGCTCAGCAGGAACGGAATGCGCCAGCCCCAGCTGTTGAACGCGTCCTTGTCCATGTAGTGGGCGAGCGGCAGGAAGACGGCCGCCGCCATGATCTGGCCGGCCTGCACGCCCTGCAGCGTGAAGCTCGCGAAGAAGCCGCGCCGGCCGAAGGGCGCGTGCTCCAGGATCATCGAACTCGCACCGGAGATTTCACCGGCAACCGCGAAGCCCTGGATCAGGCGCATCAGCACGAGCAGCGCGGGCGCCCACAGGCCGACCTGGTCGTAGGTCGGCAGGAGGCCGACGGCCACGGTCGAGAAGCCCATCAGGAACATGCAGACGATGAGCACGTGCTTGCGGCCGTGGGTGTCGCCCCAGTGGCCGAGCAGAACCGCACCGATCGGACGCGCGACGTAGCCGACGCCATAGGTCGCGAGCGACGCGATGATCGCGATCTGCGGATCGCCCCTCGGAAAGAAGATCTGCGGAAAGATCAGCGCCGCCGCGGTGGCGTAGATGAAGAAGTCGTAGTACTCCAGCGCCGAGCCGATCCAGCCACTGGCAGTGGCTTTCTTCGACTGGTGCCGGCCTTGCGGCTCTTGCGTGAGGTGGGGGGTGGCCATGGTGTCTCCGTTTTGAGTGGTGTGTTGAAAACTCATTGCTGCGCCTGCGAGGCCATGCGCGCCGGTGCATTGCTGGCGCCATAGCCGTCGTACGCGCCCACGCGCTGCACGACCTCGAAAAAGATGCCCTGCTCGAAACTCTCGGTGTAGATGTGAAGGTAGTCGCCCGCAGCCGAGCGGTCGAACAGCACGCCCGCTGCGCGCATGCGGTCGACCAGGGCGGCATCGAGGTCGAGCCGCGTGGGCAAGTCGTCGTAATAGTTGTCCGAGATCGGCACGAAGCGGGTGCCATTGGAACGCAACGCCGCCACCGTCTCGAAGATGTCGCTGCAGCGCAGCGCAATGTGGTGCACGGCGCCGCCGCCGGTCGCCCGCAGCGTTTCGGCGGTACGGGTACGCTGGCTCAGCGACACGTTGAGCACCAGGCGCACGCTCCGATCTGCATTGGCCACGCCGCGGCTGCGGATGAGCCCGAAGGGGTCGGCCAGTTCCAGGCTTTCACCGGGTTCGAGGCCGAGCACCGCGCGCGAGAACAGCACCCAGGTGTCGAGCTGGTCGACCGCGAGGCCGAGCGCGACATGGTCGATCGCGAGCAGCCCGGCGCCGGCCACATCCTGGACATCGTCGAGCACGAAATCAGCTTCGTAAAGACCGTTGGCGCCGAGCGCCGCGGGCACGAAGTGCACCAGGTTGCCGCCCGGCGCGACGATGGCCGGCACCACGGCCTCGTCCGGTCCGAGCGGGCTGTCATGCCGCTGCGAACGCATGGCGGTGGCACGCGCCAGGGCGCCCTGCGCGTCGTCGGTGCGGAGGCCGAGCGCGCACACCGAGGTGCCGTGCGCGTCGAAGCGCTCGCGCGCGAACGACGCGGGCTGGGCGTTCACGACGAGTTGGATGTCGCCCTGGCGGTAGAGCGCCACGGCCTTGGAGCGATGCATGCCGATGCGCCGAAAGCCGAGCTGTCCGAGCAAGTCTCCCAGCGGCCCGGCCGACGCCGCGTCGGCGGCGAATTCGATGAAGGCGATGGCGTCCAGCGTCGGCATCGTCGGCGGGCTGAACAACTCGATGGCCGGCGCGGTCGGTGCAGAAACCGTTGCGCGCACCTGGCTCTCCAGGTACAGAAGCGAACGCATCGCATCGACCGCCGTGCGGCGGTTCGGCGTTTCGCGGAACACGTCGTTGAAGATCTCGAGCGACAGCGGGCCGGTGTAGCCGGTGCGCAGCGTCTGCGCGAAGAAATCGACGACGTTCAGATCGCCCTGCCCCGGGAACGAGCGGTGGTGGCGCGCCCACTGCAGCACGCTCATGTCGAGCAGCGGCGCGTCGGCCATCTGCACGAAGAAGATCTTGTCGCCGGGAATCCCGGCGATGCCGGTCGGGTCGTCCTTGAGCGACAGCGTGTGGAAGCTGTCGAGGATGAGGCCCAGGTTCGGATGATCGGCGCGGCGGACGATGTCCCAGGCCTGTCCGTACAGCGACGTCACGCGCCCCCATGCGAGCGCCTCGAAGCCGATGCGCAGGCCGCGGCGTGCGGCGCGCTCGGCGAGTTCGCGCAGTTGTGCTGCCGCGAGTTCGGGGTCGTCGATCACCAGCGGCGAGGTGTTCGAGCAGCACAGCATCAGCTTGGCGCCCATCTGCTGCATCAGGTCGAACTTGGCCTCTGCGCGCGCGAGACTGCGCCGGAACTGCGGCTCGGGCATGCCTTCGAAGTCGCGAAACGGCTGGTAGAGGTCGATGGAAAGCCCCAGGTCCGTGGCGATGCGCCCCAGCTCGGCAGCACCGCCGTTGAAATTGATGAAGTCCGCCTCGAACAGCTCGAAGCCGTCGAAACCAGCCGCCGCGATGGCTTCGAGCTTCTGGCGCAGGGTGCCGCTGAGCGAAACGGTGGCAATGGAACGGTGCATGGACGCGACTGTAGGAATACACCGCGTCGGTCACAATGCCGGCGAGCCGCCGCGCGATCGATGATCGATCGCAGGCGTTCGTTCCACGCACGAAATGCGGGTTAGCCCTAGACCATGACCGATACACCTGCCATCGACCGCAAGCTGCTCATCGAAGGACTCGGCAAGGGCCTTCGCGTGATCGAAGCTTTCTCGGACGACCGGCCGCGCATGACCTCCACCGAAGCCGGCGAGGCCGCCGGCCTCACGCGCACCGCGGCACGCCGCTACCTGCTGAGCCTGGTGCACTACGGCTACGCGGCGACCGACGGCAAGTACTACTGGCTGCTGCCGCGCGTGCTGCGGCTGGGCCAGGCTTTCCTCGATGGAGCGCGCGTGCCGCGGCTGGTACAGCCCTATATCCAGCGCGCATCGATGCAGTGCGGCGAGACCTTCAACGTCGCGGCGCTCGACGGTCACGAGGTGGTCTACATCGCGCGCAGCAATGCGCCGCGCATGGTGTCCATCGGCTTCCACCCCGGTGCACGGGTGCCGGCGCACGTGGTGTCCCAGGGCTTCATGCTGGTGTCGACGCTGGACGATGCGGCGCTCGACAGCTGGATCGCCGAGCACGACTTCGCCAGCTTCACCGGCTCCACGTCGGTCGACGCCCCTCAGTTCCGCGAGAGCGTGATGGCCGCGCGAGCCCTCGGCTACTGGAAGGCCGACCAGCACCTCACCTTCGGCCTGAGCGGGCTGGCGGTGGCCCTGAAGGATCGCAAGGGGCGCTGCCAGTACGCGCTGAGCACCACGGTCCAGCGGCAGATGTACCCGGACGAGCAGCTGGTGGACAAGCTGCTGCCGGTGTTGCGCGACGTGGCCGAGGCCCTGCGCCCGGTGCTCTGAGGCGAAGCAGGCGGTTTCAGTGGCCGAACTGCTCGGCCCAAGCGAGCGCTTCGAAGTGCACGGCCATCATGCGGGCCACCGGCACGTCGTAGCGGTCCGAAAGGATCGCGAGCGACGCTTCGTCGGCGCTTTCGCAGGCCTTGGCGATGTTGAGGTCGCGCGCGAACCAGCCCTCGTTGCGCAACACCGCGTCCGACACCGAGGCCGGCAGCGTCACCAGCGCGAGCGCATCGGCCAGCGGCATGCCGAGCAACGAATCCAGCATGGAGAACATGCCGGCCACGAAGGCCAGGTCGGCCTCGGCCGGCGACAGCGTCTCGAGCGCCAGCATCTCCATCATCCGGCCGCGCACGATCGCCAGCGTGCCTGACGCGGGCGCCACGTTGGTGGAGGGCGTGCTCGCGATCAGCACCGCCGTCCAGCGGAACAGGCGCTTCATGCCGACGGTCAGCACGGCATGGCGGAACGAGGTGATCTCGATGCGGCGACCGAAGCCGGCGGAGTTGATGTAGCGCAGCAGCTTGAACGACACCGTCGGTTCGTGCTTGAGCAACTCCTCGATCTCGTCGATCTCGGCCTCGCGCAGCACCATGTTCATGAGGTTGATCAGCGGCGCGTAGCCCAGCTGGATCGACCGGTCCGGCGTGGCCGGCGGCTTGGCGAACCACAACCCCTCGTACAGCGTCACGCCGGCCTGCGCGAGGTGCTCGAATTCGCCGGCCGTGCGCACCTGCGTGGCGAGCACCGTGGCCTTGGTACCGGTGCGCACGGCGCGCGCCACGGCCGCGGCGCGATCGAGTTCGAGCACGCCCATCTCGAGAATCACAAAAGAAGCCAGCGGCACGAAGGCGGCGTAGGCCTTGCCCAGCAGCCGGGAGTCGAAGGCCAGCCGGAATCCCTTGGCGCGCGCTGCCTGCAGCACGTCATGGTCGAGCGGCACAGCTTCCTTGCCCGGTGACACGCTTTCCTGGATCTGCAGCACCACCGTCCCCGGATCGAGCCAGTCCAGCTCGCCCTGCGCCAGCTCCTGGCAGGTGCAGCGCACGAAGGTCGGCTTGACCAGCCGGGTCTCCCGAGGTTCCGCGTCCGACGATTCGTCCCCGGTATCCGGCAACGGCGTGCGAGCCGAGACGGTGAGCTGATAGCCGGCCACCGCACGATGGTGATCCACGACCACGCGACGCCCGCCCAGCGGGTGTTGGCCTCGCACGGCGTCCACGGCGGATGACGGCGATTCCTGGATGACTGTGGACATGACGACCCCGAGATGACCCGGAGATGCGTCCGGTGGCGCTTCCTCAAATTATCGACGCGCCAAGGCGAAACTTGAGGGCCGTGTCTCGGCCACCCGAGGATACAGAGGACGGTCGCCCGCCCTGCACGCTACAGGCTGCGCCAGTAATCGATCAGCAACTGCGTGAACTCCACCGGCCGCTCCACCGCACTCAGGTGCGCCGCGTCGATGGTGGCCAGGCGCGCACCGGGAATCGCGGCGACGATCGCCTCCGACATGGCGAGCGGCGTGGCTTCGTCGGCGTTACCGCCGATCACCAGCGTCGGCACGGCGATGCGGGGGTTGCTCTCGCGAAAGTCGATCGCAGCCACGGCGTTGCAGCTCTCGATGTAGCCCTGCGGGTCGGTGCCGACCAGGGTGTCGTGCAACGCGGCGGCCGCAGCCTTGCCCTCCGGCGTGGTGACGTAGCCCGGCGTGAGCCAGCGCGAGACCGCACCGGGCGCGATCGCCTCGACGCCCCTGGCAGCCACTGTTTCGGCGCGTGCGCGCCATGGCGCCGGGTCGGGGTAGTGCGCGGCCGAGTTGGCGATGACCACCGTGCGCAGCAGCTCCGGGTGGCGCACCGCGAGGGCCTGCGCCGTCATGCCGCCCATCGAGAGCCCGACGAAGTGCACCGGCTCGCCCGCCGCTTCGCGCCGGATGAGTTCGGCCGCGTCCTCGGCCAGCGTCTCGACACGCAGCGCACCGGGCACGACCTGCGACTGGCCGTGGTTGCGATGGTCGTAGCGCACGACAGTGTGGGCGCGCGCGAGCAACGCCGCGACGCCGTCCCACATGTGCAGGTCGCAGCCGAGGGCGTGGCTCAGCACGACGATGGGGCCTTCGCCTTCGCGAACGACGTGGAGCGTGGGGAAAGCGGTCGTCATGGGGTTTCCTTCATCGGTACGGCGGGCAACAGGCCCTTCTCGCGCAGGATGCCCGTGGCGATGCCGAAGGCATGGTTGGCGACCGGCACACCGCAGTAGATGGCGGCCATCATGATCACTTCCTTGATGTCGTCGGGCGTGAGGCACGACTCGGGCGGCCCGTCGAGCGCGGCGCGCACATGCATCGCGAACTCTTCGTAGGCGTGGATGCCGAGCATCATGGACAGCACCATGTAGCGACGCGTCTTGTCGCCCAGCGCCGGCCGGCCCCAGATGTCGTTCCAGGCATGGCGCGTGATGAGTTCCTGGAATTCGGCGTTGAAGTCGTTGCGGTTGGCCAGCGACTTGTCGACCCAAGCATCGCCGAGCACGCGGCGACGGTTGACCAAGCCGGATTCGTAGTGGTTGCGGGACGCATCGGGTGCGGTCATCGGGATCAATCCTGTTCTGTGAGTCGGCTGCGCATCGCCGCGATCTCGGCGAGCGCGATGGCGCCGGCGTTCTGCGCCAGCGCGGGGTCGAACCATTCGTCAGCGGCGGCCTGCGGAATCTCGGCGCGCAGTCGGTCGATGTTGGCACGCATCCGTGCCGCATCGACCTGCAGGCCGGGCAAGGCCTGCGCCATGGCGCGCACGCTGCCGTGCGCGGACATCCACAGCTGAGGCCATTCGGCGAGCTCGGCCTGCCAGGCGCCGAGCGCGCGCTCGTGCTGCTGCGGCATGGACGCGAGCAATGCCGCCACGCGCTGGGGCGCGCGATGCGCGGCCGCAATCGCGACCATCGATGCGACCGGGTTGCGCTTGTGCGGCATGGCGGACGAGCCGCCGCGGCCCGGCTCGCTCGGCTCCGCGACCTCGGCGACCTCGTACTGGCCGAGCAGCGCGATGTCGTCCGCAATCTTGCCGAGGCTGCCGGTCATGAGCCCTAGCGCGCAGCCCAGCGCGACCCACTCGTCGCGCTGCGTGTGCCATGTGGCGCCGGGGTCGGCAAGCCCCAGGTCCTGAGCCACGCGCGCCCGCACTGCGGCGCCCTGCCCGCGCATCTGCGCCAGCGTGCCCACCGCGCCACCCAGCTGCAATTGCAGCGCGTGCCGGGCCGCCTCGCGCAGCCGCGAACGGCTGCGCACCAGGGGCGCCGCCCAGCTTGCGCACTTGAAGCCGAAGCTCGTGACCGAGGCCGGCTGCATCAGCGTGCGCGCCAGCATCGGCGTCGTGGCGTGCAGGGTCGCCAGCTCAAGCAGCGCGTCGACGGCCTTGGCAAGATCGGCCTCGACCAGCGCCAGCGCGTCGCGCGTGACCAGTGCCATCGCGCTGTCGATCACGTCCTGGCTGGTGCTGCCGAAGTGCACGAACGGCGCGGCGTCCGCGTCGGCCTGCACCACTGCTTCGCGCAGCGCCTTCACCAGCGGAATTGCCACGCTGCCCGCGCGACTGCTGTCGCGCACGATGGCCGCGATGTCGAATGCATCGACGTCGCACTGCGCGCCGATGACCTGCGCTGCCCTTTCGGGGATCAGCCCCTCGGCCGCCTGGGCGCGCGCGAGTGCGGCTTCGAAGCGCAGCATGGCGTCGACGAACGCGCGGTCGCCGAACGCTTCCTGCATTTCGGGCGTGGAGAGAAAGCTTTCGAAAATGCTCATGGGTCAGTAGCGTAGCTGAGCAACGGCGCGCAGCTCGTCCGCCGACGCGGTGCCGAATCCGAAGAATTCGAGGTAGGCCGGAATCATCTCGAACAGCATGTCGGTCCCGACCTGCACCGCGCAGCCCTTCGCCTTGGCGGCCTGCAGCAGCGGCGTGTACTCGGACTTCATCACCACCTCGCCGACGAAGGTGTCGGGGCTGATGCGATCGATGTCGAAGGGCAGCGGATCGCCCTCCTTCATGCCGAGCGGCGTTGCGTTGACCACCACGTCGAACCCGGCCGGGTCCTTCGATCCGGTCGTCACGGTCATGTCGGGATAGTGCGCCTTGAGGCGGGTGGCCAGGGCCTCGGCCGAGGCGTCGCTCATGTCGAACAACGCGAGCTCCGCGGCACCGGCCGCGGCGATGGACGCCGCAATCGCCGAGCCGACGCCGCCGGTGCCCGACACCAGCACGCGCGCCCCCTTGAAGAGCCGCCCCTTGCGCTCGACGCCGCGCACGAAGCCGGCACCATCGAACTGGTCTCCCAGCAGGCTGCCATCGGCGCGCTTGAGGATCGCATTGCAGGCGCCCGCGATGCGCGCCGTCGGCGTGACCTCGTCGACCAGGTCCATGGTGGTGACCTTGTGCGGCATGGTGACGAGCGCGCCGCGCAGGTTCGAGAACCTGAAGATCGATTGGAGCGACGTCGCGTAGTCCTCCGGCTTCACGCCCATGGGCACCACCACCGCATCGATGCCCTGCTTGTCGAACCACGGGTTGTAGATCATCGGCGCCTTGAAGGCTTCGGTCGGGTAGCCCAGGTGGGCGATGAGAGTGGTCTTGCCGGAAATCATGGCGGGTCGGGTCGGTTCAGAGCAAAAAAGAGGGATTCAGGCGACGCTGGACGATCGGTAGCGCAACGGGTCGCGGATTTCAGCGTGCATCGCCGGCGGATACACCAGCTCGCGCAGGAAGTCGGCGTCGTCGGCGAGCGACTCGGCGGCAGCTTCGTAGCCGAAGTACCGCAGGTAATGCGGCATCTGCTGGATCAGCATCTCGAAGCCGGCCTGCGCGTGGACGCCGCGCGCACGGGCGGCACGCACCAGCGCGGTCGGCTGGTTGCGCAGCAGGATGTCGAACACGGCAGCGTGGCTTTCCAGGCGCGCCACATCGACAGGCAGCGCGTCGGTCTCGTTGAGGCCGAGCGGCGTGGCGTTGATGACGAGGTCGAAGCCCTCCGGCGCGTTGCTGTCGGCGGCGACCACGGTCGCGTCGAAGAAGTCGTCGAGCTTGGCAGCGACGCCCGCGGCCTTGCCGGCCATCGTGTCGAAAAAGGGCAGATGCTCGGCGCCGTTCACCGTGCCGCCGTCTGCCAGCGCGACACCCACCGCGGCGGCGCTCACGCCAGCGCCGAGGATCAGGACCCGCTTGCCGCGACACGGAATGTTGTAGTGGTCGAGCGCGCCGATCAGGCCCTCGCCGTCGAACAGATCGCCTTCGAGTTCATCGTCGTCGGTGCGACGCACGACGTTGACCGAACCCGCCACGCGCCCGAACAGGCCGCAGCCGTCGAGCAGGTCGACCACCAGCGGCTTGTGCGGCGGCGCGATGACCATTCCGCGCACGTTGCGCGCGAGGAAGGACGACTGGAAGAATACCGCGAAATCACGGCGAGACACCTGCATGGGCAGCAGCACCGCGTCGATGTCGAAACGCTCGAACGCGGCGTTGAACAGGCGCGGCAGGCGCACGTTGCGCACCGGGTCGCCAGGGATCAGGTAGGCCTGCGTGCTGCCATGGATGCGTTGGGTCATGCTTGTCTCGCTGGGGGTCAGGTGACTGTAGATGCGAGGCGCGACCGGCGCACGCCCGCGGCCGAACAAAACGATCGATCATTGATCGCATCCGGTCGATCAACGATCCAACTTCGGGTTATTACCGGCGCCGGCCCCAACCGAACGGCGGCTGCCCGCGCCAGTAGCGAAGCGTGAGCCAGCCGCCGGCCAGCCCCCCGAGATGCGCGAAATGCGCCACGCCGCTCATGCTGCCGGTCACGCCGAGGCCGAGCTCGATGACGCCGTAAATGACCACGAAGAGCCACGCGGGCATCGGGATCGGCGGGATCAGCGGCACGATCCTGCGGTTCGGAAAAAGCATCGCGAAGCCGACCAGCAAGCCGAACAGTCCGCCCGAGGCGCCGATGGTCGGCACCATGCTGCCGCTCCAGGCCGCGACGCCGAGCTGCGCCAATGCCGCGCACAGCACGCTCACGAAGTAGAAAGCCAGCAGCCGAGGCGAGCCCCAGACGCGCTCCAGTTCGGCGCCGAACATGTAGAGCCCGAACATGTTGAAGATCAGGTGCGACAGGCCTCCGTGCAGGAAGGCGTAGCTCACCATCTGCCAGGGCATGAACTGGCCCGAGCCGACGGGCCAGAGCGCGAAGGCGTCGAGGTCCAGGAAGTACTGGCCGCAGAACGCGAGCACGCAGGTCAGGATGAGCGCCTGGGTCGCGGGAGGCATGCGGAACATCGGCGAATCCGGTCAGAGGAAAGAGGCTTGCGGCACCGACGGCGCTGCGTCCTGCGGCTCGGCCTCGCGGCCTTCGCCGTTCTGCGCACGGTTGCGCAGCGCGTGCTCCATCACGACCAGCGCCAGCATCGCCTCGGCGATCGGGGTGGCGCGAATGCCGACACACGGGTCGTGCCGTCCCTTGGTGACCACCTCGACCGGCTGGTTGTTCACGTCGATGGACTGGCGCGGGCTGATGATCGAGCTGGTCGGCTTGATCGCGATGCTCACCTCCAGGTCTTGCCCGGTCGTGATGCCACCCAGCGTGCCGCCCGAGTTGTTGGTCACGAAGCCGCTCGGCGTGATCGAGTCGCCATGCGAGGTTCCGCGCTGCATGACGCTCGCGAAGCCGGCGCCGATCTCGACGCCCTTGACCGCGTTGATACCCATCATCGCGTAGGCGATGTCGCTGTCCATCTTGTCGAACAACGGCTCGCCGAGCCCGATGGGCACGTTCGACGCCGTCACGCGGATGCGCGCACCGCACGAGTCGCCGGCCTTGCGCAACGCGTCCATGTAGGCCTCGAGATCGCTCACATCGGCCTTGGGTGCGAAGAAGGGGTTGTTCGGCACGTGGTCCCAGCTTTCGAACGGAATCACGGTGTCGCCGATCTGCACCATGCAGCCACGGAACACGGTGCCGTATTTTTCGAGGAGCCACTTCTTGGCGACGGCGCCGGCCGCGACCATCGGCGCCGTGAGCCGGGCCGACGAACGGCCACCACCGCGCGGATCGCGAATGCCGTATTTCTTCCAGTAGGTGAAGTCGGCGTGGCCGGGGCGGAACTGCTGCGCGATCTGGCCGTAGTCCTTGCTGCGCTGGTCGGTGTTCTGAATCAGCAACGCGATCGGGGTGCCGGTGGTCTTGCCCTCGTAGACGCCACTGAGGATCTGCACCGCATCGGGTTCGTTGCGCTGCGTCACGTGGCGGCTGGTGCCAGGGCGGCGCCGGTCGAGGTCGCCCTGAATGTCCGCCTCGGAGAGCGCCATGCCGGGCGGGCACCCGTCGATCACGCAACCGATGGCCGGGCCGTGGGATTCACCGAAGTTGGTGACTGCGAAAAGGGTGCCGAAGGTGTTGCCGCTCATGGAAACGGATTATCACGCCCGCCCCGGGAACGCTTTATGCATGCTGCAGCGCAGCACCACCACCCCTGCGAAGGAGCGCCTCATGCTGGACCGCACTGCGACCAAGTTCTCCCACGTCAAACCCGGCGACACCGAGTTCAAGCCCGGTGGCCTGAGGGACTTCTTCCTCTACAAGGACCTCGGCGTCGCCGCCGCGACGAACGGCGCGGTCATCGCGCACCTGGTCAAGGCGAACATGCCCCCGGAAGAGGGCACGGGCTGGCACCGTCATGAGGCGGATTTCCAGATCGTGATCATGACCAAGGGCTGGGCAAAGTTCATGTACGAAGACAAGGAGACGCTGGTCGAGGCCGGCGACGTGGTTCACCAAAGGCCGGGCATCCGCCATTTCCTGTTCGACTACTCGCCGGACATGGAGTACCTCGAGATCGTCTCGCCCGCGGACTTCAAGAGCGTCGATTGCGAGCCCGCGGCAGAAGTGCCTGCGCCGACGCCCTGGAAATAGGTGTCGATGCGCCAGGCTTTCCGACTTACAGCACTTCCTGAAAATTGAAGCAAGCCGCGCGACAATGCGCGCATGCCGAATCTTTCCGAACTCCCTCCCCTCAACCGACAGTTCGTCGCGCACTTCGGCGAGATGGGCAGCAAGTGGGGCATCAACCGCACCGTCGGGCAGATGTATGCGCTGATCTTCATCTCGGAGCGTGCGCTCAACGCCGACGAGATCGCCGAACAGCTGCAGTTCTCGCGCTCCAATGTGAGCATGGGCCTGAAGGAACTGCAGGCCTGGCGGCTCGTGCGGCTGCGGCATCAGGCTGGCGACCGGCGCGAGTATTTCGAGGCGCCGTCCGATGTGTGGGAGATCTTTCGCGTGCTGGCCGAAGAGCGCCGCCGCCGCGAGATCGAGCCGACGCTCTCGATGCTGCGCAACGCGCTGCTCGAAAAGCCCGGCAGCGAGGCCGAGCGTCACGCGCAGGAACGCATGCGCGAGATGCACGAACTGATCGCGCGCCTCATGAACTGGTTCGACGACGTGCAACGCCTGTCGCCCGACACCGCCATGCAGCTGATGGGCATGGGTGCGGCGGTGACGCGCGTGCTCGGCCTGAAGGACAAGCTGACCGGCGGCAGCAAGAAGAAGCCCGCCGCCGACTGAGGGCGCCTCAGAGCCCGAGCGATTTGCGCAGCGCCGCAGCGTCCGCCGCGCTGCGGATCTGGACGGCACGTCCCTGGTCGATGTCGACCACGGTGACCTGGCCAGGCTGGCGCGGCAGGTCCACCGTGACGGCCGCGTCCCGCACCAGGCCGACCGTGAAAGGCAGCTCGCGCATCTTGGGCAGCGCGGATATGCGCGTCACGAAGGCCGGCATGCCGCTGATGTCGGCGAGGTAGACCGCGTTCAGGCGGTCGAGCACGCCGGCCGGCTCCGGTGCCAGCACGCTGGTGGCCAGATCACCGGCAGCCTTGTCGGCCGCGAAGATCAGCTTGCGGGTTGCCGGCGTGATGCTCACGGCTTGCCCGTGTTGGCTCTCCACCGCGATCGGCGGCATTGAAGCGCCCACCACCAGCGGTTCGGCCTGCACGCCGCCGGCCAGCACCAGCAACGCGAACGCGGCACCGCGCAAACGCGCCGCCTTCACAGCCGCTCCTGCCCGAGCGAGGACTCGGGGGTCGCGAGCTTTTCGCGCCGCACGGCGTCGTCGTCCATCAGCTCGTACCACATGGCGTTGAGCACGGCGAAGGCGGCTGCCAGGGGCAGTCCGAGAATCCAGGAGAAGTACCACATAGCGAATGTTCCTTGATCAGTAGGCGTGCGATGTCTCGTCACGGATGGCCTGTTCGTCGACCTTGCCCCACAGCACGTGGTAGACCCAGGTCGTGTACGCGAGGATGACAGGAATGAACACCGCGGTGACCACCAGCATGATGAACAGCGTGAGGTGGCTCGATGACGAATCCCACACCGTGAGGCTGGCCCGCGGATCGATCGACGACGGCAGGATGAACGGGAACATCGAAGCGCCCACGCTCAGGATGATGCCAGCGATGCTGCCCGCCGCGCCGAGCAGCGCCAGGCCACCTCTTCGCGCAGCCAGCGCGCCCAGCGCTGCAAGGGCACCGGCGAAGCCGAGTGCCGGCGCAGCGATCGTCCAGGGGTGTGCCGCGTAGTTCGCCAGCCAGGCACCCGCATGCAGTTCCGCCGTCTTGAGCATCGGATTCGAAGGCCCGACGACGTCGATCACGCTGCTGATGCGATAGCCACCGATGAAAAAGGCCAGCACCACGCCCGCCAGTGCGTACAGCGCCACCGTCAGCACCGCCGCGCCCATGCCGTAGCTGCGCGCGCGTTCGGCCACGGGACCGGCCGTCTTGAGCACCAGCCACGCCGCGCCGTGCATCACGAGCATCGCCACCGACACCAGCCCGCACAGCAGCGCGAACGGGTTCAACAGGCCGAAGAAGGTGCCGTCGTAGAAGATGTGCATGTCCGCGTCGAAGCGGAACGGCACGCCCTGCAGCACGTTGCCGATGGCGACGCCGAAGATCAACGCCGGCACCAGGCCGCTGAAGAAGAGCACCCAGTCCCAGCGCGCGCGCCACGCGGGCGCTTCGCGCTTGCTGCGGAACTTGAAGGCGACCGGCCGCAGGATCAGCGCCGTGAGGATCACGAACATCGCCAGGTAGAAGCCGGAGAACGACACGGCGTAGAGCTGCGGCCACGCCGCGAACACCGCGCCGCCGCCCAGGATGAGCCACACCTGGTTGCCCTCCCACACGGGGCCGACGCTGTTGATGACCACGCGCCGCTCCACGTCGGTGCGGGCCGCGAACGGCAGCAGGATGCCGCTGCCGAGGTCGAAACCGTCGGTGACCGCGAAGCCGACCAGCAGCACGCCGATGAGCGCCCACCAGATCAGGCGCAAGGTGTCGTAGGTGACGAGTTCATGCAGGACCATGGTTCACTCCGTTGCAGCAAGGGGAAGGCGCACCGCGGGCACGCGTCGTGGATGGGTCGCACCGACTTCGGGCGAATGCTCCAGCTCCGGCCCCTTGCGGATCACCTTGAGCAGCAGCTTCATCTCGATGACGAACAGCACCGTGTAGATCGCGATGAAGCCGGCCAGCGTGAGCAGCAACGTCGTGACGCCGAGGTCCGACACCGCCACCGCCGTCGGCAGCACGCCTTCGATGATCCACGGCTGCCGTCCGAACTCGGCCACGAGCCAGCCGGCCTCGATCGCGATCCACGGCAGCGGAATGGCCCAGACCGCAGCCTTCAGCAACCAGCGATGGCGGTCCAGCCGGCGGCGCGCCGAGAGCACGAAGAAGGTGCCGGTCAGCAGGATCAGGATCATCCCGATGCCCACCATCACGCGGAACAGCCAGAAGAGCGGCGCGACCTGCGGCACCGTGTCCCAGGCCGCCTTGGCGATCTGCGCGTCGGTCGCCTGGCGCGGGTCGTCCACGTAGCGCTTGAGCAGCAACGCGTAGCCGAGGTCGGGCCCGTTGTTCTCGAAACTGTCGCGCACGCCCTGCGTGACAGTCTGCGTGCTGCCGGCCGCACGGATCTGCTGCAGCGCGTCGTAGGCCTTGATGCCCTGGCGGATGCGCACCTCGGCGCGCTTCACGAGCTCGTCGATGCCGGGGATCACGGTGTCCAGCGAGCGCGTGCCGATCAGGCCCATGATGGCTGGAATGTGGATCGCATAGTGCGTCTCGCGCGCTTCCTGGTCGGGGAAGCCGACCACCGTGAACGCAGCAGGCGCGGGCTTGGTTTCCCACATGCCTTCGATGGCAGCAAGCTTCATCTTCTGGTGCTCGCTCGACAGGTAGCCGCTCTCGTCGCCGAGCACCGCGACCGACAGCGCCGCGGCCAGGCCGAACGAGGCGGCCACGGTCATAGAGCGCTTGGCCAGTTCGACATGGCGGCCCTTCTGGAGATACCAGGCGGAGATGCCGAGCACGAACACCGCCGCACAGACGTAGCCCGCCGACACGGTGTGCACGAACTTGGCCTGCGCCACCGGGTTCGTCAGCACCGCGAAGAAGTCGGTCACTTCCATGCGCATGGTCTGCGGATTGAAGGCCGAGCCGACCGGGTTCTGCATCCAGCCGTTGGCGATCAGGATCCACAGCGCCGAGAAGTTCGAGCCGATGGCCACCGCCCACGTCGTGGTCAGGTGGCCGACCTTCGAGAGCTTGTCCCACCCGAAGAAAAACAGGCCGACGAAGGTGGCTTCGAGGAAGAAGGCCATCAGGCCTTCGATCGCCAGCGGCGCGCCGAAGATGTCGCCGACATAGTGGCTGTAATAGCTCCAGTTCATGCCGAACTGGAACTCCATCACCACGCCGGTGGCCACGCCCATCGCGAAGTTGATGCCGAAGAGCACGCCCCAGAACTTGGTCATGTCGCGCCAGATCACGCGGCCCGTCATCACGTAGACGGTCTCCATGATGGCGAGAATGATCGACAGCCCGAGCGTGAGCGGCACGAACAGGAAGTGATAGAGCGCAGTGATCGCGAACTGCAATCGCGAGAGCGCAACGATGTCCAGGTCCATGGTGGGTTCCTCTTTTCTTTCTTGAAATCAGTCGGGACGCAGCGCGCGCAGCGCGGCATCGAAGGCTTCGGTACCGCGCACCACGTCGGCGACGATGCGCCCCTGTGCAAGGCACACGAGCCTGTTGGCCAGGGCGGCTTCGCGCTGCAGATGCGTGGCGATCAGCACCGATCGGCCGCCGGCCTGTGCGGCCAGGCGCTGCAGCACGTCGTGCGCCACGGCGGCGTCGAGCGCCTCGGTGGGCTCGTCGAGCAACCAGAGCGAGGTCGGGCGCAGCAGCAAGCGCGCGAGCGCGAGCCTGCGAGACTGCCCGCCCGAAAGTCCCAGTCCGCCTTCGCCGAGCGGCGTGTCGAGTCCGGCGCCGAGCGCGCGGACGTCGGCGTCCAGGCCGGCCTGCTGCAACGCGCGCCAGAGTGCCTCGTCGCTCGCGGCGGGGTCGGCCAGCAGGAGGTTGTCGCGCAACGTGTCCTGGAACAGTTCGGTGCGCTGGGTGAGCAAGCACGCCGGCGCGGCCTGCAGCGTGCCGGAGATCGGCATGAGTTCGCCGGCGGCCAGCGCCAGCAGCGTCGACTTGCCCGCCCCGCTGGCACCGACGACGGCAACACGCTCGCCCGGGCGCAGCGTCAGGCCGATGCCATGCAACACGGCAATGGCAGGGTCATGGCCGGCCACGACATCGCGCAGTTGCAACGCGGCGTCCGTCGTGACGGCTTGAGCCTCGCCAGGCGCCTTGGCTCCATCGTCGCGCAGGCGCGGCGCGAGGCGCCGAATTCCCACCCAGGTGCGGCCCGCATCGAGCGCCCCGCGGCGCAGGCCCGCGAAGGGCTCGACGGCGGTCAACGCGATCAGCAGCGCCAGAGCAGCGGCCGGCGCACCGATCACGCCCTCGCCGGCCAGCATACCGACGACGATCAGCACGCCTGCAAGGCTCAGGCTGCCGAGGACGCCATAAGCCGCGCCGGACGCTGTTTCGAGACGATTCAATGCGAGGTCGGCGCGGGCCAGGCGCCGGTCGGCCGCGGCCATGGCGTCGCACTGCGCCTGGAGTCGCCCTACCATCACCAGATCGGTCTGCCCCGCCATCAGGTCGATCGCGCGAGAACGCAGCGTCTCGATCGCATGGACGCGCTGCACCGCAGGCCGCAGTGCGCGGCGCGCCATTAAAACAGCCACGCCGAACCCGCCAAGCAACAACCACAGCGCAAACACCAAGCCAAGCCCGGCGTGCAGGAAGCCCAGCACCACCCCGGCCATCAGTGCAGCGCCCAGCGCGGCGAGCGCGGGGACGATCATGCGCAGGTAGAGCGACTCCAGCGCATCGATGTCGCTGGTGAGGCGGAACAACAGGCGCGCGGGCCGCGCGATCAGTTCGCGTGCCGCCCCGGGTTGTGCCCAGCCGCGAAAAAGCCGGACGCGCAGGCCCGCAAGCACCGCAAACGTCGCGTCGTGCGTGACCAGCCGTTCGCCGTAACGCGCAGCGGTGCGTCCGACGGCCAGCAGGCGGATTCCTGCGGAGGGCATGAACACGTCGAACATGAAGGCGGTCGAAGCGCTCAGCCCGGCCAGCGCGGTCGCGGTGATGAACCACCCCGACAGGCCGAGCAACGCCATGCCCGAGAGCACCGTGACGCAGGCCAGCAGCGCACCGAGCAGCAGCGCACGCAGGTGCGTGGCGGCGAACGGTCGCAGCACGGTGCGCAGATCGTCCCTGCGCGCGCTCATGCGGCCTCCCGCTGCTGCAACGGATCCAGCGAGATCACGCGGTGCATGCGCGCAGCCAGCACCGGATCGTGCGTCGCGACGATGAGGGTCTTGCCGCGCGCGAGCTCGCACAGGGCATCGGCCACGCGGCGTGCGGTATCGGTGTCGAGATGGGCCGTCGGCTCGTCGACCAGCAGCAGGTCGGCGTCGCGATGCAAGGCCATGCGCGCGAGCGCGAGTCGCACCGCCTCGCCACCCGACAGGCCGCTGCCGCCCTCGCCGAGGCGGCCGCGCGGATGCGCCTGTGTCACGTCTGCGAGCCCGGCCACGCGCATCGCTACATCGACCTGTGCGGCATCGATGTGCGGACGCCCGAGCGTCACATTGCTGTCGACCGATCCGGCGAACACGTGCGGGCGCTGGCTCATCCAGCCGATGCGCTGGCGCAGGGCCACGGCCGTGCGGTCGTTCAGCGCCACACCGCCGATCGCGATCTCGCCACGCGTGGCCGCCTGCAGGCCCGCCAGCAGCGACAGCAATGCCGTCTTGCCTGCGCCGCTCTCGCCCATCAACGCAATGTGCTCGCCTGCCCCGACGCGCAGGTCGAAGCCCTCGAACACCGCTTGTTCACCGGCGTGCGCAAAGTGCAGGTCGTGCACGCTGACGGACGGCGCGGCGCGCGACGGGTTCGCCGTGTCGACAGATACCAAGGCCGTGGGCATGGCGCCGGCACCTGGCATGGGTTGGCCCTCCTGGCCGATTTGCGTCAACGCCTGCAGCGCGGCCTGTCCGGCGGCGCGGTCGTGCCAGGCAGCGGAGAGCTCTCGCAGCGGCTCGAAGAACGCAGGCGCCAGCAACAGCACGAACATCCCCTGTCCCAGGCTGAGCTGCTGCCCCCAGGCGCCGAAGCCGAGGGTGCCGAGCAGGTGGAATCCGACGTACGCCGCGACCATCGCCACGCCGAGCGCGGAGAACAGCTCGAGCACCGCCGACGAAAGGAAGGCGACGCGCAGCACCGCCATCGTGCGTCGGCGCAACGACTGTGCGGACGCGTCGAGCCGAAGGGCCGTGACGTCGATCGCTCCCAGCGCGCGCAACGTCGAGAGGCCACGCAGCCGATCGAGGAGAAACGCATTCATGCTGCCCATCTCGACCATCTGTGCCTCGCTGGCGGCACGCGCGCGCCACCCGATGATGGCCATGAAGACGGGAATGATCGGCGCGGCGAACAGCAGCACGAGCGCGGCCACCCAGGACTGGCTGGCCACCGCCATCCACATCACCAGCGGGACCAGCATCACGCGCAGCCGCGCCGGCTGGTAGCGCACGAGGTACGGCACCAGCGCCTCGGCCTGCTCGGCCAGCACGCTCGCGGCCAGACCCGACGCAGGGCGCCGGCGATCGAGCGGAGAAGCCGCTGCAAGAACGCAGGCGGCTTGCGCACGGAGCATGGACAACCGGGCCCGGGCTGAAGCGAACACGCGGCGGGCGCCCCAAGCCTCGCACAGCGCTCGAACCAGGCCAAGCGCCACGATCCCGATCGCCGGCTGCCACACGGCATCGATGCCGCGTCCCGATGCGATCCCTTGCAGTGCCCAGGCCAGCAAGGCGGCCTGAGGCAGCCACACCAGTGGCGCCGCGGCCAGTGCGACATCGCCCGCGCCAGGCGACGCAAGCGATCGCGAAGACGGCACGGACGATGACGACGGATTCATTTTGTATTTCGTGTATTTTCAGTATTTACTGAACTTTGCAGAATCATAACGCGCGACTCAGGTTTTGCCCACCCCCGTGAGGTGCGCGCACTAGGGTGTTTCGTCCAGGGTGGCGCGCCGGAGCGGCAACGCGGTTTGTCGTGCCGGCGACGGCACGGACGAAGTCTTCAACGGTCCCGCATTGCACGGGCCGGCGATCGTCGGGCAATGAACGCTTTCCGCGCCTGGGCGGCGGAAAGCCTGTTCACGCCTAAACGATCAGAGTGCGAGACGTTGCCGCGCGGCGTTGTATTCGCGCTTGAGCTTGTCGATGTAGGCGGCCGCGGTGGCGACCTCGGTGATTGCGCCGATGCCCTGGCCCGAGCCCCAGATGTCCTTCCAGGCCTTGGCCTTCGCGCCATCGCCCGTGCCGAAGTCCATGGTCTTCAGGTCACCCTGCGGCAGGTTGGTCGGGTCCATGCCCGCCGCCACGATCGACGGTGCGAGGTAGTTGCCGTGCACGCCGGTGAAGAGGTTCGAGTAGACGATGTCGTCCGAGCTGCCATCGACGATGGCCTGCTTGTAGCCATCGCTCGCGCGTGCTTCTTCGGTCGCGATGAAGGCAGTGCCGATGTAGGCGAAGTCGGCGCCCATGGCCTGGGCCGCGAGCACCGCGTCGCCGGTGGAGATCGAGCCCGACAGCGCGATCGGGCCGTCGAACCACTGGCGAATTTCCTGGATCAGCGCGAACGGGCTCTTCACGCCCGCGTGGCCGCCAGCGCCGGCCGCGACCGCGATGATGCCGTCCGCGCCCTTCTCGATCGCCTTCTTCGCGAACTTGTTGTCGATGATGTCGTGCAGCGTGACGCCGCCGTAGCTGTGCACCGCTTCATTGACGTCGACCCGCGCGCCGAGCGAAGTGATGACGATCGGCACCTTGTACTTCACGACCATCGCCATGTCGTGCTCGAGCCGGTCGTTGCTCTTGTGCACGATCTGGTTGATGGCGAACGGTGCGGCGGGCTTGTCCGGGTTCGCCTTGTTGTACGCGGCGAGTTCTTCTGTGATCTCGATCAGCCACTCCTCGAGCTGCGGCGCCGGGCGCGCATTGAGCGCCGGCATGGAGCCGACCACGCCCGCCTTGCACTGGGCAATGACGAGTTTGGGCGTGCTGATGATGAAGAGCGGCGAACCGATGATCGGCAGCGGCAGGTTCGCGAGGATGGGAGGTAGTTTCGACATGGCGCTTTGTCTCTTGGAGTTGTGGAAAGTCGGGCTCAGAAGGCTTCGAGCGCCAGCCCCGTGACGCTCTCGGCGCCGTCGAGGATGCTGTCGCGGATGCCGGGCACCTTGTTGAGGATGTGTTCTGCGTAGAAACGCGCCGTGGCGATCTTCGCGAGCATGAAGTCGGTGTCGACACTGCGCGACGCGAGGTCCTCGGCAATGATCAGCGAACGCGCCAGCTGCCAGCCCGCCATCAGGTTGCCGGCCAGCATGAGGTAGGGCACGCTGCCGGAGAACACGGCGTTGGGCGAGGCCTTGGTCTGGCCGGCCACGAAGTCGACCACCTCGACAAAAGCCTGGCGTGCCGCGGTCAGGCGCTTGAGCACGGCCGCCGCAGCCGGCCGGTCGCTCTTCGCGAGCTCGGCTTCGGTCTTCTCGATCTGGGCAGCGATCGCCTTCGCGGTCTGGCCGCCGTCGCGCGCGGTCTTGCGGCCCACGAGGTCGTTGGCCTGGATCGCCGTCGTGCCCTCGTAGATCGTGAGGATCTTGGCGTCGCGGTAGTACTGCGCCGCGCCCGTCTCCTCGATGAAGCCCATGCCGCCATGCACCTGCACGCCGAGCGAGGTCACTTCGAGGCTCATCTCGGTGCTGAAGCCCTTTACGAGCGGCACCATGAATTCATAGAAGGCCGCGTTCTGCTTGCGCGTGTCGGCGTCTTCGTGGTGGTGCGCGGCGTCGTAGGCGGCCGCAGCCACCGAGGCCATCGCGCGGCAGCCCTCGGTGTAGGCACGCATCGTCATGAGCATGCGCTTGACGTCGGGATGGTGAATGATCGGCGCGCTCGCGTTGATCGAGCCATCGACCGGCCGGCTCTGCACGCGATCGCGTGCGTAGGCCACTGCATGCTGGTACGCACGCTCGGCGACCGCGATGCCCTGCATGCCGACCGCGTAGCGCGCCGAGTTCATCATGATGAACATGTACTCGAGGCCGCGGTTCTCCTCGCCGACGAGGTAGCCGACCGCACCGCCGTGGTCGCCGTACTGCAGCACCGCCGTCGGCGAAGCCTTGATGCCGAGCTTGTGTTCGATGCTCACGCAATGCACGTCGTTGCGCTCGCCCAGCGTGCCGTCCTGGCCCACCATGAACTTCGGAACGACGAAGAGGCTGATGCCCTTGACGCCTTCGGGCGCACCGGTCACGCGCGCCAGCACGAGGTGCACGATGTTCTCGGCCATGTCGTGCTCACCGTAGGTGATGTAGATCTTGGTGCCGAAGACCTTGTAGGTGCCGTCGGGCTGCGGCTCGGCGCGGCTGCGCACCATCGCAAGGTCGCTGCCGGCCTGCGGCTCGGTGAGGTTCATCGTGCCGGTCCACTGGCCGGTCACCAGCTTCTCGAGGTAGGTCGCCTTGAGCTCGTCGGAGCCGGCCGTCAGCAGCGCTTCGGTCGCACCGTCGCTCAGCAACGGGCACAGCGCGAAGCTCATGTTGGCCGAATTGAGCATCTCGGTACAGGCCGCGCCGATGGTCTTGGGCAGCCCCTGTCCACCGAAATCGCCCGGGTGCTGCAGCCCTTGCCAGCCGCCCGCCGCGTACTGCGCGAAGGCTTCCTTGAAGCCCGGGGTGGTCGTGACGACACCGTCCTTGAACGAAGACGGGTTGCGGTCGCCGGCGACGTTCAGCGGCGCGATCACGTCCTGGTTAAAGCGTGCGCATTCCTCCAGCACCGCCTGGGCGGTTTCGAGCCCGGCGTCTTCGAGGCCGGGCATCTTTGCGACCTGTGCGATGTTCGCAAGATGCTCGATGTCGAACAGCATGTCCTTGATCGGGGCGGTGTAGCTCATGGGGTGTCTCCAGCGAAAAGATGTGAAAAGGGCATCGCGAACGATGCCCTTCGAAAACCGGTCAGAGGTGCGGAATCAGATGGCCTTGACCAGTTCCGGCACGGCAGTGAACAGGTCGGCGACCAGCCCGTAGTCGGCCACCGAGAAGATCGGCGCTTCCTCGTCCTTGTTGATCGCGACGATCACCTTGGAGTCCTTCATGCCGGCCAGATGCTGGATCGCGCCCGAGATGCCGGCGGCGATGTAGAGCTGGGGCGCCACGATCTTGCCGGTCTGGCCCACTTGCCAGTCGTTCGGTGCGTAGCCCGCGTCCACCGCTGCGCGGCTGGCGCCAAGGCCTGCGTTGAGCTTGTCGGCCAGCGGCGCCATGACTTCCTGGAACTTCTCGGCGCTGCCAAGGGCACGGCCACCGGACACGATGATCTTGGCCGCCGTCAGTTCGGGACGCTCGCTCTTCGTGACCTCGCGACCGACGAAGCTCGACTTGCCGCTGTCGGCCACGCCGTCGGCGGTTTCCACCGTGGCGCTGCCGCCGGTCGCAGCCGCCGCATCGAAGCCAGTGGTGCGCACGGTGATGACCTTGGTCGCATCGCTGCTCTGCACGGTCGCAATCGCGTTGCCCGCGTAGATCGGACGCTCGAAAGTGTCCGGGCTCTCGACCTTGGTGATGTCGGAGATCTGCGCCACGTCGAGCTTGGCCGCGACGCGGGGGGCCACGTTCTTGCCGTTGGCGGTCGACGGGAACAGGATGTGGCTGTAGTTCGACGCGATGGCCAGCACCTGTGCGGCCACGTTCTCGGCGAGGTTCTCGGCCAGGCTCGCGCTGTCGGCCACGATGACCTTGGCAACGCCAGCGATCTGCGCAGCGGCCTTGCCGGCTTCGGCGGCATTGGCACCTGCCACCAGCACGTGGACTTCGCCACCGCAGGCGATCGCGGCGGTCACGGTGTTGAGGGTCGCGGGCTTGATGGTCGCGTGGTCGTGTTCGGCAATAACAAGTGCGGTCATGTTCAGATCACCTTCGCTTCGTTCTTCAGTTTGTCCACCAGCGTTGCAACGTCAGGCACCTTGATGCCTGCACCGCGCTTCGGCGGCTCGCTGACCTTCAGGGTCTTCAGGCGGGGCTTCACATCCACGCCCAGGTCTTCAGGCTTGAAGACGTCGAGCGTCTTCTTCTTGGCCTTCATGATGTTGGGCAAGGTGACGTAGCGCGGCTCGTTCAGGCGCAGGTCGGTCGTGATGACGGCCGGCAGCGTGAGCGTCAGGGTTTCCATGCCGCCGTCGACTTCGCGCGCCACGGTGACCTTGCCGTCGGCGACGTCGACCTTCGAGGCGAAGGTGGCTTGCGGCAGGTCGGCGAGTGCGGCCAGCATCTGGCCGGTCTGGTTGGCGTCGTCGTCGATCGCCTGCTTGCCGAGGATGATCAGCTGCGGCTGTTCCTTGTCGACCAGCGCCTTCAGCAGCTTGGCGACGGCCAGCGGTTGCAACTCTTCGGTGGTCTCGATCAGGATGCCGCGGTCGGCACCGATGGCCATCGCGGTGCGCAGGGTTTCCTGGCACTTGGCATCGCCGCACGAGACGGCGATCACTTCGGTGACCACACCCTTCTCTTTGAGACGGACGGCTTCTTCGACGGCGATCTCGTCGAAGGGGTTCATGCTCATCTTGACGTTGGCGATGTCGACGCCGGAGCCGTCACTCTTGACGCGAACCTTGACGTTGTAGTCGACGACCCGTTTGACAGGTACCAGAACCTTCATTGGTATGACTCCATTGGATTGCGAAAGCGGGATGCAGGGCAGCCAAACATTCTAGGCGGCGACCCCTGCGCGCACTGTCCATTTCAATCAGCCCCGCATTAGGCAAGGGTAAAAAAGAACGACCGTGCTTTTCTGCGATTATAGGCGAGAGTCCTGCGGAGAAGACCCGTTCGTCGGCAGGGACTCCACACGCACGACGCGCTGGGGATAAGGAATGTCGATTTGCGCTGTCCGCAGACCTTCGAGGATCGCGACATTGATATCAGACCGGACGTTGTCCTTGCCCTTGTCGGGATCGGCGATCCAGAAGTGCAGGTTGAACTCGATCCCGTCGGGCGCGAAGTTGACCAGGTACGCGATCGGCGCCGGATCGGTCAGCACGCGCGCCTGCGCTGCCGCTGCTCCGGTGAGGATGCCCTGTACCTGCGACACGTTGCTCTCGTAGCCGACCACGATGTTGGTCTGGATGTTCAACTTGCGATCGGCCAGCGAGAGGTTTTCCACCCGGCTGGTGATGAGCGACTCGTTCGGCACGATCGACTCGCGCCCGTTGCCCGCACGCACGAGCGTGTAGCGCGTCTTGATGTCGGTGATGCGGCCTTCGAAACCATCGACCTTCACGTTATCGCCGATGCGGATCGAGCGCTCCAGCAGGATGACGAACCCGCTCACGTAGTTGGCGGCGAGCTTCTGCAGGCCGAAACCCAGACCGACGCCGAGCGCACCGCCGAGCACCGACAGTGCCGTGAGGTCCACGCCGACCGCCGACAGCGCGACCAGCAGGCCGATCAGCAGCAGGCATGCGCGGATCGCATTGGATGCCACCTTGCGCATCGACAGGTCGGTGACGGCTTCGCGCAGGATGCGCTTTTCGATGGTCGCGGCGATCCAGAGCGCGATCATGAGCACCACGCCGGCGGAGAGGATGCCCTCGAACACCGTGCGCACGCTGACGCGCGTCTTGCCGAAGGCGAGCGTGATCTGGTCGAGTTCGGCCAGCACCGGCGGCAGCAAGCCCACGATCCAGAGAATGGCACCGATCCACGCGATCCAGGAAATCGTGCGCTCGACCAGCCGCACCAGCGACGAGGCCGGATACACCGCCCGCAACACGCGCGCGAACAATCGGATGGCCGCCAGCGAAAGAAACACCGACACCGCGACACGCAGCACCAGCACGGGCTGGAACGTGATCACGCCGCGGCGCGCGAGATCCGTCAGCAGCAGCGCGAGCAGCGGAAACAACAGGCCGTCGTAGGTGCGCTCGCCGAACCAGATGGAGTCCTTCCCCTGGTCACGGCCGAACCAGCGGCAGATGCCCCACGCCAGGCCCACGCAAAGCGCCAGGATCAGCAACTCGACCGTGACGGTCCGAAAATCGATCAGGGCCAGGCGGCGCTGGAAGTCGCTGAACATCGATGGATTACAGGTCGGCCAGCACACGGATGTGCGCTTCGACGCTGCGCGCGAGCGCGTCCAGGTTGTAGCCGCCTTCGAGCATCGAGACGATGCGGCCTTCGGAGTAGCGGCGCGCGATGTCGTGGATGCGGCTGGTGATCCAGGTGTAGTCGTTCTCGTTGAGCCCCATCTGCGCGAGGTCGTCGTCGCGGTGCGCATCGAAACCTGCGCTCACGAAGATCATTTCAGGCTGGAACGCTTCGAGGCGCGGAATCCACATCATCTCGATGAGTTCGCGAACGTCCATGCCCTTGGTGTATGCGGGCACCGGCAGGTTGAGCATGTTGGCGGCCGGATGGTCCGCACCGCTGTATGGATAGAAAGGGTGCTGGAAGAACCCGACCATCAGCACGTGCGGATCGTTCGCGAGGATGTTCTCGGTGCCGTTGCCGTGGTGCACGTCGAAGTCGATGACAGCCACGCGCTTCAGGCCATGCACCTCGACGGCGTGGCGAGCGGCGATCGCGATGTTGTTCAAGAAGCAGAAGCCCATCGCCTGGTCGCGGCACGCGTGATGCCCCGGCGGCCGCACCGCGCAAAACGCGTTCTCGAGCTGGCCGGAGATCACGGCGTCGGTCGCGGCGATCGCGGCGCCAGCTGCACGTCGTGCGGCCAGTACGGTGAACTTGTTGAGCGACGTATCGGGGTCGACCTGCGCGTGCGAGGGTCCACCGACGGACACGTCGGCGATGAGGCGCTGGCTCAATTCCTCGAGGTGTTCGACGTGCGCCGCGGTATGGGCACGCGTGATCTGCGGCAACGTCGCAAGGGGCACATCGCAGCGCTCCAGCGCGTCGCTGACGCCGGTGGCGAGCAGCCGGTCCTCGATCGCATCGAGGCGCTCGGGGCATTCGGGATGGCCGCGCCCCATCTCGTGCTTCCAGAAGTCGCGGTGTATGAAATAGCCGGTTTTGCCCATGTCTCACTAGCAGCCCGAAGCCTCATGCAGCGCGGGGGCTGCGGCCTTACGGTATGGTTTGCATATGGATACAAAAATGGACGTCGCAACGAAGCTCGCCAGTTTGTTGGGTCAGCTTAACACGGTGATTGTGGGCAAAGAGGCGCAGGTTCGCGACTGCGTGGCGTGCCTGCTGGCGGGCGGCCACCTGCTGATCGAAGACGTTCCGGGTGTCGGCAAGACCACCCTCGCCCACGCGCTGTCGCACACCTTCGGCCTGCAGTTTTCGCGGGTGCAGTTCACCGCCGACCTGATGCCGGGCGACCTCTCCGGGGTCGCCATCTACGACCGCGGGCAACAGGCCTTCGTGTTCCATCCCGGACCGATCTTTGCCCAGGTCTTGCTGGCCGACGAGATCAATCGGGCGAGCCCCAAGACGCAGAGCGCACTGCTGGAGGCGATGGAAGAAAAGCAGGTCACCATCGAAGGCGAAACCCGCCCGCTGCCGACGCCCTTCTTCGTGATCGCGACGCAGAACCCGCACGACCAGCTCGGCACCTTCGCCTTGCCCGAATCGCAGCTAGACCGGTTCCTCATGCGCATCTCGCTCGGCTACCCCGACCGCGCGGCAGAGCGGCTGCTGCTGGCGGGTGCGGACCGCCGAGAGATGCTGGCCGGACTCCCCGCGCTGTTGACGCCCGGCGAACTCACGGCGCTGCAGCAGAAGGTGCAACAAGTGCATGCCGCCGAGCCGTTGCTCAACTACGTGCAGGACCTCATTGCCGCGACGCGCAGTGGGCGGTGGTTCCTGCAGGGCCTCTCGCCGCGTGCGGGCATCGCGGTGCTGCGTGCCGCCAAGGCGCAGGCGCTGCTCGCCAACCGCGACTACGTGGCGCCCGACGATGTACAGGCCGTGCTGCCTCAAACCATCGCGCACCGCCTCACACCGGTCGGCGATGCGGGGCGCGGTGCGGTCGAGCAGGTGCGCGCGATGATCGCGGCGACGCCCCTGCCGTGAATCCGCTGGTGTTCGCGCGGCAACGCATCGACGACTGGTTCCTGTCGCGCCGTGCGCCGTCGGACACGCTTGAACTCACCCAGCGCAACGTCTACATCGTGCCGACCCGCGCAGGCTGGATGCTGGCCGGCACGCTGCTCGTGCTGTTGATCGCGTCGATCAACTACCAGCTGAACCTGGGCTACCTGCTCACCTTCCTGCTCGCTGGCAGCGTCGCGGTCGGCATGCACGTGTGCCACGGTACGCTGCGCGGTCTGGCGCTGCACCTGATCGCGCCCGAGGCGCAGTACGCAGGTGCCGCAGCGGTGTTCCGCGTGGTGCTGCACAACGCGCGCCGGTCGGTGCGCTATGGCATCGGCATGGCCGTGCGCGGCAGCGGCCAATGGGCATGGAGCGACGTGCCGGCGGGCGGAAGCGAAACGGTGGAGATCGCCTTTCAGCCACCGCGGCGCGGCCTCTACCCGGTGCCCCCGCTCACGGCAGAGACGCGCTTTCCGCTCGGTACGTTCCGGGTGTGGTGTGTCTGGCGTCCCGCTGCGCAAATGCTGGTGTACCCCGCGCCCGAACTGCATCCGCCCGCGCTGCCACCCGGCGAACCGCTTTCCGGCCAGGCCGCGTCCGCCGCGCTGATGCGCACGCAAGCCGCCGGCGACTACGACGGCGTTCGACCCTACCGCCGCGGCGATCCGCTCAAGCTGGTGGTCTGGAAGAAGGCCGCGCGCGCGCAAGCAACCGGCTCCGACGATCTGTTCAGCCGCGACACGCAACAGACGCAGCACGAAGAACTCTGGCTCGATGCACAGGCCGCTGCCCTGCCCGACCTCGAGGCACGGCTCTCGCGCCTGTGCGCATGGGTGCTGATGGCCGACCGCCTCGGCGTCGACTACGGCCTGCGCGTGGCCGGCCGCACGCTGAAACCTTCGCAGGGCGAAGCGCACAAGCGCGCTTGCCTGGAGGCGCTGGCGACATGCTGAATCCGGCGTCCCGGTCGTGGGGCCGCGTGGCCAGCCTGCCACGCGATGCGCGCGACACGCTCTTCCTGCTCGGCGTGATCGCCTTGATCGTGGTGCCGCAGATCGGCAACCTGCCCTGGTGGTGCACGCTGCTCACGGCGGCGGTGCTGGTCTGGCGCGGCGTGCTGGCGGTCCAGGCTCGGCCCCTGCCGAACCGCTGGTGGCGCGCAGCGCTGCTCCTCGTCACCGTGGCGGCCACGTTCGCCACGCACCGTACGCTGCTCGGGCGCGATGCCGGCGTCACGCTCGTCGTCGTGCTGCTCGCGCTCAAGACGCTGGAGTTGCGGGCGCGTCGCGACGCGTTCGTGATCTTCTTCCTGGGCTTCTTCGCAATGCTCACGAACTTCTTCTATTCGCAGTCGCTCACGACGGCGTTCACCATGCTGCTTGCGTTGCTCGGCCTGCTGACCGCGCTCGTCAATGCCCACATGCCGGTCGGCCGCCCGCCGCTGGCGCAGGCTTTGCGCACGGCAGGCGGGATGGCACTGCTGGGTGCACCCATCATGCTGGTGCTGTTCCTGCTCTTCCCGCGTCTCGCGCCGTTGTGGGGCACGCCCGGCGACGCCATGACCGGGCGCAGCGGCCTGTCGAACAGCATGCGCGTCGGCAGCATCGCGCGGCTCGCGCTCGACGACACCATCGCGGCCCGCGTGAAGTTCGAAGGGTCGCCACCGGCGCAGCGCGACATGTACTTCCGAGGCCCGGTGCTTGCGCAATTCGACGGCCGCGAATGGACAGCGCTGCCGCCCTGGGCGCGCGGCGCCCTCAATTCCAACCTGCGCGTCCAGGGCGAGCCGGTGCGCTACGAGGTCACGCTCGAGCCGAGCAACCGGCCCTGGCTCCTCGCGCTCGACGCAGCGAAAGACCGGCCCGTCGGACCCGGCCTCGAAGTGGCCGGCACGCCGGACCTGCAGTGGTTCTCGAACCGGGCGCTCAACGATCTGACGCGCTATCGCGCCCAGAGCTACCTGCAGTTCCTGAGCGGTCCGGTCAGGCGCGATGCGTCCCTCGACGTCTACCTGGCGCTGCCACGCAATTCGAACCCGCGCACCGTCGCGCTGGCCGCCGACATGCGCGCAGACCCCGCGCTGGCCGGTGCCACCGCGCAAGGCTTCGTGCGCGCCGTGCAGGAGCGATTGCGCACCGGCGGCTACAGCTACACGCTCGAACCCGGCGTGTACGGCGAACAGACCGCCGACGAGTTCTGGTTCGATCGCAAGGAAGGCTTTTGCGAGCACATCGCGTCGTCGTTCGTCATCCTCATGCGGGCGCTCGACATCCCTGCGCGCATCGTCACCGGCTACCAGGGCGGCGAGGTGAACGGCGTCGATGGCTACTGGGTACTGCGCCAGAGCGATGCGCACGCGTGGACAGAGGTCTGGCAGGAAGGAAGCGGGTGGGTGCGCGTCGATCCCACCGCATCGGTGTCGCCGAACCGCATCGGCCTCTTCAACCGCCTCGCGCCGCAGCCCGGCCTCTTCGCAGGCGCGATCGGCACATTCAGCCCGACGCTGATGCAGAACGTGCGTGCCGCATGGGAAGCCGTCAACAACGGCTGGAACCAGTGGGTACTGAGCTACACCCAGAGCCGGCAACTCAACCTCCTCAGGAACCTCGGCTTCGACGCGCCCAGCCTGCAGGACCTGATGACGGTGCTGGCCTGGCTCATCGTGATCGTGAGCGTGGCGGGCGGCGGCTGGACCCTGTGGGAGCGCAGCCAGCACGATCCGTGGTTGCGCCTGCTGCGTCAGGCCCGCGGCCGGTTGCACAAGGCAGGGCTCGTCATGCCGGACGCGGCACCGCCCCGCCAAATGGCGCAGCAGGCCACGGCGCGCTTCGGCAGCGCGGCGCAAATGGCGAGCGACTGGCTGCTGAAGCTGGAGGCGCAACGCTATGCGCGAGCCTCGCCCGATGCGCTGAGCGCCCTGCGCGCGGAGTTCAAGCGCATCGCCTGGCCCCGCTGAGCGCCGGGGGACGCGCGGCACAATCGCCGCATGCGACGTTTTTCCACGAAGTTCCTCCCCCTCGCCCTTGCGCTGGTGGCCACATGGGTGGTCTCGACCGGCGCCCAGGCGCAGAAGTCCAATGCGCGCCGCGTCACCGCGGTGCAGGGCGGTGCGCCCTATGCCACGCGCGCCGACGCGATGCAGTTTGCAGACGACGTGGCCGCCCGCAACGCGCTCGATCGTGAATGGGTTCGCGCCACCATCGGCAACGCGCGCTACCTCTCCAACGTGCCGCGGCTCATGCTCCCGGCGCCCACCGGCACGCCGAAGAACTGGCGCGTGTACCGAAGCCGTTTCATCGATCCGGTGCGCATTGCTGCAGGCGTGCGCTTCTGGCGCGCCCACGGCGCGACGCTGGCACGCGCCGAAGCGACGTATGGCGTGCCGCCGGAGATCATCGTCGGCATCATCGGTGTCGAGACAATCTACGGGCAGAACATGGGCAACTTCCGCGTGATCGACGCGCTGGCGACGCTGTCCTTCGACTTCCCGCAGGGCCATCCGCGCGCCGCCGAACGTCAGGCCTTTTTCCGCGGCGAGCTCGAGAGCTTCCTGAGCACCGAGAGTCGCACCTCGGCCGACCCGATGGTGCCGCTCGGCAGCTACGCCGGCGCGATGGGCATGCCGCAGTTCATGCCGAGCAGCATCGCCAAATACGCAGTCGACTTCGACGGCGATGGCCGCATCGACCTGATCCACAGTGTGGACGACGTGATCGGCTCAGTGGCGAGTTACTTCAAGGCCTTCGGCTGGCAGCCGGGACGCCCGGCGACTCTGCCGGTGCGCTTCGACGAATCCCGCGTGAAGAAGGCTGTGCTGCTCGCGCCCGACATCCTGCCGACGTTCAGCGCCGACAGCTTCAGCGCGGCCGGCGCCGTGCTGGATGGTCAAGGCCAGGATTACAAGGGATTGATCGCACTGGTCGAGTTGCAGAACGGCGGCGAGCCTCCGACGTACGTTGCGGGCACGCAGAATTTCTACGCGATCACGCGCTACAACTGGTCGAGCTACTACGCGATGTCGGTGCTCGAACTGGGGCGTGAAGTGCGCGCCGCGATGGCCCCCTGAGAGCCGGGCCGCCCGAAGGCGACCGTCAAAGCTTCGCTTGGGCCCGAACCGCTCCGGCCGCGTCGACCACGAACGCCTCGCCCGACGAGGCCGACCGGCCGGTCAGCGCGGTGATGTTCACCTGGTGCGTCACCCACACTTCGAAGCCGCCGGGCGGCAAGGCACGCAGCGCTTCCCGCAGCGATGCAGTCGATGCCGGCGAAAGCGCAGCATCGTCGAAGGTCGAATTGAGCGGAGGCCACGTTTCAGCTGCGCCGAAGGCGAGGTCGGCGGTGTCCTTGCAACGACACCACGCACTCGAACGCACCGCGAGCGGACGCAATCGACGGGCCGTGAACCACTCGCCGATGCGCCGTGCCTGGACCCGACCCTCCTCACTCAGGTTGCGCTGGGTGCTGCAGCTGTCGAGCCGGAAGCCCGGCGGGTCGCCGATGCCTGACACCGTCTGTCCGTGGCGGAACACGACGACACACCCGCCCTGGCGCACGGCGCGCAGGAACGCATCGTCTTCGGCCGCGCGAGCCCCGACAAAAGGCAGGAGCGCCAGAGCGCCAAGTTCACGTCTTCGCATCCAACACCTCGCATTCTTCAGGGGTTCGGGTGGGCCTGCAGCCAGGCGGCGACCGCCTCGCGCTGCGCAGGCGTGTAGTGCAGCCCGAGCTTGGAGCGGCGCCAGAGCGCATCGTCACCCGTCTGCACCCATTCGTCGGCCTGCATGAAGCGCAGTTCGCGCTCGTGCAGACCGGGCGCCACCGCGGCGCCCATGTCGGTCATGGAGACCGCATCGCCGATCAACGCCTCGATCCGCGCACCGTAGGCCCGGGCCAGGCGGCGCGCCAGCTTGGCGTCGAGCCACGGATAGCGTGCCTGCACGGCGGCCACGAAGCGCTCGAATTCGGCATCAGGCCGCGCGTCCCTGGCGGGGACGCCGATCCAGGCCGACAGATCGCCGCCGGCGAGGAATGCGCCATCGGTCCAGGCCGCACGTTGCGCGCCTTGGTCGCCGAGCATCTTGCCGACTTCGTCCGCCGCGTCCTCGGCCAGCTTGCGGAAGGTGGTGATCTTGCCGCCCCACACCGACAGCAGCGGCGCACCGGCAGTGTTCGACTCGAGCAGGTAGTCGCGCGTGACGGCCGAGGGATCGCCGGAGGCATCGTCGAGCAACGGGCGCACGCCCGAGTAGGTCCAGACCACGTCGGCCGGCGTCACCGGCTTCTGGAAATAGCGGCTGACCTGCTCGCACAGGTAGACGATTTCTTCCTCGCTGATCTTGGCGGCGCCGGGGTCGTCGCCCTTGAGTTCGATGTCGGTGGTGCCGATCAGCGTGAAGTCGTCCTGGTACGGGATCGCAAAGATGATGCGCTTGTCGGGGCTCTGGAAGATGTACGCGTGGTCGTGCTCGAACAGCCGCTTCACCACGAGGTGGCTGCCCTTGACGAGGCGCAGGCTCTTGGTGGCCATCGACTCGCCGTGCGCCGAATGCGCGACGCCGCGCAGGAACGATTCGGCCCAGGGCCCGGCAGCGTTGACGACCGCACGGGCGCGAACGGTGCGGGTGCCGCGCGGGCCTTCGAGCGTCGCGGTCCAGCCGTCGGCCGAGCGCTTTGCGCTTGTGCAGCGCGTGCGGGTCAGCACCTCGGCGCCGCGCGAGCGCGCATCGATGGCCGTGAGCAGCACCAGCCGCGCATCGTCGACCCATCCATCCGAATACACGAAGCCGCGCTTGAACAGCGGCTTGAGCGGCTTGCCCGACACATGCGTGCGCAGGTCGATGCCGCGCGATCCGGGCAGGACCTCCCGCTTGGCCAGATGGTCGTAAAGAAACAGGCCGATGCGAATCATCCAGGCCGGCCGCGTCGACGGGTCGTGCGGCATCACGAAGCGCAGTGGCCACATGATGTGCGGCGCACTCTTGAGCAGCACTTCGCGTTCCTGCAAGGCCTTGCGGACCAGCGAAAACTCGTAGTACTCGAGGTAGCGCAGGCCACCGTGGATCAGCTTCGTCGACGACGAGGATGTGTGCGAGGCCAGGTCATCCTTCTCGCACAGCATCACGCGCCAGCCCCGGCCGGCGAGGTCGCGCGCGATGCCGCAGCCGTTGATGCCGCCGCCGATGATGAGCACGTCGCAATCGTCGGCACCGGCGGGCGAAGTGGCTGGCAAGGTGGTCACGGCGGGCGCTTCAGTTTGTTCGTATAGGTTCATTCTGATTCCTTATTGCGCGATTTTCGTCGTGGTTTATCCTTAATGCAATTCGTTTTTTTTCGTTTTAGAGTGTTCTCACCCGAATCCGTGCATCCCTTGTGAACTCCAACCCACGCCAGATCAACCTTCTCGACACCGTCCGCAACCGCGGCTCGGCCACCGTCGAACAGCTCGCCGATCTGCTCGGCGTGACGCTCCAGACCGTGCGCCGCGACGTGCAGCGCCTGGCCGACAACGGCCTGCTGACCCGCTTTCACGGCGGCGTGCGCATGCCGACCTCGACCACCGAGAACATCGCCTACCAGCAGCGCGCGTCGCTTCATGCAGAGGGCAAGGCCCGCATCGCACGTGCCGTGGCCGCGCGCGTGCCCAACGACTGTTCGCTGATCCTCAACATCGGCACGACGACCGAAGCGATCGCGCAGCAGCTGATGCGCCACACCGGGCTGCGCGTGATCACCAACAACCTGAACGTGGCGACGATCCTGAGCGGCAACACCGCGTGCGAGGTGATCGTGGCAGGCGGCTCGGTCCGGTCGCGCGATCGCGCCGTCACCGGCGAAGCCACCATCGATTTCATCCGGCAGTTCAAGGTCGACATCGCCCTGATCGGCGTGTCGAGCATAGAGTCCGACGGGTCGCTGCGCGACTTCGACCTGCGGGAGGTGAAGGTCGCGCAGACCATCATCGCGCAGGGGCGGGAGGTCTGGCTCGCCGCCGACGCCAGCAAATTCAACCGTCCCGCGATGATCGAACTCGGCACGCTGTCGCAGATCGATTGCCTTTTCACCGACGCCGCCCCGCCGGCGCCCTTCCCTGCACTGCTCGACAGTGCGCAGGTGCGCTGCGAGATCGCGCGCGCCAACTGACGAGACCCACCCCATGACCTACCTGCTTGCCCTCGACCAAGGCACCTCCAGCTCCCGCAGCATCGTGTTCGACCGCGAAGGACGCATCGTGGCGCTCGCGCAGAAGGAGCTCACCCAGATCTACCCGCAGCCGGGCTGGGTAGAGCATGACCCGCGCGAGATTTGGCGAGACCAGCTCGCGACCGCACGCGACGCGTTGGCCAAGGCCGGGCTGCAGGCGAAAGACATTCACGCCATCGGCATCACCAACCAGCGCGAAACCACGCTGCTGTGGAACCGCAAGACGGGCGAGCCGGTGCACAACGCCATCGTCTGGCAGGACCGGCGCGCAGAGCCGATGTGCGCGCAGCTGCGCAAGGATGGCCTTGCCGACACCATCCGCGACAAGACCGGCCTGGTGATCGACGCCTACTTCTCCGGCACCAAGCTGCGATGGCTGCTCGACAACGTACCTGGCGCGCGTGCATCGGCGGAGCGCGGCGAACTGGCCTTCGGCACCGTCGACAGCTGGCTCGTGTGGCAGCTGACCGGCGGCAAGGTGCACGCAACCGACGTGAGCAACGCCTCGCGCACGATGCTCTTCAACGTGCGCACCAACGCGTGGGACATCGACTTGCTCGCGGCGCTCGACATTCCCGAATCGCTGTTGCCCGAGGTGAAGCCGTCCAGCGCGCACTTCGCAGACACCGACGCGGCGCTGCTCGGCCACGCGCTGCCCATCGGCGGCGTCGCCGGCGACCAGCAGAGCGCCCTCTTCGGTCAGGCCTGCTTCCAGGCCGGCATGGCGAAGAACACCTACGGCACCGGCTGCTTCCTGCTCATGCATACGGGCGATTCGTTCCAGCCCTCTCACAACGGCCTCCTCGTCACAAGCGCGGCGCAGACCAGCGCAAAGCCGCAGTACGCGATGGAAGGCAGTGTGTTCGTCGGCGGCGCGGTCGTGCAGTGGTTGCGCGACGGCCTGCAGGCCATCAAGGGCAGCGCCGAAGTGCAGGGCCTGGCCGAAAGCGTGCCCGATGCGGGCGGCGTGATGATGGTCCCGGCCTTCACCGGCCTCGGCGCCCCCTACTGGCACGCCGAGGCCCGCGGCACGATCACCGGGCTCACGCGCGGGACCACGGTGGCGCACATCGCGCGTGCCGCACTCGAAAGCATCGCCTACCAAAGCGCCGCGCTGCTGCAGGCCATGAGCCGCGATGTCGTCGCAGCCGGCGGCCAACCGGTGGCGGAACTGCGCGTGGATGGTGGCGCGTGCGTGAACGACCTCCTGATGCAGTTCCAGGCCGACCTGCTGGGCATCCCCGTCGTGCGCCCGGAAGTCACGGAGACCACGGCACTGGGCGCGGCCTACCTGGCGGGCCTGTCGACAGGCTTCTTCAAGGACGTCGATGAATTGTCGAAGCTCTGGCGCGTCGAGCGCCGCTTCCTGCCGACCATGGGCCGCGCGCAGGCCGGTGAATCCATGGCGCGATGGGAGCACGCCGTGCGGCAGGCCACTGCAGCGTGAAGGGCCCATGCCAGGGACATCGCGGAATCGGCTCTGCCGGGCCGCAGATGTCGCCCCCGGTAGGGGGTAGGCGAAGCGACACGAAGTGCGCGCAGCCTGGAGGCGAGCCTAGTGCGCCGGCACCAGGAAGTCCTGGCTGATGCGCGCGCCAATCTCGTTCACGCGATCGAGGAACTGCGTCAGGTAGGCATGCAATCCCGTCGCCAGGATCTCGTCCACGCGTGCGTACTGCAGGTCGGCCAGCAGCTTGCCGGCCCGGCGCTGTGTTTCGGCGCTCTGGTCGTTGGCCACCTTGGCCAGGTTGTTGACCACCTCGGCCAGGCTTGCATGAAGAGAACGCGGCATGTCGGCGCGCAGGATCAGCAGTTCGGCCACGCGCTCGGGCTTGATGACGTCGCGGTACACCTTGCGATAGACCTCGAAGGCCGAGACGCTGCGCAGGATCGCGCTCCAGTGATAGAAGTCGTACTCCTGGTCTTCTTCGGTGGCCGTCCCGAAGAACTCGCTGTTGAGGGCGTGGAACTTCACGTCGACCAGCCGCGCCGTGTTGTCGGCACGCTCGAGGAAAGTGCCGAGCCGCGCGAAATGGAAGGCCTCGTCCTGCAGCATGGTGCCCAGCGTGACACCGCGCGACAAGTGCGAGCGGAACTTCACCCACTCGAAGAACTGCGCCGGATCGCGCTCGAACTCGCCCGCACGCAGCATGCGGTTGACTTCGAGCCAGGTCGTGTTCTGCGTTTCCCACGCTTCGGTCGTGAGCGCACCGCGCACCGCACGCGCGTTCTCGCGAGCAGCCTTCAGGCAGGACAGGATCGACGACGGGTTCTCCTCGTCCTTGACCATGAACTCCATGACTTCGTTCGGCAGGATCTGGTCATGCTTCTTGTTGTACGACGGCAGCAGTTCGCTGATCGACAGCAAACCTTGCCAGCCGTACTTCGCGACTTCGGCAGACTGCGGCAGCAGCGACGTCTGGTAGTTGACGTCCAGCATGCGTGCGGTGTTCTCGGCGCGCTCGGTGTAGCGCGACATCCAGTAGAGGTGGTCGGCGGTGCGTGACAGCATGTGTGGTTTCTCCTGTGCGCTCAGGCCGACTGGCTCTGCGATTGCGATGGCGCGGCCGGCTTGGTCCGTGGTGCGCGGTCTGCTTCGAGCACCCAGGTGTCCTTGGTGCCGCCGCCCTGCGACGAATTGACGATGAGCGAGCCTTCCTTGAGCGCCACGCGCGTGAGGCCGCCGGGCACCATCTGCACTTCCTTGCCCGACAGCACGAAGGGCCGCAGGTCGATGTGGCGCGGCGCGATGCCGGCGTCGACGAAGGTCGGCGAGCTCGACAGGCTCAGCGTGGGTTGCGCGATGTAGCCGTCGGGCTTGGCCAGTACGGCCTTCTTGAACTCTTCGATCTCGGCTTGCGTGGAAGCCGGGCCGATCAGCATGCCGTAGCCACCAGCGCCGTGCACCTCCTTGACGACCAGATCCTTCATGTTCGCGATGACGTACTCGAGCTCGTCCTTGTTGCGGCACATGTAGGTCGGCACATTCTTGAGGATCGGCTTCTCGTTCAGATAGAACTCGATCATCTTCGGCACGTACGGGTAGATCGACTTGTCGTCGGCCACGCCGGTGCCCACGGCGTTGCTGATCGCGACATTGCCCGCGCGGTAGGCGCGCATGAGGCCGGCGCAACCGAGCGTGGACGTGGGGCGGAAGACCTCGGGGTCGAGGAAGTCGTCGTCGACCCGGCGGTAGATCACGTCGACGCGCTTGGGGCCGCGCGTGGTGCGCATGTAGACGAAGTCGTCCTTGACGAACAGGTCCTGCCCTTCGACCAGTTCGACGCCCATCTGCTGCGCGAGGAACGCGTGTTCGAAGTAGGCGCTGTTGTACATGCCGGGCGTCAGCACCACGACCGTCGGCTCGGCCGTGGCCGGCGGCGCGATGGCGCGCAGCGTCTCGAGCAACAGGTCGGGGTAGTGCGCCACGGGCGCGACGCGGTTCTGGTTGAACAGGTCGGGGAACAACCGCATCATCATCTTGCGGTTCTCGAGCATGTAGCTCACGCCGCTCGGCACGCGCAGGTTGTCTTCTAGCACGTAGTACTCGCCGACGCCCTCGCTGTTGGGCGCGCGGATGATGTCGATGCCCGCGATGCTCGAATAGACGTTGTTCGGCACGCTCACGCCGATCATTTCGGGGCGGAACTGCGCGTTGTTGTTGATCTGCTCCGCCGGAACGATGCCGGCCTTGACGATTTCCTGGTCGTGGTAGACGTCGTAGATGAAGCGGTTGAGCGCGTTCACGCGCTGCACGAGCCCCTTCTCCATCTCGGCCCATTCGTTGGCCGGAATGATGCGGGGCAGCAGGTCGAACGGAATCAGCCGCTCCGTGCCCGAGCCGTCCTCGTCCTTGGCGCCGTACACCGCGAAGGTGATACCGACCCTGCGGAAGATCATTTCCGCCTCTTCACGGCGCGAACGCATCACCTCGCCGGGTTGCTTCGCGAGCCATTGGTCGTAGCGCTGGTAGTGGGCCCGAATCGCCGCGCCTGCGTAGGGCAGCTTTTCATACATCTCATCGAATTTATGCATAAAACGACCAATCTCCTGTGGGTGATAGCTTAGCAAGTTCAAGGCCAATCGCGCCGCCGGAGGCGGCCTTCTGCGTGGGCCGTCGCGGCTTTCAGGGCGGCTCGTGATGCCAGTATCGCCGTCGCTCCACTCGCTGGCAGACGGCCTCGGTCGGCGCTGCGCTGTCCCACCGCACGGCGCCGCAACGGGGCGAATCCATCACGCTCACACCTCTTTCCCGATAGCGCGCCAGCACCTCCGGCGCCGGATGGCCGAAGCGGTTGCGGTAGCCGGTCTGCGCGATGGCGATGCGCGGCTTTACGGCGTCGAGAAAGGCGGCGCTGGACGAGGTCTTGCTCCCGTGATGCGGCGCCAACAGCACATCGGCCTCGAGCGGTGCGCCGCGTGCGACGAGCGCGGCCTCCTGGTCACGCTCGATGTCGCCGACCAGCAGCGCCGTTGCGCGGCCGGTGCCGATGCGCAGCACGCATGACAGCGCGTTGGGCTTCTTCGCGTCGCCGTAGTCGCTCGCCAGCGGATGCAGGATGTGGAAATCCACACCGTCCCACGTCCAGTGCTGCCCGGCCACGCAGCGCGACGACAGCTCGCCCGGACGGAGAGCCTGCAAGGGATGCGTGGCCTCGATCGAACTCAGCAACGTAGCCTGCGTTTGCATGTTCAATACCGTCTGCGCGCCCCCCGTGTGGTCACTGTCCCGATGACTCAGCACGACGGTGTCGAGGCGCTCGCCCAGCGCACGCAGCAACGGCACCAACACGCGATGACCGGCGTCGCTTTCCAGGCTGTAGCGCGGGCCTGTGTCGTAGAGCAGGCCGTGATTCGCCGTGCGCACCAGCACTGCGTTGCCCTGCCCGATGTCGGCCGCGAGCAGTTCGAACTCTCCGACGGGCGGACGCGGTGTCTGCCACAGCAACACCGGCAGCAGCAATGGCAACCCGAGCGTGCGCAGCGACCACGGCAGCCGCATCGCCACCAGGACGCCGCCTGCGACCCCGCAAACCGCCATCCAGAGCGGCGGCGCGGCCATCGACAGCGTGGCGAAGGGCAGGCCGGCGAGCCATTGCAGAAAAATCGCCAAACCCTGCACCGCATGCGCGCCTGCATCCCAGAGCGGCGGCACCACGACGCCCAGCATCGCCAGCGGCGTCACGACCAGCGTCACCCAGGGGATGGCGATGGCATTTGCGACGAGGCCCACCGCAGAGACCTGCTGGAACAGCAACACGCTGAGCGGCGTCAGCGCCAGCGTGACGACCCATTGCTCCCTGAAGGTCTGAAGCAGCCCCGCGACCACCGTCCTGCGCGGACGAGGCACGCCCGCATCGGTTGCGAAAAGCACGCCGACCGCAACGAAGCTCAACCAGAAGCCCGCTTGCATCAGCGCCCAGGGGTCGACCATCACCACCACTGCGCACACCAGCAGCCAGACGTGCGGCCAAGGCCAGCGCCGGCCGCTCCATCGCAACAACGCGACCACGGCGAGCATCCACACCGTGCGCTGCGAAGGCACGCCCCACCCGCTGAAGAGCGCATAGAGCGCCGCCAGCAACACCCCGCCGGCCAGTGCTGCATGCGGTGCAGGCAAGCACAGCATCAGCCGGGCGCTGCGCCGCCAGAGTGCGCCGACCAAAAGCGCCGCAAGCCAGGCGAACATGGTGATGTGCAGGCCCGAGATGCTCATCAGGTGCGCGACGCCGGTGGCGCGGAACACATCCCAGTCTGCGCGGTCGATCGCGTTCTGGTCGCCCGTGACGAGCGCCGCGATCACGCCCGCGAGCTTGCGGTCGGCCACGCGCTCGAACACCGCATCCCTCACCCCTTCGCGTGCGCGCTCGACCGGATGCAGCCAGGTGCCCTCGATGCGCCAGGGCACCGCGTCGCCCGCGCCCGTGCGGACATAGCCGGTTGCCTGCACGCCCTGCTCCCACAGCCAGAGCTCGTAGTCGAATCCATGCGGGTTGAGGTTGCCGTGCGGCGCTTTGAGGCGCACGGTCATGCGCCAGCGTTCGCCCGCGTGCAACGGGCCCGGCATCGCGGCCGGTTGGGCGCGAGCGCCTTCGTCCGTGCTGCGCCCCCAGAGCCCGGTGTCGGCGGCGTACCAGCCCAGTGCGATGCGTGCCGGTACCCGAGGCAGCGGTTCGGGCCCCGGGTCGATCCAGCGGGCCGATGCCACGTCGAGACGAAAGCGAGTGCCGCCCTCACCGCGCTGTGGCATCTGGGCCACGACGCCGATGAGCTCCACGTCGCGACCTTCGAGGGCCGGCGCGAGCGTGTCGTCGGAATAGATGGCAGCGCGCCACCCGGCGGAACCAGCCCCGACGCACACGCCGACGCTGACGGCGACCAGCCAGCGCGCGATCGGCCAGCCGCAGGCGGTGCGCAGCAGCACGAGCGCGCCGGCGAGGCCGATCGCCAGCAGGAGGGCATAGACGACGGCATCCCAGAGCCGTGCCTGGTGTAGCTGCAGCGCCGTACCGAGCACGGTACCGACCATCGACGCGTACGCGTTCCGCCCACGCGACATCCCGCCTGGCTGTTCGCCCTTCTTCATGCTGACCCTCCCTTGGACACGACCCGGACCCCTTCCGGATCGATCGATGACACCCGCTCTTTGGCGCGTTAATTGCTTGCCAGTCGGCTAGTATGCGTCTCTCACGAGGCCTGTCTCTCGCACGATTCTCCGACGCTTCTGGCCGCCAAATTACATGTCCATTCACGCCGCACTCCACCACGTCACGCACTACAAGTACGACCGCCCCGTGCAACTGGGGCCGCAAGTCATCCGACTCCGGCCGGCCCCGCATTGCCGCAGCAATGTCATTTCGTACTCACTTCAGGTCGAGCCCGCGGAACATTTCGTCAACTGGATGCAGGACCCGTTCGCCAACTACCAGGCGAGGCTCGTGTTCCCCGAAAAGACCACGGAATTCAAGGTCACCGTCGACCTCGTGGTGGAGATGGCGGTCTACAACCCCTTCGACTTCTTCCTCGAGCCCCACGCCGAGAACTTCCCTTTCAAGTACACCGCGTCGCAAGCCGACGAGCTCGCGCCCTACCTCGTCACCGAGCCCGCGACGCCCTTGCTGCAGGCCTATATCGACAAGATCGACCGCAAGGAACAGCGCACGATCGACTTCCTGGTCGGCATCAACCAGCAGGTCCAGAAGGACGTCAACTACCTGATCCGCATGGAGCCCGGCGTGCAGACGCCGGAAGAAACGCTCACCAGCGGCAGCGGCTCCTGCCGCGATTCGGGCTGGTTGCTGGTGCAGTTGCTGCGCCACATCGGGCTGGCGGCGCGATTTGTCTCCGGCTACCTGATCCAGCTCACCCCCGACGTGAAGGCACTCGACGGCCCGAGCGGCACCACGGTCGACTTCACCGATCTGCATGCCTGGTGCGAAGTGTTCCTGCCGGGCGCCGGATGGGTCGGCCTCGATGCCACGTCGGGCCTGCTCGCCGGCGAAGGCCACATTCCGCTGGCCTGCACGCCGACACCGTCGAGCGCCGCGCCGATCGAAGGCGTGGTCGACGACGCAGAGGTCGAGTTCGGCCACGAGATGGTCGTCACCCGCATCTACGAATCGCCGCGCGTCACCAAGCCCTATACCGAAGAAGAATGGGCCGAAGTGCTGGCCCTCGGCGACGCCGTCGACAAGCGCCTCATGGCCGGCGACGTGCGCCTCACGATGGGCGGCGAGCCGACCTACGTGGCCACCAGCGACCGCGACGCCGCCGAATGGAACACTGACGCGCTCGGCCCGACGAAGCGCGGCTACGCCACCGAACTCGTGCACAAGCTGCGCGCGGAATACGGCAACGGCGGGTTCCTGCATTTCGGTCAGGGTAAGTGGTATCCGGGCGAGCAGCTGCCGCGCTGGGCCCTCAACATCTTCTGGCGCGGCGACGGCCAGACGCTCTGGCACGACCCCTCGCTTTTCGCGGACGAGCGCGTGCCCACCCACTACACGAGCGAAGACGCGCGCCGCTTCACCACCGTGCTGGCGCACAAGCTCGGCTTGACCGAGCGCTACGCTCAGCCCGGCTACGAAGACACCTTCTACTATCTATGGCGCGAGCGCCGGCTGCCGGTCAATGTCGATCCGTTCGACTCGAAGCTGGACGACGAACTCGAACGCGTCCGGCTGCGCCGCGTCTTCACGCAGAAGCTCGATGCCGTCATCGGCTACATGCTCCCGATCGAACCCGCCAACGCCGATCGCGACGCACCTCCGCTCGAAGGCCCGGGCTGGAAGACCGGCCCCTGGTTCCTGCGCGACGACCGGCTCTACCTCATCCCCGGCGATTCGCCGATGGGCTACCGGCTCCCGCTCGACTCGCAACCGTGGGCCAGCAAGGGCGACTACCCCTACCTGATCGACCGCGACCCCACAGCGCCGCGCGCGGCGTTGCCTTCCTCGGCCGACTACCGTGCCCGCTACACCGCGGCGACCACGGGCGGCCCGAAAGACGATCTGGGCGATGTGCCGTACACCTTCGGCACGCCGCCGGTCACGGCCGCCGCGTTGCGCATGCAAGGCCCGGGCAGTGCTTCGGCCGGCACGGGTACATCGGGCGCAGGCGCAGACGCTTCCGAGTACGGCGTCACGCGCCAGCCGCGCCGTGGCGAGTCGGCGCACTGGGTCACACGCACCGCGCTCTGCGTCGAAGTGCGCGACCCACGCCGTGCCAACGGGCCTGCGGCCGAGAAGGTCGGCGCGGCATCGGGCGTGCTGTACGTCTTCATGCCGCCGCTCGCGCGCCTCGAGGACTACCTCGACCTCGTCGCGGCCGTGGAAGCGACTGCCGCGCAGCTCGGCATGAAGATCGTGATGGAAGGCTACCCGCCGCCCCGCGATCCGCGCCTGAAGATGCTGGCCGTGACGCCCGACCCGGGCGTCATCGAAGTCAACATCCATCCGGCCAGCAACTGGAAGGAACTGGTCGACCACACCGAGTTCCTCTACAACGCCGCTTTCGAAACACGGCTGTCGGCCGAAAAGTTCATGACCGACGGCCGCCACACCGGCACCGGCGGCGGCAACCACTTCGTCATGGGCGGCGCTACGCCGGCGGACAGCCCGTTCCTGCGCCGGCCTGAACTGCTCGCGAGCCTGCTGCTCTACTGGCACAACCATCCTTCGCTGAGTTACCTCTTCTCGGGCATGTTCATCGGCCCGACGAGCCAGGCACCCCGCGTGGACGAGGCCCGCAACGACCAGGTCTACGAGCTCGAGATCGCGCTCAAGGAAATCGCGCGCAATCGTGAGATCCACGGCGCGAACATGCCGGCCTGGCTGGTCGACCGTACGCTGCGCAACATCCTGATCGACGTGTCGGGGAACACGCACCGCAGCGAGTTCTGCATCGACAAGCTCTACTCGCCCGACTCCACCACCGGACGCCTCGGCCTGCTCGAGTTGCGCGCCTTCGAGATGCCGCCGCACGCCCGCATGAGCATCGCGCAGCAACTCCTGATCCGCGCGCTCGTGGCGCGGTTCTGGGACGAGCCCTACAAGGCGCCGGTCACGCGCTGGGGCACCGAACTGCATGACCGGTTCCTGCTGCCGACCTTCGTCAAGATGGACTTCGAGGACGTGATCTCCGAGATGCGTCAGGCAGGCTTCGCGTTCGATCCGAACTGGTTCGCGCCACACCTGGAATTCCGCTTCCCGTTGGTCGGCCAGGTGCAGGCCATGGGCGTCGAGCTTTCGCTGCGCAACGCGCTCGAACCGTGGCACGTCATGGGCGAAGAAGGCTCGGCGGGCGGCACTGTGCGCTATGTCGATTCGTCGCTCGAGCGCATCGAAGTGCGCGTGACCGGCCTCAACGAAAGCCGACACGTCATCACCGTCAACGGCAAGGTGCTGCCGCTGCAGCCGACCGGCACCACCGGCGAGTTCGTCGCCGGGGTCCGCTACAAGGCCTGGAATCCGCCGTCTGCCCTGCATCCGAGCATCGGCGCGCACGCGCCGCTCACGTTCGACATCGTCGACACCTGGATGAAGCGCTCGATCGGCGGCTGCCAGTACTTCGTCGCACACCCGGGCGGCCGCAACTACGAGACCTTCCCGGTCAATGCCTACGAGGCCGAGAGCCGCCGCATGTCGCGCTTCACGCGGATGGGACACACGCCGGGTCTTCTCAAGACGCCGCCGGCGACCATCGAACTGGCAGGCAGCCGCGAATTCCCATTCACGCTGGACCTGCGGCGCTGATGCGCCGACCCCACATCCCGCGCGACATTGTTCCGATGCCGGAACATTTGACTGCCGAGCGGTCGCTGCGCCATGACGGCAATGTGACAATCCGCGGGCTGTGGAACCCTTGAACGAATCCCTCTTCGACAAAGCGTCGCACGAAGCCCCTGCGGCTTTGGCGTCTGCGCTTGCGCCGCCCGCACAGCCCGGCCATTTCGACGAACTGCGCGGCCAGGCGACCCCCGCGGCGCTGCAGAGGCCGGGCAGCCAGGTCCCGGGCGCACCCACCGGCCCCCTCCTCTATGACGCAGGCAGCGAGCCGCCCGCCGCGACGCCGGCGCCAACCACGTCAGACGACCAGGGCAAGCCGCCGCTCGCACCGCCCTGGCGTCACTTCTTCGAGGAGCTCGGTTCGGGTGGCTTCGGCGATCTGCCACGGCGTGCGGTCAGCCTGGAGCGGCAGATCCGCGACAACGGCGTCACCTACAACGTGTATGCCGATGCCGACGGGCCCCAGCGTCCCTGGTCGCTCGACCTCTTCCCGCTGATCGTCTCGCCGGAGAGCTGGACGCAGATCGAAGCCGGCGTCCTGCAACGTGTGCGCGTGCTCGATCGCGTGATGGCCGATGTGTACGGTCCGCAGCAGCTGCTGGCCGAAGGACTCCTGCCGGCCGCACTGGTGCGCGGTCACCCCGGCTACCTGCGTCCGATGCATGGCGTGAAGCCGCCGGGCGATACTTGGCTGCACATCACCGCCTTCGACCTCGCACGCGGGCCGGACGGCAACTGGTGGGTGGTCTCGCAACGCACGCAGGCGCCATCGGGCCTTGGCTACCTGCTCGAGAACCGGCTCGCCATCTCGCGCCAGTTCCCGCAAGCATTCGAGGCGCTCGACGTGCAGCGGCTGGCTGCGACCTACGGCGCCATGATGGAAGGCCTGCAGGCCATGTGCCCGGCGGGCGTGCCGCCGCACATCGCGTTGCTCACGCCCGGCCCCTACAACGAAACCTACTTCGAACACGCCTACCTCGCGCGCTATCTGGGCATCACGCTCGTCGAAGGCAGCGACCTCACCGTGCGCGACCAGCGCCTCTACCTCAAGACGTTGCAGGGACTGCGTCCGGTTCACGGCCTCATCAAGCGCCTGGACGACCAGTACCTGGACCCGCTCGAGCTGCGGCCCGACTCGACCCTCGGCGTGCCCGGCCTGCTGCAGGCGATCCGTGCGGGCAACGTGCTGGTTGCGAACATGCCCGGCTCGGCCTTCCTCGAATCGCCCGCGTTGCTGGGCTTCCTGCCGGCATTGGCGCGGCGCCTCATCGGCGAAAAGCTGCAACTTCCCGCCCTGCCGACCTGGTGGTGCGGTGAGCGCGCCGCCATGGAATCCGTGCTGCCGCAACTCGGCGATTGCGCCATCAAGCCCACCTATCCTGGCTCGGCTGCACACCACACTTTCGAAGCCGTGCTCGGCAGCCAGCTCGGGCGGCGCGAACTCGACGAATGGGCCGGCCGCATCGTGCGCCAGGGCGAAGCGCACACGGTGCAAAGCTACCTGCCGCTGTCGCAGATGCCCACCTGGACGCAGGACCTCGGCCCCGGCCACATCGCGCCGCGGGCCGTGCTGCTGCGCGTGTTCGCGGTGAGCGATGGTGCACAGTCGTGGCGCGTGCTGCCGGGAGGGCTCGCGCGCCTGGCCGGTGCCGATGCACAGATCGCCTCGATGCAGCGCGGCGGCAGCAGTGCCGACGTCTGGGTCCAGACCGCCGGCGTCGTCGACCGCACGACGCTGCTGCAGCCACACGCCACGCCGGCCTCGCTGGCGCGGCACCGCGCACCGGTCACCAGCCGCGCCGCCGAGAACATGTTCTGGCTGGGCCGTTACACCGAGCGCGCCGAGAATGCCGTCCGGCTTGCGCGCCTCACGATCGACCTATTGAGCGGCGAAGACCAGTCGTCCCGCCCGCTCCTGACCTGGCTGCACAAGCTCGCGCTGCGCAACGCGCTGGTGCCGCGCGACGTGCCCGCGGCGCCGAAGTCGCGTCGCGTGTTCGAACGCGCGTTGATCGCCGAGCTCGGCGATGTCGTCAAGGGCGGGAGCGTGGGCTACAGCCTGCGCTGTGTCCGCGAAACCGCTGAGGCGGTGCGCGAGCGTCTTTCGCAAGACCACTGGAACCAGATCGTTCGTGCCGAGGCCGAATTCCTGCGCCGCACCGCCGAGCAAGCCGGCGAGGTCGGCGAAGGCAGCTACGCCACCGGCGCCGCATTGCGGTCGCTGGAATCGGCCAGTGCCGCCCTCGCCGCGATGACCGGCGCCCAGACCGACCGCATGACGCGCGACGATGCGTGGCGGCTGCTGTCGATCGGCCGCCACATCGAGCGCCTTGGCTTCCTGTCGAGCGCGCTGGCCGCGGGCTTCGAGAACGGTGCGGTGCACGAGATCGCCGGATTCGAGGCGATGGTCGCGCTGTTCGACAGCACGATCACCTTCCATGCCCGCTACCAGCAGCGCCGCGACGTGGCGACGCTGGTCGATCTGCTGGTGCTGGACGGCGACAACCCGCGCTCGCTCGCATGGGTCACGCAGACGCTGCGTGGGCGCATCGCGCGGCTCGCGGGCAGCGCCCCGGGCAAGCTGACCGCACTGTCGTACGAGCTGCCCGACCCGGCGACGTGGACGCTCGAGCGGCTCTGCGAATCCGGTGCCGAGGCGCAGTATCCTGCCCTGGTGCAGCTGTTCGACAGCCTCGAAACAGCGGCCTATCATGTGTCCGACGCCATCGGCATCCGTTACTTCACCCTGACCTCAGAATCCCTCCGCTCCGTCGGCGCCTAGTCCATTCTCGCGAACACCCTGGAACCGGCTTCGCCGGGCCACTGGTGTGGCCCCCGCAGGGGGTTGGCGAAGCGAGCCACAGTGCGCGACGACCCGGGAGCGAGCCAAATCCATGCTTCTGCACGTCACCCACGAAACACGCTACGACTACACGCCGCCGGTCGAGACGGCGCAGCACCTCGCGCACCTGAAGCCCCTGGTCACGCCGTCGCAGCGCGTGGTGAGCCACCGTTTGCGTATCACGCCCGAGCCGGCACAGCGCAGCGAATCGCCCGATCTCTATGGCAACACGCGCGCCTTCTTCGCCCTCGAATCGACCCACGACGAGCTCGTGGTCACGGCCGAGAGCGTGGTCGAAACCTCGCAGCCGCGTCTTGCGCCCTCCGTCGCGCGCGAGTTGCCGTGGGAAGCGGTGCGCGAACGCTTCCGCTACCGCAAGGGTTTCAGCTTCGATGCAGCGTCCGACTTCGGGTTTCCTTCGCCGTATGTGCCGTTGCACGACGACTTCGCGGCGTACGCGCGCCCCAGCTTCGCGCCCGGCCGCCCGACCTTCGACGTGGCGATGGACCTGACCCATCGCATGTACCAGGACTTCCTCTACGACGCCGACAGCACCGAGATCAACACGCCCGCGGTCGAGGCGCTCGCGCAGCGCAAGGGCGTGTGCCAGGATTTCGCTCACATCATGATCGCGTGCTTTCGCACGATGGGGCTGCCCGCGCGCTACGTGAGCGGCTACCTGCTCACGCAGCCGCCGCCAGGGCAGCCTCGCCTGATCGGTGCCGACGCATCGCACGCCTGGGTACAGGTGTACCTGCCCGGCGTATCCGGCCCCGGCGACTGGGCCGACTTCGACCCGACCAATGGCCGCCAGCCCGGCGAAGACTACGTGACGCTGGCGCTGGGCCGTGACTATTCAGATGTCTCGCCGATGCGCGGCGTGCTGCATGGCGGCGCGCGCCACACGCTGCATGTGGGCGTGACCGTGCAGCCGGCGGAAGAGCTGCAAGCGGCCATCCCGCAGTCGCCGTCGCAATCGCAGACCCAATCCCAATCCCTCTAACTTCTCCTCCGGAGCCTTCATGAGCGTTTACGACAAACTCACCCAACTCGGCATCTCGCTGCCCCCGGTCTCCGTGCCTGCGGCTGCCTATGTGCCCTATGTGCAGACCGGCAACCTGGTCTTCCTGTCAGGTCACATCGCCAAGAAAGACGGGAAGCCTTGGGTGGGCCAGCTTGGCGCGGAGATCGCCACCGAGGAGGGCAAGCAGGCCGCGCGCGCGATCGCCATCGACCTGCTCGGCACCTTGCACGCCGCCGTCGGCGACCTGAACAAGGTCACGCGTATCGTCAAGCTCATGAGCCTTGTCAATTCGACCGGGGGCTTCACCGAGCAGCACCTGGTGACCAACGGCGCGAGCGAGCTGTTCGCAGAGATCTTCGGTGCCAAGGGCGCGCATGCACGCAGTGCGTTTGGCGTGGCGCAGATCCCGATGGGCGCTTGCGTGGAGATCGAGCTGATCGCCGAGATCGGCTGAACTGTCAGGGGCCGGGCCTGACGGCCGCGCGCTGAGTGCGAGGCGCCGACGAGCCGCGCACGACCAGCGCCCCCGGCAGCTGAAGCTGGCGAGCCGGGCCCTGCGCACCTCGCAGGCGATCGATCAGCGCGTCCGCAGCGGCGCGGCCGATCTCGTCGGTCGGCTGCGCGATGGTCGACAGACCAGGGCCGATCAACGAGGCCCATTCCGGGTCATCGAAACCCACGAAGCCCAACTCCTCCCCGAAACGCCAGCCAAGCCGGCTCATTGCCGACGCCACGCGCAGCGTGATGACGGCATTGCCCGAAACGATCGCCGCACGGCGCCCACGCCGGGCGCGGTGCCGCACTGCGCGCAGCGCTTCCAGCAGCGCTTCGTCCGCGCCCTCCTCGCTTTCGAACACCTCACCGCCGACACCCTTCGACTGCGCCGCGACGCAGGCGCCGAACGCTGAAGTGCGCTCGCGCCGCGTGCTCACGCCTTTTTGCGGCTCGGTGATGTAGAGCAACTCGGTCCAGCCACTGGCGACGAGGTGCTCGCAGGCAAGCGTCATGGCGCCGGTGTTGTCGAGCGAGACGAAATCGGCCTGCATGCCGGCGTGGCGCCGGTCGACCAGCACCGCCGGCTTCCCGTGCGCGGCGATCGCTTCGACCACGCCGGCTCCGCGACCGAGGGTGTTGAGGATGAAGCCGTCGACCTGGTAGCCGGCGAGCGCGTCGATCGCTTCGCGTTCGCGGCCCGACGCGTTGCCCAGGTTGAACAGCATCACGAGATAGCCAGCGTCCTGGCAGGCCTTCTCGGCACCGCGAAGCACCGCGACCGAATAGGGATTGGTGATGTCCGCGACGATGAGGCCGATGAGGCGCGAGCGCCCGCGGCTCAGGGCCTGCGCCATCGGACTCGGGGAATAAGCGAGCGCCGCGATCGCCGTCTCGACGCGGGTCGCGATGTCGGGACTCAGCAGCCGCTCGCGGTGGTTCAGGAAGCGCGAGACCGTCGCCTTCGACACGCCCGCCGCCTGCGCGACATCGGCGATCGTGGCGCGGCCCTGACGCTGCATCGGCGCGCGGACGTTCACACGCCTGCCGTGTCGTAGACCGCGGCAGGCCGTTCGCCGGCGAGTGCCTGCAGCAGGCTGGTGGTGGCGAGTTCGGCCATGGCATGTCGCGTCTCGTGCGTGGCCGAGCCGATGTGCGGCAGCGGCGTGACACGCGGATGCGTGCGCAAGGGCGAGTCGAGCGGCAGGGGCTCCCTGGCGAACACGTCGAGCCCCGCAGCCCGCAGCGTGCCCTGGTCGAGCGCCGCGAGCAGCGCCGCCTCGTCGACCGTCGCGCCGCGACCGCCGTTGATGAACACGGCGCCCGGCTTCATCGATGCGAAGCAACGCGCGTCGACCATGCCGCGTGTCGCGTCGGACAGCGGCAGCATCGCGACCACGAAATCGGCCTGCGCCAGAAGATCGCCGAGCGGCGTGTGCTGCACCTTGCCCGCGAGTTCGGGTGCCTGCACGGCGAGATCCACAGCACGCCGCGCGTGATAGAGCACCGGCATGCCGAAGCCCAGCGCCGCGCGCCGCGCGAGGGCCTGGCCGATGCGGCCGAAGCCCAGCAGACCGAGCGTCTTGCCATGCACGTCGAGGCCGAAGAGGTCATCGCCGATGTTCTTCGTCCAGCGGCCTTCGCGCACGAGGTTCGACAGCTCGACCAGCCGGCGGCTGGTGGCCATGAGCAGCGCGAACACCGTGTCGGCCACTGTCTCGTCGAGCACACCGGGCGTGTGGCACAGCAGGATGCCGCGCCGGTGCAACTCGGCCAGCGCGTAGTTGTCGACGCCGACCGACACGCTGGAGATCACTTCGAGCTTCGGCGCGCGCGCGAGCAATGCCGCATCGACTGGAAAGCTCGAGCCGATCAGCCCTTGCGCCTCGGGCAGCGCCGCGTGGAACGCGGCAACATCCTTCTTCGCATCGACCACCACCACATCGTGCACAGCCCCGAGGCGCGCCAGCTGGTCAGCTGGCAGCTCGCGGAAGACGACGACCCGCTTGCGCCCGCTCACAGCGCCGCCTCTTCGAGTTCGGCGCGCGTGGGCAAGCCTTCGGTGTCGCCGAGAACCTGCACTGCGCGTGCGCCGATCCAGGCGCCGCGACGCACTGCGTCGGGCACGCTGCGGCCTTCCAGCAACGCACTGACCACCCCTGCCGCGAAGCCGTCACCGGCGCCCACGGTGTCGATGACTTCGGCGACCGGAAACCCGGCGACGCGTCCGGTGCCCGCCGCGTCGCTGTCGTAGTACGCGCCCTCGGCGCCGAGCTTGACCACGACCAGCTTCGCGCCGCGTTCGCGGTAGAAGCGCGCGACGCCTTCCGGCGTGGTTTGACCGGTGAGCAACAACCCTTCTTCCATGCCGGGGAGCACCCAGTCGGCACGCGAGGCCAACTCGTTGATCCAGTGGCGCATCGTGTCGATGGACGACCACAGCGTCGGGCGCAGGTTCGGGTCGAAAGAGATCGTGCGGCCCGCCGCGCGCATGACGTCCACGCACTTCAGCGCGGCCTGCAGGCTGGTGTCGGAGATCGCGGCGAACACGCCGGTCGCGTGCAGATGGCGGGCCGAGCGCAGCCACGCTTCATCGACATCGTTCGGTCCCATCTGGCTGGCTGCAGAACCCTTGCGGTGGTACTCGACCGGCGGGTCGCTGCCGTCGGTGACGCGGCCCTTGAACTGGAAGCCGGTGCGCTGCGCCGCGTCGCAGATCACGTGCGAGCAGTCGATGCCCTCGCCCTTCATCGACGCGATGAGCGATCGGCCCATCGAGTCGGTGCCGAGCCGACTGGCCCAGCCGACTTTCAGGCCGAGACGCGAAAGACCGATGGCGACATTGGTTTCGGCGCCCGCGGTGCGCTTGTAGAAAGACTGCGCGTGCTCGATCGGGCCCGGGCGGTCCGCGACGAGCAGCAGCATCGCCTCGCCGAACAACGCGACATCGAATGCAGCTTCGCTCATCTCGACCTCACAGCGAGCGCAGGTGCGCGATCTGGTCGCGGGTGACGCCCATCAGGTCGTCGCCCGCGAGCGGATATTCGATGGCGCGCGGCACATCGGCCGGCAATGCGCGCAGCACCGCACGCCACGGCGCGACGGATTCGGCGAGCGGCACCGCCACCCACTTCGCGGGGAGGCGTTGCACGCCCTTGCAATGCACGTAGCGCACGCGGTGCGCCAGCGCCTTTGCAGCCTCGAGCGGACATTCGCCAACGTAATGCCAGTTGCCCATGTCGAAGGTCATGCCGAGCGAGATGCCCGCGCGGTCCGCCACGTCGAAGAAGCTCTGGAGCGCGGGCAGGCTGCCAGCGGAGACGGTCTGGTCGTTCTCGATGAGCAGCTCGATGCGCGTCTCGGCCAGCGACACCTTCAGGCCCCACAGCGAGCCGTGCGAGGTCGCCCGGAAGTCGCCGATCGACATCTTCAGGCGCTTGGCGCCGAGCGTCGTCGCCGCGGCAATGCCGCGACCGAGCGCCGCGCTGTCGAGCCAGCCGCCCTCGGCCCACAGGCCCTCCGGACTCGAATAGACCGAAGCGAGACCCGCGAGCGCCGGCAGTTCGGTGGCCGGGTCGCGCAGCATCTCGCCGCGCACCTCGACCGAGTCTGCACCTGCTGCCCTGGCCAGCTGCGCGCACCACAGCTGCCCGTGGCGGCCCACTTCCGCCGCACCGAAGGACGACAACGAAACGAGAACAGTGGACATCAATGCGCCTGGTTCGAGGAGAGGATCTGGCCGAGAAACTGGCGCAGCTTCTCGTTCTTCGGATTGCCGAAGAATTCGGCCGGGGGCGCCTGCTCGAGGATCTTGCCGTCGGCCATGAAGATGACGCGGTCGGCCACGCTGCGGGCAAAGCCCATCTCGTGCGTCACGCACAGCATGGTCATGCCGTCGTCTGCCAGGCTGATCATGGTGTCGAGAACCTCCTTGACCATCTCCGGATCGAGCGCGGAGGTGGGCTCGTCGAACAGCATGATCTTGGGCGTCATGCAGAGCGCGCGCGCGATCGCCACGCGCTGCTGCTGGCCACCCGAGAGCTGGCTCGGGTACTTGTGGGCCTGCTCCGGAATGCGCACGCGCGTGAGGTACTTCATCGCGACCTCTTCGGCCTGCGCCTTCGTCATGCCACGCGAGCGCATCGGCGCCAGCGTGCAGTTCTGCAGGATGGTGAGGTGCGGAAACAGGTTGAATTGCTGGAACACCATGCCGACTTCGGCGCGCACCGCATCGACGTTCTTGCCGCCCGCGGTGAGCTCGATGCCGTCGACGACGATCTTGCCCTTCTGAACCGTCTCCAGGCGGTTGATGCAGCGGATCAGCGTCGACTTGCCCGAACCCGACGGACCGCAGACCACGATGCGCTCACCGGGCCGCACCGCCAGGTCGATGTCCGTCAGCACCTGGAAGGTGCCGTACCACTTGTTCACCGCCTCGATGCGGATGATCGGTTCAGTCATGCTGTTTGTTCAGTTGGGAAGATTTTTCGTGGAACACCGCGGAACCGGCTTTGCCGGGCCGCCGGTGTTGCCCCCTGGAAGGGGGAAGGCGCAGCGACACGAAGTGCGCGAAGACTGGGGGTCAGTTCAACTTCGGCAGGTCGGTCTTGAGCCACTTCTGGTAGAGCTTGTTGAGCTCGCCGTTCGCAGTGTTCTTCGCGACGAATTCGTTCACGTTTTTCAGCAGGTCGTCCTGGCCCGGACGCATCGCGATGCCCATGGCCTGCTGCACGAGGTTGAACTTGTTCTCGAAGGTGTTGGCCGGCACGCGCTGGGCGATCTGCGCTGCGACGGTGACCGAGCAGCCGATGGCATCGACCTGGCCGGAGATCAGCGCCTGCATGGCCGAGGCGTCGTCGTCGAAGCGGCGGATCTCGGTGCCTTCCGGTGCGGCCTTGGTCACGGCGACGTCTTGCGTGGAGGCGCGGGCGACGCCAACGCGCATGCCCTTCAGGTCGGCGGCGGACTTGATGCTCGAACCCGTCTTGCCGTACAGCACGATGGTCGCAGCGGCGTAGGGCGTCGAGAAGGCGACCTGCTTGGCACGTTCGGGCGTGACAGCCAGCGAGGCCACCAGCACGTCGACCTTGTTGGTCAGCAGGAACGGAATGCGGTTCGGGCCGGTGACCGGCACGATGTTGGCCTTGACGCCCCAGTCCTTGGCGAGCAGCTTGGCCACGTCGGCGTCGTAGCCGTCGGGCTGGTTCTGCGCATTGGTCGTGCCGTAGGGCGGGAAGTCGACCAGCATGCCGATGGTGATCTCACCCTTCTTCTTGATGTCGGCCACGCTTTGCGCGGAGGCGAAGGGTGCGAACACGGTGAGGGCGGCGCCGAGGCCAAGGGCAGCCAGCGCTGCGCGGCGGGTGGTGGAACGGGTCATTGTTGAAGTCTCCTGAGTTGAAGGAAATCGAAAGGAAATCGAGAGCGAAAAGAATCAGCGCGCGAGCGCCCGCGCGTGGCGGCGCTCCATGCGGGCCGCCAGGATGCTCAGTGGCCAGCAGATGACGAAGTAGATGGCGGCCACCACCGAGAACACGATGAGCGGCTGGAAGGTGGCGTTGTTGATGATCTGTCCGGCGCGCGTGATTTCGGTGAAGCCGATGATGGCCGCGAGTGACGTGCCCTTGATGATCTGCACCATGTAGCCGACGGTCGGCGCCAGCGCGATCTTGAAAGCCTGCGGCAGCACCACGTCGCGCATGCGGGCGCTGTACTTGAGGCTCAACGCTTCTGCCGCTTCCCACTGGCCGCGCGGGATGGCCTCGATGCAGCCGCGCCAGATCTCGCCGAGGAAAGCCGCGCTGTTGAGGATGAGCGCCGCGCCCGCCGCCACCCAGGGGTTGATGTCCAGCCCGAACACCGGTGCGCCGAAGAAGATCAGAAACAGCTGCAGCAGCAGCGGCGTGCCCTGGAAGATCTGGATGAAGACCGTCGACACGCCACGCGCCCAGCGCGATTCCGAGGTGCGCATGAGCGCGATGATCAGGCCGAGGATCGCCCCGCCGACGAACGCGATCGCCGACAGCGCGAGCGTCCACTTGGCCGCTTCGAGGATGAACAGGAATTCGGGATAACCGAAGGTACGCATGGTGGTGATTCCTTCGGCTTACCGGCGATCCGGATAGTTGAGCACGCGCTGGTAGATCAGCTTGAACAAGGCCGAGAACGCCAGGGCGAGCGCCAGGTAGATGGCCGCGACCACGATGTAGATCTCGAAACTGCGGAAGGTCTGCGACTGCAGGTTGGCGGCCACTGAAGTGAGGTCGTCTGCCGAGATCACCGACACCACCGCGGAGCTCAGCATCAGCAGGATGAACTGGCTCGTGAGTGCGGGGTAGATCGCCTTCAACGCCGGCTTGATGATCACGAAGCGGAAGATCTCCCAGCCCTTCAAGTTGAGCGCCCTGCCCGCTTCGATCTGTCCCTTCGGAATCGACTCGATGCCCGCACGGATGATCTCCGTCGCGTAGGCGCCGAGGTTCACCACCATCGCGACCAGCGCAGCGGTCTGGGGCGACCAGCGCAGGCCGATGGCCGGCAGCGCGAAGAAGAAAAAGAACAGCTGCACGAGGAACGGCGTGTTGCGGATCACCTCGATGTAGGCGTTCACGATGAAGCGCAGCCAACCCGGCCCGGAGGTCTTGCCCCAGGCGCAGAAGATCGCGACCACAAGACCGAGCAAGGTGGCGGTCAGTGACAACTGGATCGTGATCCACGTGCCCTTGAGCAGCAGCGGCCAGGCCGCGAACACTGCATCGAACTGGAATTGATAGTTCACTGGGGAAGGCCGGCAAGCCGGTATGTGTGCAACGGGTCGAAGTATATGAAACCGGTTTCAGAGTCGCCTCAGGGATTCCCCTAGGTGGTGCATTGAGCGCTCTGCGATGCGCTGATTCATCGCTGTGCGCCAACTTGCGCCGCCGCTCCTACGACCCTTGAAGGACGCCGCCGACGGTCTTTGACGAGCAGGTCGCGCATGCTTCGCATCCATGTCTGCCACTGTTACCACCACCCTCCCGACGCCGGGGCAGAACCCACTCCTGGTTCTTCAGCAGACGATTGGCGGCTCGCTCCGTCTCGCGGACCTCGTGGATGCTGGTCTGGACCGCCTCCCTCAGCCGGGCACAGGCCGGACGCTCGAACGCTGGCGCATGCTGGCTGCAGTCGCGGCACACGACCTCTCGCTGGTCAAACTGTTCGAAGGCCACACGGACGCGCTCGCGATCCTGGCCGAGTTGAAAGGCCCGACACCTGCTGACGGCGCGCGATGGGCCACGTGGTGTGCGGAACCGCCCGATGCGCGCGTTGCGCTCGAGAGCGATGGGCACCGCGCGCGCATTCGGCTTCACGGCAAGAAGTCATGGTGCTCCGGTGCCGCAAGCGTCACGCATGCCGTGGTGAGCGGCTGGAACAGCGAAGGCGAGCCGTGCCTTGCGGCCGTGTCGCTGGACCAGCCGGGGGTGACCGTCACCCACGAAGGCTGGCACGCCGTCGGCATGGCGGGGAGCGGCAGCGTCGATGTGCTGTTCGACGGCGCCGAAGCGGTGCAGCTCGGTGCGCCGGGCGACTACACGCGTCGCGCCGGGTTCTGGCATGGCGGGGCCGGCATTGCAGCCTGCTGGTACGGCGGTGCGAGCGCGATCGGCCAGATGACTCGCGAGCGCTCCGCAGGCACGTCCGATCCCCACCGGCTTGCCCACCTCGGTGCGATCGACGTCGCACTCGGCGGTGCCGCGGCGCTGTTGCGCGAAGCCGCCGCCCGGATCGACGCCCAGCCCCACGCCGATGCGCACGGCCTGGCCATGCGGGCCCGTCTCGCGGTCGAGCATGCCGCAGAGGAAGTCATTCATCACGCAGGCCGCGCGGTCGGTGCCGGACCGCTGTGCCGCGACGCGCGCTTCGCCACTGCCATGGCCGACCTGCCCGTCTTTCTCCGCCAGAGCCACGCAGAACGCGACCTCGCGTCCCTCGGCACCCATTCCCTCGACCCGAAAGTTTCGCCATGGACACTGTGATCACCCGACGCGTCAACGACCGCGCCATCGAAGGCCTGGGAACTTCGGAGCCCGCCTGGCTGCGGTGGCCCGGCATGGCCCGTCTTCCCGTGGTGACGGCCACCGACCTCGTGCCGCCCGGCGCGCGGGTCGTCGTCGTCGCGCCGCATCCCGACGACGAGGTGCTCGCCGCGGGCGGCTTGCTCAGCCTTTTGGGACGCGGCCGGACGCAGGTGCAGTGGATCGCGGTGACCGACGGCACCGGCAGCCACCACGGATCGACCGAATGGCCGGCCGAGCGTCTGCAGCGCGAACGCCCGCAGGAAAGCCGGCAAGCGCTGATGGCGCTCGGGCTGCGCGATCTGGAACCGGTGCGGCTTCGGCTGCCTGACGGCGGCGTCCAGCGCGATCCGCTCGCCGCGGCGCTTCTGCCTCTGCTGCAGGCTGGCGACGTGGTCGTCACCACCTGGCGGCACGACGGCCATCCGGATCACGAGCAGACCGGTGCAGGCTGTGCGTTGGCCGCCCGCCGCGCCGGCGCGCGCCTGCTGGAAGTACCGGTCTGGGCCTGGCATTGGGCGGTGCCGGGCGATGCGCGTCTGCCCTGGCAGCGCGCGCACCGGCTCATGCTCGACGCGGACGCCTCGCGCCGCAAGCGCAGCGCCGTGCAGTGCTTCCAGAGCCAGCTTCTGCCCGACCCGTCGACGGGCGCGGGACCCATCCTGCGCAGTACCACGGTCGCGCGCGCAGCGCGCCCGTTCGAAGTCGTTTTTGCATGAGTGAAGACAAGCAGGCGTACTTCGATTCGATGTACAGCGCGAGTGCCGATCCCTACGCGGTGCGCACGCGCTGGTACGAAGAACGCAAGCGGGCCGTGCTGCTCGCGTCGCTGCCTGAACGCCGCTACCGCAACGCCTTCGAGCCCGGCTGTGGCGCCGCCGAACTCACGCTGCAACTGGCTGCGCGCTGCGACCGGCTGCTCGCGAGCGACTTTTCAGAAGCGGCGGTTCTGGCGGCCCGCGAGCGCGCGTCCGGGCTTGACCACGTGTCGGTCGAACGACAGGTGCTGCCACTCGACTGGCCGCATGCTCAGGGCCCGTTCGACCTGATCGTGGTGAGCGAGATTGCGTACTTCCTGGACGAAGAAGCGATCGGGCAACTGGCGAAGCTGTGTGCCGAATCGCTGGCCGTGGGCGGAACGCTGGTCGCCTGCGACTGGCGGCCCGACTTCGCGGAACGCACCGTCGCGACGGACGCGGTGCATGCGGCACTCACCGCGCTCGAGCTCCCGCGGCTGGTGCGCCACGACGAGTCCGATTTCCTTCTGCAGGTGTGGTCGCGCGATGCGCGCTCCGTGGCGGAGCGCGAAGGCATTCGCTGAGTCGCGTCGCCTGAGCGCCGCTCAATCGAGCAGCAGCGCCATGCCTGGGTCGCCTTTTGCCATCGCGCGCTGGTAGGCCTCGCGCGCGCCGATGCGGCGCAGGTACGCCAGGATGTGCGGATAGGGCGCGAGGTCCAGAGGATAGAAATAGCGCATGGTCGTGAGCGAGAAGACCAGCATGATGTCCGCCGCCGTGAGGTCTGCACCCGCCAGATAGGCAGACTCGCCGAGCCGCGCTTCCAGCAGGTTCAACACCAGCGTGAGGCGCCCTCGCGTGGCGACGAGCACCGGGTTGTCGGCCGGCAGGTCGAGCCGGTTCATGAGCATGTTGCGACCCATGTTCGGCTGGAAGTTGCCGTTCGCGAAGTGCAGCCAGTAAAGGTACTGCGCGAAGTCTGGATGGTCCGGCGCCACCACGAGCCGCCCCTTGCCGTGCTTGGCCAGGATGTAGTCGATGATCGCGCCCGACTCGGCCAGCAGCACGTCGCCGTCGGTGATCACCGGGGCAGCGCCGAGCGGATGCAGCGCCTTCAGTTCGGGCGGCGACAGCATCGTCACCGCGTCGCGCTTGTAAAGCTTGAGTTCGTAGGGAAGACCCAGCTCTTCGCAGAGCCAGAGGATGCGTTCGGATTGCGACTTGCCGAGGTGATGGATGGTGAGCATGAAGAGGCCCTGGTTGATTGTTTCAGCGTTGTTTGCGGCGCTCGCGCGCGCGTCGCACCTGGCGACTTTGCGCCGCTTCCGTCAAGGCGCGCTCGCGTGCAGACTTTTTCTCGCGCCGGCTGCGCGACAGCCAGCGACCGATCAGGAAACTCGCGAGACCACTCACGAGGGCGACGACGATGGCGATGGGTCCGACTTCCATCACAGCACCCGCACGATACGGGTCGGCTTGAAGCCCAGGTCGGCCGCCTTCCCCTTGCGGCCGCGTGCGGCGCGCGCGTTGTTCAGGCTGCGGATCTCGAGCGTCTCGTCGCGCTCCTTGCCGCCTCGGCCGAGACCTTCGATCTTCACGCTGCGCGTGTAGGCCGCGGCACCGGCCAGCGTGTCCTTGTCTTCGAGGTCGATCAGCGTCAGGCCGCGACCGCCCTTGGGCAGGCTCTTGAGCTCGGCAATGTCGAAGGTCAGGATGCGGCCGCCGGTCGAGGCGCAGGCCACGTGCGTGGCGGCCGGCATCGGCTCGGCGCCGCTCGCGCCGCCGACCAGCGACGGACGGCACAGCTGCTCACCCTCGCCCACGTCGATGAAGGCCTTGCCGCCGCGCTGGCGCGACATCATGTTCTCGACCGTCGCGATGAAGCCGTAGCCGCCGGTGTTGGCCAGCAGCACGCTGGCGCCCACCGGGCCGGCGAAGAAGTGCGTGACGTGCGTGCCGGCGTCCAGCTCGATGAGCGTGGTGACGGGCTGGCCGTCGCCGCGCGCGCCGGGCAGCGAGGCCACGGGCACGGTGTAGACGCGCACGGTCTTGTCCTTGGAGCAGCCGAACACCAGCAGCGTGTCGACGCTGCGGCATTCGAAGGCGCCGTAGAGCGAGTCGCCCGACTTGAAGCTGTACTCGGGGGCCGAGGCTCCGTTGCCGCCGTTCGCGGCCGCCTTCTCGCTGGCCCAGCCCTTCTGCGCGCGGACCCAGCCCTTCTGCGACACGATCACGGTGACGGGTTCGTCGACCACCTTCACTTCAGCCACGGCGCGCTTCTCGGCCTGGATGAGCGTGCGGCGTGCGTCTTCGAAAGTCTTGGCGTCGGCCTCGATTTCTTTCACCAGCAAGCGGCGCAGGGCCGCGGGGCTGCCGAGGATGTCTTCGAGCTTCTTCTGCTCCGTGCGCAGCTCGTCGAGCTGCTGCTGGATCTTGATGGCTTCGAGCCGTGCCAACTGGCGCAGCCGGATTTCAAGAATGTCTTCCGCCTGCACTTCGCTGAGGTTGAAGCGCGCAATGAGCGCCGCCTTCGGGTCTTCCGCCGTGCGGATGATCGCGATGACCTCGTCGATGTTGAGCAGCACGAGCTGCCGCCCCTCGAGGATGTGGATGCGCTCCAGCACCTTGTTGAGCCGATGGCGCGAGCGCTTCTCGACGGTGATCTCGCGGAACGCGATCCACTCGTTGAGCATCTGGCGCAGCGACTTCTGCGTCGGCTTGCCGTCGATGCCGACCATCGTGAGGTTGATCGACGACGAGGTCTCGAGCGACGTCTGCGCGAGCAGCGTGGTGATGAACTCGTCCTGGCTGATGCGCGAGGTCTTGGGTTCGAACACCAGGCGCACGGCCGCATCCTTGCTGGACTCGTCGCGCACCACGTCGAGCACCGACAGCATCGCGGCCTTGAGCTGGGTCTGGTCCGCGCTCAGGGCCTTCTTGCCGGCCTTGACTTTCGGGTTGGTGATTTCCTCGATCTCTTCGAGCACCTTCTGCGTGCTCACGCCCGGCGGCAGTTCGTTGACTACGAGCTGCCACTGGCCGCGCGCGAGTTCTTCGATCTTCCAGCGCGCGCGCACCTTGAGCGAGCCGCGGCCGGTGCGGTACGCGTCGGCGATGTCGCTGGCGCCACTGATGATCTGCGCGCCGCCCGGGTAGTCGGGGCCGGGCACGATCGCGAGCAGTTCTTCTTCGCTGAGCTTGCCGTTCGACTTGATCAGCGCCACGCAGGCGTCGGCAATTTCGCGCAGGTTGTGGCTCGGGATTTCGGTGGCCAGGCCGACGGCGATGCCGCTGGCGCCATTGAGCAGCGTGAACGGCAGCCGCGCGGGCAGCAGGCGCGGCTCTTCGGTGCTGCCGTCGTAGTTGGGAATGAAGTCGACCGTGCCTTCGTCGATCTCGTCGAGCAGCAGGCTGGTGATGCGCGCGAGGCGCGCTTCGGTGTAGCGCATCGCCGCGGCGCCGTCGCCATCGCGGCTGCCGAAATTGCCCTGCCCGTCGACCAGCGGATAGCGCTGCGAGAAGTCCTGCGCCATGCGCACCAGCGCGTCGTAGGCAGCCTGGTCGCTGTGCGGGTGGAATCGGCCGAGCACGTCGCCGACGACCCGCGCGCTCTTCACCGGCTTGGCGCCGACCGTGGCATTGGTGCCGCCGAAGCCGAGCCCCATGCGCGACATCGAGTACAGGATGCGGCGCTGCACCGGCTTCTGGCCGTCGGACACGTCGGGCAGCGCGCGGCCCTTGACCACGCTCAGCGCGTATTCGAGGTAGGCGGTCTGTGCGTAGTCGGCCAGCGTCACGGTGCCGTCGGCATCAGGCTCGGGCGGTACGGGCACAGGGGTGAGGTCGAGCGGGGGTTGGGAATCGTCCATCGTCTGTCGTTCAGGGAGAAATCGGGTTGGGTCTATTCATCGGTGGCGGACTTTGCCGCCGGTGCCGCCGCGTCGGGCGCCGCGGGCATGTAGGGCGAGGTGGGCGGCAAGGCGGTGGGCAGCGGCGTCCGCATGTCCGGCATCTGCGCCTGTTGCGCGGGCGGCATGTTGCCACGCCCCAGCGCACCGCCGATCTCCATCTTCACCCGGCCGGGCGCCTTGCCGCCGCCTCTGGCCGCGCCGCCCGTGCCGCCTGCACCGGGCTTCAGGTAGGCATAGAGCTGCAGAACCGTCTTCACGTAATTCTGCGTCTCCTTGTAGTTCGGAATTCTGTTGCCGGAGCGCTGGACCGCCCCTTCGCCCGCGTTGTACGCGGCCACGGCGAGCTCGATGTCGCCCTTGAACAGCGCGATCAGGTCGCGCAGGTAGCGCGAGCCCGCCGCGATGTTGACGCGCGGGTCGAACAGCTTCTTCTCGATCGTCGCTTTCCGGTCGGCCTGCACGCCGTACCGCTGAGCGGTCGCTGGCATGAGCTGCATGAGGCCGACCGCGCCCTTGGGCGAAACGGCCTGCGCATCGAAGCCCGACTCGGCCGCGACCAGCGCCTGCAGCAATTCGTAGTCGATGGCGTGGCGCTGCGAGGCCTCGCGCAGCGCGGCCTTGGCCGTCTTGTAGCTGGGAGAGGCTTCGAACAAGGCCACGAGCGTCTGCGACGCAGGGGGCACCTTGCCGGCCACCGGCGCGCCGGGCCGGCCACGGCGGCCGAGCCCTTCGGCGGTGTCGAAGCTCTGGCCACCGCGAAAGAAGAGCTGGTAGCGCTCATCGAGCTTCTCGGCGGCGAAATGCGCGGTGCCGCGTTCGTCGATGTAGCCATAGATGTCGGCGGCATGGGCGGCCGGTTGGAAAACCAGCAGGCACAAGACCAGCAGGGCCGCCGCGCTCGGCCACCCGACGCGCAGCGCGGGCAGCCTGCAGGCGAACAACCAACTACACATCGATCTCGATGTCGTCGGCGCGGATCTCCATCAACTCTCGCCGCGCCGCGGCCTCGCCCTTGCCCATGAGCTTGGTGATCTCGCCCTGGGTCGCCGTGAAGTCCATGCGACCGAGCCGCACCTGGAGCAGGCGACGCGTGTCCGGGTTGAGGGTGGTTTCCCACAGCTGCTCGGCGCTCATTTCGCCCAGGCCCTTGAAACGGCTGATGCTCCAGGCGCCTTCCTTGACGCCGTCCTTGCGCAGCTTGTCGAGCGTGGCGACGAGCTCGCCTTCGTCAAGCGCATACACCTTGGAGGCCGGCTTCTTGCCGCGCGCCGGCGCGTCCACGCGGAACAAAGGCGGCTTGGCGACGTACACGTGCCCCGCGTCGATCAGCTTCGGGAAGTGACGGAAGAACAACGTGAGCAGCAGCACCTGGATGTGCGAGCCGTCGACGTCGGCATCGGACAGGATGCAGACCTTGCCGTAGCGCAGGCCGCTCATGTCGGGCGTGTCGTTCGGGCCGTGCGGGTCTACGCCGATCGCCACCGAGATGTCGTGGATTTCGGTGTTGGCGAAGAGCCGGTCGCGGTCGACTTCCCAGGTGTTGAGCACCTTGCCACGCAACGGCAGCACGGCCTGGCATTCCTTGTCGCGGCCCATCTTGGCGCTGCCGCCGGCCGAATCGCCCTCGACCAGGAACACCTCGTTGTGGCCGATGTCCTTGCTCTCGCAGTCGGTCAACTTGCCGGGCAGTACGGCCACGCCGGAGCCCTTGCGCTTCTCGACCTTCTGGCCTGCCTTCTGGCGGGTCTGGGCAGCCTTGATGGCCAGTTCGGCCAGCTTCTTGCCGTAGTCGACGTGCTGGTTCAGCCACAGCTCCAGCGCCGGGCGCACGAAGCTCGACACCAGTCGAACCGCGTCGCGCGAGTTCAGGCGCTCCTTGATCTGCCCCTGGAACTGCGGGTCGAGCACCTTGGCGCTCAGCACGTAGCTGGCGCGCGCGAACACGTCTTCAGGCAACAGCTTTACGCCCTTGGGCAGCAGCGAATGGAATTCGATGAAGCTCTTGACCGCGGTGAACAGCCCGTCGCGCAGGCCGCTCTCGTGCGTACCGCCAGCACTGGTCGGGATCAGGTTGACGTAGCTCTCGCGCACCGGCTGGCCGTCTTCGGTGAAGGCCACGCACCAGTCGGCGCCCTCGCCTTCGGCGAAGTTGTCGGCATTCTTGTCGGCATGGCCCGCGCCTTCGAACAGCGGAATGACCGGATCGCCGTTGAGCGTCTGCATCAGATAGTCGCGCAGGCCGCCCTTGTAGAGCCATTGCTGCGTGTCCTTGGTCTTCTCGTTGACCAGAGTCACCGTGACGCCGGGCATCAGGACCGCCTTGCTGCGCAGGAGGTGCATCAGTTCGGCCATCGGCAGCGCCGAGGTCTCGAAATACTTCGCGTCGGGCCACGCGCGCACCGTGGTCCCCTGCTTGCGATCACCGCCGGTCTGGGGCCGGATCGCGAGCGTCTCGATCACGTCGCCGGCCGAGAACGCCAACTGGGCAACCGAGCCTTCGCGGTGCGAAACCACCTCGAGCCGCTTCGACAGCGCGTTGGTCACCGACACGCCAACGCCGTGCAGGCCGCCGGAGAAGCTGTAGGCACCACCCGAGCCCTTGTCGAACTTTCCGCCGGCGTGCAGCCGGGTGAACACGAGCTCGACCACGGGCGCCTTTTCTTCGGGGTGCATGCCGAACGGAATGCCCCGGCCGTCGTCCTCGATGCTGACCGAGTGGTCGGCGTGCAGCGTGACCTTGATCTTCTTGCCGTAACCGGCGAGCGCCTCGTCGGCCGCGTTGTCGAGCACTTCCTGAATGATGTGCAGCGGGTTGTCGGTGCGGGTGTACATGCCCGGACGCTGCTTGACGGGCTCGAGGCCCTTGAGGACGCGGATAGAACCTTCGGAATAGCCGGACGGGGTCACTGTAGAAGTCTTGGGAGGAGTCGCCATGGGGGCGGATTGTATTCTTCGGGTGCTGTCGCACTGTATGGACATACAGACACGAAACCCCGCATGGCACTTGCGGATACATTGCCGGCATGACCGCGCCCGCTCCCGCCCTTTCCATGAAACAGGTGCTGCTCTGCGGCGCCATGATCGTCACGCTCTCGATGGGCATTCGGCACGGCTTCGGCTTGTGGCTGCAGCCGATCACGCAGGAGCAGGGCTGGACGCGGCAGACCTTCTCGTTCGCCATCGCCATCCAGAACCTCTCGTGGGGCGTGATCGGTGTCTTCGCGGGCATGCTGGCGGACAAGCTCGGGGCCTTCCGCGTGCTGCTGATCGGCACGGTTCTCTACGCGCTCGGTCTGGCCGGCATGGCGCTCTCGCCGACGCCCTTCCTGTTCGCGATGACGTCCGGCGTGCTCATCGGGGCGGCGCAGGCCGGCACCACCTACGCCGTGATCTACGGCGTGATCGGGCGGCAGATTCCGGCGGAACGGCGTTCCTGGGCGATGGGCGTGGCCGCGGCGGCGGGCTCGTTCGGCCAGTTCCTGATGGTCCCGATCGAGGGGCAGCTGATCGCACAGTTCGGCTGGCACACGGCGCTGCTGATCCTCGCGGCGATGGTGCTGCTGATCGCGCCGCTGGCTTTCGGCCTGCGCGAACCGCCGCGCGTGGTCGTTGCCGGCGCCCCGCGACAGCAGACCATCCTGCAGGCGGTGACCGAGGCTTTCAAATATCCGAGCTTCGGCTTGTTGATGGCCGGCTACTTCGTCTGCGGCTTCCAGGTCGTGTTCATCGGGGTTCACATGCCGAGTTATCTGCGCGACAAGGGCCTGTCGCCGGAGGTGGCGAGCTACGCGCTGGCGCTCATCGGTCTGTTCAACGTGTTCGGCACCTACACCGCGGGCACCCTGGGGCAAAAGCTCGCCAAGCGAAAGATCCTGGCGGCCATCTACTTCGGGCGCGCCATCGCGATCTCGGTGTTCCTCGTCGTCCCGATCTCGCCGCTCTCGGTGTATGTATTCGCTGCGGTGATGGGCTTCCTGTGGCTCTCGACTGTCCCGCCGACCAACGCGCTCGTGGCGCAGATCTTCGGCGTGGCGCACCTGTCGATGTTGAGCGGCTTCGTGTTCCTCGGCCACCAGTTCGGCTCGTTCCTCGGCGTGTGGCTGGGCGGATTTCTGTACGACCGGACCGGCAGCTACGACATCGTCTGGTACATCGCGATCGCGCTGGGCGTGTTCGCCGCCTTGATCAACCTGCCGGTCAAGGAAACGGCCATCCCGCGCGGCACGGCGCAACCCGCCTGACATGGGATCGACGGCTCGTCATCGCTGGGTACAGGTCGGCTGGCTCACGGCGGCGCTCGTGGTGCTGGGCGGCGTCTTTTTGCTCTACACGCGGCCAGCGTTCATGGTGGCGATGATCGACCAGCTGTGGGCCTGCTTTTGAGCACGACGCACGGCGCGTCGGCGCCCTCCCCCTGGATCACGCGCTGGTCGCATCTGGTGCCGCCAGCAGGCCGCGTGCTGGACGTTGCCTGCGGGAACGGCCGGCACGTACGCTGGTTCAAGGACCGGGGGCACGCGGTCACTGGCGTGGACGTTTCGCAGGCGGCGATCGGCGCGGTCGCTGCGTTGGGCGCGGGCGTGCGCCCCATCTTGGCCGACATCGAATCCGGGGCGTGGCCGCTGGCCGGCGAGACCTTCGAAGTCGTGGTCGTCACGAACTACTTGTGGCGACCGCGGCTGGCCGACATTGTCCGTGCCGTCGCCCCCGGCGGTCTCCTCTTGTATGAAACCTTCGCGGCCGGCAACGAGACCGTCGGCAAGCCGTCGCGCCCCGATTTCCTGCTGCAGCCCGGCGAGCTGCTGGCGGCGTGCGCCGGATTGCACGTGGTCGCCTATGAAAACGGCTTCCTGCCGGAGCCCGCGCGTTTCGTGCAGCGCATCGCCGCCGTCCGGCCCCCGGCCGCCCCCATGGAAAACCCCGCGCGCCACGTGCTGGGGCCAGGACCGGCCAATCAGTAGAATGCCGGTTTTCGTCCAACCGACAAAGAGATCCCCTTGGAGCAACTGACAGGCAGCATCGTCGCGCTCGTCACGCCGATGCACGAAGACGGCAGTGTCGACTACCCCGCCCTGCGCAAGCTGATCGACTGGCACATCGACGAAGGCACCGATTGCCTCGGTGTTGTCGGCACCACCGGCGAATCGCCGACGGTCGACGTCGAAGAGCATTGCGAAATCATCCGTGTCTCCGTGGAACAGGCCAAGGGCCGGGTACCCGTGATGGCCGGTTGCGGCGCGAATTCCACCAAGGAAGCCATCGAGCTCGCCAAGTTCGCCAAGGGCGTGGGCGCGAATTCGCAGCTGCAGGTGGTCCCGTACTACAACAAGCCGACGCAAGAAGGCCAGTTCCAGCATTTCAAGGCCATCGCCGAAGCGGTGGGCGACTTGCCCACCGTGCTCTACAACGTCCCGGGCCGCACCGTGGCCGATATGGCGCACGAGACCGTGCTGCGCCTCGCACAAGTGCCCGGCATCATCGGCATCAAGGAAGCGACCGGCAACATCGAGCGTGCACAGTGGCTCATCCGCGACCTGCCGAAGCGTTTCGCTGTGTATTCGGGCGACGACCCAAGTGCGGTTGCGCTCATGCTGTGCGGTGGCCAGGGCAACATCAGCGTGACGGCCAACGTCGCGCCGCGCAAGATGCACGAGCTGTGCGTCGCGGCCATCGCTGGCGACGTGAAGACGGCGATGCGCATCCAGTTCGAGCTGATGCCGCTGCACCGTCACCTGTTTGTCGAACCGAATCCAATCCCGGTCAAGTGGGCGATGGCGCGTCTCGGGTTGTGTGGCGGCACCATGCGCCTGCCTCTCACCGAACTTTCGGAAGCGCATCGCTCCGTGGTCGAAGGCGCTCTGCGCGGCACCGGTCTGCTCAAGGCCTGAGTCATTTATTGCGCCGCGCGCAGTGGTCCAGGCAACCTTTTGCCGGCAACCCGCTCTGACGCTGTGATCGCGGCAACCCGACGATTTGATCGAACCATTCCAACAAGGAAGACGACTTTGAACACCCTTTCGCGATTCGCACTGCTGGCCCTGGTGGCCAACCTTGCCGCATGCTCGGTCCTTGAGTCCGACAAGATCGACTACAAGAGCGCCGGCAAGGCCCCGACGCTCGAAGTGCCGCCTGACCTTTCGCAACTCTCCCGCGAGAACCGCTACGCGATTCCCGGCGGCCCGGTGTCCGCCAATTCGTACCAGGCAGGTCTCGCGAATGCGCCCGGCCTGCCGACCGCCGTGTCCGCGGTGGGCGACGTGCGCATGGAACGCGCCGGCACGCAGCGCTGGATCGTCGTCAACCGCACGCCTGAACAGCTCTGGGACCCGGTCAAGGACTTCTGGCAAGAGAACGGCTTCCTGTTGACCACCGAGCAGCGCAACCTCGGCATCATGGAAACCGACTGGGCCGAGAACCGCGCCAAGCTGCCGCAGGACATCATCCGCAGCACGATCGGCAAGCTGGTCGATTCGATCTACTCCACCGGCGAGCTCGACCGCTTCCGTACCCGCATGGAACGCGGCCCGAACGGCGCCACCGAAATCTTCATCGCCCACCGCGGCATGGAAGAGGTCTACAGCAACCAGCGCAAGGACCAGACCGTCTGGCAGCCGCGCCCGGTCGACCCTGAGCTCGAAACCGAATTCCTGCGTCGCTTGATGGTCAAGCTCGGCGTGTCGCAAGAGCAGGCCAAGGCGCTCGCCGCCACCGCTGCGCCGGTGCAGACCACCAAGGTCACGAATGTCGGCGGACAGCCGATGGTGCAGATCAGCGAAGGTTTCGAACGCGCATGGCGCCGTGTCGGCCTGGCCCTCGACCGCACCGGCTTCACGGTCGAGGACCGCGACCGCAGTGCCGGCACCTACTTCGTGCGCTACGTGCCGCCGAATCCGGACAAGAAGGAGCCTGGCGTGCTCTCCAAGCTCTTCAGCTTCGGCCAGAGCGGCAAGGGCGAAGCACCGCTCAAGTTCCGAGTGGTGGTCAAGAGCCAGGGCGAGCAGAGCACGGTGTCTGTCCTGAACGAAGCCGGCGCGCCGGAGACGTCGGCCAACGCCCAGCGCATCGTGCAGGTCATCGCCGACGACATGAAGTAACCCGGGTGCTGCGCTTCCGAAGCATCGGCAGCGGTAGCACAGGGAACGCCACGCTGGTGGAGGCCACCAGCGGCGGCCGGACCTCACGACTGCTGGTGGATTGCGGGTTTGCCTTGCGTCACCTCGACGCCAGGCTCGCGCGCGCAGGATTGAGCGCGAGCGACATCGACGCGGTTTTCGTTACGCACGAACACGGCGATCACATTGGATGTGCGCTCGCCCTTTCGCGGCGCGAACGCGTGCCCGTCTGGATGAGCGAAGGCACTTGGCTTGCGACGGGGGGTCGCGACTACGAAGGCCGCGTGCACTTCGCCGCAGATGGCGCCGACATCAGCGTCGGCGAGCTGCGCGTGCAGCCCTTTACCGTGCCGCACGACGCCAAGGAACCACTCCAGTTGCGCTGCAGCGATGGCGCTCGGCATCTGGGCATCCTCACCGATCTAGGGCACGCGACACCGCATGTGATGGCGCGGCTGGCTGGGCTCGACGCGATGCTGCTGGAGTTCAACCACGACAGCGATCTGCTGGCCGATTCGGCCTACCCGGCTTTCCTGAAACACCGCGTGGGCGGCAATTACGGCCATCTGTCGAACGCGGCTGCAGCGGCGATCGCCAGCACCGTGGCGCACAGCGGGCTGCGTCATGTCGTCGCGGCCCACCTCAGCGAACAGAACAACCGCCCGGAGATCGTGCGCCGCGCACTCGCGGAAGCACTTGGGGCGGCCGAGCACGAAATGATCACCGCGACCGCCTCGGACGGCTCGCCCTGGTTGGACCTTTGACTGCATGAAAAAAGCCGCCCTGGGGCGGCTTTTTTCATGCGCATGCAGCGCGGGTCACTTCGGAGCGGAAGCCGCATCCTTGGGCGCATCGGCCGGCGGCGTGGCCATCGTGGCATCCGGTGCGGGCGTGGGCGTCATTGCGGCGGGCGCTGCGGGCTCGGTGGCAGGTGCGGCAGCGGGTGGCGTCACGACCGCGGGCGGGGGAGTCACCACCGCCGGTGCTGCGTCTTCCTTCTTGCCACAAGCCGTGAGTGCGGCAGCGGCCACCAGCGAAGCGATCAAAACAAATTTCTTCATGAAGTCTCCTGAATGGATGTCGATGAAAAAATTCTAGACCTCGATCGCCTTGCAAAGTCGGAATGCGGCGGGATTCGGGCCCTTGGCTTACAAGCCGAGCGTGGACGCCGGGAAGCCCGGCCTGCCCTGCCGCACGCACTCGTCAATCAGTTCGCGCAACCCTGCGCGACGCTCCGGATCGATGCCGCACACACCGCGGCCGCGCTCCGGATCGATGCGGTGCATGAACCACGATGGGGTCCAGATCGCACTGGGCACCGCAGGCGCGCCGGCGACGTTGCAGACGCGGCATTCGACGATGTGGCTCCAGGTCTGGCGCCATTGCACGAAGCGGGCATGGGCACGTTCGAAGACGTCGAAGCTCTGGGCAAGCAAGACGAAGCGGCGGCCGCTGCGTGACCAGGCCTGAAGCGCCTGCAGCGTCGCGCGCTCGCCCAACGGCCAGTCGGCAAAGGTTGGATCGCTGAAAACGATCTCGCGCCAGTTGTGCTGCGCAGCGGCGGCCACCGCGAGCCGAATAGTCGATTCGAAGGCTTCGCGGCCGTCGAAAGCGCCTTCCGGCAATACGGGCACGTCGGGCGCTGTGTCAGGTGGCATGGACCCACCCCGCCTCGCACCAGTCCTCGAGCAGCGAGATCGCATCGGCGCTGGCGCGCGACAGCTCGCGCGCGCCCAAAGAGCGCGCGTCGGCAAGCTGGCGCATCAGCGTCGCGTCGCGACCGGCGGCCCGAAAACTCTCGCCATTGATGAACACATGGCGAGCGTCGTACAGCATGCGCGTGCGGCGATCGAGCGCCACCGAGGCCAGCCGTTCGGGCACCTCGCTTCCCTCGAACCAGATGTTGGCCTTCGGCTCGGTCATCGATTCTCCGAGGGCGCGGTCGATCACGTCGGTCTGTCGCAGCGCGGCTTCCACTGCCTTGCGCGCGAAGGCCTGCAGGGCCTCGGGCATGGCGGCAGGCTTGTCGACGGCAGGCTGCGACGGATCACGGTAGGGCACCGCAGCAATCGCCGCGTCGGCAAGCTCGTCGGCCTGCGCTTCGGCGATGCGTGCGAGCAGATCGGCACCGAGCCCCTCAGCCGATGGCGCGCGCAGGCCGATCGAATACGTCATGCAATCGCCGCCGACGGCGATGCCGTCGTGTGCGTAACGCGGGGGCAGGTACAGCATGTCGCCGGCACCGAGCACGAAGGTCATCTCGGGCTCGAAATGCTCGAGGATCTTGAGAGGCACGTCAGGCTGCAGCGACAGGTCCCTCTGGCGCCCGACCGACCAGCGTCGCTGGCCGCTCGCCTGCAAAAGAAACACGTCATAGCTGTCGAAATGCGCGCCGACGCCGCCGGTGTCGCTCGCATAGCTGATCATCAGATCGTCGAGCCGCGCATCGGGCAGGAAGCGAAACGGTTGCAGCAGCGCGTGCGCACTGTCGTCGTGCAGGTCGACGCCCTGCACCAGCAATGTCCAGCCGGGCTGGCTGCGCGATGGCAAGGCGCGGCGCGGGAACGGGCCGTGCTTCAGTTTCCAGCCGCTATCGGTCCGACGGATCAAGCGCGATTCGACATCCTCTCGGGCGGCCAGCGCGAACAACGCATCGCGGTCGACGGGCGCATGCAGACCCGGCATGGCCTGACGAACGAGCAGCGGTTTCTTTTGCCAGTGACCGCGCATGAACTGCGCCGCCGTGAGTCCGCCGAGCAGCGGCAAGGGTTGGTGGGTCTCCATGGGAGAATTCTGCAATGGAAATCTCTCAACAATGCGTGGTGGGTCTCACATGGACCCTGAAAGACACCCTCGGCGAGGTGCTCGATGTGCTCGACGATCCGGTGGAATTCCTGATCGGCGGCGACGATCTGTTCGATGCGATCGAAGCGGCCCTGCAAGGCCATGAGCCCGGCGCCCGTGTGCAGCTGCAGCTCGAGCCCGAGCAGGCTTTCGGCGATTTCAACGATCAGTTGCTGTTCCTGGAGCCGCGGGCCCTCTTCCCGAAGGAACTGGAAGAAGGCATGACCTTCGACGGTGCCGCCCTGCCCGCGGGCACCAATCCGGCCATGCCGCGCGATGCGATCTACGCCGTGACCGAGGTGTATCCGGAGCACGTGGTGCTCGACGGAAATCACCCGTTGGCAGGCATCGCGATACGACTCGACATGACCGTGCGTTCGGTGCGCGAGGCGACCGAGGAAGAAATCGGGCGAGGCTCGGCGGGCACCGGCTTTTTCAAACTTCCGTCGATCGCACCGGGCAACGACCTCCTGCACTGACGAAGCAAAAAAGCCGGGCAACAGCCCGGCTGTTCTTCGATCGCCTAGATCGGCAGGTTACCAGCGCGAAATCTGGCCGTTCTCGATGCGCACCATGTCGCCGATGCGCAGGTCGCCAGGGCTGGCGACGTCGAACACGCGGTAAGTCCCGTTCTCCGTTTGAACCGACACGCGGTAGCTCTCGTAGGCCCGCGGTCCGTTGTTTTGCGACTCGATGGAATTGCCGAGCAACGCCCCGCCGACCAAGCCAAGCGCCGTCGCTGCAGCGCGACCGCCCCCGCGACCGAACTGGTTGCCCACCACCCCACCGATCAGGCCACCGGCCACTGCCCCGCCGCCGGATGTGCCTGTGCCGGCGGTTTCACTGCGCAAGACCTCGATGTTCGCGACACGGCCGCGCTCGACATAAGGCGACTGAACAGCCGCATACGGCTGCGGTGGCGCTTGGTAGGGATAGCGGGTCGTCTGGTAGACGGGTGCCGGTGCCACACAGGCAGTCAGCGTTGCCAGTGCAAGAACTGAAGCAGTGACAGACAGAAAACGAAGTGAAATTTTCATGATGGAGTGCTCCTGAAGACGGCGAAAAATGCGCCTTGCGAAGATGCAACGCGCCGGCACCCAGGCGCGCCGACGAGAAGGACATATTGAAATGTCAGAGCTTCCCACGCGTGCGCGGTTCCATGCTTTACCTGTGGGACACGTCCCGCAACCGCACCCAGTCGGTCAGGACGCGGTCAGTGTTTGCCGGTCGACCCGTAGCCGCCTTCGCCGCGATGCGACAGTTGAAACTCGGTCACCACATTGAAAGCCGCCTGCACCACGGGAACGATCACCAGTTGGGCGAGCCGTTCCATCGGTTGCAGCACGAACGGCGTGTCGCTGCGATTCCAGGCACTGACCTTCAATTCGCCCTGGTAGTCGCTGTCGATGAGTCCCACGAGGTTGCCCAACACGATGCCGTGCTTGTGACCGAGCCCCGAGCGCGGAAGGATCATTGCGGCGAAGCCTGGATCGGCCAGATGGATCGCGATGCCGGTGCCGACGAGCTGCCACGCGTTGGGCTCGAGCGTGATCGGCGCGTCCAGACAGGCGCGCAGATCGAGTCCAGCACTGCCGGGCGTCGCGTAGGCGGGCAGTTGGTCCTTCATGCGGGGATCGAGGATGCGGACGTCGACTTTCAATTGGCCTTCCTTTGCTGTTCTCTCTTTTTGCGCGCTGCGTCTTCCAGCACCTTTTGCCATTTGGCAACGCCGCCACCCGGCAGCTTGAACTCACGAAACTTGTACGCGAGCCAGACAGCGCCACCTGCCAGCATCACGAGGATGCCGACCGGCACCTGCGCGGCCCACAGCATCAGCAGCACCACCACGGCCAGTCCGACAACCCATTTGACAGCAGGCCCCAGGGGCTGGGGGACGGGCGCCGTCGTTTGGCTGCCAGGAAAAGATCCCCGCTGGGCCGAAGCGGCCGTTGCCGACTCGGGACGTTGCGGCGCAGGCGATGGTGTCATGCCGACGTCGAGCCCATGCTCGCCCTCCTGCGCCGCCCGCTTGGGCAGCGCAGCCTGGGCCGACAGACGCTCGACGTAGCTGGCGAAGTCGCCGTTCGGCGGCGTGTTCCATTGCGGGTTCATGGGGTACTCCAGTCGGGCAGACGTGCTGCGATTTCGGTGACGAGCTCGCGCGCCAACGTGAGCTTGGAGGCGCGCGGCAGCTCGCGCACGCCATTGGCGTCGACCAGCAGCAGCGCGTTGTCGTCCTGCCCGAAGGTCAAAGGGCCAATGTTGCCGACGAGCAGCGGAATGCCCTTGCGCTCGCGCTTGGCCTTCGCGTGTTCGACGAGGTTTTCGCTCTCCGCTGCAAAACCCACGCAGAAGAGCTGCCCGCGCTGCGCGCGTTCGCCCTGCGCCACCGTGAGCAGGATGTCGATGTTTTCCACGAAGTGCAACACCGGCGGTTTGCCGCTGCCGTCCTTCTTGATCTTTTGCTCGCTGTGGGCCGCCGGACGCCAGTCGGCCACGGCCGCCGTCGCGATGAAAACCGTCGCGGCCTGCGCAGACCGCACGGTCGCATCGAGCATCTCCTGCGCCGAGGTGACGTCGATGCGGCGCACGCCGCGTGGCGTGGCGAGGTGAACCGGCCCTGCCACCAGCGTGACGTCGGCACCGGCATCACGCGCCGCGCGTGCGATGGCGAAACCCATCTTTCCGGACGAATGGTTGGTGATGCCGCGGATCGGATCGAGCGCCTCGAAGGTGGGGCCGGCCGTGACGAGCACCTGTTGACCGGCCAGCAGCTTCGGCTGGAAGAAGGCAGTGATGTCTTCCAGCAGCTGCGCGGGTTCGAGCATGCGGCCGTCACCGTTCTCGCCGCACGCCTGCCAGCCGCTGCCCACGCCCAGCACATGCGCACCGTCCAAGGCGACCTGAGCCAGGTTGCGCTGCGTGGCCGGGTGCGACCACATTTCCCGGTTCATGGCCGGCGCGATCAGGAGCGGGACGCGGTCCGCGGGGCGGGCCAGGCACATCAGGCTCAACAACTCGTCCGAGCGCCCCTGCACCAGCCGTGCGATGAAATCGGCACTGCAGGGCGCCAGCACGATCGCGTCGGCCTCGCGGCTCAGGTTGATGTGCGGCATGTTGTTGGGCTCGCGCGCGTCCCACTGCGACCCGTATACCGGGCGTCCCGACAAGGCCTGCATGGTGACGGGCGTGATGAACTGCTCGGCGGCTTCGGTCATGACCACCTGCACCGTCGCACCGGCCTTGAGCAGCAGACGGCACAGTTCGGCGGATTTGTAGCAGGCGATGCCACCGGTCAGGCCGAGGACGATGTGTTTACCCGTGAGGTCTTGCATGCCGGCAGTTTAAGTGGCCCGCCTATAATCCTCATTTCCCACTGACCGGACGTAAAAGTCTGGAAATGGCATGACCAAATTCGTCTTCGTCACCGGCGGTGTGGTGTCTTCCCTGGGCAAGGGAATCGCCTCCGCATCGCTCGCCGCCATCCTCGAATCGCGCGGCCTCAAAGTTACCCTCATCAAGCTGGATCCGTACATCAACGTCGATCCCGGCACGATGTCTCCGTTCCAGCATGGGGAAGTGTTCGTCACCGACGACGGCGCCGAGACCGACCTCGACCTCGGCCACTACGAGCGCTTCATCAACACGCGGATGCGCAAGGCCAACAACTTCACGACGGGGCAGATCTACAAGTCCGTGCTCGAGAAAGAGCGGCGCGGCGACTACCTCGGCAAGACCGTGCAGGTGATCCCGCACATCACCAACGAGATCCAGGAGTACATCAAGCGCGGCGCCGGCATCGGCACCTCGCACGAAGTCGATGTTGCGATCGTGGAGATCGGGGGAACCGTCGGCGACATCGAATCGCTGCCCTTCCTCGAAGCCGTGCGCCAGATGAGCCTGCGCAGCGGCCCGAACAACTCGGCCTTCGTGCACCTGAGGTACGTGCCCTGGATCGCCGCCGCCGGCGAGCTCAAGACCAAGCCCACGCAGCACACCGCGCAGAAGTTGCGCGAAATCGGCATCCAGGCCGACGCCCTGCTGTGCCGCGCCGATCGCCCGATTCCCGACGACGAGCGCGCCAAGATCTCGCTGTTCTCGAACGTGCCCGAATGGGGCGTGATCTCGATGTGGGACGTGGACACCATCTACAAGGTGCCCCGCATGCTGCACGAGCAGGGCCTGGACGGCCTGATCTGCGACAAGCTGCGCCTGAACACGCCGCCCACCAACCTCAAGCGCTGGGACGACCTGGTCCACGAGACCGAGCACCCGCAGGGCGAGGTCAAGATCGCCATGGTCGGCAAGTACGTCGAGCTGTCGGACGCCTACAAGTCCGTCAACGAGGCGCTCAAGCACGCCGGCATGCAAAGCCATGTGGCAGTGAAGATCACCCACGTCGATTCCGAGACCATCAGCGACGCCAATGCGCGCGACAAGCTCTCGCAGTACGACGCCATCCTCGTGCCCGGCGGCTTCGGCTCGCGCGGCGTGGAAGGCAAGATCTCCACGGCCCGCTACGCCCGCGAGAACAAGGTGCCCTACCTGGGCATCTGCCTGGGCATGCAGGTGGCCACCATCGAATACGCCCGCCACGTGGCCGGCCTGAAGAACGCCAACAGCACCGAGTTCGACCCCGAGACGCCCACCCCCGTGATCGCGCTGATCACCGAGTGGAAGGACGCCGACGGCACCGTGAAGACGCGCGACGAGAAGTCCGACCTCGGCGGCACCATGCGCCTGGGCGCGCAGAGCTCCGACGTCTCGCCCGGCACGCTGGCCCACAGCATCTACGGCGACGTGGTCACCGAGCGCCATCGCCACCGCTACGAAGCCAACGTCAACTACCTCGACGAGCTGCGCAACGCCGGCCTCGTGATCTCGGCGCTCACGCAGCGCGAGCACCTGACCGAAATCGTCGAGCTGCCGCAGGACGTGCACCCCTGGTTCATGGGCGTGCAGTTCCACCCCGAGTTCAAGTCGACCCCGTGGGGCGGCCATCCGCTGTTCAACGCCTTCATCAAGGCGGCGCTCGAGCACAAGGACAAGGGCGCCGGCAGCACCAAGACGCTCAAGGCCGTTGCATGAAGCTTTGCGGATTCGACATCGGACTGGACCAGCCTTTCTTCCTGATCGCAGGCCCCTGCGTGGTCGAATCCGAGCAGCTGCAGATGGACACGGCCGGCACGCTGAAGGAAATCACGGCGTCGCTGGGCATCCCGTTCATCTTCAAGAGCAGCTTCGACAAGGCCAACCGCTCGTCGGGCACGAGCTTTCGCGGCCCGGGCCGCGACAAGGGCCTCGAAATCCTGGCCAAGGTGAAGCGCGAACTCGGCCTGCCCGTGCTGACCGACGTGCACACCCTCGAGGACATCACCGAAGCCGCCAAGGTGGTCGACGTGCTGCAGACGCCCGCCTTCCTGTGCCGCCAGACCGACTTCATCTACGCCGCGGCGCAGTCGGGCAAGCCGGTCAACATCAAGAAGGGCCAGTTCCTCGCGCCGCACGACATGAAGAACGTGATAGACAAGGCGCGCGCTGCTGCGAAGGAAAAAGGCCTGGAAGAAGACAACTTCATGGCCTGCGAACGCGGTGCCAGCTTCGGCTACAACAACCTGGTGTCGGACATGCGTTCGCTGGCGATCATGCGTGAGACGCGCGCGCCCGTGGTGTTCGATGCGACGCATTCGGTGCAACTCCCCGGCGGCCAGGGCACGAGTTCGGGCGGCCAGCGGGAAATGGTGCCTGTGCTGGCGCGAGCAGCGCTCGCGGTCGGGGTCGCAGGGGTCTTCATGGAAACCCATCCCGACCCTGCGAAGGCCATGAGCGACGGGCCCAACGCCGTTCCGCTCAAACACATGAAGGCATTGCTCGAGACGCTGGTCGCGCTCGATGCCATCACCAAGAAAAACGGCTATCTGGAAGACAGGTTTCAAGCATGAGCGGTTATGTCATTGCATACGTCGAAGTCACCAACCCGACGCAGTACGAAGAGTACAAAAAGTGGTCGTCCGCCGCCATGAAGGCCCACGGCGCCGAGGTATGTGTGCGCGGCGGTCAGGTTGAACCTCTCGAAGGCGACTGGTCGCCGTCGCGCGTGATCGTCCTCAAGTTTCCGACCTTCGAGCAGGCCAAGGCCTTCTACGACACGCCCGAGTACCTGAAAGCGCGCGAAGCGCGTGCTGGCGCTGCGGTGATGCGCATGATCGCCGTCGAAGGCCTCTGATTTTGTTTTGACCGAGACTGAAAAGAAAGACTACGAATGAGTGCAATCGTTGACATCGTCGGCCGAGAGATCCTCGACAGCCGCGGCAATCCCACCGTCGAATGCGACGTCTTGCTCGAATCCGGCACCATGGGACGCGCCGCCGTTCCCTCCGGCGCCTCGACCGGCTCGCGCGAAGCGATCGAGCTGCGCGACGGCGACATGAAGCGTTATCTGGGCAAGGGCGTGCTGAAAGCCGTCGAGAACATCAACACCGAAATTTCGGAATCGGTGCTCGGCCTCGACGCGAGCGAACAGGCGTTTCTCGACCGCACGCTCAACGACCTCGACGGCACCGACAACAAGGCCCGCCTCGGCGCGAACGCCACCCTGGCCGTCTCGATGGCTGTGGCGCGCGCTGCAGCCGAAGAGTCAGGGCTGCCGCTGTACCGCTACTTCGGCGGGATGGGCGGCATGCAGCTTCCAGTGCCGATGATGAACGTCATCAACGGCGGCGCGCACGCCAACAACAGCCTGGACATCCAGGAGTTCATGATCATCCCCGTCGGCGCAAAGAGCTTTCGCGAAGCGGTGCGTTACGGTGCGGAAACCTTCCATGCCCTCAAGAAAATCCTGGGTGACCGCGGCATCAGCACGGCGGTCGGCGACGAAGGCGGCTTCGCGCCCAGCGTGGCGAGCCATGAAGAGGCCATCCAGCTGATCCTCGAGGCAATCGACAAGGCCGGCTACGTGGCGGGCGAACAGATCGCGCTCGGCCTCGACTGCGCGGCCAGCGAGTTCTACAAGGATGGTCAGTACGTGCTCGGCGCCGAAAACCTGACGCTTTCGGCCGGCAGCTGGACCGACATGCTCGCGACATGGGTCGACAAGTACCCCATCATCAGCATCGAAGACGGCATGCACGAGGGCGACTGGGACGGCTGGAAGCACCTCACCGAACGTCTCGGCAAGCGCGTGCAGCTCGTCGGCGACGACCTGTTCGTCACCAACACGAAGATCCTGCAAGAGGGCATCGACAAGGGCATCGCCAATTCGATCCTGATCAAGATCAACCAGATCGGCACGCTCACCGAGACCTTCGCCGCGATCGAAATGGCCAAGCGCGCCGGTTACACGGCCGTGATCTCGCATCGCTCGGGCGAAACCGAAGATTCGACCATCGCCGACATTGCCGTGGGCACCAACGCTGGCCAGATCAAGACCGGCTCGCTGTCGCGCTCTGACCGGACGGCCAAGTACAACCAGCTGCTGCGCATCGAAGAGGACCTTGGCGACGTCGCTGTCTACCCGGGGCGCGGCGCCTTCTACAACCTGAAGTAAGGCCCCAACGCTCCATGCGTGCGCGCATCGTTCCGCTCGTCCTGGTCCTGCTCCTTGCCGTTCTTCAATGGCAGCTCTGGACCGGGCGCGGCAGCGTGCGCGACGTTGCCCAGATGCGCGAAAAGCTGGCCACTCTAAAAGAGGCCAATGCCAAGGCAGCCTTGTCCAACGAGCGTCTGACGTCGGAAGTGAGCGATCTCAAGGAAGGCCTGGAAATGGTAGAAGAACGGGCCCGCGCCGAACTCGGCATGGTCAAACCCAACGAAGTCTTCGTGCAGATCACGCGCTGAATCGCCCGCAGATCGCATGCCGGAGTTCTTTTCCGCACCAGCCTTCGTGCTGTGGGGCACGCCGACCACCTGGCTCGAGGTGGTGGCCGCCTTGCTTGCATTGGCGATGGTCGCCTGCAACATGCGCGAAATCCACTGGGGGTGGCCACTCGCGATCGTGAGTTCGCTTCTTTATGTCGGCGTGTTCGCGGGAGCACGCATCTACGGCGACGCCTCGCTTCAGGTGTTTTTTGCGGCTATGGCCTCGTGGGGCTGGTTTCAGTGGCTGCGCGGTCACCGATCTGATGGCAGCGCGCTGCATGTCAGCCGAATGTCTGCAAGGGGCCTTCGGTTCGCGCTCACTGCATGCGCAGTCGCATGGCTGGCGGTCTCATTCTTTTTGATCTGCTTTACCGACACCGACGTACCGTGGTTCGACGGCTTCGCAACAGGACTCAGCCTGGTCGGACAATTTCTCCTCGCACGCAAGTTCATCGAAAACTGGATGGTGTGGCTCGCGGTCAACATGGTCAGCGTGGGGCTCTTTGTTCATAAAGGCTTGTGGCTCACGGTGGGCTTGTACTCGCTCTTTGCGGTCCTCAGCATCGCGGGCTACCTCGCGTGGCGTCAGCGTCTGCAGCCTACTCCGCCATGACGCCTGTTCTTCCTACCGGCTTTGTCATCGCGCTGCTTGGCGCGGAAAGCACTGGCAAGACCGAACTCGGTCAGGCAATCGCTGCGCGTTTCCAGGCGCGTGGCGTGGCGGCGACGCTGGTCGGCGAGTATCTGCGCGAATGGTGCGATCGCGAAGGTCGCACACCACGGCCTGACGAGCAGTTGGACATCGCCGCCGAGCAAACGCGGCGGATCGCCGGAGCTGCAATGCAGGGGGTGGTGGTTGCCGACACCACGGCAGTCATGACAGCCGTCTATAGCGACATGCTGTTCGATGACACCAGCCTCTACGCACCCGCCTTGAAAGCACAAACCGGGTATGCGATCACCTTGTTGACGGCGCTCGACATCCCGTGGATTGCAGACGGCCTCCAACGAGATGGACCGCACGTTCGGGAGCCGGTCGACGCGAAGGTTCGCGCCGCCTTGGCTAACGCGACCCTGCCCTTCACGGTCATCCACGGCCTCGGCGGCGAGCGTTTGACAAACGCATGGAACGCCATCACCGCGTTCGCCGACCGCGCCGATCAAGTACGTTCAGCGACCTCATCCAAGCCCGGAGACACAGGGTGGGCTTGGTCTTGTGAAAAGTGCTCAGACCCGGTTTGCGAGCACCGCCTGTTTACCGAGCTTTTGGCACGCCCCTGAGAGGTGTTGCCCTGATAGGAAAGTCTTATTGAACCAACGGGCTGGCTGGCAACTGGTCGCCAGGCCCTCGAAATATCTGCGCAGCGTCCACTGCATCGAAACGATATTGTTTGCCGCAGAAATCGCAGCCGACCTCGATGTCTCCTCGTTCCGCGAGAATGCTTTCCGCCTCTTCCACCCCAAGGCTTCGGATCATGCTTGCCACGCGGTCCCGACCGCAAGTGCACTCGAAGTGCGGTCCCAGCAACCCTGCATGGGGTTCGAATCGCAACAGCTTTTCTTCCCAGAACAGTCGACGAAGGATGGTGTCGACGTCCAACGTGAGCAGCTCGTCGCGCGTCAGGCTCGACGCGAGGATCGAGATGCGGTTGTAGTCCTCGTTGAGCCCGATCTGATCTGCATTGCCCTGATCGATATCCCGCTGCGAGGTTCCCTCGAGGTTGCCCACCCCCTTGACCGGAAGACGTTGGATCAGCAGCCCCGCCGCGACCTTGTCGTCGGCTGCGAGCACGAGCGTCGTGTCGAGTTGCTCGCTCTGCAACATGTAATGCTGCAGTACATCGCTGAGCTTGCCGAGCTTCTCACCGCTGTCACCGAAAAGTGGGACCACGCCTTGATACGGTTGTTGACCCGGTACGCGGTCTTTCGGATCCAGCGTGATCGCGCAGCGCCCCTTGTTTGTGACGTTGACCATGTCGGGCAACCGAGCGTCGTCCGGTAACTCTCCGACCACCTTCGCTGTGGCACGAAGACTCAAATCGGGTTTGACTTCTGCAACTGCCACCTTGACGGGTCCGTCGCCGAAGATCTGCAAGATCAGCGCGCCATTGAATTTGATGTTCGACTGCATCAGCGCCGCCGCAGCAGTCATCTCACCAAGCAACTCGGCCACCGGAGGTGGGTAGGCGCCAGTGGCTGAATTTGAAGCGCGGCGGGCGAGAATTTCCAGCCACGCGTCGGTCAGGCGAACGATCATGCCGCGCACCGGCAGCCCATCGAACAGGAACTTGTGCAACTCGCTCAAAACAATCCTTCAGGAAATCTTCTTCAATCCCTTCGCGAAGCGACGGGCGTTTTCAACGTAGTGCTGAGCACTTTGTCGAAGCTTGATGGCTGCGGCCTCGTCCAAAGTACGGACAACCTTGGCCGGGGAACCGATGATGAGTGAATTGTCGGGAAACTCCTTCCCCTCGGTCACGACACTGCCGGCGCCGACAATCGAATTGCGGCCGATCTTGGCGTTATTCAAGATGACCGCCTGAATACCGATGAGCGAGTTGTCCCCGATGGTGCATCCGTGCAGCATCACCTGATGTCCGACAGTGACGTTCTCACCGATCGTGAGGGGACAGCCGACGTCCGCATGGAGGACCGAAAGATCCTGAATGTTGCTATTGGCGCCGATGGTCAAGCTCTCGGTATCGCCTCGCAACACCGCGCCGAACCAGATGCTCGCGTTCTCTGAGAGATGGACGTTTCCCATCACCTGCGCGCTGTCGGCGACCCACGCATCCTTGCCTAGTTGCGGTGCCACGCCGTCGAGTTCATACAAGGCCATCGTCTAGTTTCCTGACTGTCAAAACTAGAATTGTAGGGATGCATCCAAGACTGAGCGCACTCGCTGCACTGCGCATTCAAAACCCGGACGAGAAAGTGGCCGCAACGCGAGCTGCTGCAGCGCAGTCAATGACGGGCGCTGGTGTCGCCGGGCGCTTGCGTATCGAAGGCGGTGAATCGGGTGTGCCAGGACGACCAATACAACCCACGCTGGTGTCAGCCACCGAGGTTGGCCGGAGGTCTCCCTACACTACAGTCGGTCGAGCCGCGTTGATTCACTCCATTTGCCATATCGAGTTCAACGCGATCAATCTCGCGCTGGACGCGGTTTGGCGATACGACGACATGCCAGACGATTATTACGAAGACTGGTTGCGTGTTGCCGCCGAGGAGGCCGAGCATTTTTCACTCTTGCAGTCGCTCCTGAAGGCGATGGGATTTCACTATGGCGACTTCACCGCACACGATGGGCTGTGGATGATGTGCGAGAAGACCAAGCACGATGTCGTAGGGAGAATGGCGCTTGTACCGCGAACCCTCGAGGCGCGCGGATTAGACGCGACGCCGTTGATTCAGGCGAAACTTCAGCGAGTCAACACCCCAGATGCTCGTGAAGCCGTTGAAATTCTCAACATCATCTTAAGAGATGAAATCGGACACGTGTCGATCGGCAACCGTTGGTATCGCTGGCTATGCGACCGGAATGGACTCGACGCAATGGCGCACTACCGGGTGCTCTATCGGCAATACGATGCACCAAGGCTACGGGCACCCTTCAATATGGCGGCACGCGCGCTCGCTGGTTTCAGCGAGGACGAACTTTCGACGCTGGTTCAAATG
>JBGMOF010000011.1:0-15050 GCA_041424275.1 Variovorax sp.
TGCACACCGTGCTGCGCCAGATCGACTACGACTACCAGCGCATGCAATACAACACCGTGGTGTCGGGCGCGATGAAGCTGCTCAATGCGCTCGAAGGCTTCAGGCCCGACGGCAGCGCGGGCGATGCGGCGGCGGTGCGCGAGGGCTTCGGCATCCTGTTGCGTTGCCTCTATCCGGCCACGCCGCACATCACGCACCAGCTCTGGAACGAACTCGGCTACGCCGCCGCCGCCGGCGACCTTCTCGACACGCCCTGGCCGGTGGTCGATGTCGCCGCGCTCGAGCAGGACGAGATCGAAATGATGCTGCAGATCAACGGCAAGCTGCGCGGCTCGGTCAGCGTGCCCGCCGGCGCGTCGAAGCAGGAGATCGAAGCGCTGGTGCTGGCCAGCGATGTGTTCGCGACGCACGCCGAAGGCGCTGCCGTCAAGCGCGTGATCGTCGTGCCCGGCCGTCTCGTCAACGTTGTGCTGTGATCGGTCCCATGAAAGCCACTTCCTTCCCCTCGCGCCGCGGTGCGCTCGCGCTTCTCGGCGTTCCCTTGCTGGCGCTCGCGGGCTGCGGCTTCGAGCTGCGCAAGGCGCCGGTGTTCGCGTTCAAGACGATTTCGGTGCGAGGCACGACGGCCACCGTGAACCTGATTCGCCGGAATCTGCGCGCGGCCGGCACGGTCACGGTCGTCGACGCAGGTCCTGCGAGCACGGCCAACACCGCGATCGCCGCGGAAGCGATCGTCGAAGTCCTGGGCGAGGAGCGCGGTCGCAACGTGGTGTCGACCAACTCCGCCGGACTGGTCCGCGATCTCGAGCTGAACCTGCGGTTCCGCTTCAGGGTGGTGACGCCCGACGGCAGGGAGCTGCTCGGCCCGACCACGATCGAGCAGCGCCGCGACCTCACCTACAACGAGACCAACGCGCTCGCCAAGGAGAGCGAAGCCGAATTGCTGTACCGCGACATGCAGGCCGATGTGGCGCAGCAAGTGGTGCGCCGTCTCGGCGCGGTGAAGCAGCTCTAGGCTCACGCGCGATGCAACTGGCGACCGCCCAGCTCCCGGGGCATTTGCAGCAGGGCCTGCGCTCGCTCTACACCCTGCACGGCGACGAGCCGCTGCTCGCACAGGAAGCCGCCGATGCGATCCGCGCTGTGGCGCGCACGCAGGGCTACACAGAGCGCAGCAGCTACACCGTCGCGGGCGCGCACTTCGACTGGAGCGCCGTGCTCGCCGCAGGGGGCTCGCTCAGTCTTTTTGCCGACAAGCAGATCGTCGAGATCCGCGTGCCCTCGGGCAAGCCGGGCAAGGACGGCAGCACCGCGCTGCAGCAGATCGCCGAGCAGGCGCGCGGCAACGACAGCACGCTGACGCTGGTCATGCTGCCGCGCCTCGACAAGGCCACGAAGACAGGCGCCTGGTTCTCGGCGCTCGAGAACAACGGCGTGAGCCTGCAGGTCGATCCGGTCGAGCGCGCCGCGCTGCCGCAGTGGATCGCGCAGCGCCTGGCCCTGCAGAACCAGCGCGTGAAGCCCGGCGACGAGGGCCAGCGAACCCTGCAGTTCTTTGCGGACCGCGTGGAGGGCAACCTGCTCGCCGCGCACCAGGAAATCCAGAAGCTCGCGCTGCTGCATCCTGTCGGCGAACTCAGCTGGGAGCAGGTCGAGGGCGCGGTCAACAACGTGGCGCGCTACGACGTGTTCAAGCTGTCCGAAGCGGTGCTCGGCGGCAACCCGGTGCGCGTGGCGCGCATGCTCGACGGCCTGCGCGCCGAGGGCGAAGCCGAGGTGCTGGTGCACTACACACTGGCCGAGGACATTCGCGCGCTCAAGCGGGTGAAAGACGCGATGACCGCCGGCCGCCCGCTGCCGATGGCGCTGCGCGAAAACCGCATCTGGGGTCCGCGCGAGCGCGCCTTCGAGCGCGTGCTGCCGCGCATGGACGACCGGCTGCTCGCGCGCCTGCTGCGCGCTGCGCACGTGGTCGACGGCATCGTCAAAGGCTTGAAGCAACCCGACTGGCCGGCCAATGGGTGGCAGGCGCTGCAGCGTCTGGCGCTGATGCTGTGCCGCGCTTGTCGATAGCTCGCCCCCAGTCTTCGCGCACTTCGTGTCGCTTCGCCAACCCCCTTGCAGGGGGCAACACCGGCGGACCGGCAAAGCCGGATCCGCGGTGTTTCTGGAATCGGGCTCAGGTCATTTGTTCGGGGCGTGGGAAAATGCGTCGATGAACGCGTTCAATGTCCACGAACACATGCAGACCCTCGGTTTGCAGGCAAAAACGGCTGCAGCGCAGATGGCGCGGGCGGATGCTGCTATCAAAATGAGAGCTTTGAGGGCGCTGGCCCGGCTGGTGCGCGAGGCTGGCCCGGCATTGGCCGAGGCCAACGAGCGCGACCTGGCCCGCGCCACCGCCGCCGGCCTGTCGGCGCCGATGGTCGACCGGCTCAAGCTCACGCCGAAAGTGCTCGCCACCGTGGCCGAGGGCTGCGAGCAGCTCGCGGCGATGCCCGACGTGATCGGCGAGATCGTCGGCATGAAGCAGCAGCCCAGCGGCATCCGCGTCGGCCAGATGCGCGTGCCGATCGGCGTGTTCGGCATGATCTACGAGAGCCGGCCGAACGTGACGATCGAGGCGGCAAGCCTGGCGATCAAGAGCGGCAATGCGGCGATCCTGCGTGGCGGCTCCGAAGCGATCGAGTCGAACAAGGCGCTGGCCGAGCTGGTCGGCGACGCACTGGCCGAAGCCGGCCTGCCGCGCGAGGCGGTGCAGCTGGTCCAGACCACCGACCGCGAGGCCGTTGGCCAGCTGATCGCGATGCCGCAGTTCGTCGACGTGATCATTCCGCGTGGCGGCAAGGGGCTGATCGAGCGCATCAGCCGTGACGCGAAGGTGCCGGTCATCAAGCACCTGGACGGCAACTGCCACGTCTTCGTCGACGATTCGGCCGAAATCGACATGGCGCTCAAGATCGTCGACAACGCCAAGACGCAGAAATACAGCCCTTGCAACGCCGCCGAAGGCCTGCTCGTTGCAGCGTCGGTCGCGGCCAAGTTCCTGCCGCAGATCGGCGCGGTATTCGCGGCCAAGGGTGTCGAAATGCGCTGCGATGCGGCCGCCGGCGCCGTGCTGCGCGGTGCCGGTTTCGCCGTGGTCGACGCCGTCGAGTCCGATTGGTCCGAGGAATACCTCGCCGCAGTGATCAGCATCAAGGTGGTGTCGGACGTCGATGAAGCCATCGCGCACATCAACCAGTATTCGAGCCACCACACCGACGCGATCGTCACGCGCGACCATGTCAATGCCCAGCGTTTCCTGCGGGAGGTCGATTCGGCGAGCGTCATGGTGAACGCGAGCACACGCTTCGCGGACGGTTTCGAGTTCGGACTGGGCGCCGAAATCGGCATCAGCACCGACAAGTTTCATGCGCGCGGGCCGGTAGGCATCGAGGGGCTGACCTCGCTCAAATACGTGGTGCTCGGACAGGGCGAAATTCGTACCTGAGACAACTTGTCCATCCGGGAAGGCGACCCCAAATCCTAGAATCCCGCTCCAGTATTCAGAACAAGTCCAACAAGGCCGCCGCATGGTTCCGCATCTCGTCACTGCCCTGACCGGCCCGATCAATGAACTGGAGCAGCGGGTGCTCGACTCGATGCCCGCCATCGAGCGCTGGTTCCGGCTCGAGTGGATGGAGCACACGCCGCCGTTCTACAGCGCCGTCGACATCCGCAACGCGGGCTTCAAGCTGGCGCCGGTCGACACCAACCTGTTTCCGGGTGGCTGGAACAACCTCACCAAAGAGATGCTGCCGCTGGCGGTGCAGGCCGCGCAGGCGGCTATCGAGAAGATCTGTCCGGAGGCGCGCAACCTGCTCGTCATTCCGGAAAATCACTCGAAGAACACCTTTTATCTCGCCAACGTCGCGCAACTGGTGCGCATCTTCCACATGGCGGGGCTCAATGTGCGCATCGGCTCGATCGATCCGGCGATCAAGTCGCCCAAGAAGATCGAGTTGCCGAACGGTGACACCGTGACGCTGGAGCCGGTGGTGCGCAGCAAGCGCCGCTTGGGGCTCAAGAACTTCGATCCCTGCACAATTCTTCTCAACAACGAGCTTTCTGCAGGAACGCCCGGCATCCTCGAAGACCTGCACGAGCAGTACCTGCTGCCGCCGCTGCACGCGGGCTGGTCGGTGCGCCGCAAGAGCAACCACCTGCACAGCTACGAAGAGCTGTCCAAGCGCTTCGGCAAGCTGCTGGGCATCGACCCCTGGCTGATCAACCCGATCTATGCGCGCGCCGAGGGCGTCGACGTGGCCGAGGGCCGCGGCATCGACGTGCTGACCAGCCATGTCGACGCGATGCTGACCAAGGTGCGCCGCAAGTACAAGGAATACGGCATCAACGAGAAGCCGTTCGTCATCGTCAAGGGCGACGCCAGCCGCTCCGGCATGGGCGTGCTGACGGTGCGCGACGTGAAAGACCTCGACGCGCTGAGCCGCAAGCCCAAGGGCAAGATGAGCAGCACCCGCACCGGCCTCGAGATCAACGAGGTGATCGTGCAGGAAGGCGTGCTCACCAACGAGCGCGTGCACAACGCCGTCGCCGAGCCGGTGGTCTACATGATGGACCGCTATGTGGTGGGTGGCTTCTACCGCGTGCATGCCGAACGCACGCCCGACGAAAGCCTCGCATCGCCGGGCGCGAGCTTCGTGCCGCTGGCGTTCTCGGAGAGCGCGCAGTTGCCGCAGCCGGGTGCCAAGCCGGGCGCAAGCGCTCCGAACCGCTTCTACATGTACGGCGTGGTGGGTCGCCTGGCCATGGCCGCGGCGAGCTACGAGCTGGAAGCCACGAACCCGGACGCCGAAGTTTACGAGTGACAGGCGCCTGAGATTGGGCGGCACAATGGCGCACCGCGGCGCGCCGCGCTTTCCCACCACTTTGTGTCTGCCCCCAAATCCACATCCGCCGCGCTGATCCTCGCGGCCATCGGCGTCGTCTACGGCGACATCGGCACGAGCGTGCTCTATGCGGTCAAGGAGGTGTTCGGCCACGGCCACGTCCCCTTCACCATCGAGAACGTCTACGGCATCCTGTCGATGTTCTTCTGGACGTTGACGATCATCGTTTCGCTCAAATACGTCGTGCTCGTGTTGCGGGCCGACAACGAAGGCGAGGGCGGCCTGGTCGCGATGCTGGCCCTGGCGTCGCGCGCCGTGCACGACAAGCCCAGGTTGCGCAACGTGCTGCTCGTGGTCGGCATCTTCGGCACTTCGCTGTTCTACGGTGATGGTGTCATCACGCCCGCCATCTCGGTGCTGTCGGCCGTCGAAGGCCTGGAAGTCGTTTCACCCGAGTTCCGGCATTACGTGATCCCGATCACGCTGGTCGTGCTGTTCTGCCTCTTCGCGGTGCAGAAGCGCGGCACGGCCGGCATCGGCAAGTTCTTCGGGCCGATCACGCTGGCGTGGTTCCTGGTGATCGCTGTGCTGGGCGTCTCGCAGATCGTCCATCACCCCGAGATCCTGAAGGCGCTCAGTCCGCACTACGCGCTCAAGTTCATCTGGGACAACCCGGGCACCAGCTTCATCATCCTGGGCGCCACCGTGCTGTGCGTGACGGGTGCGGAAGCGCTTTACGCCGACCTCGGCCATTTCGGCAAGCGGCCGATCCGCATCGCCTGGTTCTCCGTCGTCATGCCGGCGCTCACGCTCAACTATTTCGGCCAGGGCGCGTTGCTGCTGGAGAACCCCGAGGCGGTCAAGAATCCGTTCTTCATGATGGCGCCCGAGTGGGCGCTCATCCCGCTGGTGCTCATGGCCACCGCGGCCACCGTCATCGCCTCGCAGGCGCTCATCACCGGCGCGTTCAGCGTCACGCGCCAGGTCATCCAGCTGGGCTACCTGCCGCGCCTGCAGATCGAGCACACCAGCGTGCGGACCGCCGGCCAGATCTACATCCCGCTGGTCAACTGGGGCCTGTTCGTGGCGATCGTGCTGGCCGTGGTGATGTTCCGCTCGTCGAGCAACCTCGCGGCGGCCTACGGTATCGCGGTGACCACCGACATGCTGATCACCACGGTGCTCACCTTCTTCGTGATCCGCTACGCCTGGAAGCTGCCGCTCGCGCTGTGCATCGGCGCGACCGCTGTCTTCTTCGTCATCGACTTCATGTTCTTCGCGTCGAACCTGCTCAAGCTGTTCGAGGGCGGCTGGTTCCCGCTGCTGATCGGCGGCTTCGTCTTCACGCTGATGATCACGTGGAAGGAAGGCCGGCGCCTGATGGGCGAAGCGCAACGCTCGGACGCGATCGACTTGCGCGCGTTCCTGGGTTCGGTGTTCGTCAGCCCGCCGCTGCGCGTCGACGGCACCGCCGTGTTTCTCACCGCCGAGCCGGGCACGGTGCCCAACGCGCTGCTGCACAACCTCAAGCACAACAAGGTGCTGCACGAGCAAAACCTGTTCGTCACGGTGCGCAACCACGAGGTGCCGTGGATCTCGATGAACAAGCGAATCGAGATCGAACCGCTCGGCCACCACTGCTGGCAGGTCATCGTGCACTACGGCTTCAAGAACGAGATCGACCTGCCGCGCGCGCTCGAGAACGCGCGCATGCGTGGCTGCCAGCTCGAGCCGATGACCACGAGCTACTTCCTGTCGCGCGATGTCGTCATCCCGACGCTCGGCAGCGGCATGCGGCCGTGGCGCGAGAAGCTCTTCGCGCAGATGCATCACAACGCGAGCGGCGCGGCCGACTTCCTCGGGCTGCCCAACAACGCGGTGGTCGAGCTGGGATCGAAGATCAATATCTGACCCCGGCCCCGGGCGGGCAGCGCGATTCAGCCGAGGCCGAGCATCTGGCCAAGGCTGCGCTGTGACGCCGGGCGGTCGAGCGCGATGTTGCGCTCCAGCACGAGCAGATGCTCTTCCATGAGGCGCACGGCGGTATCGGCATCGCCGCGCGCGATGGCATCGACCAATTCGGCATGCTCGCCGTGTTCGCAGGCCGCGTTCCCGGGCGGCTCGTACAGCGCGACGATCAGCGAGCAGCGCGACATCAGTTCGGTCAGGTAGCGCTCCAGGATCGGGTTGCGCGCCAGGCGTGCCACGCGCAGGTGGAAGGAACTCGCGAGGCGCGCCCACTCGGGTTGGGTCGTGCGGTGCATCGCCGCGTGCTCCTGCTTCAGGTGCCGGCGCAACTCCGCGATGTCGGTCTTTCGCGCATTGACCACTGCCATGCGCACCAGGGCCGCTTCAAGCGCCCGCCGCGCCTCGAAGATCTGCCGCGTTTCCTCGGGCGATGGCATCGCGACGATGGCGCCACGGTTGGGTCGCAACTCCACGATGTGGTCGTGCGCCAGACGCTGCAGCACCTTGCGCACCATGGCGCGGCTCACGTGGAACAGCTCGCAGAGCGCCGCCTCGGGCAGCTTGGTGCCGGGCGCCAGCCGCTGATTCGTCACGCCCTCGAACACCGAATGGTAGATGCGGTCTTCGATGTCGTCTTCGGCGATGTGCGTATCGATCGAATGGGCTGCGGACATGGCGGCGGTGCGTGGCGAGAGAGAGCGGTCGATTATCGAGTCATGCGAATTCGCCGGGCCGGTCCACCGCGAGCGCCTGCATGTGGGCCGCGATGGCGCCGGGCGTGGTGAACCACACGTCGCCGCGGTCGCGCGCCCGTGCGAGGTGCTCCAGCGCCGTGCGCAGGTGGCGCAGCCGGTATGGCTGGCCCACGATGTAGGGGTGCAGCGCCAGCCCCATCACGAGTGGCTGCGCGCGCGACTGCGCCAGCATCTCGTCGAAGTTGTCGACCACCATTGCGGAGAAGTCCTTCGCATCCATCAGGCGGCCCACGATCATCGGGATGTCGTTGAGCTCCTGTGGGTACGGCACCGACCAGAGCGCACCGCCGTTGCGTGTGCGCATGGCGACGGGCTGGTCGTCGTGGCACCAGTTGAGCGTGTAGGCGTACCCGGTCTCGGCGAGCAGGTCGGGCGTGACCGTGGTCTCCGAGATCCATGGCGACAGCCAGCCCGACGGTGCCTGTCCGCTCTCGTGCACCATGCGCTCGCGGCAGCGCACCAGCAGCGCGCGCTCGTGCGCTTCGTCGAGCACGCCTTGCCGTTCCGCATTGCTGTGGCCGTGGCCGATGAGTTCGTCGCCGCGTGCCGCGAATGCCTGTACCAGCGCCGGGCAGTGGTCGTAGAGGGCGGTGTTGATCAGCGCTCCGGTGGGCAGGCCAAGCGCGTCGAACAGCTCCAGGCATCGCCACGCGCCGACGCGGTTGCCGTATTCGCGCCAGCCGTGGTTGAGCACATCGGGCTGTGGCGAGGCGGGACCGATGCAGGCACCGAGGCCGTCGCCGAACGCGAAGTGCTCGATGTTGAAGCCGAGATAGACGGCCAGTCGTGCGCCGTTGGGCCAGACGTAGTCGGGGCGCTGCGTGATCGGCCGGTAGTCGAAGCGGTCGTGCGATGGCAACAGATCGGGCCAGCGGGTCGTCATGGGTTTTCCTGTGGTTTCGGCATGTCGGACAGCTGCAAGAGCCATGCCGATTGTCGATTCGATCGGGCCCACATTGTCGACAATCCCGCAAGGATTTTGTCGACGCTGGCATGGGCTTTGCATTACAGGCTGCGCCGTTGCCGGGCCCGCCGTCCGGCGCACCGTTCTTGTGTGCCTTCACCCTGTCCAGGAGTTTCGCCATGCTTCGCTTCACCCGTCGAGCCCTCTGTCTTGCCGCTGCCGCCACCTGCCTCGCGGCGCCGAACGCCTTTGCCGCGGACCCGATCAAGATCGGCCTTGTCACGGCCCTTTCGGGCCAGTCGGCCCTGGCCGGCGAAGCCATCACACGCGGTCTCACCGTGGCGATCGACGAGATCAACGCGAAGGGCGGCCTGCTCGGTGGACGCCAGCTCGAACTGGTACGGCGCGACGACGAGGCCAACCCCGCCAAGGGCGTGGTGGCCGCACGCGAACTGATCTTCAAGGAGAAGGTCGCCGTGTTGTTCGGCGGTCTCGACACGCCGGTGTCCATGGCCATCGTGCCGGTCGCCAACCAGGAGAAGACGCCGTTCATGGGGCCTTGGGCCGCGGGCACCCCGATCACCAAGAACGGCGCGAATCCCAATTACGCGTTTCGCGTGTCTGCAGTGGACGAGATCGTCAACGTCGGCATGCTCGACTACGCACAGAAGAACTTCAAGTCGAGCAAGTTCGGGATGATCCTGGTGAACAACCCCTGGGGCGAATCGAACGAGAAGGGCCTGCAGGCGGCGCTGGCCGCCAAGGGCATGAAGGCCGTCGGCATCGAGAAGTTCGAAGGCAGCGATGTCGACATCGTGCCGCAGCTCACGCGCCTGAAGGCGGCAGGCGCCGACACGCTGTTCATGGTCGGCAACGTCGGTCCCTCGGCCCAGGTGGTGAAGTCGCTCGACCGCATGGGCTGGCAGGTGCCGATCGTTTCGCACTGGGGTCCGGCTGGCGGCCGCTTCACCGAACTGGCCGGACCGAACGGCAAGAACGTGCATTTCGTGCAGACCTACAGCTTCTTCGGCAAGCAATCGCCGGTGGGCGACAAGGTGATCGCCGCACTCAAGGCCAAATATCCGAACGTGAAGGGTCCGGACGACATCACGCCCGCCGTCGGCGTGGCGAACGCGTACGACGGCATGCAACTAGCAGCGCTCGCCATCGCGGCGGCGGGCTCGACCGACGGCGATGCGGTGCGCCAGGGCTTCTACAAGATCGGCCGGTACGACGGCCTGATCAAGACCTACGACAAGCCCTTCTCGCCGACCGTGCATGACGCGGTGACCGCCAACGACTACGTCTGGGCGCAGTTCATCGACAACCGCATCCTGCCGGTTGCGCTGGCCGCGAAATAAGCCGTCGATGTTGCTTTCCGCATGGATCAGCGGGCTGGGGCTCGGGAGCATGTACGGGCTGATCGCCCTCGGCTTCCACGTCACCTTCGCCGTGTCGGGCACGGTCAACTTTGCGCAGGGCAGCGCGATGATGCTGGGCGCTGTGCTGACGTTCTGGTTCGCGCAGACGCTCGGCTGGCCCATGCCGCTGGCGGTCATGCTGGCGCTCGCGCTGTGCGGCGCATACGGCCTGCTGGTGGAGTTCGCGGCCGTGCGGCCCTTCGCGAGCCGCGGTTCCGACGCCTGGCTCATGGCCACGGTGGCGCTCGGCATCGTGGTCGACAACTTGGTGATGTTCACGTTCGGCAAGGAGCCGCGCAGCCTGCCGTCCTCGCTCGCGATGACGCCGCTACAAATGGGGGACATCGGCCTCGGCGTCTATCCGCTGCAGCTGCTGATTCCGGTGGTCGGGCTCGCGCTGGCCGCCGCGCTGCACTTCGTGGCGCGACGCACGCGCTGGGGCATCGGCATGCTGGCCGTGGTGCAGAACCCGGCTGCGGCGCGGCTCATGGGCATTCCGATCCGGCGCGCGGTCGCGGCCGCGTTCGCGCTTTCGGCGGTGTTCGCCGGCATCGCCGGTGTGCTGATCGCACCGCTTTTCAATGTTCAGGCCGACATGGGCACGCTCTTCGGCTTGAAGGCGTTCGCGGTCGCGATCCTCGGCGGCATCGGCAGCGCATGGGGCGTGATGATCGCCGGGCTGCTGTTCGGCACGGCCGAGGCGCTGATCACCGCGACGCTCGGTTCGGGCTACACGCAGATCCTCACCTTCGGCCTGGTGATCGTGGTGCTGGCGCTGCGGCCGCAGGGACTGTTCGGTCGCATGGCGGTGAAGAAGGTATGAGCGGGCTCGCCGGGATGCGGTGGCCTGCCCTGGCCGGCCTGGTGCTTCTGATGGCCGCGGGCGTTGCGCTGGCCGCCACGGTCAACGGCTACTACGTCTTCGTGCTGGCCAACGTGGCGCTCCTCGCCATGGTCGGCATCGGCCTCAACGTGCTGGTCGGTCTCACCGGTCAGGTGTCGTTCGGCCACGTGGGCTTCTATGCGATCGGTGCCTACACCGTGGCCATCCTCACCGGCAAGGCCGGCTGGAGCTTCTGGGCGGCCTGGCCCGTCGCTGCACTGCTCGCCGGCGCGATGGGCGCCTTGCTCGCATTGCCCGCCTTGCGCGCACGCGGGCCGTACCTCGCGATGATCACCATCGCGTTCGGCTTCATCGTGGAGCACGCGATCGTCGAAGCACGCGACCTCACCGGCGGGCAGAACGGCATCATGGGCATCGCCGGTCCGGTGCTCGGCGGGTTCGCCCGCGGCGAGCGTGCGGCGGCGATGCTTGCGGTGCTGTCGGTCGGGGTGTTGCTGGTCGGATTCGCGCTGCTTTCGCGCGGCAGCTGGGGTGCCGCCATGCGCGCGGTGCGCGACAGCGACACGGCCGCCGAATCGATCGGCCTCGACCCGCTGCTCATCAAGACCGCCGCCTTCGCGCTGTCCGCCATGTGTGCGGGTCTCGCCGGCGGATTGTTCGCGCCGCTGTCCGGCTTCGTGACGCCGCACACCTTCGGCTTCGGCCAGTCGATCCTGTTCGTGCTGGTCGTGATGATGGGCGGTGCCGGTTCCATCGCCGGGCCGCTCGTGGGTGCCGTCGTGGTGGGACTGCTGCCCGAGGCGCTGGCCAGTCTGGAAGAGTACCGCCTGCTGTTTTTCGGCGGGCTGCTGCTGGTGGTGCTGTGGGTGGCACCGGACGGTGCGATGGGGCTGTGGCGTCGCCTGTCGGGCCGTCGCGCCACTCGGCCGCTGCCGGCTCCGCAGGGCGCGGCCGTCGCGCTGCCCCGCAGTGCGCAAGGCGAAGCACTGAGCGCGGAAGATCTCACGATGCAGTTCGGCGGCGTGCGTGCGGTGAGCGCGCTGGCGTTCGAGGCGCGGGCCGGGCGCATCACGAGTCTGATCGGGCCCAACGGTGCGGGCAAGACCACCGCGTTGAACATGCTGAGCGGGTTCTACCGACCCACCGGCGGCGGCTTCCGCCTCGGTTCGCGCGCGTTGCAGGGGTTGCGGGCCTGCCGCATCGCGCGTGCCGGCGTGGCGCGCACCTATCAGACCTCTCAGCTTTTCGGCAGCCTCGGCGTCGAAGACAACGTGGCCCTGGCGCTCGGTCGTGGCCGCCTGGGGCCGCTCTTCGGTGCTGCGCTCTACCGGTCGCCGGACGCGCGCGGGCAGGCGCGCCAGCTGCTCGCCTTCTGCGGCTACACCGGTGCGCCCGACACGCCGGCGGCGGACCTGCCGCATGTGGACCGCCGCCTGGTCGAGATCGCGCGCGCGCTCGCCACCCGTCCGCAGGCGCTGCTGCTCGACGAGCCGGCCGCGGGCCTGTCGCGTGAAGACAAGTCGACGCTCGCCGCACTGTTGCAACGCATCGCCGCCTCGGGGATCGGCGTGTTGCTGGTCGAGCACGACATGGAACTGGTGATGGGCATCTCCGACCACATCGTGGTGCTTGACGCCGGACAGAAGCTTGCAACGGGCGACGCAGCGACGGTGCAGGCCGATCCGGCCGTGCGCCGTGCCTACCTCGGCGAGACGATGGCGCTGAGCCGCACGGGCGCCCGTGCTGCGCTCCCGGCCGATGCGCCGGAATGGCTCGGTGTGGGCGCGCTCGTGGCCGGCTACGGCGCCGAGCCGGTGCTGCACGGCATCGACCTCCAGGTGCGACGCGGCGAGATGGTCGCGCTGCTGGGCGCCAACGGCGCCGGGAAGTCCACGCTCATGCGTTCCCTGGCCGGATTGCACAGGCCGGTGCGCGGCGGCATTCACCTCGAAGGCGTCGAGCTGAGCGCCTTGCCGGCCGAACAGGTGGTGGCATGCGGGCTGGTGCTGGTCCCCGAGGGGCGGCAGGTGTTCCCGGAGCTCAGCGTGCGCGACAACATCCGTCTCGGCGCGTTCCTCGACGGGCGCGACATCGACGCGCGCACCGAGTCGATGCTGGCGCGCTTTCCGCGGCTTCGCGAGCGGCTGAACCAGCGCGCGGGGCTGCTGTCGGGTGGCGAGCAACAGATGCTGGCGATCGCGCGCGGATTGATGTCGAAGCCACGCGTGCTGCTGCTCGACGAGCCTTCGCTCGGCCTCGCGCCGAAGGTGATCGTGGAGTTGTTCGACGCCCTCGACGGCTTGCGCGCCGAAGGTCTCACCGTGCTGCTGGTCGACCAGATGGCGGCGCTCGCGCTGGCCTTGTGCGATCGCGCCTATGTGATCGAGGGCGGCCGCATCGTGGCCGAGGGGAGCGTCGACGCGATCGCGGCCGATGGTGCGTTGATGCGGGCCTATCTGGGCGGCCATTGAGCCCGCGCGGGCGCAGCCGGCATCCCGGCACAATCCCGCCATGCGTTTCTTCAAGGATCTGAGCCTCTCGGCTTTCACCGCGGGCTTCGTGGCCGTGCTCGTCGGCTTCACCAGTTCGGTCGCCATCGTGTTCCAGGCGGCGCAGTCCTTCGGCGCAACGCCGGAGATGATCAGCTCGTGGATGTGGGCGCTCGGCCTCGGCATGGGGCTCACCTCCGTGCTCGCGTCGCTCCACTGGAAGATGCCGGTGATGATCGCGTGGAGCACGCCCGGCGCGGCGGTGCTCGCGGTGGCCGGCGCGGGCTATTCGATGAACGAGGCGGTCGGCGCCTTCATCGTCTGCGCGGCGCTCATCACCGTGGCGGGCGCCACCGGCGGGTTCGAGCGCGTGATGAACAAGATTCCGATGGCGATCGCCTCGGCGCTGCTGGCGGGCGTGCTGGCGCGCTTCGGACTGTCGGCTTTTCTCGCGGCGCAGACGGCCTTGCCGCTGGTGTTGCTGATGCTCGCGACCTACCTGCTCGCCAAGCGTTTCCTGCCGCGCTACGCGGTGCCGCTCACCCTGCTCGTCGCGATCGGGTTCGTCGCCCTGCGTGGCCAGCTCGCATGGTCGGCAGTTCACTTCTCGCTGGCGGTGCCGGTGTTCACGATGCCGGTCTTCACGTTGCAAGCCGCGGTGAGCCTCGCGCTGCCGCTCTTCGTCGTGACGATGGCGTCGCAGAACCTGCCCGGGGTCGCCGCGATCCGCGCCGCTGGCTACGACATGCCGATCAGCAAGCTCATCACGCTGAGCGGTGTGGCCACGCTGGTGCTGGCGCCCTTCGGTGCCTACGCGCTCAACCTGAGCGCGATCACAGCCGCGATCTGCATGGGCCGCGAGGCGCACGATGATCCGGCGCGACGCTACACCGCGGCCGTGAGCTGCGGCGCGATCTACGTGGTCATCGGCCTCTTCGGCGCAGCGGTGACCGGCCTGCTCACCGCGTTCCCGAAAGAGCTGGTCGCAGCCATCGCGGGCCTGGCGCTGCTCGGCACCATCGGCGGCGGGCTGGCCGCGGCGGTGCGCGACGAATCGCATCGCGAGGCGGCCCTCATCACCTTCCTCGTCACGCTCTCCGGCGTGACCATCGCGGGCATCGGCTCGGCCTTCTGGGGCGTGGTGGCCGGCGCGGTCGCGCTGGCGGTCCAGCAGCTGGGCAAAAAGGCCGCTGCGGGCAAGGACATCGCGCCTGCCTGCAAGATCCGGCAAGACAGCAAGGCGGCCGACCGGGCCGCCGGAAAGACACCATGAGCAAGAACATCCTCTTCGTCGCCGACCCGCTCGACCAGTTCAAGGTCTACAAGGACACCACCTTCTCGATGATGCGCGAGGCACAGCGCCGCGGGCACCGCATCGCGGCCTGTCTCGCCGAGGACCTGCAATGGCAGTCGGGCGGCCTCGTCACCGCCAACGTGCAGCAGATCACGTTGACCGGCGACCCGAAGGACTGGTATCGCGTGAACCGCGCCGAATCGAAGGCGCTGAAGGACTTCGATGCCGTGCTGATGCGCAAGGACCCGCCCTTCGACGCCGAGTACATCTACGCCACGCACCTGCTCGAACAGTCCGAGCGCGAAGGCGCGCGCGTGGTGAACTCGCCGCGCGCGCTGCGCGACCACCCCGAGAAGCTCGCGATCATGGAGTTCCCGCAGTTCGTCACGCCCACATTAGTGACGCGCAGCGCGCAGGCCGTGCGCGACTTCCATGCCGAGCATGGCGACATCATCCTGAAGCCGCTCGACGGCATGGGCGGCA
>JBGMOF010000012.1:0-13750 GCA_041424275.1 Variovorax sp.
GCGCGAGGTCGATCAGCATCACGTGCTCGGCGCGCTCCTTCGGGTCGTTGATGAGCTCGACCTCGGCTGCCTTGTCGAGTTCGATCGAGGCGCCGCGGGGCCGCGTGCCGGCGAGCGGACGGATCGTCACCTTCTGCTGGCCGTCGGGCATGTTCTCCTGCCGCACCAGGATTTCCGGCGAGGCCGCGACGACGTGGAAGTCGCCCAGGTTGTAGAAGAACATGTACGGCGACGGGTTCATCGAGCGCAGTGCGCGGTACAGCGACAGCGGCGACTCGGTGTAACGCTTGCTGATGCGCTGGCCGACCTGCACCTGCATGAAGTCGCCGCCGGCGATCAGCTCCTTGGCGCGCTCGACGGCGGCCAGGTAGTCGGCCTTCGCGAACGAGCGCTCGGCCGGATGCGCCTGGCTCGGCTTGACCTGCGGCGCGGCCACCGAATACTTGAGCTGGTCGCGCAGCTCGCGCAGGCGGCGCTTGGCGATGGTGTAGGCCTCGGGCCGCGTCGGGTCGGCGTAGACGATCAGGTAGAGCTTGCCCGAGAGGTTGTCGATGACGGCGAGTTCCTCGCACTGCAGCAGCATGATGTCCGGACAGCCGAGCGTGTCGGGGGGGCAGCTGTTCTCGAGCTTCTTCTCGATGTAGCGCACCGCGTCGTAGCCGAAGTAGCCGGCCAGTCCGCCGCAGAACCGCGGCAGGCCGGGACGCAACGCGACCTTGAAGCGTTTCTGATACGCCTCGATGAAGTCGAGCGGGTTGCCTTCGGCCGTCTCCACGACCGCGCCGTCGGTCACGACTTCGGTGCGGGCCGCCGCGCCGAAGCCGCTGGCGCGCAGGAAGGTGCGGGCCGGCAGGCCGATGAAGCTGTAGCGCCCGAAGCGCTCGCCGCCGACCACCGATTCGAGCAGGAAGCTGTACTTGCCACCGTCCTTGGTGTGTGCGAGCTTAAGGTAGAGCGAGAGCGGGGTTTCGAGGTCGGCGAAGGCCTCGACCATCAGCGGGATGCGGTTGTAGCCCTGCGCGCTGAGGCTTTTGAATTCGAGTTCGGTGATCACGGGGTCTCTTTCCGTCTGCCGGCCGGCGCTCGATTGGCCGGTGGCGGTTCATTCACGAGAATGGCCCGGACTTCAGGGGAATCCGGAACCGTGGGCGCACGGCATGCGCCGTGCTGTCAAACAGGCTGCGACGATGGGCGACGCCAAAGCCAGGCTCCCCGGCTGCCTTGCCCTGTCTGAGTGAGGTGGTGAACGAACATGCGGGCGCCAGTGTAGCAGCGGGTCCGCGGGCCGCAAAGCCTGCGCAGGCGCCCTCAGGGGGCCCGGCCCAGCTCCGCCAGCGAGTCGACGAAACCATCGGCATCGACGCCGCGCACCGGCTCGCCGTGGTTGTAGCCGTAGCTCACCAGCACCACCGGGCAGCCCGCGGCGCGGGCCGCACGCGCGTCGTTGCTCGAGTCGCCGATCATCAGCGTGCGCGCCGGCGCGGTGCCCAGGTGCTCGCAGGTTTTCAGCAGCGGCAGCGGATCGGGCTTCTTGCGCGCGAACGCATCGCCGCCGAACACCGCCTCGAAAAATCCATCCAGTCCCTTGGTGGCCAGCAACGGAAGCGCGAAGTCGGTCGGTTTGTTGGTGAGGCAGGCCAGTCTCAGCCCGCGCGCGCGCAGCGCCTGCAAGCCTTCGATCACGCCCGGATACACCGCGGAATGCCGGCCGTTGATCTCGAGGTAGCGGTGCTGGTAGCGCGCCCAGGCCTCGTCGAAGAGCGCCGCGGCCCGGGCCTGGCCTGCAGGTGCGAGCACATGATCGAGCACCGACCGGATGAGGTGCTCCGAGCCCTTGCCGACCATCGGCTCGACGGTCTGCGCCGTGACGGTGGGCAGCGAAAGGTCGGCCAGCATGCCGTTGAGCGCGGCGACGAAATCGCCGACGGTGTCGACCATGGTGCCGTCGAGATCGACGATGGCAGCGTCAAAAAGGGAGAGGTCGGGTCGCATAGGCCCGCAAGGATAGCGGGGCGTGAGCAGCGATTCGGGCTTCGGACGGCGTCTGCGCCGGCACCAACCCTTCGCTGCGGTCTCGCACGTTCAGCGCGCCGCCGGTGGGTCGGCATGCAACCACACCGCGATCGCGGTGTAGTTGTCGTGCCCCGGCTTTGCACGCGCCCTGATCTGCTCTTCGAGCCGGTCGACCCACTGGCTCGGGTTGCGCGAGGCCTGCAGGGTCTCGACCAGGCATTCGTCGCCGAGTGGCTCCCACACACCGTCGCTGCACAGCAGCAGCACATCGCCGTCGGCAAGCGGCATCGGTGCGGACACCGATATCTCCGGCAGTTCGTCGGCAGACCCCATGGCCGACAGCAGCAGGTTGCGGTGCGGGTGGACGCGCGCGCCTTCTTCATCGAGCATGCCGCCGGCCACCAGCTTCTGCACCAGGCTGTGGTCGACGGTGCGCGCGACGATCACGCCCGCGCGGAAAAGGTAGGCGCGGCTGTCGCCACTGTGGGCCCACGCCACTTGGCTGTCGTGCAGGTCGACCGCTGCCAGCACCACCGTCGAGCGCATCGCCGACAGCGCCCCGCCGTCGGCCTGACGCATGACGACGTCGCCATTCGCATGCTCGAGCAGCTGGCGCAGCAGCGTGGCATCAAGCCCTGGCGCGGCGCCGAACCCGCCCATCACGCTGGTGCGCACAGTGGCGGCAGCGACGTCACCGCCGCCATGCCCTCCCGCCCCGTCGGCGACAAGACATGCGACGTAGCGCCCGTCCCGCCAGTGGCCGTGCACGTCTTCGTTGTAGCTGCGGCCGCCCTGTCGGGACAGCGTGACAATTTCGATTTCCACCCCGGCAGCCTTTCTTGTGGGATCCAGCAGTCGGCCGATCGAAGTGGCGCCGACTGTGCCGGAGCGACTGCGAAAGTCGTCCTCGGCCTCAGTGGCAATGCTGCCATAGAGCGCAAGGAAAAAATCCGGGGTTTGGCCTTGCCATCGGCGGCGTTGCGCAACCGGCCGCTAGAACGGTCCAGCGCGAGCAGTCTGCGGCGGCAGCCGCAGACCCTCAATGGCGCATCAAGCCGGAACGGCGTCGATGTTGGCGCGATCCCAATGCCGGTGCTTCGCGATGGCAGCGATGAAATCGTGCGCGACCTGCAGTGCAGCGGTGTTGTCGCCCATGTTGGTGGCAGGCGTCTCCGCAACGACCACGCCGGCTGGCGAGCTCGCGGCATCCGAACCGATGCCCAGCGTCGACAGAAGCCCGATGCCTTCACCCACGGTGCAGATCGCCTTGCAATGCTTGTACGCCTCGAGCACGAAATGCACCGCTTCGCCATTGCGCGCGAGCGTGGCCACGTTGTCGGCACCCGCCGGTACGAGCACCGCGTCGAACATCACGGACGGGGTGTTGGTGAAGGTCACGTCGACCTCGATCTGGCGCTTGCTCGCGCTCGTGACGGAGCCGAGGCGCGGACCTACCACCTTGCATTGCGCACCCGCCGCTTCGATCGCTTCGCGGATCGGCTTGAGCGATGCCGAGTCGACGCCGTCGGCCACCAGGATCGCCACCTTGCGCGTCTTGATCGTGCCGTCGCCGGTGCCCAGCATGCTGAGCGCGGGCGACTCCGACACTGACATCGTGATCTGGTGATCGCGGAAGCCCGAACGCCCTGCAGCAGCCTTCGCATCCGGGGCGTGAATGCCCAGGGGCTCGGCGACGCGGCGCGCCAGCTTCTCGTCGACGTGCGCGAGGTTGTCGACCATGCGCTGGCGGATGGCGGGCACTTCGAGCTTGGAGAGCTCGAAGCGGAAGCCCGCCACGATGTGATCCTTCTCGGCCGCGCTCTGGCTGTTGAAGAACAGGCGTGCCTGTGTGAAGTGGTCGTCGAACGACGGGCTGCGACGGCGGATCTTCGGCGGGTCGAGTTCTTCCGGGAACGACTGGAAGCCGGCGTTTCCGCCATCCACACGGTACTCCGACCCGTTGCCGAGCGTGTTCGGCTCATAGGCGACCTGGCCGCGCGCGATGCTCTGCCTGTGCATGCCGTCGCGCTGGAAGTTGTGGAACGGAGACACGGACTTGTTGATCGGCAGCTCGTGGAAGTTCGCGCCACCGAGACGCGAGATCTGCGTGTCGGTGTACGAGAAAAGGCGTCCCTGCAGCAGCGGATCGTTCGAGAAGTCGATGCCGGGCACGACGTGACCCGGATGGAAGGCGACCTGCTCGGTCTCGGCGAAGAAATTGTCCGGGTTGCGATTGAGCACCATGCGGCCGATCTTCACCACCGGCACCAGCTCCTCGGGGATCAGCTTGGTCGGGTCGAGCAGGTCGAAGCCGAGCGAATGCTCCTTCTCCTGCGGAATCATCTGCACGCCGAGTTCCCACTCGGGGAAGTCGCCGTTCTCGATCGCTTCCCAGAGGTCGCGACGGTGGAAGTCGGCGTCCTTGCCGGCGATCTTCTGCGCTTCGTCCCAGGCCAGGCCGTGAATGCCGAGCTTGGGCTTCCAGTGGAACTTCACGAAGTGGCTCTCGCCGCGGCTGTTGATGAAGCGGAAGGTGTGGACACCGAACCCTTCCATCATGCGAAGGCTGCGTGGCAGGGCGCGGTCGCTCATGGCCCACATGAGCATGTGCGTCGACTCGGGCATCAGCGAGACGAAGTCCCAGAAGGTGTCGTGCGCGCTGGCGGCTTGCGGCATCTCGTGGTGCGGCTCGGGCTTGACTGCGTGGATCAGGTCGGGGAACTTGATCGCGTCCTGGATGAAGAACACCGGGATGTTGTTGCCGACCAGGTCGTAGTTGCCTTGCTGGGTATAGAACTTGACCGCGAAGCCGCGCACATCGCGCACCGTGTCGGCCGAGCCGCGCGAACCCGCCACGGTCGAGAAGCGCGCGAACACGGGCGTCTTCACCGCCGGGTCTTGCAGGAACTCGGCGCAGGTGAACTGCGACATCGACTTGTAGACCTGGAAGTAGCCATGCGCTGCGGAACCACGGGCGTGCACCGCACGCTCGGGAATGCGCTCGTGGTCGAAATGCGTGATCTTCTCGCGAAGGATGAAATCCTCGAGCAGCGTTGGACCACGCACACCTGCCTTGAGCGAGTTGTGGTTGTCGGGAATCTGCAGACCCTGGTTCGTCGTCAGGCTCGACGAGTTGTCGACCGTGGACTCGGCGAGTTGCGTCTGCTTTGCGCTGGCACCGTCAGTGGGCTTGGCGCGGCGGCCGGCGGCGGCCTTGTTCTGTGGGGTCATTGGGTAGGAACGTCAGTGTCGAGAAACATGTCGAGGGCGTTGACCAGGGCGATGAGGGCCACGATACCGACCGTGACTGCAACGGCCCACACCAGGAAATCGTCCAGCGAAGCCGAACCGAGACCGCTCCAGAGGGACGAGATTTCCATGATGTGCTCCTGCAGCATTCGCGTTAAAAAAATGAGTTGGCCTGCAGTTCCGCTGCAGTGACGTTAATTTACGTTTCGTGGCGTTCGTTACCCGTAGTGGGCCCGCGCCCTGCCCTGTCGGAGTCACGAGCCAGATGCGGTAGGAGCGCACCGACCGTCGGATGCATGCGCCTACGAGAGAACAAGCCGTCGCGCAATCCCCCGGCAAAACGGCAGGCATAGGATGCGTTCACCAAAGCGGGCATCAAAGCTGCTTTGTTTTCGTCACCCTCTTCCGCAAAGCGCCACCATGCTCATCAAAATCGGTTACGACATCGAACTCGGCGTTTCGGCTCCCACGGCATTGATCTACATGCTGCAGGTGCATCCCTCGCGTGCGCACGACATCGTGGCCGGCGAAACCATCACGATCAGCCCGCCGCTGGTCACGGACCACTACCGCGACGCGTTCGACAACCAGTGCGCCCGCGTGCAGGTGCCGTTCGGCGTGAGCACGGTGCGCCTGCGCAACGAGGCCGTGGTGTTCGACAGCGGCTGGGCCGACCCCGTGGACTATGGCGCGATAGAGCACGCGCCGGCCAATCTGCCCGTCGAGACCCTGCCCTTCCTTTTGCCCAGCCGCTACTGCGAAGTCGACAGCGAACTGCTCCAGTTCGCCTGGTCGAACTTCGGCAATGTGACGCCGGGCTGGCACCGCGTGCAGGCGATCTGCGATTTCGTGCACCGCCATCTGCGCTTCGACTATCAACGCGCACGCGCCACGCGCACCGCGCTGGAAGGTTTTCGCGAAGGCGTCGGCGTGTGCCGTGACTTCACGCACCTGGCCGTCGCGCTGTGCCGCTGCATGAACATCCCGGCGCGCTACGTGACGGGCTATCTGGGCGACATCGGCATTCCGCCGGTGCCCTATCCGATGGACTTCAGCGCCTGGTTCGAGGTGTACCTCGGCGACCGCTGGCACACCTTCGATGCGCGCCACAACACGCCGCGCATTGGCCGCATCGTGATCGCGCGCGGGCGCGATGCCGCCGACGTGCCGATCACCATGGTGTTCGGTGCGCACACGCTGCAGCGCTTCGAGGTGACGACAGACGAAGTCGTGCAGTAGCGCGGCTCAGGCCGCGCGACGCTTCGGCGCAGCGGCCTTGGTCGCAGGCTTCGTCTTCTTCGAAGCAGCGCGCTTGCGCGGCGCGGCCTTCTTGTCGGCCACTGGCGGCTTCTCGGCTGCACCACCCTTGCGCAGGCTGCGCTGCAGCAATTCGGTCAGGTCGAGGATCTTGGCGCTGCCCGCTTCGCTCGATTCCATCGCCTCGGGCTTCTCGACTGATTCGGTCTGCCCGGATTCGACCTTGCGGTCCACCAGTTTCATGATTTCGTCCTTGAACGAATTCTTGAAGGCGTCCGGGTCCCAATCCGAGCTCATGTCGGCCACGAGCTGCGCCGCCATCTTGAGTTCGTTGTCCGACAGGCCGGCTTGTTTGACGCCTTCCGCCGGCAACGGCAGGTGCTCCCACGAGCGGATGTCCGCACCCCAGCGCAGCAGGTTGAGCACCATGCCGGCGCCCGACGGCACGAGCGCCGCGAGATGCTGCTTGGTCTGGATGACCACGCGCGCCACGCCGATGCGGCCGCTGCGCTGCAGCGTCTCGCGCAGCAGCGCGTACACCTTGGCGCCCCGGTTGATCGGCGCCACGTAATACGGTCGCTCGAGGTACACGAAAGGGATGCCGTCGGCCGGCACGAAAGTCTCGATCTCGATGGTCTGCGTGGTCTTCGGATAGGCCGCCGCGATCTCCGCGTCGGTCAGCACCACATACTGGCCGTCTTCGTATTCGATGCCCTTGACGATCTGCTCGCGCTCGATTTCCTTGCCGGTCTTCTTGTTGATGCGCTTGTAGCCGACCGGGTCCATCGTGCGCTTGTCGAGCCAATCGAAATCGATGCTGCTGTCGGTCGTGGCCGAATACAGCGCGACCGGAATGTGCACGAGGCCGAAGCTGATCGCACCCTTCCACAGGACGCGTGGCGCGGGGGTTGTCGAGTCGGGCATGAGAAGAATCCTCCAGTCCCGTAACGTAGGGCGCACGCCCCGGCGCTGTTGTAGGAACGCAGCGCGTCAGCGACTACAGCACCCGGTCGCTCGGCACCGCAAAGTAGAACCACTCGGTGCCCGGCAACGCCTCGGCGTTCGGAAAGACGATAAAGCCATCGCGCTCGGCGCGAAGCATGCTGCCGTCGTCACGCAGGCCGATCGGCTCGCCTTGCGCCACCGGATCGAAGGTGGCCCATTCGCGCACGAACTGGTCGCCCTCGTGCGTGCGGTCGGTCACGCTGACGAGGCGCAGCAGTTCGGGCCGGGTCGGTGGCGTCGCGCCGCCGGATGCGGTCATGCCGAGCAGGCGCAGCGCTGCCACGATCGCGCGGTACGCGACGTGCGGCGCCTCGGGATCGCGGTGCTGCCCGCATTCGAGCGTGACGCCGTAGCCACCGCGGCTGCGCATGTATTCGTTGGTGCCCCAACCGAAGGCCAATGCCGTGTCGTCCACCGGCGCTCCACCGGGCAAGGCCGCGCGTTGGGCGAGGCCGGCCGCGTAGATGTCGAGCCAGCCCTCGACCACGCGCGACGTGCCCAGGTGCAGTGCCAGCTGGCCTTCTTCGGTGGCGCGCGAGAAAGGCTCCAGCGCTTCCGTGTTGTCGCGCGGGCCGATCATCGCGAACGCATCGCCCGCGCTTTGAAAGGAGTGCAGGTCGAGCAGAACGTCGTGCCGGTCGAGCAGCGGGCAGAGCAGGTTGGTGATCTGCGCCTCGTAGTCGGCGGGCGCGTCGCTCGGCTGGAAGAGCCGGTTCAGGTTGCGTTCGCCCTCGCGGCGCTGGCGCTGGCGGGCGAGCGGATTGGCCACGGGCACCATCGTGAGCTGGCCGCGCAGCAATTGCAGCGTACCGGCATCGAACTCGGCAACAGCACGCTCGATGCCTTCGGTGCCGCAGGTTTCATCGCCATGCACGCCGCCCAGCACGATCAGTCTCGGACCGGCCACGGGGGCGGAGAAGCCGTGGATTCGCAGGGGCGTCGTCATCGGAACATCCTACAGCCAGCGGCTTGACGGTCCTACCGGAGCCGCGCGTTCGCCATGCGAAAAACAAGACGCTCAAAGGAGACGCTCATGGCCACGAAAACGAACGACCCCGCAACGAACAGCGACGATCCGCTGCATGACGGCGACGACGGCAAGACCCGGGTCGAGCAAGGCGGCGAATCGGCACCACGCCTGCCGCACGAACGCGATCAGTCGTCCGAGAGCCAGCAAACCGACGACGAGGAGCCGACGCGTGTCGGAAAACAAGGCGCGGCGGACGTGGAACGCGGTCTGGTCGACACCGACCGCGGGCCGGTGACCGACCGCGTCTACAACGACAAGGTCAAGCGCTGACCGCTGCCAGGTTGGCGCGCATCGCCGAGATCACACCCCGGTAGTCCTTGGTGCCGAAGATCGCGCTGCCCGCCACGAAAGTGTCGGCACCGGCGCTCGCCACCGCCGCGATGTTGTCGATCTTGATGCCGCCATCGACTTCGAGGCGGATGTCGCGGCCGCTCTGCTCGATGCGCTTGCGCGCCTGCTCGATCTTGCGGAGCGCGGAATCAATGAAGCTCTGACCGCCAAAGCCCGGGTTCACGCTCATGATCAGGATCAGGTCGATGTCGTCGATCGCCCAGTCGAGCACTTCGAGCCCCAGCGCGGGGTTGAACACCAGCCCGGCCTTGCAGCCCTCCGCCTTGATGGACTGGATGCTGCGGTGCGGGTGCAGCGATGCGTCCGGGTGGAAGCTGATGAAGTCAGCGCCGGCTTCGGCGAACGACGCCGCGAGCGCATCGACCGGCTGGACCATCAGGTGCACGTCGATCGGGACTGCCACGCCGGCCGCTGTTTTCGCGTGCGGCTTGAGCGCCTTGCAGATCATCGGACCGAAGGTGAGGTTCGGGACGTAATGGTTGTCCATCACGTCGAAATGGATCCAGTCGGCGCCGGCGGCGATCACCTGCTCGACCTCGTCACCGAGGCGGGCAAAGTCGGCGGACAGGATGGAGGGGGAAATGCGATAGGTGGGGCTGCTCATGCGCGAATTGTCGCAAAGCACGGCGACGACCGCAGGGCGAGGGCACCAGTTACCATGCGCGCCATGTCCAGCAGCCCGATGACCGTCAAGGTCGAACCCCGCTTCCTGGCGGACCAGTCCTCCGCAGGGGACGGCATCTACACATTCTCTTACACGATCACCGTGACCAACACAGCAGCGGTGGCGGTCCAGTTGATCGCGCGCCACTGGCTCATCAACGACGCTTCCGGCCACACGCAGGAGGTCAAGGGCCTCGGCGTGATCGGCCAGCAACCGCTGCTGGCGCCCGGCGAGTCGTTCCGCTATACGAGCGGCTGCCGGCTGCAGTCACCCAGCGGCACCATGCACGGCAGCTACTTCGTGGTGAGCGAAGAAGGCGAGCGCTTCGACGTGCCGATCCCGATGTTCGTGCTCGAGGCCGACACCGGCGGTGCCTCGGGCACGCGCGTCCTGCACTAGATCCGGCCGCCGCCGCTTCCTCCCACCCCATGCGTGCTGCCTCGCGTGATCTGACGAGCCTGCTCGCCCGCCTCGACCCGGCGGCCGACCTGGCGCACCGCCACATCTGGCTGATCGACCTGTTCGACTGGTTGCGCGGCGACCGCGCGGCCCCGCAGGCCGCGGCCGGCCGTGTCGTGTTGCTGCTCGACGCGATCGAGGCGCGTCCGGAGCTGCGCGAGCGCGCCCGCGACTGGTGGCGCGTGTTCACGCAGACGGTCGACCTCACTGCCCTCCTGGCCGACCACGGGTTCGCGCCGCGCAGCGCCTTCGTGAACGAGCTGAGCGACCGCCTGCGCCGAAAGATTCTCCCGGGCACGCCCGAGACCACCGACGCGTCGGAGCTGTTCCGGCTCGTGCTGCCCGGCGCCTTCGACGGAAAGTGGATCGCGTTGCTGGACGACGCGCTGCTCAACCGCATCGGCGCGCTGATGGCCGACGAGAACGTCGACGGCGCGCCGCGCTGGCGCCATACGGTGATGGACGCCGTCACCTATTGCACCAGCCAGGTGGTGGCGGCGGGCTTTTCGCCCGAACTTCGGCTGCGCATGAGCGATCCGGTGCGCGAGGCCCGGCCGTTCCACGCGCTGCTGGCCGACCTCGACGACCTGCGCGACGAGATGTTCCGCAAGACCGTCGACGAAGCCGCGCTGCAGGCCGCGTTCCTCGCGTTCCGCGACCGGCTCGATGCCTGCCGCGCCGGTGCCGCCACCATCTACACGCATCTGGAAGACAACGGCATCTCGGTCGGATTGGTGTTCCGGCTGCGCCAGTTGCGCGAGCGCGTCCTGCGCATCCGCGAGCTGCTCGACTGCCTCCTGTCGCCGACGCCGGCTTCGAGCGTCGGGCGGCTGGTGGGCCGGCTCGTGGTGACCGGTGGCGAGCGCAACAGCATCCGTGCGCTGATCGCCTCGAACTCGTCGATGCTCGCCGCCAAGGTGACCGAGCGCAGCGCCGAGACCGGCGAGCACTACATCACGCGCGATCGCGCCGCCTATGGCCAGATGGTGCGCAAGGCCGCGGGCGGCGGCGCCATGACATCCCTCACGGTAATGGCCAAGTTCGGCATCCTTGCGCTCGGCCTCTCGGCGTTCTGGGGCGGTTTCTGGGCCGGCCTGATGTACGCCGCGAGCTTCGTGGCGATCCAGCTCCTGCACCTGACGCTCGCCACCAAGCAGCCGGCCATGACCGCGCCCGCGATGGCCGCCAAGCTGCGCGACCTGAAGGAAGAAGGGGCCGTCGACGCCTTTGTCGACGAGGTGACGCACCTCGTGCGCTCGCAGGTGGCGGCGGTGCTGGGCAACGTGCTGGTCGTGGTACCGGCCGTCGTGCTGCTGGCGGCACTCGTCCGCCTGCTCACCGGCGAACCGGTGCTCGACGCCGCGCACGCCCAGGGCGTGCTGCGCTCGCTGTCGCTGGCCGGCCCGACGCTGCTGTTCGCCGCCTTCACCGGCGTGCTGCTGTTCGCGGCCAGCATCATCGCCGGCTGGGTCGAAAACGCATTTGTCCTGCACCGGCTGGACTCGGCGATGCGCTACAACCCGCGCATCGGCGCCGTCCTGGGCGCTGCCCGGGCCCACCGATGGGCGACTTTCATGCGCACCCACATCTCCGGCTTCGCCTCCAATATCTCGCTCGGCTTCATGCTCGGGCTGGTGCCGGCGTTCGCGGCCTTCTTCGGCGTGGGGCTCGACGTGCGGCACGTGACGCTGTCGACCGGCCAGCTGGCCGCGGCGGTCGCCTCCATCGGCCTGCCGGCGCTGCAGCAACCTGCGTTATGGTGGGCGGTCGGGGCGCTTCCCTTCATCGGGGCACTCAACGTGAGCGTGAGCTTCTACTGCGCCTTCCGCCTGGCGCTGCGCGCACACAGCGTCAGCGGCCTCGACCGCGCACGCATCCGCGCCGCCATCCTGGCCCGCTGGCGCAGCCGGCCCGCCCGATTTTTCGTTCCCGCAAGATGATTTCCAACCTCACCACTGAATTGATGGGCTTCTGGTCCGAATGGGCGCGGCCCACGGCCGGGCTGCCGACCGTGTTGTGGTCGTTGCTGCTGGCCGTGGCCGCCGCCACCGGCCACCTCGTGCAGCGCTACATGGGCATGCCGAAGGTAGTGGGCTACTCGATCGTCGGCACCATCGTGGGTTTTGCCGGCTTCGAGGGCGCGATCTGGCCGCTGCAGGGCATTCCGCTCTTCCTGCTCGAACTCGGCGTGGCGATCGTGCTGTTCGAGGCCGGCGGCCGCCTGCCGCTGCGCTGGTTCCGCTACAACCCGCGCGTGCTGCTGCAGAGCCTGCTCGAGGCATCGCTCACCTATTTCGGCGTGTTCTGGATGCTGCACTGGCTGGGCATTCCCGATCCGGTGGCCAACCCGATCGCGCTGATGGCGATCGTCGCGTCGCCTGCGGTGCTCAGCCGCGTCGTGATGGACACGCGTGCTTCCGGCCCGGTGACCGAACGCGCCATGACGCTCGCCACCCTCAACACCTTCTACGCGCTGGCCCTCGGCTACGCACAGGCGGGCCTGATCGAACGTGCGCCGCAGGGTCTGGTGCAGAAGCTCTACCCGGTCGGCGTGGTGTTGGGGCTCTCGTTCGTGGTCGGCGCGCTCATGGCGCTGGCGTTGCGCTCGGCGCTGCGCGTGATGAGCCCGACCAGCGAGAACACCTCGATCCTCCTGCTCGCGATCATCGCGGCCGGTGCGGCGCTCACCGCCCACATCGGCGGCTCCGCGCCGCTCGCCGCGCTGATCGGCGGCATCCTGCTCAAGCAGCTCAACCCGCGCCCCTGGGCATGGGCGCGACAGCTCGGCACCGCGGCTTCGCTCCTGACCATGCTGATGTTCGTGCTGGTGTCGATCGTCGCGGCGCAGGCCGACTGGAGCCTGCCGGTGGCCAGCGTCGTGCTGACCGTGATCGGCACGCGTTTCGTCGCCAAGATCGCCGGCGTGGCGATCGCCAATCCCGGCAGCGGCGCGAGCTGGCGCCAGGCGCTGTGGGTCGGCTGCGCGATGTCGCCGCTGTCGTCGATCGCGCTGCTGATCGCCTCGGCCTTTGTCACCGCTTCGCCGCTCCTCGGCGCGATGATCACGCAGGTCGCGCTGCCCGCCATCCTGCTCATGGAGGTGCTGGGCGCCGTGCTCGCCACCATCGCGATCCATGGCGCCGGCGAAAGCTCCAGGCCCTGGACGCCCGAAGCGTTCAGCGGCCAAGAGGACACTCAACGATGACCTACGACAAGAGCAAGGCCGTCCCGCTCGAGCCGTTCAACCGGTCCGAGGCGCTGTCGCTCGGCGTGGAGCTCGAGCTGCAACTGGTCAACACGCACGACTACGACCTCGCGCCCTATGCCGAGGACATGCTGCGCCTGATGGCCGAGACCCCGCTGCCCGGCAGCGTGGTGCCCGAGATGACGTCGAGCATGATCGAGATCTCGACCGACATCTGCCACTCGGCACAGGACGTGATCACGCAGCTGTCGCCGATCCGCGAAGCGCTGATCAACAACGCCGACAAGCTCAACATCGCGGTGGTCGGCGGCGGCACGCATGCCTTCCAGCAGTGGCACGAGCGCCGCATCTACGACAAGCCGCGCTTTCGCGAGCTGTCGGAGCTGTACGGCTACCTGAGCAAGCAGTTCACCATCTTCGGCCAGCACGTGCACATCGGCTGCCCCGATGCCGACGCGGCGCTGCTGATGCTGCACCGCATGTCGCGCTACATCCCGCACTTCATCGCGCTGTCGGC
>JBGMOF010000013.1:0-13510 GCA_041424275.1 Variovorax sp.
CCACGAGGCGCGCACGATCGGCGCCATGTCGTTGACCTTCACGCGCAGGTTGTCGACCGTGTAGGGCGGGCGCGCCGTGCGGTCGCCCATCTCGTAGGCATGCGGCACGGCGTCGACGGTGCCGGTGAGCAGCAACGCGAGCGTCGGCGCGCCGTTCGAGGGGTACGAGGTTTCGAAGTCGTAGGCGGCGATGCCGCCGGCCGCATCGAGGCCGCCGTTCACGTCCATCAGCTGCGCGGCGCCCTTCGGGTCCCAGGCGTTCTCCTGTTCGCGCGTGAGCTGCACGCGCACCGGCGCGCCCACGGCACGCGCCAGCAGCGCGGCGTCGGCCGCCACGTCGTCGGCGCCGTTGCGGCCGTAGCAGCCGGCGGCCTCCATGCGGACCACGTCGACTTCGATGTCGTCGACCGCCATCAATTTCGCCAGGTCGGCGCGCAGCACGTGCGGGTTCTGCGTGCCGGCCCAGACGCGCAACAGGACGTGGCCCCCACGCTCCCCCGCTGCGCGTGGGTCGCTGCCCCCCGCAGAAGCCGCGTTCCGCCTTGGGAGCGGCCCGGCGGCGGAGCCGCCGCCTTCGTCCTGCGGCTGCCACTCGGCGAGCGCGCACGATGGGCCGATCGACGCGTGCATCTGATAGGGCCACACGTAGCGGCGCCGCATCGCTTGTGCCGCGCCAGCGATGGCGGCATCGGCGTCACCCTCGTCGACCAGCAGGCGCTGGGTCGATGGGTTGTCGCGGATCGCCTGCGCCACGTTCGAAACGTCCGGCATGCCGGGCCAGGCTTTCCAGCGGACACGCAGTTCGCGCAGCGCCTGCTCCGCATGCTCCTCGCGTTCGGCCACGATGCCGACGAAGTCGCGGATCACCACCACCTGGCGGATGCCGGGGATGTGCGCGATCGACGACGCGTCGACCGACTCGAGTGTGTTGCCGATGAAGTCGCCGTGGTCCGCACCCGCATACGGCGGGCGCACCACGCGGCCGTGCAGCATGCCGGGCACGCGCATGTCGTGCACGAAGACCAGCTCACCCGCCAGCTTGGCCGGGATGTCGACGCGTGGCTGCGCGGTACCGACGATGCGGTAGTCGTCGTGATGCTTGACGGGCGTGCGCGCATCAAGCTGCAGCCGCACGCGCTCTTGCACCAGCGCCTCCACGCCGCCATTTGCCCGCAGCCACGCCGCGGCCTGCGCCGCCGCAAGCCGCAGCGGCTGCGCATGGATCTGGATCGACGCGCTCGCGATCGTGGCGCCCTGGTTGGGCGCGCGCGCGGTGTCGCCCAGCACGACGGTCACGCGCTCGAGCGGCAGGTCGAGCTCTTCGGCCACGATCTGCGCGAGCGCCGTCCGGATGCCGGTGCCGAGGTCGACGTGGCCATGCAGCGCGGTCACGCTGCCGTCGTCCCACACCGCGAGCAACACCTCGTCGCCTTCGGCGGGGTTGCCCGACACCAGCGCGGGCTGGCCCTTGGCCGGCGGCGGTGCAGGCGGCGTCGCGCGCAGCACGAGCAGCACGCCATCCTCGCGCAGGAAGCCGGCGCGCGCGTGCGGGGGTTGGGCGCCTCGCAGCGTCATCGCGCGACTTCGGCCATGCGCAGCGCCGCGTCCTGCACCGCGCGGACGATCTCGACGTGCGTGCCGCAACGGCACAGGTTGCCCGAGAGTTCCTCGCGGATGCGCTGCTCCGTCGGATGCGGTTCGCGTGCCAGCAAGGCCGCTGCCTGCATCACCATGCCGTTGAGGCAATAGCCGCATTGCGCGGCCTGTGCCGCTTCGAAAGCCGCCTGCACCGGATGCCATGCGCCGCGCGAGCCGAGGCCCTCGAGCGTGGTGATCTCGCGGCTCGCAACGCCGAGCGCCGGAATCACGCAGGCGCGCGCCGCGACGCCATCGACCCACACGGTGCACGCACCGCACTGGCCGAGGCCGCAGCCGTATTTGGGGCCGTTCAGGCCGAGTTCGTTGCGCAGCAAATGCAGCAGCGACGCCTCGCGCGAAGGCGCGATTTCATGCGTGCTGCCGTTGACCCGGAACTGCGGCAACGCGGATCAGGCCGATGCGATGTCGGAGGACTGGATGCGCTTGACGCCCTTGGCGGTCATGTCTTTCCAGGCTTTGGCCACCGAACCGTTCAGGTCGATGCCGCGCGTCGCGTCCTCGATCACGTACGCGTCGAATCCGGCCTTGCGCGCATCCATCGCGGTCCACGCCACGCAGAAGTCGGTGGCCAGGCCGGTGACGAACACCGTCTTGATGCCGCGCGCCTTGAGGTAGCCGGCCAGGCCGGTTGCGGTCTTGTGGTCGGCTTCCTCGAAGGCCGAGTAGCTGTCCATGTCGCTGTGATAGCCCTTGCGGATGATGAGCTGGGCGGTCGGCACCTTCAGTTCCTTGCCGAGCGATGCATCGTCGGTGCCCTGCACGCAATGGTCCGGCCACAGCACCTGCGTGCCGTACTTGAGTTGCGTCGTCTCGAACGGCTTCTTGCCTCCGTGCGCGCTCGCGAACGATGCGTGCCCTGCGGTGTGCCAGTCCTGCGTGACCACCACGTTCGCGAACATCGGCGCGAGCTGGTTGATCACCGGGATCACCGCGTTGCCGTCCTTCACCGCCAGCGTGCCGCCTTCGAGAAAGCAGTTCTGCACGTCGACCACGATCAGCGCCGCCCTGGCGCCGGGCTTGATCTTGCCGGCGGCGAAGAGCTGCGGTGCCATGGCGACGAGGCCGAGGGCTGCGCCGGCTTGGAGAAGGGTTCTGCGCTGCATGGTGTTGGACTCCTGGAGTGGACTTGCCGAAAGTCTGTCAGACACTGAGATACGTACGGCGGACTTCGTCGTTGGCTGCCAAGTCGGCCATCGACGCCTGGTAGCGGATCTGCCCCTTCTCGAGCACGTAGGCGCGGTCGGAGACCAGCTCGGCGAAGTGCATGTTCTGCTCGGACAGCAGGATGCTCACGCCCTGCGCCTTGAGCTCGAGGATCATGTTCGCCATCTGCTCGACGATGACCGGCGCCACGCCCTCCGAGGGCTCGTCGAGCAGCACGAGGTACGGGTTGCCCATCAGCGTGCGCGCGACCGTGAGCATCTGCTGCTCGCCGCCGCTCATGCGACCGCCGGGCCGGTTCGGCATCTCTCCAAGGTTGGGGAAGAGCTTGAAGAGCTTCTCGGGCGTCCACACGGGCGCGGCCGTGCCGTCGGTCCATCGGCGCTCGGCCTGCTTGCCGACCTCGAGGTTCTCCATGACGGTGAGGTCGGTGAACACGCGCCGGTCTTCCGGCACGAAGCCGAGACCCAGCCGCGCGGCCACGTGCGGCTCCTGCTTCGAGATGTCGCGGCCAAGGAATCGCACGGCGCCGCGGCGTTTGGTGAGCATGCCGATCAGCGCCTTGAGCGTCGTCGACTTGCCGGCGCCGTTGCGCCCCATGAGCGCCACGACTTCACCGCGTCGCACTTCGAGATCGACGTCGTAGAGGATCTGAGCGGCACCGTACCAGGCGCACAGCGCCTTCGCATCGAGCAAGACTTCTGCGGCGCTCATGCACTTTCTCCCAATGCGGCCGACACGGCAGCCGCCTTTTCAGCGATCTTCTCGAAGGTCTTGCCGCTGCCGAAGTACACCTCCTGCACTTTCGGGTGGTCGCGGATCTCGAGCGGCTTGCCCTGCGCGATGAGGCGACCGCGGGCGAGCACGATCATGCGGTCGGCATAGGCGAACACCACGTCCATGCTGTGTTCTGTGAAGAGCACCGCGAGGCCGCGGCTGATGACCAGGTCCTTGGTCAGCGCCATGAGCGAGTTGCGCTCCTTCGGCGCCATGCCGGCCGTGGGTTCGTCCATCAGCAGCAGCTTGGGCGCGTTGGCCATGGCGATCGCCAGCTCCACGCGCTTCACGTCGCCATAGGCGAGCTCGCTGCAGGGGCGATCGGCCTGCGCCTTCATGCCGACCTGGTCGAGCAGCGCGATCGCTTCGTCGCGCTTGTGATCGGCCGCGCGGCGCCACATCGAGAACAGCTGGCCGTCGTGCGAGAGCATCGCCATCTGCACGTTCTCGACCACGGTGAGGGATGCGAAGGTCTCGGCGATCTGGAAGGTGCGGCCGACGCCGAGGCGCCAGATGGCGCGCGGCTTCTGGCCGACGAGTTCATGCCCGTCGAACAGGATCGACCCCTGGTCGGCCTTGAGCTGGCCGTTGACCATGTTGAAGGTGGTCGACTTGCCCGCACCGTTCGGGCCGATCAGCGCCAGCAGCTCGCCCGCCTGGAGCTCGAAGCTGATGCCGTCCACGGCCTTCACGCCGCCGAACGATTTGCCGAGGTTGTCGACCTTGAGAAGCGGTGTCGTGCTCATGCCTTGGCCTCCTCGATCGCAGCCGCCCGGGGCTTGGGCTTGAGCTTGTCGAACAGCTGCTTGGCGAAGCCCGCGATGCCCTGCGGGAACAGCAGTACCAGCAGCAGGATGATGGCGCCGAGCATGGCGCGCCAGTAGTCGGTGTTGCGCGCCACCGTGTCGTGCAGCCAGCTGAAGGTGACCGCACCCACCACCGGGCCGGCCAGCGTCTGGATGCCGCCGAGCAGCACCATCACGAGGCCATCGACCGACTTGTCGACGCTCAGGCTCTCGGGCGAGATGCTGCCCTTGGAGAACGCGTAGAGCGACCCCGCGAGGCCGGCTGCCGCGCCCGCGATGACGAACGCCGTCCACTGCATGCGCTTGACGTCGATGCCGATCGCATCGGCGCGCAGCACCGAATCGCGACCTGCGCGCAGCGCATAGCCGAAGGGCGAGAACAGCACGCGGCGCAGCAGCAGGATGCCCGCGGCGACGAGCACCAGCGTGAGCCAGTAGTACATGCGCTTGTCCGACAGCCACTCCGAAGGCCAGACGCCGGTGAGGCCATTGCTGCCGCCGGTGAAGGAGTCCCACTGATACACCACCGCCCAGGTGATCTGCGCGAAAGCCAGCGTGAGCATCGCGAGGTACACGCCCGACAGGCGCACCGCGAACCAGCCGTAGACCAGCGCGCCGAGGGCCGCGACCAGCGGCGCGATGATGAGCGCGACCTCCATCGGCAAGCCGCTGGAGCGGACCAGCAGCGCGGCACCGTAGGCGCCGAGGCCGAAGTACGCCGCGTGGCCGAACGAATGCATGCCGGCCGGGCCCATGATGAAGTGCAGGCTCGCCGCGAAGAGCGCCGCGATCAGCAGGTCGATCATCAGCACCGTCGTGTAGGGCGAACTGGCGGTCAGCAGCGGCATCGCCATCAGCACCAGGCCGAGCGCGCCGACCAGCCACAGGTAGCCCTTGCTCGCACGGCGCAGCGGCTCTTCGGCCATGCCGACGTAGCGGCTCGGCGCCTGCGGGCGGCCGAACAGGCCCCACGGTCGCCACACCAGCACGATCGCCATGACGACGAAGTCGGTCACCAGCGTGAGCTTCGAGAACGAGATGCTCAGGCCGAACACTTCGACCACACCCAGCCAGATGCAGATCGCCTTGATCTGCGAGAGCAGCAGGGCCGCCACGTAGGCGCCGGGGATCGAGCCCATGCCGCCGACCACCACCACCACGAACGCCGCTCCGATGGTGTTGAGGTCGAGCGCCAGCGTGGCCGGTTCGCGCGGCAACTGCAGCGCGCCGCCGAGGCCCGCCAGCATCGCGCCGAGTGCGAACACGGCCGTGAACAACCACGCCTGGTTCACGCCGAGTGCGCTCACCATCTCGCGGTCTTGCGTGGCGGCGCGCACGAGCGTGCCGAAGCGGGTGCGCGTGAGCAGCAACCACATGAGAAAGAGCACGACCGGCCCGACGACGATGAGGAACAGGTCGTAGGTCGGGAACTGCCGTCCGAGGATCTCGACCGAGCCCGCAAGGCCGGGCGCGCGGGGGCCGAGCAGTTCGTCGGGCCCCCAGACATAGAGCACCGCGTCCTTGATGACGAGGACGAGCGCGAAGGTCGCCAGCAGCTGGAACAGCTCCGGCGATTTGTAGATGCGGCGCAGCAGCACCATCTCGATCAGCGCGCCGAGCACGCCGACCGACAGCGCCGCGATCACCAGCGCGGGCCAGAACCCGAGACCGGTGCCGAGCTTGTCGACCAGCGTGTACGCGACGTAGATGCCGACCATGAAGAAGGAGCCGTGCGCGAAGTTGACGATGCGCGTGACGCCGAAGATCAGCGACAGGCCGGCCCCCACGAGGAACAGCGAAGAAGCCGACGACAGCCCGGTGAGGAACTGCAGCAGCAAGGACGAAAGACTCATGGGTGCAAGCGTTCCGGAAAGAGGATCAGTCGGCGGCGCGCGACTTCTTGACGTCAGCGGCGCTCGGTTGGAACTTCGCGCCGTCGAAGTAGGTGTAGTCGACCATCACGCCCTTGCCGTTGTCGTTCTTGGTCTTGCCGACGAACGCGCCCATCGTGGACTGGTGGTCTTCGGGGCGGTAGGTGATCTTGCCGAACGGCGTGTCGACCACGAGGCCCTTGAAGGCCGCGACCATCTTGGCCGTCTCGGTGCTCTTGGCCTTGGCGGCGCCGGCCGCGACCGACTTGATCATGCTGTAGCCGACGACCGAACCGAGGCGCGGGTAGTCCTTGTACTTCTCGTGGTACGCGAGGAAGAAGGCCTTGTGTTCGGGCGTCTGCACGCCGTACCACGGGTAACCCGTCACGATCCAGCCGTTGGGCGTTTCGTCCTTGAGCGGGTCGAGGTACTCGGGTTCACCCGTGAGCACGCTCACCACCGAACGGTCCTTGAAGAGACCGCGCGTGTTGCCTTCGCGCACGAACTTGGAAAGGTCGGCGCCGAACAGCACGTTGAAGATCGCGTCGGGCTTGGCATCGGCCAGGGCCTGCGCCACGGCGCCGGCATCGACCTTGCCGAGCGGCGGTGCCTGTTCGGCGACGAACTCGACGTCGGGCTGCGCGGCCTTCAACAGCGTCTTGAACGCGGCCACTGCCGACTGGCCGTACTCGTAGTTGGGGTACACGAAGGCCCAGCGCTTCTTGTTGAGCTTGACGGCTTCGGGGACCAGCATCGCGGCCTGCATGTAGGTGCCGGGACGCAGGCGGAAGGTGTACTGGTTGCCGCCCTGCCAGGTCATCTTGTCGGTCAGCGGTTCGCCGGCCAGGAAGAACACCTTCTTCTGCTTGGCGAAGTCGGCGACGGCCAGGCCGGTGTTCGACAGGAAGGTGCCGGTCAGCACGTCGATCTTCTCGCGGGCGACCAGCTCTTCGGCCACGCGCACCGCGTCGCCCGGGTTGGCGTTGTCGTCACGCGTGATGAGCTCGACCTTCTTGCCGTTGATGCCGCCCTTGGCGTTGATCTCTTCGACGGCCAGTTCCATTCCCTTCTTGTAGGGCTCGAGGAAGGCGGGCTGCGCCTTGTAGCTGTTGACCTCGCCGATCTTGATCACGCCCTGCGCATGCGCGGGGACGAGGGCGGTGGCCAGCGATGCGAGGGCCGCAGCGCTGAAGACGTGACGCAGTGCGTTCATGGGTAACTCCTTGAGGTCGAACAGAAAAGGGAAAGGCTTCAACGCGGCAGGTCGGGTCAGCGAAGACCGTCTTCGCCCTTGATCTCGGAAACGTGGAGGCCACCGATGCGCGGCAGCGGTCGGCCGCTGTCGGTCACGGCGACGGCCACGACGATTTCGTTGGCGCGCGGCGCATCGGACACCCGCGCTTCGACCGCGTCGAAATGGCTGCGCACGAAGGCGGCGTCCTTGTGGCCGAGCGGCACGTCGATGGCGGTGCCGAGCGTGCCGCGCTTCTTGCTCGACGGCACGAGTGCGGCGCCCTTCTCGACCGCCACCCGCAGTGGCGCGCCGAGCTTGGGATGGAGGATGGCAGCGGCATGCTCCAGCTCGCCGGCCTCGCCGACGATGGCCGCCTTGCCGTAGCTTTGCGCATCCCCCGGCGCGATGCCGAGCGCGGCGACGGCCTTCTGGCCGAGAAGCGCGCCCAGCTCCTCGCCGATGGCGACCAGCTCGTCGAGGTTCTCGCTGTAGCGGCCCGCGTACGGGTTCTCGATGACGGCGATCGCCACGGCGCGACGCGTCGGCGGGTCGATGGCCTGGCCCATTTCAATGCGCGTTTCGTCGACTTGCACGATGAGTTTGCGGATGTTCGCAGTCATGTTTTCTTCCTTGGTGTCGGGGTTCAGCGCAGGCCGTCCCACTTGGAAATGTTCTCTGCACGCAAGCCGCCCACGCGGTCATGGATGCGGTAACCGGTCGTCATCGCGAGGATGAAGACGATCTCGTCGGCGGCCGGCGCGCCGGGCACGCGCACTTCGATGGCATCGAACTGGCCGCGCACGTAGCTCGCGTTGATGTTGGTGAGCGGCACGTCGAGCGTGGTGCCGGGCGCGCCGACCTTCTTGGTCGACGGCACGATCGACAGCCCGTTCGCCGGCTGGCCCGTCTTCTCTTCGGCCTGGCCCGCGCGATAAGCATTCCGATCGCCCTTCCAGCCGAGGAGTTCGCGCATCGCGTAGCCGCCCGGCACGTGCCAGAGCGCGCCGTGTTCGAGTTCGCCGGCGGCACCGACGATGGCGCCCTTGCCGTAGGTGGCGATCTGGTCGGCGCCCACGTCCATCGCGGCCAGCAGGCGGTGCGCCATGTCGACGCCGACCGGATCGAGCAGCGCCATCATCGGCAGGATGTCGGCTTCGTAGCGGCCCGCGAAGGGATTGGTGAGCACGGCACCAATGGCGCCACGCACCAGGGGCGTGGCGGCGCGGGGGCCGAACTCGTGGTGGATGTGTTCGACATGCGTGAAGACGCGGCGGATTTCGATCATGGGTATTTCGTTAAGCAAATACTGAACCAACGGCGGCTTCCGTCAGCGCGGCAGGCGCTGCGGCGTTCGAGCATAAGGGCTCGACCGTGCAGTGCTGACCCTGACAAACCAGCACGGCCGAGACGATGAGCCCGGCCTGCTGCAGCATCCTTGCGCGGGCGGCGCCCGCATCCAGTGCGCGGCGCACCTGTGCGGGCGCGAGGGCGTCGACGGCGACCGTCACAGGGATGTCGCCCAGGTCGCTGTCGTCCTTGCATTCGCTCGCGGGCCGGCGGTGGATGCCGTCGTCCTGCACGTCGACCGCGTTGGCGATCATGCTGGCGGCGGCATCGGCCTGCGAGGCCGTGGCGGCGAGCACCGTGACGCTGTCGGCGATGCCGAGCGAGAAGCTGCGGCCGCGCCAGCCGCTCGTCGCGACACCGCGCACCGGAAGGTCGGCGGTGATGTCGAACTGGCCGTCGGTGGCGATGCGGCCCGCATCGCGCACGTCGAACGCGGCGAGGTCCGCGAAGAGCCCGACCCGCACCGAATGGCCTGCCGAAAGATGCAGCGCGATGTCGCCGCCGTTGTTGAGCCACGCGCGTTCGATGCCAGGGCGGTCATAGAAGCCGATCAGCTCCTGCGCAACGCTGCCGGCCACCGCGGCCATCGGCGTGACGTAGGCCGGCCGGAACGGGGCGCACGCGTGCCACATGCGCCGCGCGACGGGACTGCGCAGCAGGCACTCGGTGCCCACCGGCTGGCGCAGCAGCGGCAGCTCGAGCACCAGTTCGCCGAGCAAGACGCCGAAGCGCTGCCACGCGGCCTCGTGCGCCGAAGCAACCGCCTGGGCGTCGCCATGGGCCTCGGCCACGATGTCGATCGGGCCGTGGTGCCAGTGCCACCTGTGCGCGTCGAGCGCAGTGCGCTGAAGGCTCATTGGGTCAGCCGAGCATCGGCGGTTGGCCGAGCGGCCAGGGGTTGGCCGCGTCGATCGTTTGCCACTGCCGCGCGAGCGGCGCCCCGTCGTCCTGCCAGGCACCACGTGTCAGCGCCTGCTCCAGCGGGAACACACTGGCGGTGTGGCCGCCGAGCGCGGCGTAGTCGTCGAGCCGCATGCTGAATTCGATGGGCGCGACGATCGCCGGCGTGGGCACGGTGCCGAAGCTGTTGTCGGGCATGCGCATCACGTCGACCATCACCGTGATGCCGCCGCCCGGCCACACATAGGCCGGTGCGCCGCCGCAGGTCACGTTGACCAGCGCGTTCTTGATGGCGCGGGTGAGCAGCACCGGGTTCTCGCTCACGCCGGCACGCAGGGACCCGCCCGCGCCGCCGAGGAACAACACGGTGCAGAGCGATGGCTCGCAGTTCTCGCCGATGCGCTCGACGATGCGGCGCACCGCGTCGGGCATCGGCTGCTCGACCGCTTTGAGCGCGTCGTCGAGCACGTACCACTGCGCATGCTCGCCCGTGGTCGATGTCATGAGCAGGCGCAGGCCCGGCCGGGCGACGCCCTCCTCCCAGCCTTCGATGATCGAGAGCGGGTCGTCGATGTCGGTGCCGCCCCAGCCATTGCCCGGGTTCGCGACCTGGAAGTAGCGGCCGGGCGTGGACTTGCGCCCGCGCATCTCGATGCCCGAAGGCGCCATGTCGAGGCAGCGCCCGGCCTGGTGCTGCGTCAGGACGCCGGTGATGTGGTCGTCGACCACCACCACCTCGTCGGCCACGCCGGCGAACTGCCGCGCGAAGATGCCCACCGCCGCGGAACCACACCCCACGCGCATGCGCTGCTCTTCGACGCCGTTGACCACCGGCGCCTTGCCCGCCTGGATGACGATGCTCGCGCCGCCGTCGATGATGCATTCGGCCGGCTTCTTGTTGCCCAGCAGCTGCATGAGTTCGAGCGTGAGGCGCCCTTCCTTCTTGCTGCCGCCGGTGAGGTGGTGCACGCCGCCGAGCGAGAGCATCTGCGAACCATATTCGGCCGTCGTGACGTGCCCGACGACCTCGCCCTTGTAGCGGACATTGGCCTGCTCGGCGCCGAGGAAGCGGTCGGTGTCGATCTTGATCTTGAGGCTGCAGTAACTGAAGATGCCTTCGGTCACGACCGTCACCATGTCGACGCCGCGCACCTTCGAGCCGACGATGAACGGCGCGGGCTTGTAGTCGGGGTAGGTGGTGGACGAACCGACGCCGGTCACGAAGACCTCGTCGGCCAGCAGCAGGTCGCCGTCCCAGTCCTGCGGCGCCTGCGATGCACCATCGGCGCCCGTTTCGGCACCGGGGCGTGCAAAGGGCACCAATGCGGGGGCCGCGCTGTCGACCGCGCGGCGCAGCAGCACCACCGGATCGACCCGCACCAGCGTGCCGGCGCGGTTGGCGTAGCGGTCGCAGGCGCCGGTGCGGCCTTCGGAAATCTGGCACAGCACCGGGCAGGCATTGCACTCGACCTTGGGCACGCTGACCTTGTCGCCACGCAGGGGCGCACGAGCGGAGGTGGGGTCTATCGCCATCACGTCCATGCCCGGTAGCCCGTCTGTCTTTGTGTGTTCTGTCATCGTGGAAAATCCTTGGAATCCCAAGCGTCGGCTGGCTCAGAAGATGCTTGTGATCGATTTGCTCTTTGTGTAGCATTCACTCCACTTTGATGTTGTGAACGCTACATTCAAAAATCAATGTAGCAAATGCAATGCCAACGCGCAACGGCGTTTTCACCGAACCATCGAACCCTTCAATGCCATGAGTGCCTTCAGCGAAGAAACCGTCCTCAGCGTCCACCACTGGACCGATCGCCTGTTCACCTTCACCACCACGCGCGACCCCGCGCTGCGTTTCTCGAACGGGCATTTCACGATGATCGGCCTGCGCGTGAACGACAAGCCGCTGCTGCGGGCGTACAGCATCGCGAGCGCCAACTATGAGGAATACCTCGAGTTCCTGAGCATCAAGGTCGACGACGGCCCGCTCACCTCGCGCCTTCAGCACATCCAGGTCGGCGACAAGATCATCGTGGGCCGCAAGCCCACCGGCACGCTGCTCATCGACTACACGCTGCCCGGCAAGCGCCTCTATCTGCTGGGCACCGGCACCGGCCTCGCGCCCTTCATGAGCATCATCCGCGACCCCGAGACATACGAGAAGTTCGAGAAAGTCATCCTCGTGCACGGCGTGCGCCAGGTCGACGAACTGGCTTATCACGACCTCGTGCTCGACCACCTGCCCAAGCACGAGTTCCTCGGCGAACTCATCCAGAAGCAGCTGCTGTACTACCCGACCGTCACGCGCGAAGACTTCCGCAACATGGGTCGCATCACCGAGCTGATGGAGAGCAACAAGCTGACCGAGGACCTCGGCCTGCCGCCGCTCAACGCCGCGGAAGACCGCGTGATGCTGTGCGGCAGCCCCGGCATGCTGGTCGACCTGAAGCACATGCTCGAAGCCAAGGGATTCAAAGAGGGCAACACCTCGACCCCTGGTGACTTCGTGGTCGAACGCGCCTTCGCCGAAAAATAGGCATGGCCGTCGCCAAGGTTTCGCCGGCCGGCGGTGTGCGTCGCGGCACCGGTGTGCGCGACGCCGCTGCGCAGGCCACGCGCAAGGCGATCCTGAAGGCGGCCACCAAGGTGTTCGCGAAGTACGGCTACGACGGCGGCAGCGTCGAGAAGATCTCGAAGGCGGCCAAATCGTACGATCGCATGATCTATTACTACTTCGGCAGCAAGGAAGGCCTCTTCATCGCGGTGCTCGAAGAGATGTACCGCGCGATGGACGTGGCCGAGAGCGCGATCACGCTCGACGCCGAGCGGCCGATCGAGACGCTCACCGCCGTCATTCGGTTCGTGCACGGCTACTACCGCAAGAACCCCGAGTTCGTCACGCTGCTGAACACCGAGAACCTGCACAAGGGCCGGCACATCTCGAAGTCGCTGCGCGCGGGCGAGTACTCGTCGCACGCCATCAACGTGATCCGCGAGGTGCTTGCGAGCGGCATCGACAAGGGCCTGTTCCGCAAGGACGTCGCGGCACGCGAGGTGTACCTGCTGATCGCGTCGACCGGCTACTTCTACATGTCGAACCGCCACACGCTCACCGCGTTCCTGGGCGAACCGCTCGAGACCGCCGAGGCGGTGGCGCGCTGGGAAACGTTCGCGATCGACACCGTGCTGCGCGCCGTCAGCGCTGCGCCGGCCCTCCACTAACGACATTCATCTCCACCCACGAGGAGTCATCCATGGCAGAAGCAGTTGCGGGCGCGAAGTCCGGCAAGGTCGTCATCAAGAACATCGGTTTGCTCCTCTCGGGCGACATCGACCATCCGATCCTCGACGCCGACACCATCGTCGTGAACGACGGGCTGATCGTCGCGGTCGGCAAGGAGAAGGACTGCGACCTCGAAGGCGCGAAGACCGTCATCGACTGCCAGAAGACCTGCGTCGCGCCCGGCCTCATCGACAGCCACGTGCACCCGGTGTTCGGCGACTGGACGCCGCGCCAGAGCCAGCTCGGCTGGATCGACTCGACCATGAACGGCGGCGTGACCACGATGATTTCCGCCGGCGAGGTGCACCTGCCCGGCCGGCCGAAAGACATCGTCGGCCTGAAGGCGCTGGCCATCACGGCACAGCGCGCCTACGACAACTTTCGCCCGAGCGGCGTGAAGGTGCTGGCCGGGGCGCCCATCATCGAGAAGGGCATGGTCGAGAGCGACTTCAAGGAACTCGCCGAAGCCGGCGTG
>JBGMOF010000014.1:0-12725 GCA_041424275.1 Variovorax sp.
GTCCATGACCGGGGCCATGTTCACTTCGTTGAAGGTCGTGAGGATGGCGTTGGTCGATTGCGACTGCAGCAGGCGCTCGGCGATACGGGCACGCAGGCGGCTCATCGGCACGCGCTGCTCAGGACGCTCGCCGAGGTCGGGGGCGCGGGTTTGCGATGCGACCTGTGCCAGTGCCGGCTTGGCGGCCGGTGCGGCGGCAGCCGGTGCCGGGGCCTTGGCGGTGGTGCCCGACGCGACAGCGCCGAGTACGTCGCCCTTGGTCACGCGGCCATCCTTGCCCGAACCGGCGACGTCGCCGGTCTTGAGGTTGTTGTCGGCCAGCAGCTTGGCGGCAGCAGGCATCGCGACGTCGGACTTCGACCCGCCGGTGGCAGCGGCGGCCGCAGCAGCCGGTGCCGGTGCAGGCGCCGCGGCTTCAGGGGCGGCGGCCGGCGCGGCTGCGCCAGCCTTGCCTTCGGTGTCGATCTTCGCGATCAGCTGTTCGGCCAGCACCGTGGCGCCGTCGGGTTGAACGATTTCGGTCAGCACGCCGGCAGAGGGAGCTGGCACTTCAAGCACGACCTTGTCGGTCTCGATCTCGATCAGGATTTCATCGACGGCGATGGCATCGCCGACCTTCTTCTTCCAGTTCAACATGGTGGCCTCGGCCACGGATTCGGAAAGCTGGGGGACTTTGACTTCTACGATGGACATTTTTTGATTCTTCGGTTCTGTTTACTTGGTCAGCACGAAGCCCTTGAGCTTGCCGAATGCGCCGTCGACCAGCGCCTTTTGTTGTTCCTGGTGCAGGTGCGAGTACCCGGCAGCCGGTGAGGCCGAAGCCGCACGGCCGGAGTAGCCGAGCTTCTGCCCTTCGGACATATTCTCGTGGATGTAGTGCTGCACGAAGAACCATGCGCCCTGGTTCTGCGGCTCGTCCTGCGCCCACACGACGTCTACGAGGTTGGGGTACTTCTTCAGCTCGGTGCCGAACGCCTTGTGCGGGAATGGATAGAGCTGCTCGACGCGGATGATGGCCACGTCGTCGCTGCCGCGCTCTTCGCGCTTCTTGGCCAGGTCGTAGTAGACCTTGCCCGAGCAGGCGATCACGCGCTTGACCTTGTCGGCCTTCAGCTCCTTGCTGTCGGGGATGACAGTCTGGAAACTGCCCTTGGTGAACTCGGACAGCGGCGAGGTCGCATCTTTGTTCCGGAGCAGCGACTTCGGCGTCATGATGATCAGCGGCTTGCGCAGGTTGCGCACCATCTGGCGGCGCAGCAGATGGAAGATCTGGCTGGCCGTGGTGGGCTGGCAGACCTGCATGTTGGTATCGGCCGACAGCTGCATGAAGCGCTCGATGCGTGCCGAGCTGTGTTCCGGGCCCTGCCCTTCGTAGCCGTGGGGCAGCATGAGCGTGATGCCGTTGACGCGGCCCCACTTCACTTCACCCGAGGCGATGAACTGGTCGATCACCACTTGGGCGCCGTTCACGAAGTCGCCAAACTGGGCTTCCCAGATGACGAACGTGTTCGGGTCGTTCGAGGCGTAGCCGTATTCGAAGGCCAGCACCGCTTCTTCCGACAGGATCGAGTCGATGACGACGAAGGGCGCCTGGTTCTCGGCGACGTTCTGCAGCGGCGTGTAGGTGCCGGTGTCGAACTTTTCGCGGTTCTGATCGTGCAGCACGGCATGACGGTGCGTGAACGTGCCGCGGCCCGAGTCTTCGCCCGACAGGCGCACGGGATACCCGCTCGCCACCAGCGAGGCGAAGGCCATGTGCTCGCCCATGCCCCAATCGACATTCACGTCGCCGCGGCCCATGGCGGCGCGGTCGTCCAGCACCTTCTTCACCAGCGGATGAACGGTGAAGCCGGCCGGCACGGTGGTGATCTTCTCGGCCAGGCGCTTCCATTCCGCGGTTGGAATGGCCGTGTCGCCGGCGTCGGTCCACTTCTTGTTGAGGTAAGGGCTCCAGTCGACCGCGTACTTGCTCTTGAAGTTCGTCAGCACGGGGTCGACGGTGTTCTTGCCTTCGTCGAAGGCGGCACGCTGCGCCTTGACCATGTCGTCGCCGAGCGTGGCGCCGAGGCCCTGCGCGGACAGCTTGTCAGCGTAGAGCTTGCGGGTGCCCGGGTGCTGGCTGATCTTCTTGTACATCAGCGGCTGGGTAAGGGCAGGCGTGTCCTGCTCGTTGTGGCCGAGCTTGCGGAAACAGATGATGTCGACGACGACGTCCTTCTGGAATTCCATGCGGAACTCGAGCGCGAGTTGCGTGGCGAGCACGACTGCTTCCGGGTCGTCGCCGTTCACGTGCAGCACCGGCGCTTCGATCATCTTGACGATGTCCGAGCAGTACAGCGTCGAGCGGCTGTCGCGCGGGTCGCTGGTGGTGAAGCCGATCTGGTTGTTGATCACGATGTGCACCGTGCCGCCCGTGTGATAACCACGGGTTTCGGCCAGTGCCAGCGTTTCCATCACGACGCCCTGGCCTGCGAAAGCGGCGTCGCCGTGCACGATGACCGGCAAGACCTGCTTGCCCATGGGATCGCCGCGACGGTCCATGCGCGCGCGCACGGAACCTTCGACGACCGGGTTCACGATCTCGAGGTGCGACGGGTTGAACGCCAGGCTCAGGTGCACCGGGCCGCCGGGCGTGGTCACGTCCGAGCTGAAGCCCTGGTGGTACTTGACGTCGCCGCTCGGCAGATCTTCAGGGGCGGTGTGGTCGAACTCGGCAAACAGGTCGGCCGGCATCTTGCCGAGCGAGTTGACCAGCACATTCAGGCGGCCGCGGTGGGCCATGCCAATCACGATCTCCTGCACTCCCTTGGCGCCGGCCTGGTTGATCAGCTCGTCCATCGAGACGATGAAGCTTTCGCCGCCTTCCAGCGAGAAACGCTTCTGGCCGACGTACTTCGTGTGAAGGAAGCGCTCGAGACCTTCGGCGGCCGTCAGGCGGTTCAGCACATGCTTCTTCTGGTCGCCGGTGAGCTGCGGGTTGGTGCGTGCGCTCTCGAGCTTCTGTTGCCACCAGCGCTTGTGGTTCTGGTCGGTCGTGTACATGTACTCGGCGCCCAGCGTGCCGCAGTACGTTTCGCGCAAGGCGTTGAGGAGGTCGCGCAACGACATCGTGTCGCGGCCGAAGAAGGTGTTGCTGGTGTTGAAGACCGTTTCGAGGTCGGCATCCGCAAAGCCGTAGAACGACGGCTCGAGTTCGGGGATGGCCGGGCGCTCGGTGCGCTTGAGCGGGTCCAGGTCGGCCCAGCGGGCGCCGACATTGCGGTACGCCGCGATCAGCTGCTGGACGGCGGTGCGCTTGCGACCCAGTTCGGAGTCGGCGCCGCTGGCCTGCACCACACGCGTGGTGCCCTGCTTGGCGCGCTCTGCGAAAGCATTGACGACGGGGAGGTGCGCCACGTCCTTGGCATTGCTGCCGTCGGCGGCGGGCACATGCTGGAGGGCGTCGAAATAGGAGCGCCAGTTGTCGGGCACGCTGCCGGGGTTCGAGAGGTAGTTTTCGTACATCTCTTCGACATAGGGCGCGTTGCCGCCGAAAAGGTAGGTGTTGCCTTGATAGGCTTGGTACGCCGAAGGCGTGGAGGAATCGCTCATTGCGCTGACCTTCGCTTCCCTGCAGGAAGCACTAGCTGGTTAAGAAACCTTCCGCGACACGGCTGGACCGATTGGCGGATGCGACTGTGGCTGGGGAAGGGCCTAGGTACCTTGGCATTGTGCCACGTCACCCATGTGACGCTGGAGGCATGGATACCCACTGTCAATTGCCGAGCAGCACGCGGATCTGCTGCAGGCTCGACGGATCGTCGATGGTGGTGAGGTCGCCCGGGTCGCGCTGCTCGCAAACCGCCTGGATCGCGCGCCGCAGCAGCTTTCCGCTCCGGGTCTTGGGCAGCGCAGTCACGAAGCGCACGCGCGCCGGTCGCGCCAGGGCGCCCAACTGGTCGGCGACGCGCTTCATGATCTCGCCCTCGAGGGTGAGCGCCACGTCCGGATCGGTCGCAGCGGAGCCGCTGCGCGGCACCACGAATGCCATTGCCACCTGGCCCTTGAGCGCATCGGCCACGCCGACCACCGCGACTTCCGCCACGTTGGAATGCCCCGAGATGCTCTCCTCGATTTCACGCGTGCCGAGCCGATGGCCGGCGACGTTGATCACGTCGTCGGTGCGGCCGAGGATGTAGAAGTAGCCGTCCTCGTCGCGGATGCCCCAGTCGAACGTCGAATAGACCATCTTGCCGGGCACCGTCTTCCAATAGGTGTCGACGAAACGGGCATCATCTTTCCAAATGGTCTGCATGAAGCCGGGCGGTGTCGGGCCTTCGATGACGACGACACCCTTTTCATTTGGCGCCGTGAGTTCCTCGCCGGTCGACTCGTGCAGGATCCTCACGCGGTAGCCGTACATCGGCACCCCGGGGCTGCCGAACTTGCTCGGCTTGGCCTCGACCCCGTTGGCGATGGTGATGATCGGCCAGCCCGATTCGGTTTGCCAGTAGTTGTCGATGATCGGCACGCCGAGCCCGTCGCTGATCCAGCGCGCGGTCGGCTCGTCCAGCGGTTCGCCGGCCAGGAACAGTGCGCGCAGGCTGGAGAGGTCGTACTTCTTCAGGAGCGCCGGGTCCTGCTTCTTGAGCACCCTCACCGCGGTCGGCGCGCTGAACATGACCGTCACCTTGTATTTCTCGACAAGTCGCCACCAGATGCCGCCATCGGGTCGCTTGTCGAGTCCCTGCGTGGGCAGCCCCTCGTACATGATGGTCGCCATTCCGGCGATGAGCGGACCGTAGACGATGTAGCTGTGGCCGACGACCCAGCCGATGTCGCTCGTGGAAAAGTAGGTTTCGCCCGGCCGGCCATCGAAGATGTGTTGCATGCTGGCGGCCAGCGCCACGGCGTACCCGCCCGTGTCGCGCTGCACGCCTTTGGGTTTCCCGGTGGTGCCGCTGGTGTAGATCGTGTAGCTGATCTCGGTCGATTCGAGCCAGCTGCACGGCACCTCGACGCTGCCTTGTCGCGCTGCCAGATCGGTCGCCAGATGGTCGCGGCCCGCGACCAGTTCCATCGGCGCCAGGCCTCGATCGGTCAACATCACGGCCAACGGCTTGTGGCGCGAGAGGCGGATCGCTTCGTCCAGCAACGGCTTGTAGGGCACGACCTTTCCACCGCGCGAACCGGCATCGGCGCTGACCACGACTTTGGGCTGCGCGTCCTCGATTCGCGAAGCCAGCGACCCGCTCGCGAAGCCACCGAACACGACGCAGTGGATGGCGCCGATGCGGGCGCAGGCCAGCATCGCGAACGCCGCCTCCGCGATCATGGGCATGTAGATCAACACGCGGTCGCCCTTGCCGACGCCGAGCGCGATCAGGCTGGCGGCGGTGCGCTGCACTTCGACGTGCAAATCCCGAAAGGTGTACGTTTTCTCGACGCCCGTTTCGGTCGATACGAAGATCAGCGCGGGTTGGTCGCCCCGCGTCGTCAGGTGCCGGTCGACCGCGTTGTGGCACAGGTTCGTGGTGCCGCCGACGAACCAGCGCGCAAATGGCGGGCGGCTCGCGTCGAGGATCTGTTTCGGCGGCGTTTGCCACTCGATCAATCCGGCCTGTTCGGCCCAGAAGGCTTCGGGCGAATCGATGGACTGGCGATAGAAATCGTCGTAGCGACTCATTTTTTGTCTCCTGCTTGTTTTTTCTCGGCGGCCAGCCGGACCGTTCAGCGGATCAGGGTTTGCATCTCGCGGAAGGCCGGGTGTTCGGCGGTGCGCAGCCATTCGAAGCCGACCATCTCGGTGGTCACGAGTTCGGCGCCGGCGCCGGCCAGCCGGTCGAAGGCGGCGTCGCGGTTGCGTTCGGTGCGTGAGCTGCAGGCGTCTGTCACGACCCAGACCTCGAACTCGTCCTCGAGCAGGTCGAGCGCGGTCTGCATCAGGCACACGTGCGCTTCGCAGCCGGCGATCACGATGGTGCCGCGCTCCTCGGCGGCCGCGGCCGGCTTCTGCAGGTGCTTCGGGAGGCTGCGCGCATTGCCGCGCGGCGCCTGTTGCGGCTCTTCCGGACGCAGCCACTCGCCGAGCCCTTCCTCCACGCCGCTGAAATGCATCTTGGCCAGCGTGCGCTGGCACAGCGCGCGGATCTCGGGCAGGTTCTCGCCGAGCTTGGACGGGTTCTGCTCGGTTCCGAACACCGGCACCTGCATCAGCTGGGCGAACTTGCCCAGACGCACCGCGTTCTGCGCCGCCGCCGCGCCCTCGAAGATCGCCGGCATCAGCCGCGCCTGGTAGTCGACCAGCACGAGTTGGGAAAGCGAGGCGTCGAGCAGCATGGAAAAGTGTCTTTCTGAAGGGAGGAGCAGGCTAAACCGTACCACCGAAAAAATCCACCGGGTTGCCGCTTGAACGCGCCATCGAACGGTGGTCCACTGATCGGGCTTGCGACCATGCCCTCTGGAGACACGATGAATTCACCCCTGCCCGCCGCGGTGCTGATGACCGGCGACGACTACCGAGAATCCCTGCGCCGCTACAAGCCCACCGTGTACGTGGACGGGCATCGCGTCGAGAGCGTCGCCGACGAAGCGGCCTTCCAGCCCGGCATCAATGCCATCGCACTCACCTACGACTACGCACTGAAGGCGCAGTACGAACCCCTGATGACCGCGGTGCAGCACACCAGCGGCAAACGGGTGAACCGACTCTCGCACATCAACACCAGCTCGGGTGATCTGTTGAACAAGCTGGAGGCCGTGCGCCTGGTCTGCCAGGAAACCGGCTGTGCGCAGCGCTACCTGACGCACGACGCGCTCAACGCGATCGCGCAGGTGTCGGCGCGCATCGACGACGCGCGCGGCACGACCGAGCACACCGCGCGGTTCACCGAGTACCTGCACCGCGTGCAGGACCAGGACCTGACGCTCGGCGTCGCGATGACCGACGCCAAGGGCGACCGCAGCAAGCGGCCGCACGAGCAGTCCAATGTCGACAGCTACCTGCACGTGGTCGAGCGCAACGCGCGAGGCATCGTGATCTCCGGCACCAAGGCGATCGTGACGGGCGCGCCCTACGTGCATGAACTGCTCGTCATGCCGTGCCGCAACATGGGTCGCGAGGACGCCGATTTCGCCGTCTGCTGCGCGGTGCCGCTCGACGCGCCCGGCCTGACCATCGTCGCCCGACCCGCCGGCCGCCCCGGCGAGAAGCTTGAGCACGGCGACGCACTGTTCAGCCGCAAGTACGGGCAGAGCACCGGCGTGTGCATGTTCGACCGCGTCTTCGTGCCATGGGACAGCGTGTTCTATGCCGGCGAGTGGGAGCACACCGGCCACCTCACCTACAGCTATGCCACGCACCACCGTCACAGCTGCATCGGCGCGCGTGCCGGCTTCGGCGATCTGCTCATCGGCGCCGGCGCGTTGATGTGCGAGGCGAACGGTTTCGACCCCGGCAAGGAAACGCATCTGCGTGAGCAGATGGTGGAGCTCATCACCATCACCGAAAGCTTCTTCGCGTGCGGCGTGGCGGCAAGCGTCTACGGCAAGCAGGACCCGCATTGCAAGGTCTTCATGCCCGACCCGGTCTTCAGCAACATCGGCAAGCTGCTGCTCGCCACCAAGATCTACGACATGCACCGCATCGCGCACTACGTGAGCGGCGGACTCATCGTCACCCTGCCCGGCCCCGACGAAGACCACAACCCCGAGACCGCGGCGCGCCTGGCCGACGTGCTGCGCGCGAGCCCCGACGTGCCGTACGAGCAGCGCATCGAGACCGCACGCTTCATCGAAGACCTGACGGCCGGTTACCAGGGCGGCTGGTACAGCGTGATCAGCCTGCACGGCGGTGGCTCGCCGGCCGCCATGAAGCAGGAGATCTACCGCAACTACCCGATCGGCTCCAAGGTCGAGTTGGTCGAGCGCCTGCTCGACCGCGGCGTGGCACACGACCCGGACCGTGCCATCACGAAGAACCGGCAACCGGGCAAATGCTGCGACACCGGGTGCACCACGCCGGGCCAGCCCGTGATGGTCGACCTGCCGGTCGTGCGCGCCCCCGCCTCCGGCCGATCTGCGGCGACCTGAGTTCCGCATGTCGTTCACTTCAAGCAAGCTGCGCTCTCTCCTCGCGGTGGCAGCCTGTGCCGCCCTGACCGCCGGGTGCGCCGGCCTTCGCCCGACCCAGGTGCCGATGGCGGTCGCGGTCGACAAGAGCACATGCACCGCGCAAGCCGATACCCTGCTCGTCCTGCTGCCTGGCGCGTACTCGCACCCCGACGAATTCGTGCGGGAAGGCTTCGTACAGGCGGTGCAGGAGCGCCGGCTGGCCGTCGACGTGATGCGGGTCGACGCGCATCTGGGCTACTACAACCGGGGCACCATCATCGACAGGCTGCATGACGACGTGATAGGCCCCGCCAGAGAGCGCGGCTACCGCGCGGTGTGGATCGTCGGCATCTCGGTCGGTGGCTTCGGTGGGCTTATCTATGAAGAGGCGCGCCCCGGAGAACTGGCGGGCCTGGTCGTCCTCGCGCCGTACCTCGGCGACCGCGTCTTGAGTTCCGACATCGCCAATGCCGGCGGTCTCGCACGCTGGCAAGGCGCATTGGGCGCGACACCCGGTGACGAGCGAAGCCAGCGCGAAGCACGGCTGTGGAAGTGGCTCAAGGGCTATGCCGCCACGCCTGCACCGACCGACCGGCCGCCATTGTTCCTGGGCTACGGCACCGAGGATCGCTTCGCGTTCAGCCATCGCCTGCTGGCGGCAGCGCTGCCGGCGGACCGCGTCTTCACGACGCCGGGCGGCCACGACTGGCCCGAATGGATGCGCCTCTGGCGCGCCATCCTGCCGACATTGCCGCTGCCCTCGTGCGGGCGCTGACGGTCCGTCAGTTCGGCTGCAACCGCATCAGCTTGCCGTCCGATTCATCGGTCAGCACATACAGAAGACCGTCCGGGCCCTGCTTCACGTCGCGGATGCGCGCCCGGCCGTCGGCCAGCAGCTTCTGCTCCCCCGCGACCTTGCCGTCCTTGAATTCGATGCGGTCCAGGTAGCCGAACTTCAGGGAGCCGACGAACAGGCTGCCCTTCCACGCAGCGCCGTATTTGTCGCTGGTGAGAAACGCCATGCCCGAAGGCGCGATCGAGGGCACCCAGTAGTGCAGCGGCTGCTCCATGCCTTCTCGGGTGGTGATGCCGTCACCGATCTTGCCGCCGCCGTAGTTTTCGCCGTAAGTGATCACCGGCCATCCGTAGTTGCGGCCCGCCTGCGGCAGGTTGATTTCGTCCCCACCCTGTGGTCCGTGCTCGGTCATCCAGTAGCGACCATCGGGCGCGAGCACCGCGCCCTGGCCGTTGCGGTGCCCGTAGCTCCAGATTTCCGGCAGCGCACCGGCCTTGCCGACGAACGGGTTGTCCTTCGGCACCGTCCCGTCCTTGGCGATCCGCACGACCTTGCCGAGGTGGTTGTCGAGTTTCTGCGCGTCTTCCTTGCGGCTGAACCGATCGCCCAGCGTGAGGAAGAGGTTGCCGTCGCGCGATTCGACGATCCGGCAACCGAAGTGCGCGCGGCTCGCAACCTTGGGCTGCTGGCTGAAGATCACCTTGACGTTCTCGAGCCGGGTGCGGTCGGCCGAGAGCTGCGCGCGCGCCAGCGCCGTGCTGTTGGCGGCACCGCCCGCATCAGGCTCCGAATAACAGAAGTAGACCGTGCGATTGCTCTCGACACGACTGTCGGCCAGGACGTCAAGCAAACCACCCTGCCCACCGGCGGCGATGGGCGGCAGTCCGGCGATAGGCGCGTTGACGCGTCCGTCGGCCTCGACCACGCGCAAGCGGCCGGGGCGTTCCGTCACCAGGAACCGGCCCTGGGGCAAAAAGGTCACGCCCCAGGGGTTTTCGATTCCGGCCGTCAGGATTTCGGGACGCGGCGCGGCGCTGGCGGGCGCGGCACTGAGGACGCAAAGCGCCAGCACTCGGGGCGCCCAGGTGCGGGAAAGCATTCGGTATTCAGACATGGAGTTCCTTTGACTGGCGATGGCGCATCTCTTCCGGAGTTGGCCGCTGATTGGCATTGTTTGACATTCTTTTGACTTACAGCGGAGCAATCGCTTATTGCCAATAACGTTCAACTTTACAAACCAGGAATGCGAAATGTGAAAAATATCCTTACAAAACATGGAGTTGCAAGCACAATCGCGATTCCGCATGAAATTGACACCATCGAGTGTCATCAATATCCTACGCACCATGCGATTTTTCGTCTTACTACCCGCCCTCCTTATCTCCTTCGCGGCATATGCCGCACCGCACGATGAGCAAAGCGCCGACGACATGCAGCGCTTGCTGGCAGACAAGGGTTTGATCGCCCAACTCAATCAAGTTCGCCAAACAGTCACCGATCGCACATCGGAACTCGTGGTGACCGCCGTCGGTTTCCTCGGCGTTCCGTATCGCCGCGGTGGCAACAGCGCCGAAACCGGCTTCGATTGCAGCGGGTTCGTCCGCGCCATGTACAACCAGACCGTCGGCCTCGTGCTGCCGCGCCGCGCTGTCGAGCAGGCTGCCGCCACGCAACCGGTCGCTCGCGCCGACCTCAAGCCCGGCGACCTGGTGTTCTTCAACACCATGCGCCGCGCATTCAGCCATGTCGGCATCTACGTCGGCGAAGGCAAGTTCATCCATTCGCCGCGCACCGGCTCGGAAGTCCGCGTGGAAGACATGAACGGCAGCTACTGGCAGCGCCGCTTCGACGGCGGCCGCCGCGTGCAGGCCGTGCAAGGCGACGCGACCAAGATCGGCGACTGAGCCGGTCTAGTGCCCCAAAAAAACCCGCCGTCGGCGGGTTTTTTGTTGGCCGGCGAGCGTTCAAGCCCCGCGATAGACCAGCACCTTGAGCGCGCGCTCCGGCGCGGCATCGGCGAAGGCCGGTGGGTTGGCCAATCGCTCCACGAAGGCGAGCGAAGGCGCCGCGTCCGCGACCTGCTGCTGCAGGAAATCCGGGCCGAGCTCCGGCGCATTCAGGCACAGCAGCGCGTGGCCGCCCGGCGACATCAGGTCCGGCAGGCGCCTGAGCAAGCGCGCGTAGTCCTTGGTGGCGATGAAGCTGCCCTTCTGATAACTCGGCGGATCGACGATCACCAGGTCGTAAGGGCCGCTCCGTCCGATGCGGCCCCAGCTCTTGAAGATGTCGTGCCCAAGAAAGCTCGCCCCGCTCAGGACGCCATTGATGCGGTGGTTCTGTTGGCCGATGGCCAGGGCTCCGCTGCTCATGTCCATGTTCACCACCTGCTCCGCACCGGCCTGCAATGCGACCACCGAGAAGGCGCAGGTGTAGGCAAAGAGGTTGAGCACCTTCAGGCGCGGCGCCCAGCCTCCCGAGGCGCGCGCTGCAGCGTCCTCGGCAGAGCGGCGCGCGACATGCGCCTCCACCCATCGGCGACCCGCGGCCATGTCGAGGAACAGGCCATGGTTCTGTCCCTGCAGCAGGTGGATGCGATAGCGCGTTCCGTCTTCCACGACCTCGTGCGCTTCCGGCACTGCACCGTCCATCAGCCGGGTCTCCGTGCGGCCGCCGTCGCGCAGCTGCAGCACCCAATTCAACGGACCCGCATCCAGTGTTTGCCAACGGGCGACAAGGGCATCGCGAACCGCATCGATTTCAGCGTCCTCCATCGCGCGGAAGCTCGTCAGAAGCAGCACGGGCGGAAATGCGTCGAGTGCGAGGTGCTCGCAGCCGGGATGCAAGCCCCCCCGCCCGTGGAAGACCCGGGTGGCTTCCACAGGGGCGTCCATGCGGGCGATGGCGTCGAGCAGGGGCTGCATGAGAACTCCGTGAGGTCTGAAAAAAAGCCGCGCAACCCTTCCAGGGCGTGCGCGGCCTGTTGCGAGAGACAGCGGCGGCGTCGGTCAGCCGACTTTCTTCACCGGCGGCAGATCCGTGCAGGTCCCATGCGCCACCTCGGCCGCCATGCCGATGCTTTCGCCCAGCGTCGGGTGCGGGTGGATGCTCTTGCCGATGTCGATCTCGTCGGCGCCCATCTCGATCGCCAGCACGATCTCGCCCAGCATGTCGCCAGCGTGCGTGCCGACGATGCCGCCGCCGAGGATGCGGTGCGTCTCGGCGTCGAACAGCAGCTTGGTGAAGCCCTCGTCGCGGCCGTTGGCGATGGCACGGCCCGAGGCGTTCCACGGGAAGTGCCCCTTCTTGACCTTGATGCCTTCGGCCTTGGCCTGGTCTTCGGTGAGGCCGACCCAGGCGACTTCGGGGTCGGTGTAGGCCACGCTCGGAATCACTCGGGCGTTGAAGGCCGCGCTCGCGAGCTCCTTGTTGCCCTGAATCTCGCCGGCGATCACTTCGGCCGCCACGTGCGCCTCGTGTACCGCCTTGTGAGCCAGCATCGGCTGGCCGACGATGTCGCCGATCGCGAAGATGTGCGGCACGTTGGTCCGCATCTGGATGTCGACGTTGATGAAGCCGCGGTCGGTCACCGCCACGCCCGCCTTCTCGGCGCCGATCTTCTTGCCGTTCGGGCTGCGGCCAACGGCCTGCAGCACGAGGTCGTACACCTGCGGCTCCTTCGGTGCGTTCTCGCCCTCGAAAGTGACCTTGATGCCCTCCTTGGTCGCTTCGGCGCCGACAGTCTTCGTCTTCAACATGATGTTGTCGAAGCGTGGCGCGTTCATTTTCTGCCAGACCTTGACCAGGTCGCGGTCGGCGCCCTGCATCAGGCCGTCGAGCA
>JBGMOF010000015.1:0-95515 GCA_041424275.1 Variovorax sp.
TCACGAAGAGCTTGCAGATGGTCTTGAGGATGCGCCAGCCGTCGCGGTAGGTCGACAGCTTGCTCTCCGAGCCTTCGGGTCGCGCGCGGTAGGCGACGGGCATTTCGGCGAAGGGCATGCGCAGCTCGAGCGCATGGACGGTGAGCTCGGTCTCGATCTCGAAGCCGGCCGACACGGCCGGGAACGACTTCGCGTAGCGCCGCGAAAAGATGCGGTAGCCCGAGAGCATGTCGGTGAGCCGGCCGCCGAAGAGTGCTGCCACGGCGCCCGTGAGCATGCGGTTGCCCAGGCGATGGCCGGCGCGGTAGGTCTGCGCATCGGCACCGTCGTCGACGCGCGAGCCGACCATCATGTCGAGGTTGTCGCGCACCAGCGTGTCGATGTGCGCGCGCACGGCGCTCAGGTCGTAGGTCGCGTCGCCGTCGACCATCACGTACACATCGGCTTCGACGTCCGCGAACATGCGGCGCGCCACGTTGCCCTTGCCGCGCAGCGCCACGCGCGTGACGGTCGCGCCGTGCGCGCGGGCGACGGCGGCGGTGTCGTCGGTGGAGTTGTTGTCGAAGACATGCACCTGCGCTTCCGGCAGCGCGGCCTGGAATTCGGCGATGACCTGCGCGATCGCGAGTGCCTCGTTGAAGCACGGGATCACGGCGGCGATGCGCAGCGGTCGGGAGGCGGAAGGGTGCAGGTTCATGGCGCGTCCGCAAGGATACGGTAGGCCTTGGCGTCGTCTTTCTCGTAGAGCAGGACGAAGTGCTTGTCGAAGCCGGGCTTGGCCGAGAGGATCGGCACATACGGCGCCGCCACCACCATCGCACCGAAGCCGAGCGACGCGAACTTGCGCGCCATCTCGTCGGCCGGCGCGGCGAGAAAGTCCGAATAGCGCCACGGCCCGAGCGTGTCGCCCCACACCGCATCGGGGCCGTAGTAGATCGCCTCGCTCAGCGCGACCTGGTACACGCGGCCCTGCGGGTGCATTCGCAGGTAGTGCATGGCCGCGTAGCCAGGCACGTTCTTGCGCAGGAAGGCTTCGCGCAACTCCGGCGTGGGCGACACCATCGCGATCTTCCGCGTGGTCTGGTAGACCGATGCCACGGCCAGCGCAGCGAGCAGCGCGCCGCCGACCCAGGCCCCTGCGCGCGGCCACTCGCCCCGCGCCGCGATGGCCGGCGCGACCCTGCGCATGGCCGCCAGCAAGGCGCCGAGCAGTACCGTCCAGCCGACCGCGGCCATCCAGGCGATGAGCGGATACGACGCGGTCATGTAGCGCGGATAGCGCGACGTCGCAAACCACACGACGAGCGAGTAAGCGCAGAACACGACGGCCGCGCGCACCGCCGCCGAGCGCTTGAACCAAGGGCTGAACGGCGCGAGCAGCACCGGCCAGATCATGGCGTTGGGCCAGGCGGCGTGCGCCTGCACGTCGTCGAACTGGTTCTTGTAGTCGGCCGCGTTCCAGTTGGTGAAGCCGAAGAGGCGCGCGCCAATGGGGTTGAACGGATCGCCCGTCGTGATCGCGTTGCGCGCGTACCAGTAGACGCACGGGATCAAGAAGCACAGCAGCGCCAGCGCGAGCACCTTCGGTCGCCGCTCGTGCCACAGCACGAACAGACCCACCAGCGGCAGGAAGGTCAGCGCCTGGTACTTGGATCCCGCAGCCAGGCCGAGGAAGAAAGTCGCGACGCAGAGCCAGCGCGCTGCAGGCGCCTGCACGGCCGAGCCCTGGACCTGCGCATCCATCGCCTCGCGCCACCACCACAGGGCCACGCATGCCGACAGCACCAGGAGCGCGACGCCCATGTCGATCAGCGCATTGGAGTAGTCGCCCAGGCCGAGCCAGATGGCCGCCCCGCCGCACGCGATCACGCGGCTGGTGTGCTGCAGGCCGAGCCGGTAGACCATCCAGACCGCCAGCGCGCCGCCGAGGCCATTGAGCAGGTGCGGCAGCACATCGTCGTCGACCAGGAGGCCGCCGGCGTAGAGCAGGTTGAAGTTGTACGGGAACCAGGGATAGCGCAGCCAGTCGTGGATGCCGAGCGAGCCCGTCTGCGCCACCATGCGCGCATATGGCAGGTGGTACATCAGTTCGTCGAAGGCCGCGGGCGGCGCGAGCGGAGCGACCAGTGCCGGCAACGCCACCAGCGCCAGCACCGCGAGCGCGCCGCGCTGCAGCCATGGCAGCGGGCGTGTGTCCCTGGAGGCACGCAGTTCGCGCAACCATCCCGGCGCCTGGACCAGCGCCAGCGCAACGCCGAGGGCGACCACCACGAGCACGCTGCCCAGACCGAACACGCCTGCGATCGCGAGCCCCTGGAACATGCAGATGAAGAGGCCGATGCCGAACGCGGTGGCCATCGCGGTTTCGAGCCCCGGGTCGCGCCGCACCGGTACGCAGACGCGCGACAGCACCGCCCTGCCGAAACCCCAACAACTGGCCACGAAGACCGCGAGCGCCGCGTAGTGGGTGGCGGCAAAAATCAACTTCTGGATCACGGGTCTCCGGCGGCGGTCAAAGGTTCGGTGCGAGCAGGCGCTCGAGGTCGGCTTCGCTCTCGTGGCGGCGCGCGGCCTGGTCTTCCAGCTGGTCGTGGCCGATCTTGCCGACGTTGAAGTACGTCGCGTCCGGATGGCTCAGGTAGAAGCCGCTCACGCTCGCGGCCGGGGTCATCGCGAGGCTCTCGGTCAGCGTCATGCCGATGTCGCCGCAGGCCAGCACGTCGAACATCGGACGCTTGACGCTGTGGTCGGGACAGGCCGGATAGCCGGGCGCCGGGCGGATGCCGCGGTACTTCTCGGCGATCATTTCCTCGTTGGTCAGGCCTTCGGCGGCGGCGTAGCCCCAGAAGTCGGTGCGCGCGCGGTGGTGCAGCGCTTCGGCGAAGGCTTCGGCGAGCCGGTCGGCCAGCGCCTTGAGCATGATGGCGGAGTAGTCGTCGAGGTCGTCGATGAAGTACTTCTCCTTCTTCTCGACGCCCAGGCCCGCGGTCACCGCGAACATGCCGACATAGTCCTTCAGGCCGCTGTCCTTCGGCGCGACGAAGTCGGCGAGGCAGCGGCTCGGGCGCATCACGCCATCGATCGCCTGCTTCTCTGTCTGCTGGCGCATGCCGTACCAGGTGAGCGCGACCTCGCTGCGCGTCTCGTCGGTATAGAGCTCGATGTCGTCGTCGTTCACCGTGTTGGCGGGCCAGAAGCCGACGATGCCGCTCGCGCTGAGCCAGCGCCCTTCGATCAGGCGCTTGAGCATGCGCTGGCCGTCGGCGTAGACGCGCACGGCCTCGGTGCCGACCACCTCGTCCTTCAGGATCGCGGGGAACGGTCCGGCCAGGTCCCAGGTCTGGAAGAACGGGCCCCAGTCGATGTACTTCGCGAGTTCGGTCAGGTCGAAGTTCCTGAACACGCGACGGCCGATGAACTTGGGCACCGGCGGCGTGTAGTTCGACCAGTCGATCGGCGTCTTGTTGGCGCGTGCCTTGGGCAAAGGCCACATCGGCACCTGCTTCTTGTTGGCGTGCTGATGGCGCACCTTGTCGTAGTCGGCATTGATCTCGTCGATGTACGCGGCGGCCTGGTCGCTCAGGAGGCTCTGCGCGACGCTCACGCTGCGCGAGGCATCCGGCACGTAGACCACGGGGCCTTCGTAGTGCGGCGCGATCTTCACGGCCGTGTGCACGCGGCTGGTGGTGGCGCCGCCGATCATCAGCGGGATCTTCTTGATGCGGAAATGGTCGTCGCGTTGCATCTCGCCGGCCACGTACTGCATCTCTTCGAGGCTCGGCGTGATGAGGCCCGACAGGCCGACGATGTCGGCGCCCTCGACCTTGGCGCGCGCCAGAATTTCGTGGCACGGGACCATCACGCCCATGTTCACGACTTCGAAGTTGTTGCACTGGAGCACGACGGTGACGATGTTCTTGCCGATGTCGTGCACGTCGCCCTTCACGGTGGCGATGATGATCTTGCCCTTGGTGCGAACGTCGCGGCCGGCGGCCTCGTCCTGGCGCTTTTCTTCCTCGATGTAGGGAATGAGGTGCGCCACGGCCGACTTCATGACGCGCGCCGACTTCACCACCTGCGGCAGGAACATCTTGCCCTCGCCGAACAGGTCGCCCACGATGTTCATGCCGTCCATGAGCGGGCCTTCGATCACGTGCAGCGGGCGGCCGCCCTTGGCGAGGATCTGCTGGTAGGCCTCTTCGGTGTCTTCGACGATGAAGTCGGTGATGCCGTGCACCATCGCGTGCGAGAGGCGCTGGTTGACGTGCACCGGGTTCTCGGGCGTGCCGCGCCATTCGAGGTTCTTGCTGTCGTCCTTGGCGCCGCTCTTGGCGGTCTCGGCCACCTCGACGAGGCGCTCCCCGGCGTCGGGGCGGCGGTTGAGCACCACGTCTTCCACGCGCTCGCGCAGGATCGGCTCGAGGTCGTCGTACACGCCGACCATGCCGGCGTTGACGATGCCCATGTCCATGCCCGCCTGGATCGCGTGGTACAGGAACACGGTGTGGATCGCCTCGCGCACCGCATCGTTGCCGCGGAAGCTGAAGCTCACGTTGCTCACGCCGCCCGACACCTTGGCGCCGGGCAGGTTCTGCTTGATCCAGCGCGTCGCCTCGATGAAGTCGACCGCGTAGTTGTTGTGCTCCTCGATGCCGGTCGCGACCGCGAAGATGTTCGGGTCGAAGATGATGTCTTCCGGCGGAAAGCCGACCTCGTCCACGAGCACGCGGTAGGCGCGCTCGCAAATCTCGATCTTGCGTTCGTAGGTGTCGGCCTGGCCCTTCTCGTCGAAGGCCATCACCACCGCGGCGGCCCCGTAGCGCCGCACCAGACGCGCTTCGTGCTTGAACTTGTCGACGCCTTCCTTCATGGAGATGGAATTGACGATGCCCTTGCCCTGGATGCAGCGCAGGCCCGCTTCGATGACTTCCCACTTGGAGCTGTCGACCATGATCGGTGTGCGCGCGATGTCGGGCTCGCTGGCGATCAGGTTCAGGAAGCGCACCATGGCCGCCTTGCTGTCGAGCATGGCCTCGTCCATGTTGATGTCGATCACCTGCGCACCGTTCTCGACCTGCTGGCGCGCGACCGACAGCGCCTGGTCGAATTCGCCGTTCAGGATCATTCGCGCGAAGGCCTTGGACCCGGTGACGTTGGTGCGCTCGCCGATGTTGACGAACAACGAGCCTTCGCCGATCTGCACCGGCTCGAGGCCGGACAGTTTCATGGGGGGAACGAGGATGGAAGACATGGGCTCACCTGGATTTGCGAAGGTCAGGTGAGCGTCGTTGCGGGAGAAAGACCCGAGCCTGGCGGGGCATCAAAGCCGGCCGCTGCAACGCTCCTCGGGAGGGGCGATTTTAGGCGCCTTTGCGAATGCGCCTCCATCGTGGTGAGGGCGAAGGGCGGCAGCCCCTTGAGCAGCCGCTGCCCGTACGACGTGCGCACCAGCCGCCGGTCGTAGCAATAGACGCTGGCGCGGTCCTCTTCGGTGCGGATCGCGCGCCCGACCCATTGGGCCAGCCGCATCGCGGTGGCCGGCACGACGAGCTCCGAGAAAGGGTCGCGGCCCACCGTGCGCAGCCACTCGGCGCGCGCCTCGCCGACCGGATCGTCGGGCGGCGCGAACGGCAGTCGCGCGATGAACACCGATTCGCACAGCTTGCCCGGCAGGTCGAGCCCTTCGCCGAAGGACTGCATGCCGAAGACGATCGACGGCAGCCCCTCGGCCACGCGGTGGCGGTGCGTGGCCAGCAACTGGGTGCGCGGCATCGCCGTCTGCGCCAGCACGCGCGGCTTGAGCGAGGTCGGCAATGCCTCGAGCGCCAGGCGCAGCTGCTCGCGCGACGTGAACAGCACCAGCGCGCCGTGCCGCACGGCCCCGAGGTCGCCCATCAGCAGCTGCACCATCTGCGGGATGTACTCGGCGTCGCGCGGATCGGCCTGCGTCTCGACCGCGATCAGGCGGCCCTGCGCGGCGTAGTCGAAAGGGCTGGGCACTTCGAGCGTGGTGGCGGCGGCGTCGCCCTGCAGTCCCGCCTCGCGCAGGAAAAAATCGAAGCTGCCGCAGCTGGTCAGCGTGGCCGAGGTGAGCACCGCGCCGCGCACCCGGCTCCACAGCTGGTGACGCAGGGCCGCGCCAGGCAGCAGCGGGCTGGCGTGCGCCTGCAGCGCGGCATGGTCGCCGTCGATGTCCAGCGTGAACCACTTGGCGGTCGGCACGCCGTCCGGCGGCGCGTCGCGCAGCAGCAGCCGCGCGGTGTCGAGCGTCTGCTCCAGCCGGGGCGCGAGTGCGCCGAGCTGCGCATACACGGCCGACAGCTTGCGCGCCATCGCAGGCTGGTCGCGCAACTCGGCGCGCAAGGCGGTCGCAATGACGCGCAGCGCTGCGAGGAAACCTTCCGCATGGTGCGCGACGCGGCCGAGCGGGCCCTGCAGCACTTCGGGCAGAACGCCCAGCGGGAGGCGCACGCGTGCCGGGCCTCGCCCGGGCACGTCGCTCGCGCCGGCTTGCAGCGCCTCGCCGTACAGGTCGAGCACGAGCCGCTCGGTTTCCTGCAGCGCCTGGCGCATCTGCGACGCGTGGGTCGGGATGTCGGCCACTTCGGTCACCTCGAAGCGCACGCCCACGCGCACCGCCCGCTGCGCCAGCCGCTCGGCCCAGCCGTGGCGGCCCAGGTCCATGCGGCAGCCGAATTGCGCGAGCGCGGTGGCCGGCAGGTGATGCGCCTCGTCGAGGACCAGCAGGCAGTTGTCCAGCTCGGGCAGCTGCCGGTTGCCGAGCGTCGCGAGCAGCAGGTCGTGGTTGACCACGATCACGTTGGCGCCGACCAGCGTCTTGCGGCGCTCGTAGTAGACGCATTCGTTGAACGACGGGCAGTGCTTGCCGGTGCAGGAGGCTGCCTCGGCCGCCATCGGCAACCAGGCCTCCCCGGTGAGCGGGGTGTCGAGCGTGTCGCGGTCACCGTCCCAGGCGCCGCTGGCCAGGGTGCCGGCGATGGCGGTATAGAACTGCAGGCGCGCCTCCACCTCGTGCGCGGGGCGGGACGGCGCGTGCACCGCCTCATGGCCGTCGTCAGCTGCGAAGAGATCGCCGTAGCTGTCGTCGCCCTGCTCCGCATCGGCGACTTCCACGGACATGCCGGTGAGCCGCTCCAGCTTCTGCTGGCAGACGTAGCGACCCCGCCCTTTCGCGAGGGCGAAGCGGAAGGGCTCCGGCAGCAACTTGGCCAGCGCCGGCAGGTCCTTGTGGACCAGCTGCTCTTGGAGCGCGACGGTGGCGGTCGAGATGACGACGCGCGTGTTGCGCGCGAGCGCCAGCGCGATGGCCGGGGCGCAGTAGGCGAGCGACTTGCCGACGCCGGTACCGGCCTGGATCACCGCGATGGCGCGCACGGGCGGCTCGGGCGGGGCGTTGTCTTCCTCGTCGCTGCGCGCCTTGCCGAGCGTGGCCGACGCGAGCGTGCTGGCGACCTGCTCGGCCATGCGCCGCTGCCCGGCACGGCTGCGGAAACCCTGGCTGGCCTGGACCGCCTCGTCGAACGCCTGCAGGGCGGACGCGGCCCATTCCAAAGAAGACATGCGGCGAGTGTTGCACGGCCGCGCGGCCGACCCGGTACGCGCCTTGGAGCCGTCGTCGGTCAGGCCGGCTGCGGCGCGCCTTCGACCGCGGCGGCGGACGCCGGCAGGCCGAACATGCGGTCGAAGGCCCAGTTGAAGACGAAGGTGTAGACCAGGAAGAACACCACCAGGCCGAGGTCCATCACCAGCGCCTGCCACAGCGTGACACCGAGGTACCACGCGAACACCGGCACCAGGAACGTGACCAGCCCGCCCTCGAAGCCCACGGCGTGCGCGATGCGCCGGCGCACGCTGCGGCCCCGCACCGCCTGGCGCGACTCCCACCGCTCGAACAGCGCGTTGAACGCCAGATTCCAGAGCACCGCGATGACCGATGCGATGACCGCCAGCACCCCCGAATGACCGAGCCCCGCACCCGACATCTGCGAGAGCCCGATGCTCGCCGCCACGATGGCCAGGCCTTCGTAAAGCGAGATATAGACGACCCGGCGTTTGATGCCCTGCATGACCTTGTTCCTTCGAATTTGAGCGATTGCAGTCACTTTATGTGTGCAGGACTGATATCAAAAGTCACGTTCTTTCAGTTTCGCTGATAGATTGGCGGCCATGAGCTTCTCCAGCGACAACGTCGAGGTGTTCCTGGCCGTGCTCGACCACGGCTCCTTTTCAGCCGCCGCCCGCGCGCTGCGCCGGGTGCCATCGGCCGTGAGCATGGCCATCGCGCACCTCGAGGCAGAGCTCGACCTGCCGCTCTTCGACCGCACCGGCCGCGAACCGCGGCCCACGGCGGCGGCCCGCTCGCTGGAACCGCAGGCGCGGATGATGGCCGCGCAGCTCAAGCAGCTGCAGGTTCATGCGCTGGCCCTCACGCAAGGTCTGGAGAGCCGCCTCACGCTCGCCATTGCGCCGGAGCTGCTGGCCGCGCCCTGGAGCGCATCGCTCGCGACGCTGGCGCTGGAACATCCGTTGCTCGAAGTCGAAGTGCTCGCCGCGCCGCAGGCGGACGCGCTGGCCATGCTGCACAGCGGCCGCGCGCAGCTGGCGCTGGTGTTCGAACGCCCCAGCCTCGACGGCCGCGAGGCCTTTCAGGAGGTGGCGAGCGACCTCATGGTGGCGGTGATGGCGCCCGACCACCCGGCGCTGACGGCCGCGGGCGGAAGCTTTCGCGAGGAGCATCTCACCGCCACGCGGCAGATCGTGGTGGCCGGCCGCGACCTGGCGACCAGCGATCCGCGCTTCGTGTTTTCACGCCACGTCTGGCGCACCGACAACGCGCTCGCGGCGCTGAGCCTCATCACCGCGGGCCTCGGCTGGGGCTGGCTGCCCCGCACCTTCGCGCGCCCGCACGTGGCAACGGGTGCGCTGGTCGAGATCCCGTTCGACAACCTCACGAACGGGCTCGACCTGTGGGTCGACGTGGTGTGGTCGCGCGAGCGGCCGCTCGGCCTCGGGGCGCAGCGCTTCGTCGCGCTGATCGCGCGCAAGAAGGACGCGGCCGTCGCCGCAGACGGTCAGGCCGCTTCGGCTTCGCGGTAGAAGGCACTGCGCACCACGCGGCCCGGCACCGGCGCGACGGCCTGGCCGATCGCGGCGATGTGGTCGGGCGTGGTGCCGCAGCAGCCACCCACGATATTGACCAGGCCTTCGGCCGCGAACTCGTGCAGCAGGCGGGACGTGACGTCGGGCGTCTCGTCGAAGCCGGTGTCGCTCATCGGATTGGGCAGGCCGGCGTTCGGGTAGCAACTGATGAAGGTGTCGCCCGCCACCTTGGCGAGCTCCTGGATGTAGGGCCGCATCAGCGCCGCACCGAGCGCGCAATTGAGGCCGATGGCCAGCGGCTGCGCGTGGCGCACGCTGTGCCAGAACGCGGTCACGGTCTGGCCGCTCAGGATGCGGCCCGAGGCGTCGGTCACTGTGCCGCTGATGATGAGCGGCAGGCGCTCGCCGGTGTTGTCGAAATACTCCTCGACCGCGAACAGCGCCGCCTTGGCGTTGAGCGTGTCGAAGATCGTCTCGACCAGGATCACGTCGGCGCCGCCTGCGACCAGCGCCTCGGTCTGCTCGTAGTAGGCCGCGCGCAACGATTCGAAGTCGATGTTGCGGGCGCCCGGATCGTTCACGTCGGGGCTGATGCTGGCGGTCTTGGGCGTCGGGCCGAGGGCGCCGGCCACGAAGCGCGGCTTGTCGGGCGTGCTGTATTTGTCGCAGGCGGCGCGCGCCAGCTTGGCGGACTCGAGGTTCATCTCGCGCGCCAGATGCGCCATCTTGTAGTCCTCCTGCGCGATGGTGGTCGCGCCGAAGGTGTTGGTCTCGATCAGGTCGGCGCCGGCCGCGAGGTACTTCTCGTGGATGTCGCGGATCACGTCGGGGCGCGTGAGCGAGAGCAGCTCGTTGTTGCCCTTCACGTCGCGCTCGAAGTCCTTGAAGCGCTCACCGCGGTACTGCTCTTCGGTGAGCTTGAAGCGCTGGATCATCGTGCCCATCGCGCCATCGAGGATGGCGATGCGCTGCGAGAGGATGCCGGGCAATGCCTGGCCGCGGGTGTAGACGAGGGGCTTCATGGCCCCGATTGTAGAAACCGGCCCTTAACGTTGTTCGACGAAGGCCAACACCGCCTCGAGCATGCGCCGCACGTGCGGCTGCACGCCGGCCGCGACGTCGGGCAGGTAGTCGAAGGGCAATGCCTCCTGCATGTAGCTCGACTGCGTCTGCTCCAGCTGCACCGCGTGCACGCTTCCGGCCGGGTTGCCGTACTGCCGCGTGATGTGGCCGCCCTTGAAGCGGCCGTTGAGCACGCCGGTGTAGCCCGGTGCCGTGGTGGCGATGCCGAGCAGCGTTCGCGCGAGCGCGGGATCGCAGCTCGCCCCGTTGGCGGTGCCGAGGTTCAGGTCGGGCAGCGTGCCGTCGAAGAAGCGCGGTACGTGCGAACGAATCGAATGCGCGTCCCACAACGCGACGGTGCCGTGGCGCGCGTGCAGCCGCCCGAGTTCGGCCTGGAGCTGTGCGTGGTATGGCCGCCAGATGGCATCGCGGCGCGCGGCGATCTCGGCGTCGCCGGGCACGGCGCCCGCGACATAGATCGGCGTCTTGTCGAAGGTGTCGACCGGGCACAGGCCGGTGGTGTCCTGGCCGGGGTACAGGTTCTGGTTGTCGGGCGGGCGGTTCAGGTCGACGACGTAGCGCGAGTGCGTCGCGACCAGCACCGACGCTCCAAGTTCACCGGCGAATTCGTAGAGGCGTTCGAGGTGCCAGTCGGTGTCGGGCACATGGCGGGCTTCGCTGGTGAAGCGCGCGGCGAGGGCCGGCGGCACGTGCGTGCCGACATGCGGCATCGAGATCAGCAGCGGGCGCGTGCCCTGCCGGAAGCGAAAGGGCGGCTCGGTGGTGGTGAAGCTCATGGGGTGTCCAGCAGTTGACGGCGCGCGGCGACCAAGCCGGCGGTGGCGCTGTCGTGAAGAAGATGGCGCCCGGCCTGCGCGCGCGGCTGCCCGGCCACCCACACCGCGTCGATCGCGCTGGTGCGGTGGCTGGCGAAGACGTGCGACGACAGCATGTCGGGCGCCCGCAGGCCGGCGAGCGCAGCGTGCGACGCATCGAGCACGACGAAATCGGCCTGCTGCCCGACGGCGAGGCCGGCGATGGCGCGGCCCGACGCCTGCGCGCCGCCGTGCACCGCGGCAAGCGTCATCGCCGTCGCGACTTGCGGCTGCCCGGCACCGGCCGCGACGTTGCGCTGCCGCGTGCCCAGGCGCTGGCTGTATTCGAGCATCAGCAGCTCTTCGGCGGCGTTGACGCAGATGTGGCTGTCGGAGCCGACGCCCCAGGTGCCGCCGGCCGCGTGCCAGGCTGGCCAGTCGAAGATGCCGTCGCCGAGGTTCGCTTCGGTGGTCGGGCACAGGCCGGCGACCGCGCCGCTCGCGGCCGCGCGGCGGTATTCGTCGGCGTCCATGTGCGTCGCGTGCACAAGGCACCAGCGCGCATCGACCGGCGCGTGATCGAGGAGCCAGGCAACGGGCCGCTGCCCGCTCCAAGCGATGCAGTCGTCGACCTCTTTCGTCTGCTCCGCGATGTGGATGTGGACGGGCGCGGTGGCGTCGATGGCGCGCAGGCCGGCGAGCGCTTCGCGCAGGCCTTCGGGCGGCACCGCGCGCAACGAATGCGGGGCGAGACCGAGGCGTGCGCCCTGGTGCTCGCACAGCGGCTTCAGGCGCTCGAGCAAACGCAGCATCGCGTCGGTCGAGCGTATGAAGCGGCGCTGCCCGTCGTTCGGCGGCAGGCCGCCGAAGCCGCTGGTCTGGTAGAGCACCGGCAACAACGTGAGGCCGATGCCGGCGCGCTGCGCGGCACGCATCAGCGCGAGCGCGAGCGTCGCATCGTCGGCATACGGACGGCCGTCCGCGTCGTGATGCACGTAGTGGAATTCGCAGACCGCCGTGTAGCCCGCTTCGAGCATCTCGACATAGAGGCCGAGCGCGATGGCTTCGAGCTGCTGCGGGTCGAGCCGCGAAGCGAAGCGGTACATCAGCGTGCGCCAGCTCCAGAAGCTGTCCTGCGTTTCACCGCGGTACTCGGTCAGGCCGGCGATCGCGCGCTGGAAGGCGTGCGAGTGCAGGTTGGGCATGCCCGGGATCACCGGGCCTGTCGCCGTCGGCGCGCCGGCCGCGGGCGATGCATCGACGTCCACCTGCACGAGTCGCCCCGTCGCATCCCACGCGAGCGCCACGTCCTTCGCCCAGCCGGTCGGCAGCAACGCATCGGCCGCGAACAACGACCGCACCGTCATGCGCCCACGCCTTCCGCGATGCGGCCCTGCCGCACGACCGTGCGCACCGGGCGCTGGCCGAACCAGTACGCGAGTTCGGCTGCCTCATGGAGGTGCCACAGCACGAAGTTGGCCGGCATTCCGGCGGCGATCTGACCGTGCGTGGACTGCAGACCGAGCGCGAGCGCCGCGTGGCGCGTGACGGCATCGATCGCCTCCGGCACCGTGAGCCGGAACAGCGTGCAGGCCATGTTCACCATCAGCAGCAGGCTCAGCGCGGGCGAGGTGCCGGGGTTGTGATCGGTCGACACGGCCATCGGAACGCCGGCGGCGCGCAGTGCGGCGATCGGCGGCTGCTGCGTGTCGCGCAGCGTGTAATAAGCGCCGGGCAGCAGCACGGCGACCGTTCCGGCGGCCTTCATGGCGTCGATGCCGGCCTGCGACAGGTGTTCGATGTGGTCGCACGACAGCGCGCCATAGCGTGCGGCGAGCGCGGCGCCGCCCATGTCCGAAAGCTGCTCGGCATGCAGCTTGACCGGCAGGCCGAGTGCCTGCGCCGCCTTGAAGACGCGCTCCGTCTCTGCCAGTGAGAAAGCGATGCGCTCGCAGAACACGTCGACCGCATCGACCAGCCCTTCGGCCGCGAGCGCGGGCAGCATCTGCGTGCAGACGAGCTCGATGTAGTCGCTGCTGCGCCCAGCGTATTCCGGCGGCAGCGCATGCGCGCCGAGGAAGGTGGTGCGCACCGTCACGCCGTGCGCTTCGCCCAGCCGACGCGCGACGCGCAACTGCTTGCGTTCATGTTCCAGCGCAAGGCCGTAGCCCGACTTGATCTCGATCGCGCAGACGCCTTCGGCCAGCAGGCTGCGCAGGCGCGCCGAGGCACTCTCGAACAGTTGGTCTTCGCTGGCCTCGCGCGTGGCGCGCACGCTGGAGACGATGCCGCCACCCGCCTTCGCGACCTCTTCATAGCTTGCGCCTGCCAGCCGCATCGCGAATTCATTGGCGCGCTGGCCGCCGTAGACCAGGTGCGTATGGCAATCGACGAGCCCCGGCGTCACCAGCGCACCGCCGCCGTCGTGCACGCGCAGCGACGCAAAGCGCGCCGGCAGGCTGGCCCGCTTGCCGGTCCAGCGGACGACGCCCGCCTCGACCACGATGGCGGTGTCGGTGCCGTCGGTGGCGCGCAGTCGGGTCCAGAGCCCGTCGGCGGAAGGGTGCGCTGCAAAAACCGTCACGGACTCGATCCGAACTCGTCGGCATCGTGGATCTGCACGACCACCAGCCGGGCGCCGCGGCTCGCCGGCTCAAGGTCCCATTCCTGCGCTTCGTCGGCCCACCAAAGGCCCTGGCCTTGCGTGAGCAACGAACCGCTGACGCGCCAGTGTCCATCGATGCTCATGAGCAGGCCGCGGCCCGAGCGCTCGAGCAGCGCGGGACGGTCTTCGACGATGCGCACCTCCGCACGGCAGCGCTCGCGGCGGCTCATCACGTTGAAGTCGCTCGACTCGCCGCCGAGCAGCGTGCACTCGATCGCGACATCGCCGCTGAACGCGAAAGGCTCGTGCTGCGTGTCGAGCAACCAGTTGACGCCCTCGCCCTTCAGGCGCATGCCATCGCCTTCGAGCAGCATGATGGTGCGGTCGACGCCGGCGAACACCGAGAACGGGCCGCTCGCCTCGATCGACGCGATGCTCACGCGCCAATCGAAATCGTCGAGCCCGGAACCGGGCGGCCAGCTCACGATCTCGCGCGTGCTGCCGCCGCCGTTTTTCCAGGCCGTTTCCGGGGCACTTTCCCGGCTGAATCGCTGAACTGTCATGGCTCGTTTTCTCCGTTCTGGCACCGCCCGACATGGCGGCACCAGACGCAGACTACTTCACCATCGGCAGGTTGAGCTTGTGCTTCCTGGCCGTGGCGATGGCCTGCTCGTAGCCGGCGTCGGCATGGCGCATCACGCCGGAGCCGCAATCGTTGACCAGCACGCGCGCCAGCCGCGCGGCCGCCGCGTCGGTGCCGTCGGCCACTATCACCATGCCCGAGTGCTGCGAATAGCCCATGCCGACGCCGCCGCCATGGTGCAGGCTGACCCAGGTCGCACCGCCCGAGGTGTTGAGCAGCGCGTTGAGCAGCGGCCAGTCGGAGACGGCATCGGTGCCGTCCTTCATCGATTCGGTCTCGCGGTTCGGGCTCGCGACGGAGCCGGTGTCCAGGTGGTCGCGGCCGATCACGATCGGCCCCTTGAGCTCGCCCGACTTCACCATCTCGTTGAACGCCAGGCCCGCCTTGTCGCGCTCGCCGAGCCCGAGCCAGCAGATGCGTGCCGGCAGCCCCTGGAACGCGATGCGCTCGCGCGCCATGTCGAGCCAGCGGTGCGTGTGCTTGTTGTCGGGGAACAGTTCCTTGATCTTCGCGTCGGTCTTGTAGATGTCTTCCGGATCGCCCGAGAGCGCGACCCAGCGGAACGGACCCTTGCCCTCGCAGAACAGCGGACGGATGTAGGCGGGCACGAAGCCGGGGAAATCGAACGCGTTGGCGAGCCCCTTGTCGAACGCGACCTGCCGGATGTTGTTGCCGTAGTCGACCGTCGGGATGCCCATGGCCTGGAAGTCCAACATGGCCTGCACGTGTTTCACGCAGGCGTCCGCGGCCGCGTCGGTCAGCGCGGCGTGTTGCGACGCGTCCTTCATGGCGCCTTGCCATTGCGGCACGGTCCAGCCGCTGGGCAGGTAGCCGTTGATGAGGTCGTGCGCCGAGGTCTGGTCCGTGACGAGGTCGGGCTTGATCGCGGTGCCGGCCTTCGCGCGCTTCACCAGCTCGGGCAGGATGTCGGCGGCGTTGCCGAGCAGCGCGATGGAGACGGCTTCCTTCCTGGACGTGTGGTGCGCGATGAGCGCGAGGGCGTCGTCCAGGTCCTTCGCCTGCATGTCGACGTAGCGCGTGCGCAGGCGGAAGTCGATGCTCGACTGCTGGCATTCGATGGCCAGCACGCAGGCACCGGCCAGCACGCCCGCAAGCGGCTGCGCACCGCCCATGCCGCCGAGGCCGGCGGTGAGGATCCACCGGCCCGACAGATCATTGTTGTAGTGCTGCCGACCGGCTTCGACGAAGGTCTCGAAGGTGCCCTGCACGATGCCCTGCGCGCCGATGTAGATCCAGCTGCCGGCGGTCATCTGGCCGTACATGAACAGGCCCGCGCGGTCGAGCTCGTTGAACTTCTCCCACGTCGCCCACTTGGGCACGAGGTTCGAGTTGGCGATGAGCACGCGCGGCGCGTTGGCGTGCGTCTTGAAGACGCCCACCGGCTTGCCCGACTGGATGAGCAGCGACTCGTCGTCTTCCAGCACCTTCAGCGATTCGAGGATCTGGTCGAAGCATTCCCAGTTGCGTGCGGCGCGGCCGATGCCGCCGTACACCACGAGGTCTTGCGGACGCTCGGCCACCTCGGGGTCGAGGTTGTTCTGCAGCATGCGGAAAGGCGCTTCGGTGAGCCAGCTCTTGCAGCTCAGCTCGGTGCCGCGCGGCGCGCGCACCACGCGGCTCGGGTCGTGGCGTGGGTCGGCCAGCGTGGCGGTCAGGAATTTCTCGGGGGCGTTCATGGCGGGGTCTCCTTAAAGACGGCTGGGAAGGATGTTCAGCAAGGCGTCGGGCAGTGCGGCATCGAGTGCCCAGCGGCGCATGGCTTCGATGTCGGGTGCGAGGTAGCGGTCGCGTTCGAGGTAGGCGACCTGCGCGCGGATCTTCGTGAATTCGGCTTCGACGAGCGGTGAGCTCTTCAGCCCGCGCTTGAGCTCGATGCCCTGCGCGGCGCACATCGCCTCGATGCCGACGACGACGGCGGTGTTGTCGACCATGTCGCCGAGCCGGCGCGCCGCAAAGGTCGCCATCGACACATGGTCTTCCTGGTTGGCCGAGGTCGGCAGGCTGTCGACGCTGGCCGGGTGCGCGAGCGACTTGTTCTCGGAGGCGAGCGCCGCCGCCGTGACCTGCGCGATCATGAAGCCGGAATTGAGGCCGCCGTCGTGCACGAGGAAGGGCGGCAATCCCGACAGGCCGGTGTCGAGCAGCAATGCGATGCGCCGTTCGGCGATGGCGCCGATCTCGGAGATCGCGAGCGCGAGGATGTCGGCCGCGAAGGCGACCGGCTCGGCGTGGAAGTTGCCGCCCGAGATCACTTCGCCGGTGTCGGTGAACACGAGCGGGTTGTCCGATGCGGCATTGGCCTCGATGACGAGCACGCGCGCCGCGTGCGTCATGTTGTCGAGGCAGGCGCCCATCACCTGCGGGATGCAGCGGATCGAATACGGGTCCTGCACGCGGCCGCAGTCTGGATGCGAGGGCACGATCTCGCTGCCGTCGAGCAGCGCGCGCACCGCGGCGGCTACCGCCATCTGGCCCGGCTGTCCACGCGCGGCATGGATGCGCGCATCGAAGGGCTTGATCGATCCTTGACTGGCTTCCAGCGACAGCGCGCCGGACATGAGCGCCGAGGCGAAGACGTTCTCGGCGCCGAACAGGCCGGCGAGCGCGAGCGCCGTCGAGACCTGCGTGCCGTTGAGCAGCGCGAGCCCTTCCTTCGGACCGAGCACGAACGGCGCGAGGCCGATGCTTTGCATCGCCTGGGCACCGCCCACTTTCTTGCCATCCGCCGTGATCGCCTCGCCCTCGCCGATCAACACGCAGGCCATGTGCGCGAGTGGTGCGAGGTCGCCCGAGGCGCCGACCGACCCCTTGCACGGAATGCTCGGCGTGATGCCGGCGTTGAACAGCGCGAGCAGTGCCTCGACCAGCGCGGGCCGCACGCCGGAATGCCCACGCGCCAGGCTCACCGCCTTGGTCGCGAGCACCAGGCGCACGACGGCGGGCGCCAGCGGCTCGCCGGTGCCGACGCTGTGCGAGAGCACGAGGTTGCGCTGCAGTTCGGCCAGATGGTCGTTGCCGATGCGCGTGCTCGCGAGCTTGCCGAAGCCGGTGTTGATGCCGTAGACCACCTCGTCGTTGTCGACGATATGCTGCACCGCGGCTTGCGCGGCTTGCATGCCGGCGGCGGTCGCCGGGTCGAGCGCGAGCGTGACGCCACCCGCATGGATTCGGCGCAGCAGCGCGAGGTCGACGTGGCCGGGCGTGAGGGTCGTTGTCATCGTTGTCTTTCTTTTTCTACGAGGTCGGGTTGCCATCCGCCTGGAAGCGGCTGCCCAGCCGATAGCGCGATGCGGGATGCAGGCAGCGCACCCAGGTCACGGGCACGTTGCGCGTCCACGTGCGGCGCGTGAGCAGGAGGCAGGGATCGCTCGCCGCCATCGCAAGGTGCGCGGCCTGCTCGGCGCTCGGCAGCACTGCGTCGACCAGGTGCTCGATCTGGTCGAAGGGGACATTGCGCACCAGATACTCGCTCGGCGGCACCGCTTCGAAGTCCTGCTCGAGATAGTCGGGCACGACCTGCGGGTTGACGTATCGCTCTTCCAATTGCACCGGCGTGTCGTTCTCCAGATGCAGGCAGGTGCTGTGGAACACCGACGCGCCCGCACGCAGGTCGAGCCAGGCCGCCACGTCGGGCGAAGCGGCCACGCGCTCGACCGTCAGCATGCGGCAGCGGTAGTCGTGCCCGCGCTGTCGGATCTCGCTGGCGATGTTGGCGATCTGCAGCAGCGTCGACTGCGGCTTGTTTTCGGCCACGAAGCTGCCCACACCCGCCACGCGCGTGATGCGCCCCTGCGCCACCAGCTCGCGCAGCGCGCGGTTGACCGTCATGCGCGAGATGCCGAACTGCGCGACCAGCTCGTGCTCCGACGGCAGGCGGTGGCCCGCCGGCCAGGTGCCGTCCTGGATCTTGCGGGAGATGTGATCCTTGATCTGCGCGTAGAGGGCGAGCGAAGGCAGGTCGCGTTTCATGTGCAGGCTTCAGTGCTCGGCCGATGCCATCGACTCGGCGCGGATCTCTTCGGTCAGCCGCGCCTTGATCTCCATGAACTCGGGCGAGGTCTTGATCGTGTAGTGGCGCGGATGCGGGAAGTCGACCGCGATCTCGGTCTTGATGCGGCCGGGGCGCGCGCTGAACACGGCCACGCGATTGGCCATGAAGATGGCCTCGTCGATGTCGTGCGTGACGAAAAGCACCGTCTTCTGCGCAGACTCCCAGATGCCGAGCAGCAGCTCCTGCATGAGCACGCGTGTCTGGTTGTCGAGCGCACCGAAAGGCTCGTCGAGCAGCAGCATCTTGGGGTCGTTGGCCAGCGCGCGCGCGATGGCCGTGCGCTGCTGCATGCCGCCCGACAGCTGCTTGGGGAAGTGGTTCTCGAAACCGCGCAGGCCGACCTTCGCGATGAAGAAGTCGCTGCGCTCCTTCTGCTCGGCCTCGCTCATGCCACGTTCGCGCAAACCGAAGCGGATGTTCTGCGCGATGGTGAGCCACGGGAACAGCGTGTAGCTCTGGAACACCACGCCGCGGTCCGCGCCCGGGCCGTCGATGTGCTGGCCGTCGAGCAGCACCTGCCCGGTGGTCGGAAAGTCGAGCCCCGCGACGATGCGCAACAGCGTCGACTTGCCGCAGCCCGACGGGCCGAGGATCGTGACGAAGTCGTTTTCCTTGACCTCGAAATCGATCGGCTGCAAGGCCTGCGTGCGCTGGCCTTTGGTGCCCTCGAACACGCGCGAGACGCCCTGGATGGAGAGTTGGTTCATGCTCACAGCGAGGCCCATCCGAAGAGGCGCTTGTTCAATGCCTTGAACGCGAAGTCCGAGACGAGTCCGATGATCCCGATCACGATGATCCCGAAGATGATCTGGCCGGTGTTCAGCAGCGCCTGGCTGTCGGTGATCATGTGGCCGATGCCCGAGGACGAGCCGATCAGCTCGGCCACGATCACGTAGGTCCACGCCCAGCCGAGCACGAGGCGCAGCGTTTCGGCGATGCCCGGCGCGGCACCCGGAATCAGCACGCGTTTGACGATGCCCTTGCTGTTCGCGCCGAGCGTGTAGGCCGCCTCGACCAGGTCCTTGCGCGCACCGCCCACGATGACCGCGACCATCAGGATGATCTGGAACACCGAGCCGATGAAGATGACCAGCAGCTTCTGCGTCTCTCCGATGCCCGCCCACAGGATGAGCAGCGGAATGAACGCCGACGCCGGAAGGTAGCGGCAGAAGGACACGAAGGGCTCGAGAAAGGCCTCGACCGGCTTCCATGCACCCATCGCGATGCCGAGCGGCACCGCCACGAGCGATGCCAGCACGAAGCCGCCAAACACGCGCCACACCGTCATGCCGATGTCGTGGATGAAGTTGAACTCGGTGAAGAGCAACCATCCTTCCTTCACCATCGTCACCGGGCTGGCCAGGAAGGTGGGCGACACGAATCCGCCCAGCGTGAAGAAGGCCCACACCGCCACGAACAGAATGAAGAAGCCAACGCCCAGCATCCAGCGGGCGCGGCCGCTGACCGGTTCCAGCGGCGCGATCGGGCGGCGCTGCCTTGCCGCTGCGGGCGCCACGGCGCCGGCGTCGCCGGACCGCTGCAGGCCAGGGGCGTGCGAGTTCACTTGATGTACGACGCGTCGAAGGTCGCGGCCAGGTTGTCCGGCGCCTTGCGGATCACACCGGCTTCGAGCAGGATCTTCTCGGCGTCCTTCATGAACGTGGTGATCTCACCGGCGAAGAACTTCTGGTTGGCGGCCTTGTCCTGCCAGCGCAGATACGCCGACGACTTGGCGAACTGTTCGCCGCTCTGCTTGACGGCCGAACCCATGAGCTCGTTGGCCTTGGTCGGGTCGTTCTTGATCATCTCGAGCGCCTCGAAATACGAGTTGGTCAGCGCCTGGGCCGCCTTGCCGTTCGCCGCGAGCCACTTGGGCGCGCAGCCCACCGTGTCCATCACCATCGGGTAGTCGAGCGTGGTCGCGAGGATCTTTCCGGCGGCCGGGTTGGCGCGCACCGTCGAGAGGTACGGCTCGTAGGTCATGGCGGCGTCGTTCTGGCCCGCGACGAAGGCGGTGGCCGCCGGTTGCGGCTCGAGCGAGACGAGCTTCACGTCCTTCAGCGTCATGCCGTTCTTGTTGAGCATCCAGGCCAGGCCGAAGTACGGCGCGGTGCCCGGGGCGCTCACGCCGATGCTCTTGCCCTTGAGGTCGGCGAAGGTCTTGACGTCGTTGCGCACGGCCAGGCCGTCGGCGCCGTAGGACTTGTCCATCTGGAAGATCTGCACGATCGGCACGCCGTTGGCGTTCCACGCGACGTGCGTCTCGACCGTGGTGGCGGCGCACTGGATGGCTTCGGATGCGAGCGCGAGGTGACGGTCCTTCTGCGGAATCATCTTGAGTTCGACGTCCAGGCCGTTTTTCTTGAAGATGCCGGCCTTGTCGGCCAGCGACAGCGGCGCGAAGCCGGTCCAGCCGGACATGCCGAGTGCGATCTTGGTGTCCTGCGCGTGGACGGCGCCGGCGGCACACAGGCCCGCGGCGAAAAGAGTGGCAACTTTGAAGACGACCGTTTTGACCATGGGAACTCCTGGGGCTGGCTGGGTGTGATGAGCGGATTGTGATCGGACGCCCCAACTTGTCTATACAGGGTGAACCCTGTGCGCAAATGCGGTGCGTTCCTCAAATGAGAGTGCACCAGAATGCTGTCTATACAAGTAACGGCGGTCCGAACGCCAATGCATCGCAAACGCCGTGCCAGCGACACTCGGCAAATCAGCCGCTGCCAGGCAAATGGCTTCACGCCACCAGCAGGTGATCCAGCGGTCGCCTTGGCGTGGCAGAAGCCGGCGCGGGCGTGTAGCCGATGCGGCACAACATCTGGACTGTTTCGCTCCCCGGCCCGTGAAACGCAGGTTCGCCGATCAAAAGCTGGTGCGCGCGTGCCCGGTGCGGCGCCATTTCCGGATATTCCTGCAGCGACTGGCTCAAGGGATGTACACCGACGCCCAACTCCGTGGCCTTGAGTTGAAGCCGCAGATATGCGCGACCAGCGGCCAGCTGCTGTGCGCGGCTGTTGCCGGGCGACACGATCCAGACGAAACCCATGGCGCTGCGAACCAACGCCGCAGTGAAGTCCTGCATTTGTGCGAAGCCATTGCTGCCCTTGGCTGGGGGCTGTGTGCGGTCGAACATGCCCGCGGCGGCGGCAAGGCGTGCCATCGGAGACATGATCGAAATGCCGTCGCGATGCCCGCTGATTTCGTCCGGTCCGATGCGCGTCAACCGCAAACTCTCCATGACCGTACGGGCTGTCAGCAGCTCGGTGTCGTCGGCTGCGCTGCACAGGGCACGCAGCGACTCCAGCCTGCCGGCATCGACCGTGCCGTCGGCTCGCAAACAGCCCGCGGGAACACTCTCGATCAGCGTCTTCAAGCTTGCCGTCGTCACCGGCCGTGCCGTGTCGAATGCGATCTTCGGCGTATGCCGCAGCAGCACCTGGGCGAACAACGGGTCTTTCTGCGCACCGGACACGAGCGTGATGCGTGCGACCGGTCGGTCATCCCAATCCTTCAGCTGCTCTGGCAACTCGCCGTGCGGCCAGACAGCCACATCACCGCGCAAGCCCTGCTCCGCGAGGCCCATCACCAGGAGTTCGAGAAATGCACCGTGCCCGATCAACACCTGGCGACCGAGCGGATCGGTTTCCGGCAACAGACGTCGCCGGTCGACCATGAGCGTGACAACCCCCGGTTCGCGCAGGTCAACCAGCCACGCCTGCCGGTTGTGCGGGTTGGGCGCAGTGAGTGCATAAGCCAGCGCCCTTCGACGCGGCTCTGACTCCGCGCCAGGGCCGTTCCAAGCCTCCAGCGTGACAGGCGGGTAGGCGGTGCCGAACGAACAGCCACTCACCGTGGTGGCAGCGGCTGCCGCGACCACGCCGCCGCCGGCCAAGCGTATGAAGTTGCGACGGTCCATGCGATCGCTCCTTCAAACGGCGGGGGATGTGGTCATGGAGATCTCCGAAGGAAACGGGGCCAGGAAATCCGGGCAAGACGCAATGCGTTCACACAGCACAAAAGGCCGGAGCGCCCTCGTTCACGATGCCCAGGCCAACCAGTGCCTGCTGCGCTGCTTGCATCAGCGGGGTATGCGGCTCCGCGCCAATGAGTGCCTGCAGTCGGCTGTTGTCGAGCGTGTGCGGCGTGTTCCAGATGTAGCGGAGGTACACCAGCGACGCCCAGGTGGGAACCACCAAAGCAAGTGCGCGGAAGAGCGGCCACGGCAGTGCGTCCACCTTGAGGTTGGCGTGCGGCGCCAGCCAGCCATGGGTCCGTGCGGCCAGCGTGAACGTGTCCAGCCAGTCCTGGCCCGTCAGGTCATGCCCGCGAAAGTGGAAGACCTGCGCACCTTCCCACCGCGCGCGCTGCTGCGCCACCTGCACGAAGGTTTGTGCCAGGTCCGGCACGTAGGCCCAGGCCGTCGCCGTCTGAAGACCCGTCGGATAGCCGATCCGGCCTTTGACAAGTTTGTTCACCAGCACACGGTCGAACAGCGAGCCCGTGCCGCTGCCAAAGAAGTCACCCGCGCGGATCACGACGCTGTGCAAACCATCTTTCGCTGCAGCCTCCTGCAGTCGCTGCTCCAGCGCCGCCCGCACATGGCCCTTGCCATTGCTCGGCCGCTGCGGCGTGTCTTCGCGCAGCACGCGGGGCATGGTGGCGCCGAAGTTGTAGACATTCCCGGGAAACATCAGCAGTGCGCCGAGGGAGCGGCTGATGGCAATGGCCGCCTGCATCTGGCCCGGCGCATCGCGGCGCCAGGCGGCGTCGGTGTAGGCCGGGTTCATTGCATGCACCACCACGGTGGCCCCGCGCGCCTGCACGGCGAGTGCGGCCGTGTCCTGAACATCCACATCGAGCCAGCGGATGGGTCGGGTCGCAGCCGCAGCAGCCACGGCCGTGGTGCCGGGGCTGCGCCGCTGGGCCAGCACGTTCCAGCCGGCGTCTGCGAATGCGGTCGCGGCGGCGCTGCCGAAGCGGCCGCGGGCGCCGAGGATGAGGACTGTCGGAAGGGATTGCATGGCGGTCTCCAGCCGGGTTGTCGATGGGTGATTGTGGGAAGGCTTTCGTTGTTCGACAATTGCCTAACTGCTGATATCAGATATTCATGAATGAATAACAACTTTGATTGGGGCCTGGTGCGTTCCTTCCTCACTGCCCTGGACAAGGGCAGCCTGCTGGGCGCAGCCAAGGTTCTCAAGACGAGCCAGCCCACCATCGGCAGGCACATTGCCGAACTGGAAGCACAGCTGGGCGTGGTGCTGTTCGAGCGCACCGGTCGTGGCCTGCTGCCCACAGACATGGCCCTGCGCCTGGCCGAATCCGCGCGGGCGATGGAGGAGGGAGCGCTTCAGCTCGCACGCAGCGTTTCGGGCTCGGATGTGGGCATCTCCGGCACGGTGCGCATCACCGCAAGCCAGCCGGTGGCCTTCGGCCTGCTGCCAGCCGTGCTGGCCCGCATGCGACTGGTGCTGCCCGACGTGCAGGTAGAACTGGTCGCAAGCAACCAGGTGAGCAACCTGCTGCGGCGCGAGGCCGACATCGCCTTGCGCATGGTGCAGCCCGCGCAGGCGTCGCTGCTGGTCAAGCGCATCGGCAAGGTCACGCTGGGCGCCTATGCCCATCGCGATTACTTGCGCCGACGCGGCACGCCGCGGCAGCCGCAGGACTTGCTGGGCCACGAACTGTTGGGCGGCGACCAGGACGAAGCCATCCGCAAGGGGTTTGCTGCGATGGGCTTCCCCCTTGGCCGGGAGGCATTTGCCTTGCGCACCGACGATCTCAACGTGTACTGGGAGGCCGTGCGCGCCGGCATGGGCGTGGGCTTCGTGTCCGACTACCTGGCGCGCACCGACAATCGGGTGGTGCAGGTGTTGCCGATGCTGAAGATCCCGCCCTTGCCCATCTGGTTGACGGTGCATCGCGAGATTCGCACCAGCCCACGCATCCGCGCGGTCTACGACTTCCTGGCCGAGGCAGTGCCCCTGGCGCTGTGAGCCGAAAATGTCACACTTCGGCCCTCCTCCCGAGCCAGCCGCCTGGCACTGAAACGCAAAGCCCACCGGCGATCCAGCGCCCATCCCGTTCTGCGCGAGCAGATATCCACTTTCATCGCTTCTCGACTGTTTGTCGCCCTTGACCGCTCTCGCTCCCCACCCGCCAGCAACCGGCGACGCCGCGCCCGCCGCCATCCTCCACGAGGTGTTCGGCTACGACCAATTCCGCGGCGCGCAGGCCGAGATCGTCGACCACGTGGTCGCAGGCGGCGATGCGCTGGTGCTGATGCCCACGGGCGGCGGCAAGTCGCTCTGCTACCAGATCCCGGCCATCGCACGGCAACGCATGGGGCACGGCGTGAGCATCGTGGTGTCGCCGTTGATCGCGCTGATGCACGACCAGGTCGGCGCGCTGCACGAGGCCGGCGTGAATGCCGCCTTCCTGAATTCGACGCTCGACTGGGAGCAGACGCAGGACGTCGAGCGCCGCATGCTGAGCGGCGAGATCACGCTGCTGTATGCCGCGCCCGAGCGCGTGAACACGCCGCGCTTTTTGCAGCAGCTCGATTCGCTCCGCCAGCGCGGCAAGCTGAGCCTGTTCGCCATCGACGAAGCGCATTGCGTGAGCCAGTGGGGACACGACTTCCGGCCCGAATACCGCGCGCTCACCGTGCTGCACGAGCGCTACGCAGGCGTGCCGCGCATCGCGCTCACCGCCACCGCCGACGACCTGACGCGTGCCGACATCGTCGAGCGGCTGCAGCTCGAAGAGGCGCGCCAGTTCGTCAGCAGCTTCGATCGCCCGAACATCCGCTACACCATCGTCGAGAAGAAGGAGGCGACCACGCAGCTGCTGCGCTTCATCGAGAGCGAGCACGAAGGCGACGCGGGCGTCGTTTATTGCCAGTCGCGCAAGCGCGTGGAAGACGTGGCAACGACGCTGCAGAACGCGGGCATCCGCGCACTCCCGTATCACGCAGGCCTCGACGCTTCCGTGCGGCAGAAACACCAGGACCGCTTCCTGCGCGAGGAAGGGATCGTGATGGTCGCGACCATCGCCTTCGGCATGGGCATCGACAAGCCCGACGTGCGCTTCGTCGGACACCTCGACATGCCCAAGAACATCGAGGGCTACTACCAGGAGACCGGTCGCGCGGGCCGCGACGGCGCACCGGCAGATGCCTGGATGACCTACGGCCTGCAGGACGTGGTGAACCAGCGCCGCATGATCGACGAGAGCCCGGCCGGCGAGCAATTCAAGGAAGTCATGCGCGGCAAGCTCGACGCGCTGCTGTCCCTGGCCGAGGCGAGCGATTGCCGGCGCGTGCGCCTGCTCGGCTACTTCGGCGAGACGTCGACGCCGTGCGGCAATTGCGACAACTGCCTGAACCCGCCGCAAGTGTGGGACGGCACGGACGCCGCGCGCAAGCTGCTCAGCACCATCTACCGCGTGCAGCAGCAGAGCGGCATCAGCTTCGGCGCGGGCCACATCATGGACATCCTGCGCGGCAAGGCGACCGAGAAGGTCAAGCAGTTCGGCCACGAGCGCATCAGCACCTTCGGCCTCGGCGCCGACTTCAGCGAAGTGCAGCTGCGCGGCGTGCTGCGGCAGCTGATCGCGACCGGTGCGCTCGCGGTCGACACCGAGGCTTTCAACACGCTCAAGCTGACCGAGGGCTCGCGCGCCGTGCTCAAGGGCGAATCGAAGGTCGCGCTGCGCGAATCGGTGTCGTCTCCGGTCGCGCGCTCGGGCAGCAAGACGCGACGCGAGAAGACCGCACGCGGCGCGCCCTCGCCCGCCGCCGCGACGCTCGACGCCGCCGGTCAGGCACGCTTCGATGCGCTCAAGGCGTGGCGCGCCGAAGTCGCGAAGGAACACAACCTGCCGGCCTATGTGATCTTCCACGACGCCACGCTCGCGTCGATCGCCGAACGCTCGCCCGCTTCGCTGGAAGACCTGCAAGGCATCAGCGGGATCGGGACGAAGAAGCTCGAGGCGTACGGCGAGGATGTGCTGCGGGTGTGCCGCAGCTTCTAGCCGCTACTGAAAGAAGCCCATTCCGCGGCTCTCGCGCACTTCGGGCTTGATGCGGTGCTCGGCTTCCAGTTGCTCGAGGAACTCGCCGGCTGAAAACTCGGCGGCGAGGATGTCGGTCTGGCGCTTCACCGCCGCGAAGTCGCCGGGGCACAGCTGGTCGAGCCGCGCGAGGCGCGTGCGCAGCTCGCCAGTCATGAGCGCGACGTCGCCCGCGAGCGCCTCGGTCACGAACATGCGTTCGCGCTGCGGCGCGGTCAGCGGCATGAACTTGATCTTGAAGGTGAAGCGGCGAAGCGCCGCCTGGTCGAGCCGGTCGAGCAGGTTGGTGGTGCAGACGAACACGCCGTTGAAGCGCTCCATGCCCTGCAGCATCTCGTTGACCTCGGTGACCTCGTAGGTGCGCTGGGCGCCGCGCCGGTCCTGCAGGAACGAGTCGGCTTCATCGAGCAGCAGCACCGCCTTCTCGGCCTCTGCCTCCTTGAACATGCGGGCCATGTTCTGCTCGGTTTCACCGACGTACTTGCTCATCAGGTCGCTGGCCTGCTTGATGATGAGCGGTCGGCCGATGGCCTTGGCGAGGTGCTCGGCGAGCGCGGTCTTGCCGGTGCCGGGGGCGCCGTAGAAACACAGCGTGCCGTGGCCGCGCGCCCGGATGGCTTCGACGATGCGCGGAATGTCGAAGCGCGTCTCGACGTTGAGCATGTCGAGGTCGTAGGTGGTCACGGCGCGGCGCTCGCCGCGGCCGCTGTCCAGCGTGCCGAGGGCGAGGTCGGCGTTGCGCAGCTGTCGCTCGATCAGCACTTCAACCGAGGCGTCGTCGGTTCTGGCAAGGCCCGCGAAGCGCACCGCCGTACGGATCTGCGCGGGCGTCAGGCCCTTGCGCTCGGCCAGCTTTGCGGTGAAAGCATCTGAAACCGTGACGCCTTCGAGCGTCTTGCGCACCAGCTGCTCGCGCGCGCCCGGCGGCGGCGACTTGAGTTCGAGATGGTAGGCAAAGCGCCTGCGGAATGCCGGGTCGATCTGCTCGATGCGGTTGGTGACCCACAGCGTCGGCACCGGATTCGATTCGAGGATCTGGTTGACCCAGGCCTTGCCGCTCACGCTGCCGCTGGCGGGCGACGGCATCTGCTCGACGCGCGACATGAATTGCGCCGCCTCGGTGCTGATCGGCGGGAACACGTCTTCGACCTCGTCGAACAGCAACGCGGCCTGCGCACTGCCCTTGAGGAAGACCTGCGCGATCTGCAGCGAGCGGTAGCGGTCGCGGCCGCTCAGCGAGTTGCCGTCGCGGTCGGCGTATTCGACTTCGAACAGTTCGAGCCCCGCGGCTTGCGCCACCACCTTGGCCAGCTCGGTCTTGCCGGTGCCGGGGGGGCCGTAGAGCAGGATGTTCACGCCCGGCTCCTTGCGCGCGACGGCAGCCTGCAGCAGCGTGACGAGCATCTGCGCGTCGTCGGCCACGAAGGAAAAGTCGTCCGCCGTGAGCGCGCTCTTGGCCGATGGCCGCGTGAACACGGCCATGAGTTCGTTCTGGTCGCGGTACTCGCGCATCAGCACGGGCGGGAGCTTCTCGCTGACCTTCATCAGGTCGGCCAGGTCGGTGATGTTGTGCTCGGAAATCAGGTTCTCGACCAGGCCGATGCGCTCCAGCCGCGAACCGGCGCGCAGCGCCTCGCCGACATCGCTGGCGCTCACGCCCGCGATGTCGGCGATGGCGGCGTAGGCCTCGGGTGCATTGTTGACCTTGAATTCCACCAGCAGCGAACGCAGGTCCCGCTGGTAGCGCGCGAGCGTGCCGTATAGGAGCAGCGCACGCTCGGCCTTGTTGAGCTGCAGCAGGCCGGCGAGCGCATCGATGTTCTTCTCGACCAGCGTGGACTGCTTGCGCAACGCGTGCGTCAGCCAGTCGCGCGTGACCGACAGCACCGACAGCAGGTCTTTCGGCTGGTCCTTGGCGTATTCGTCGAGGTAGAAGAAGAGCGTGCCTTCCTCATACGGGCCGCGCCAGGAGCCGTAGCGCTCGAGCATCGTTCGGGCGTCGAGCGCGTCGACACCCTTCCACACTTCGTTGCCGGCGCAGCGGCGCCCGAGAAACTCGCGCAGGCGCAGCAGCACCGGTGTCGGCCAGACCAGATGGCGGCCGGTGAGCGAGAGCAGCCCGTTCAGGTCGCGCCGCACATTGAACTTGGGACCTTGCTTGGCAGCGAGCGTGAGCACGAAGTGCGAGCACATGAGCTCGAGCACCGGCGCGTTCTTGAGCCCGGGCGAAGGCAATGCCTGCCCGCGAACCGCAGCAGCCACGACATCGACACCGGCACGTTTGACCATCGAACAACTCCAACCAGGGGAATCCTGAAGCCACCATAACGCAGAGTTTTGTGTTCTGGAAGACTTGGGAACGGTAAAAACCCTCGGACGCCGATCCCGTCGACAATCCGGCGCATGGTTTCCATCGAAGACATCCGGCGGGCCGCGGCGCGCCTCCAGGGGCAGCTGCTCGACACCCCATGCGTCGAATCGCGCACGCTGTCGGACATCGTCGGCGCGCAGGTGTTCCTCAAGTTCGAGAATTTGCAGTTCACCGCCTCCTTCAAGGAGCGCGGTGCGTGCAACAAGCTGGTCGACCTGTCGGAAAGCGGCGTCCGCGGCGTGATCGCGATGTCGGCCGGCAACCATGCGCAGGGCGTGGCGTACCACGCGCAACGCCTGGGCATGCGCGCGCTGATCGTGATGCCGCGGCTCACGCCGAGCGTGAAGGTCGAGCGCACCCGCGGCTTCGGCGCCGAGGTCGTGCTGCACGGCGACACGCTCGAAGCCGCCCGCGCCCATGCCTTCGAGCTGGCGGAACGCGAGGGCCTGACCTTCGTGCATCCCTACGACGACGAAACCATCATCGCGGGGCAGGGCACGGTGGCGCTGGAGATGCTCGGCGCGGTGCCCGACCTCGACGCGCTGGTCGTCGCGGTCGGCGGCGGCGGGCTGATCTCCGGCATGGCAGTGGCAGCGCGTGCGCTCAAGCCCGGCATCGAGATCGTCGGCGTGCAGACCTCGCGCTTCCCGGCGATGGTGAACGCGGTGCAGGGCACGCACCACGCCCAGGGCCACAGCACGATCGCGGAGGGCATCGCGGTCGGGACGCCGGGCGTGATCACGCAGGACATCATCAGGACGCTGGTCGACGACCTGCTCCTCGTCGACGAGGGCGACATCGAGCAGGCGGTGCTGATGCTGCTCGAGATCGAGAAAACCGTGGTCGAGGGCGCCGGCGCCGTGGGCCTGGCCGCGCTGCTGAGGCACCCGGAACGCTTTCGTGGCAAGAAGGTCGGGCTCGTGCTCTGCGGCGGCAACATCGATCCGCTGCTGCTCGCGGCCATCATCGAGCGCGGCATGGTGCGCGCCGGGCGGCTGGCGCGCGTGCGCGTGAGCGCGCGCGACGTGCCCGGTTCGCTCGCCCGCATCACGGCCACCGTCGCCGAAGCGGGCGCCAACATCGACGAGGTGCACCACCAGCGCGCCTTCACCATGCTGGCGGCGCAGAACGTGGATGTCGAGCTGGTCCTTCAGACGCGCGGGCGACCGCACCTGGCGAGCGTGCTGGACGCACTGCACGCCGCCGGCTTCGAAGCGGTAGAGCAACTTTGATGCACGGGGGCTCTGGCAAGCCCCTAGACGGAAAGGCGGAGGCGCCCCGGTAAAATGCCCGAAGTTTCGAGAACACGAGGAATCCGATGTCCACCCCCACTCCCGTCGAACCCGGTCATGACGCCATCGTCGAAAAAGACGCCGTCGAATCCGTGGTTCCCATGATGCCCGTCGTGCTCCCGCTGGTGGGTGGCGTGCTCATGTTGCTGCTGGCTTCCATCGCCGTCTACATGGCCTGACAGGGCGACGCGCCCTTGTCCGCGGGCTGTGCGGCCCGCATCGACGCCAAGCTCCCGAAGAAGAAAACGTTTTCTCAAACGGACCTCCACGCCTGCCGCGTGGCGCCCCGTTCGGAAAGACGAATTTTCAACTTAGGAGACCTCCGATGAACGCACCCGTCCTGCAGGGCCTGAACATTCAGCCACCCTCGTACGTCAAGAACGCCAAGCTGATCGCCTGGGTGGCCGACATGGCCACGCTGTGCAAGCCCGCTGCCATTCACTGGTGCGACGGCAGTACCGAAGAGTACGACCGCCTCTGCCAGCAACTGGTCGATGCCGGCACCTTCAAGAAGCTGAACCCGGCCAAGCGCCCGAATTCCTTTCTCGCGAATTCCGATCCGGTCGACGTGGCGCGCGTCGAAGACCGCACCTACATCTGCTCGGCCACGAAGGAAGAGGCTGGCCCGACCAACAACTGGATGGCGCCGGCAGAGATGCGTGCGACGCTGCAGCCGCTGTTCGACGGCTGCATGAAGGGCCGCACGATGTACGTGGTCCCGTTCTCGATGGGTCCGCTGGGCTCGCCGATCGCGCACATCGGCATCGAACTGTCCGACTCGCCGTACGTGGCGGTCAACATGAAGATCATGACGCGCATGGGCCAGGCCGTGTACGACGTGCTGGGTGCCGACGGCGAATTCGTGCCCTGCGTCCACACCGTGGGCGCACCGCTCGAAGCCGGCGAGAAAGACGTGGCGTGGCCTTGCAACACCACGAAGTACATCGTCCATTACCCCGAGACGCGCGAGATCTGGAGCTACGGCTCGGGCTATGGCGGCAACGCGCTGCTGGGCAAGAAGTGCTTCGCGCTGCGCATCGCCTCGACCATGGGCCGCGACGAAGGCTGGCTGGCCGAGCACATGCTCATCCTCGGCGTGACCAACCCTGAAGGCAAGAAATACCACGTGGCCGCCGCCTTCCCAAGTGCCTGCGGCAAGACCAACTTCTCGATGCTCGTGCCGCCGGCCGGTTTCGAGGGTTGGAAGGTCACCACCATCGGCGATGACATCGCCTGGATCAAGCCCCAGGCCGACGGCTCGCTGCGCGCGATCAATCCGGAAGCCGGGTACTTCGGCGTCGCGCCCGGCACCAACTACACGACCAACCCCAACTGCATGCGCAGCCTGGACGACAGCGTGATCTTCACCAACGTCGCACTGACCGACGATGGCGACGTCTGGTGGGAAGGCATGGAGCAGGACGCGCCGGGCAAGGCGTTGCCGGAGCACCTGATCGACTGGCAGGGCAAGGACTGGACGCCCGCGATCGCCAAGGAGACCGGCGCCAAGGCGGCCCATCCCAACGCTCGCTTCACCGTGGCGGCAACCAACAACCCGGCACTCGACGAGGCATGGGACGACCCGAAGGGCGTGAAGATCGACGCCTTCATCTTCGGCGGCCGTCGCTCGACCACCGTGCCGCTGGTGACCGAGGCGCGCAACTGGACCGAAGGCGTCTACATGGCCGCCACGATGGGCTCGGAAACCACGGCCGCCGCCACCGGCCAGGCTGGCGTGGTGCGCCGCGACCCGTTCGCCATGCTGCCCTTCATGGGCTACAACATGAGCGATTACTTCCAGCACTGGCTCGACCTGGGCAAGAAGCTCGAGGCCTCCGGCGCCACGCTGCCCAGGATCTACACCACCAACTGGTTCCGCAAGGGTGCCGACGGCAAGTTTGTCTGGCCCGGCTACGGCGAAAACATGCGCGTGCTGAAGTGGATGATCGACCGCATCGAAGGCAAGGCCGGCGAAGGCGTGGAGCATGTGACCGGCGTCAGCCCGCGCTACCAGGACCTGAACTGGACCGGCCTGGATTTCAGCGCCGAACAGTTCGACACCGTGACCAGCATCGACAAGGCCGCCTGGCTGGCCGAGCTCAAGCTGCACGACGAACTGTTCAAGCAGCTCGAGCACCACCTGCCGAAAGAACTGCCCGCCACCAAGGCCACGATCGAAAAGCGCCTCGCCGCCTGAAAGCGAGCGCCCATAGAAAAAGCCGCCCTCGGGCGGCTTTTTCTATGTTGCGCGAAGCGACCCGCTTCGGCAGCGGATCAATAGTTGCGCGAGCTGTTCAGACGCGTCATCGCTTCGTAGAGCGTGGGCATCCGGACCTCTTTCGAGCGCTGCTGGCGCTGCGTCGACTTTTCGACCTTGGCGGCGGCGAGCGGAGCGCTCACGCCATCGACCTGCTGGCGCGTCACGGCGGCTTCCAGCTCCTGCATGATGCGCGGGTCGTACTTTGCGTACTCGTAGAACTGCGCGTCGGCACGGGCCACGGCGCGGCGCTCCGACAGACGGGCGAGGAACGGGCTCAGCTTGTGGGCGCTCAGGGCCAGGGCGCCGAAGAGGATCGCGCACACTGCAATCCATGCCACCATCCAGCCGCCGTCGACCTCGTGGGTGGTCAGCTGGTTGGCGATCGCAAGCAGCACGGCACCGGCTGCGATCACGATGCGAACCGTCAGGCCGGCCGTCGTGACATTGTTGTTGGCAGCGCGGATACGCTCGATGGCGGCGCTGGCGCGCGAGACGCCGAGGTGCTCGGCAGGTTGGTCGATGTGAACGAATGAAGTCATGGTGGATCCCTCCGTGGGACGAATGGCCGAAGCCGATGCCACAATCTTAGGGTTTGCCCTAATGTTGTGCCACTTTATCTTGCTGATGTTTATCATTCACGCCACTGATGGACGTTAACTTTCGCACGCTTGATTTGAATTTGCTTCGTGTCTTCGACGAGGTGATGGCAGAGCGCAACCTCACGCGTGCGGCGCGCAACCTCTCGATCACCCAGCCGGCCGTCAGCAACGCGCTGCGGCGGCTGCGCGAAGTGCTTGGCGACGAGCTGGTGCGTCGGTCGGGCGCCGGCGTGGAGCCCACGCCCCGTGCACTCGCCCTTTGGCCGACCGTGCGCGACGCCTTGCGGCAGCTCCAGCACACGCTCGCACCCAGCGGTTTCGACGGTGCCACGGCCGACACCACCTTCCTGCTCGCCATGGCCGATGCCACGGCGGCCGAGTTGATGCCCGGCCTGGTGAAGATCGCAGAACTCGAGGCGCCCGGCATCTCGCTGCGCGTGCTGCCGCTCACCACGCGCGATCCGCGCCGCATGCTGGAGCACGAAGAGGCCGACATGGCGATCGGCTACTTTCCAGCGGTGATCGCGAGCCTCGCGGCGCGCAGCCAGTCGGGCGTGGGCTTTCCGTTCGAAACGCAGCGCCTCTATGTCGGCCAGTACGTCTGCGTGATGCGGCACGACCATCCGCTGGCGCACGCACCGCTCACGCTCGACGCTTACTGCGCGGCGCGCCATCTGCTGGTGAGTTTTTCGGGGCGGCCCTACGGCTTCATCGACCAGACGCTGGGCGCGCTGGGGCGCGAGCGGCGCATCGCGGTGACGGTCAACCAGTTCTTCACGGCGGGCCGCGTGGTGGCGAATTCAAATCTGCTGACGGTACTGCCGCGCCATTTCGTGAATGTCACGGGCGTCGACGATCGGCTGGTGATGCGCGATCTGCCCTTCGACCAGCCCCTGGTGCATGTGGATGCCGTCTGGCATCGGCGGGCCCAGCACGGGCATGCGCACGAATGGCTGCGCGAGGCGTTGCTGCGGTCGGCCGCGTCGGCGTTCGCAGGCTCTCTGCTGACTCAGGCCCTGCCCGCGGGCTGAGCGCTGGCGCTCAGCGGACGACGTTCAGGAAAGCGCTGGCGGCAATGCGCAGTTCCTGCGCGTGGTGGGCGTCGACGCCGGCACGGGAGTCGGCGCTTTCCATCAGGGCCAGAGCCGGACTGATGGGAGTGGCTTCGGCCGGCGAACTGAAATAGCGGGCCACGAGAGAAAACAACTTGGACATGACGGTGCGCGACCGGGTCGCGCTGGAATGGTGATGGAAGGTAGATTAAGGGTTATCCCTGATAGTTCAATCGTTAACCCATGCGCTATTTGCATGAGGGCATTCCTCTAGACTGATCCGATGAAGCTCCAGCTGCTCTCGGACCTGCACCTCGAATCCCATCCGCACCTTCAGGTCGCCCCGGCGCCCGGCGCGGACTGGCTGGTGCTGGCGGGCGACATCGGCTCCTACCAGGCCGGTTCCCGTCTGGCCGAGCCAGACTTCGGCCTCACCCGTTTTTCGCCGCGCCACGGCTGGCCGACGCCGGTGCTCTACGTGCCTGGCAACCACGAGTACGACAACGCGGATTTCGACGCCACCCATGCGCGATTGCGTTCGGTGTGCGAGTCGCTCGGGATCGTGTGGCTGGAGCGCGAGACGCTGGTCGTCGACGGCATCCGCTTCGTGGGCACCACGCTCTGGGCGGATTTCGATGCTCTCGTCGGCCCGGCGGACACGCTCGGCGACGCCCTCAAGAAACGCGGCAAGGCGATGCGTGCGGCCAACTTCTACCTGACCAAGATGGCGACGGTTCGAGAAGGCCAGCCCTTTCTCGCCGAAGGCTTACGGGAGCACTCACTCACGTGCCAGGCTTGGCTGCGCGGAGCACTGGCATTGCCATTCGACGGCCCGACTGTGGTCGTGACGCATTTCGCGCCCAGCCTCGCGAGCGCCGACCCGCGCTATGGGCTGGCCCCCGGCACGGCCGGTTTCTGCAATTCGCTCGACGACCTGCTGCCGCAGGCCGACCTCTGGCTGCACGGTCACCTGCACTGCGCGTTCGACTATGTGAAGGATGGCTGCCGCGTGGTCGCGAACCCGCTGGGCTACCGCACCAAGGGCGAGCAGGAGGCCTTCCGGCCCGACCTGCTCGTCAGCGTGCCGACAGTCCGTCGAAGCAGGTAGACAGCACCATCTCGACGATCTGCTCGTCGGTGTACTTCTCGCTGCCCTTGAGGAACTCGAGCACCGGATCGCAGGCGCGCGCGAAGAGCGTGTACAGGATCGCGATGGCCGGCAGCCGCGAACTCACGGTGCCGTCCTTCTGCGCCGCCTGGATCCAGCCGCCCAACGCGTCGCTGACCGTCACGAGCAGGTCGATGTAGGCCCGGTTCTTCATGAGGGTGGCGCGCAAGGTCGAGCTTTGGTGCGGCAGCGAGGGCATCTCGCCGGCCAGCTGGACTTCCATTGTCCAGCGGGCGACGGCGCGCAGCTTCTCGATCGGCGGATTCTCCGACGGGAGCGCCTTCAGGAAGTCGAGCGCGCGCTGCAGGATGCGCACCATCGCCGCAGCGGCCAGGTCTTCCTTGCTCGGAAAGTGCTTGTAGAGGCTGGCCTTGGCGATGCCCACCGCCGCAGCCACCTCGTCGACCGTCATCGCTTCGAAGCCCTTTTCGGCCAGCAGCCGGTTCACCGTCGAGACGATCGCCTCCTCGCGGGCGACGAGCATCTGCTCCTTGAAAGACAGCTTGACGGCGGGCGGCGTGGCGACGGTGTTCATGCGCCGATTTTAGCCATGACCGTCGCCAAAAAGGCTAGGCGCCTGCGGAGATACCGATCAGTCGCAACGAAAACGAAGGAGTTGTTCGCGCTTTTCACGCCGGTTCGACACCGGCGCGGCCCGCCTGCACCACGAAAGCCGCCTGCCGTCCGAAGGTCGCTTCCGCGACGACCGGGTGGTTCGTGGTGCGCATCTCGCAACGCAGCGCGTCGGCGGTGATGTCGAGCAGCGCCCAGCCGCGCTCGTCGCCACGCGCGTGCAGCACATCGGGGTTGTCGCGCCGCATGCGCGCCATGGCGGCTTGGCTAGCGCCGCGCGAGGTAAGCGAGCCGCCGATCAATTCGCTCGCGACGATCGGCGAGGCCGCGTCGTTCGGCCGCAGCCGGAGGTTCGCGGCGGCGTGCCGGTGCACATCGCCGCCTAGCGACACCACGTTCGCGACCCGCGCGTCCGCGATGCCCTGCAACAGACGCCGGCGCGCGGCCGGGTAGCCGTCCCAGCCGTCGGTCCAGGTCTGCCGGCCTTCGGGCGTGTCGATGCCGGTCGCGCTGACCTGTGTCGGGTTGCCGAGGAGCTTCCAGCGCGCGGTCGCGCCGGCCAGGCCTTGCGCCAGCCACTGTTCCTGCGCGGCGCCGAGCATCGTGCGCGAATCGTCCTGCAGGTCGGCGCACGCCGTGACGCTGCGGCCGACATCTCGCTGCGGGTCGGCGCAGGCGTGATGGCTGCGGTGCTGGCGCGTGTCCAGCGTCCACAGGTCGGCGGGCCGGCCCCACGCGAAGCGGTCGTGGATGCGCATGGCCGGGCCCTGCGGCGGCACGGCCAGCGGCATGTGTTCGAAATACGCGCGGTACGCGGCGGCGCGGCGCTGCAGGAAGCGCGCGGGCTCCGTCCAGGCCGGGTCGCGGTCGTCGGCGTAGTCGTTGACGACCTCGTGATCGTCGAGCGTCACGATCCAGGGGTGCGCCGCGTGCGCGGCCTGCAGGTCGACGTCGCTCTTGTAGAGCGCATGGCGTGCGCGGTATTGGGCGAGCGTGTGCGGCGTCGAACTGCCGTGGCTGCGGCCGGTCTGCGCGGTGTATGCGGGGCTGCTGCCTTCGTAGATGTAATCGCCGACGAAGAGCACGAAGTCGACGTCGCGTTGCGCGATCTCGCGGTGCGCCGCGAAGAAGCCCTGCTCCCAATGCTGGCAGGACGCGAGCGCGATGCGCAGCCGCGCCACGTCGGCATGGGCCGGCGGCGCGGTGCAGGTCCGTCCGACCGGGCTGACCGCGTTGCCGCAGGTGAAGCGATACCAGTAGGGGCGCCCGGACGCGAGCCCATCGACGGTCACGTGGACGCTGTGGCCGCGCGAGGGCCAGGCCATCGCCTCGCCGCTGCGCAGCGGCTGGTGCAGCGCTTCATCGCTATAGATTTCATAGCGCACTGCGCAAGCTGCATCGCCGTTCCAGCCCGATTCGGCTTGCAAATCGGGTGCGATTCGCGTCCACAGCACAACGCTGTCGGGCCGCGGCTGGCCGCTCGCCACGCCGAGCGTGAACGGGTTGCGCTGCCAGCGCGGGGCGCCCTCGGCCCGTGCCAGCGGCGCGCCGCTCCAGGCGCCGAGCGCCAGCCAGAGGGCGACGCGGTTCAGGTCGCGGCGGCGCAGGCCGGGCGGTTGCAGCTTGGAATTCGGCAGCGTCATCGAGCGGCGATTGTGCGGTGCGCCATCGACCGCGATCACCGGGGCCCCCGCGCGCCTTTCAAGCCGGCCGCATCGCCACCCTGCCCTGTTCGATCAGACCCTTCGCGCGCTGCGCCAGGGCATCCATGGCGAAGGGCTTGGTCATCACGTGCATCCCCGGGTCCAGATGCCCGTGACTGAGCACGGCGTTCTCGGCGTAGCCGGTGATGAACAGCACCTGCAGGCCTGGGCGCTCCTGGCGTGCGGCGTCGGCCACCTGCCGGCCGTTCATGCCGCCGGGCAGCCCCACATCGGAGATCAGCAGATCGATCCGCTCGGGCGAGCGCAGGTGCAGGAGCGCCTCGGCGCCGTCCGCGGCTTCGAGCACCGCGTAGCCCAGATCGCGCATCACCTCGCTGACCAGCATCCGCAGTGCAGGCTCGTCGTCGACCACCAGCACCGTCTCGCCGCGATCGGCGCGCGCGACGTCCGAAGCCGGTAGCGCAGGCTCTTCGGGTGCCGCTTCGGCGCCGGTGTGGCGCGGGAGGTAGACGCACACCATCGTCCCCTGGCCGACCTCCGAATAGATCCTCACGTGGCCGCCCGACTGCTTGGCGAAGCCGTAGATCATCGAGAGCCCGAGGCCCGTGCCCATGCCGATCGGCTTGGTCGTGAAGAACGGGTCGAAGGCGCGCTGGGCCACCTCCGAGGACATGCCGACGCCGTTGTCGCTCACGCACATCGACACATACTGGCCCGGCTCCATGTCCCGCTCGCGCGCGGTGCGCGGATCGATCCAGCGGTTGGCCGTCTCGATGGTCAGCTTGCCGCCGCCGGGCATCGCGTCCCGCGCGTTGATGCACAGGTTGAGCAGCGCATTCTCGAGCTGGCCCGGGTCGGCCTTGACGGTCCAGAGGCCCGCGGCCGCCACCACTTCCTGCGCGATCTCCGGTCCGATCGTGCGGCGAACGAGTTCTTCCATGTCGGCCACCAGCCGGTTGATATTCAGCGACTTGGGTTCGAGCGTCTGGCGGCGCGAGAACGCGAGCAGCCGGTGCGTGAGCGCAGCGGCCCGCTTGGTCGCGCCCTGCGCCACCCCGATGTAGCGCTCCATGTCGGACAGGCGCCCTTCCCCGATGCGTCGCCGCATCAGCTCGAGGCTGCCGGTGATCGCGGCCAGCAGGTTGTTGAAATCGTGCGCCAGTCCGCCCGTGAGCTGGCCCACGGCTTCCAGCTTCTGGCTCTGGCGCAGTTGCTCCTTGGCGGCTTCGAGTTCGGCCTCGCGCTCCTTGCGCTCGGTGATGTCGCGCGCCGCGATGTAGAGCAGTCCGCGATCGGCCACCGCCGTCCACGAGAGCCAGCGGTAGTCGCCCGTGCGCGTGCGGTAGCGGTTCTCGAACTGGGTGGTGCGATGGCCTTGCGCCAGGCGCTCGATCTCACGTTCGGTCGCCTCCAGATCGTCGGGGTGGACGAGCGTTCGGAACGGCGTCTGGCGGATGTGCTCGTTGCTCCAGCCGAGCACCTGCTCCCATGCCGGATTGACGCTCTCGAACACGCCCTGTTCGTTCGCGACGCCCAGCAGGTCCTGGTTCAGTTGCCAGGTGCGGTCGCGCTCATAGGTCCGTTCTTCCACCAGGCGCTCCAGCGACGCGGCGAAGGCGGCGAGCTCGATCTGCGCTTCACGGCGCGCGATGGCCGCCCGCACGCGTTCGCCGACTTCGCGGATGAACGCGAGGTCCTCACCCGACCAGGCACGCCATTCGGCGTTGGTGACGAACAGCAGACCGACAAGGCCGCCTTTTTCGGTGAACGGCATGTTCACGATGGCGCGCGCCTGGACGGCCACCAGCGCGTCGGCCTTGGCGCGCGTGCGCGGGTCTTCGAAGGCATCGCCGATGGCGACCGTCACGCCGCGAAGCAAGTCTTCGATGTAGGAGCCATAGTCCCTGAAGTGAAGCGTGCCCGCTGTGCTCTGAACACCGGGCGCCGTCCAGTCGCGCGCGATGGCGATCGTTTCGGCGCGCGTGTTCACGATGCCGTACCCGGCGCGGCTCACCTGCAACTGGCGCCCGAGGATTTCGGAGGCGGCGTAGGAGAGTTCCGCGGGCTCGTCCAGGTCCCGGATGCGGTCGTTCAGTTCGACCAGCGCGAGCCGGCGCGACTCCACGCGCGTGAAGGCGTTGTCCGCCTCGCGCCAGCGCGTTTCCGCTGCCTGCCGTGCCGACAGCTCGGAGGCCTCACGCAACGCGCGGTCGAGCACGACCGGCAGGCGGCCGAGCCGACCCTTGCTCACGTAGTCGGTCGCGCCGCGCTTGAGCAGTTCGACCGCGTTGTCCTCGCCGATCACGCCCGACACGAAGATGAACGGCACCTCGGGCTTGATCGCCCGGGCCAGATCGAGCGCCTGTGCGCCCGTGAAACCGGGCAGTTCGTAGTCCGACAGGATGAGGTCGAAACGGTCGTTCGCGAGCGCGCCGACGAAGGCGTCCTCGTCGCTGACGAGATGGGGCTCAGCGGCCGGATACGCCTCCCGCAGCGCCTCGATCACCAGTTCGGCATCGAAGCGCGAGTCTTCCAGCAGCAGGACCCGCAACGCGGCCGATCGCGACGGCTGGGCGAGCGCGCTACTCATCCCGCTTGGCTTTCAGCGACCCGGGCGGCGGCTCGTTGAGCACGGCCCAGAAGACGCCGAGATCGGCGATGGCCGAGACGAACCGGTCGAACGCCACCGGCTTCACGACATACGCGTTGACGCCCAGCTCGTAGCTCTTGAGCACGTCCGCCTCTTCCTGCGACGAGGTGAGCATCACGATCGGCACGCTCTTGAGATTCGCATCGGCACGCACAGCTTCCAGCACTTCAAGGCCGTTGACCTTGGGCAACTTGAGGTCCAGCAGGATGACGGCCGGGTTTCCCTCCTGGCGCTCGGCATGCTCGCCCTCGCGGCGCAGGTATTCCAGTGCTTCGGCGCCATCGCGCAGCACCACGACGTGGTTGGCGAGCTGGCTGCGCTCGAGGGCGATGAGCGTGAGCTCGAGGTCGCGCTTGTCGTCCTCGACGAGCAGGATGGGTTTAAGCATCGAAATCTCCTGGGTGCGGCAGGGTCGGTGCTTGCGCGACCAGCCGGGGGAGCGTGAAGCCGAAGCTCGCGCCCTTGTTGACGTCGCCGCGGGCCCAGACGGCGCCGCCATGGCGTTCCACGATGCGTTTGACGTTCGCCAATCCGATCCCGGTGCCTTCGAATTCGTCGGCCTGGTGCAGGCGCTGGAAGACCCCGAACAGCTTGTCGACGTACTTCATCTGGAATCCGACGCCATTGTCCTCGACCTCCAGACCGTCGCCCTCGGGTCGGTGAATGCCCCTGACGGTGATGCGCGCGACCTCGCTGCGGCGCGAATACTTGACGGCGTTGGACAGCAGATTGCGCACCGCCACCTGCAGCAGGAGCGGATCGGCGTTCAGCGCGGGCAGTTGAGGGTCGATGGTCCACTCGATGCGGCGATCCGGCGCGAAGCGCGCGAGTTCGCGCACGAGGCCGTCGACCAGCGCCTGGGTGTCCACCGCGCGGCTCTTGAGCGCGGCCCGCCCCATGCGCGAGAAGTCGAGCAGCGCATCGACCAGCTGCCCAGCGAACGCGGCGGCTTCCTTCACATTGCCGAGGTAGCGTAGCGACCGTTCGCCGAGCCGCTTCTGCTCGGTCTCGACCACCAGGTCGACGTAGCCCGCGATGTGCCGCATCGGCGCGCGCAGGTCGTGCGACACGGTGTACGAGAACGCCTCCAGCTCCTTGTTGACGCGGCCCAGCTCGGAGGCCACCGCGGCCAGCTCTTCGGCTCGGCGCAGCACGATGCCGATCAGCGCCTGGCGCAGCTCCCGCACCGCGCTCACCTGCGGCTCGGTCCACTTCGCGGACTGCCCACCGATGTCTTCGGCCCAGCTCTCGAAACTCAGGCGCGGATGGATGCGGCCATCGGCCTCGATCTGCGCCTTCTGCGGGTTGCCGGCCCAGGTGATGGTCTGCACGATTTCCGGGCGAAACCAGATCACCTGGTGCCGGTGCACCTGCGAGATCGAGATCGCCAGCACGCCCGCCGCGACGTGCCGGAATTCGGCGCCGGGAAGGTAGTGGTCGGCCAGCGCATGGCTCTCGCAGACGTCCTGGCCGAGTCCGGCGATCCACTGGCTGAGCTGCAGCACCTGCACCGTGTCGGGCACGTCGCCCACGGTCCAGACCTCGTCGTCCAGCACCACGGCCGCGCCGGTCGCCCGGGCCACCTGCAGCGTGAGCCAGGGCTGCGCGACCAGGGTGCGCAGCGTGGCGTCGCTGTCGGCCAGGTGGCTCACGATCTCCAGCGTGATCTTGCGCAGCTCGAGCCGCTCAGCGACCGCGCGATTGGCTTCCTGCGCCTGGACCTGCAGCGCCAGCAACTGGCCCAGGTGCTCGCACGCCAGCCGGGTCGGCGCCGTGAGTTGCCGCGGCGTACGGTTGTGGCAGGAGATCAGGCCCCAGAGCCGGCCGTCCACCACGATGGACGCCGACATCGAGGCCAGCGTGCCCATGTTGCGCATGTATTCCAGGTGAAGCGGCGAGACGCTCCGCAGCTGCGCGCGCGAGAGGTCGACGGTGGTCGGCGCCACGGCGGCGTCCTTCATGCGCAGGGGCACGGGCGTGTACGTCGCGTCGGCGATGAGCCGGAACTGGTTGAGCACGTAGAGCTCGCGCGCCTGCTTCGGAATGTCGGTCGCCGGGAAGTGGTGCCCGGCATAGCTGTCGTAGCCCGGATCGAGACGCTCGGAGAGCACCTCGCCGTGGCCCGCCTCGTCGAAACGATAGACAAGACACCGGCCGAAGCCGGTCAGCCGCTTCATTTCGGCCGCGACGAGATCGGTCAGCGTCTCCAGCCGCGATGCCTGCTGCAGCCGTGGCAGGAACTGCCGGGTCAGCGAGTAGATGGGGGCTTCACCCGAGGTGACCGGCGGCGCGTCTTCGAACTCGAGCAGCGCGTGCTCCGTCGTGAGATGCCCGGTCACCGATTGCAGGGCCGTGTCCCCGGGCAGCGTGCCGAACATGACCGGCGGATCCCCCGGCTTGAGCGTCCGCAGCGCTTCGAGCGGCAACGCCTCCAGGGCCCGGGACAGCGCGTCCGGCGCCCAGTTGTCGCTGTGCGCGACAAGTTCGAAAGTCTGCGGCGACAACACCAGCAAGCGTCCGTGCGGCTGGATGGCGCCCGGGATCCGGATGGGCTCCAGGTCGCAGGAATTCAGATCGTCTGCTGCGCCGGCCGAAGGGCGGGCATGGGGGGGCGAAGGCGCCACGGGCACTTGGAAGCGGATGGGTGGAGGGCCCGCGGCACGCGCCACGGGTCGAAATCCCATGATGCCAGCGCGTCGGCGCGCGGCCTGTCGGCCCGTTCCTACGATTCGGTAGGCATCAGCTTGCCATGCAGCACGCCGTTGATTTCGGCCCCGAAGATCAAGGTGGTCGCGCTGGCGTACAGGAACACCAGCGTCGCGACCACCCCCGCGAAGCTGCCGTAGACCAGGGCGAGCTTGCCGGCGGTGGCCAGCGTGTACGACAGCGTGGCCGCGGCCGCGACCCACAGGGCGGCACCCACGAGCGCGCCGGGGATCACCGTGGAGAGCCGCTGGCGAACGTCGGGCAGCCACCCGTAGAGCAGCGCATACAGCACCGTCAGCACGACGAAGGCGAGGCCGTAGCGCACACTGTGGTTGAGCCACAGCGTCTCACGGCCCGCGCCCACGCCGTCCTCCAGCAGCCGCCACACATAGGGCATGACGATCACCGAACTGAAGGCTGCCAGGATGCCGCCGCCGACGATCACCGTGAACAGCGTCACCTTGATCCGCGCCTTCCAGAACGGCAGCCCGCGCTGGATGCCGTAGGACCGGTTCAGCGCCCCGCGCACGGCCTGCATGCCCGACGACGCGGTCCACAGTGTCACGACCAGGCCGATCGCCAGCAGCGCCTGGTTGCGCTGCGCGAGCACCTGGTCGATGACGGGCTGCATCGCATCGCGCACCACCGGCGGCGCGTAGCTGATGACCCGCCCGGCCAGCGCCGCTGCGTCGCCCGCCTGCCCGACGTAGGCGGCGGCCGCCGACACCAGGATCAGCAGCGGGAACATGGCCAGCACCGAGGAGAAGGCCAGGCTGCCGGCCTGGTTGGCGCTCTGGTGCATCACGTAGTTGCGGATGGCCAGCAGGAGCACGCCGAGGCCGGGCGCGTCCAGGGCAGCGCGCCGCACGCGTTGCCAGATTGGGATGAGGTGCTTCATGTGCCGCGGACCGTAGCACGGCCGCGCGACCTTCATCGCACCGTGGTTCGGCCGATGCCGTCGAAGCGCGTCACGCCCTCGCGGTCGAGGAACTCGAGCACCTGCACGGTCAGGTTGCGGCCGATGCCGGTGCGATCGCGGTAGGCGGCCGCCACGAAGCCCGTTGTCGATTCCGCCGACAAGGCCTGCGCGTGGGCGACGAGGTCGGCCACTGTCTGCGGCAGGTAGAACCGGTTGGGTGCCACGCGGACCAGCGCCCCGAGCCGGTGGGCCCGCAGCAGGAAGTCGAGCAACGCGGGCAGCGGCAGCGCCAGCGCGGTGGCCAGTTCGCCGACGATGGGGGCGCGCAGTCCCGCAGGCTGCAGCAGCGCAGCCACGCGCGCGAGCAGCGCGCCGTCGGCCTCGGACAGCGTGGGACGGTGATGCGGCAAGCGGTGGCGCAGCCCTTCGCGCGCAACCGAGCCATCGTGCACCGCGGCGGCCAGCGCGGCATGCAGCAATTGCGGCGCACGCCGGATTCCCAGCGCCTGCACCAGTTCCGCCGCCGTGGTGCCGACGCTGTCGGGTTGCGCGGTGTGGCTCTGCGCGAGCGCGGCGCGCATGCTGTCCTGCAACGCCTGCCAGTGCGCGCGCGACACGGCCGTCTGCACGCCATCGCACGGCACGACGTGCGGGTCCGCCACCGGCGCGGAACCCGGCGACGCTTCCGCAAGCGCAGGCAGGTTGCGAGCGAGCAGGAAACGATCCAGATCGATGCCGTGCGGCGCACCGGCGAGCAGCGCGGTCAACGCCGCGTGCGTGTCCTGCAGCGCCATCGCCGCCAGCGCGGTGCGCCGTGCCGCCGTCGCGCGGCCACGCGCGGGCGCGAAGGGGTCGACGATGCGTCCGCCGGCGAGGGTGCGGTTCGCGGCCGGGTCGCGCAGGATGAAGCGGTCGCCGTGCAGCGCGGCGATCGCGCGGTCGAGCACCAGCTGCGCGAAGACCGGTGCCGCATCGGACGTCGGCGCATCGAGCAGCACGAGCCGCGCGCTCACGGCGGCGGCCCCGATGTGCAGCTGCAGCGTCGTGCGCTGCAGCGCCGGCGGCAGCGGGCCGCCGAGCGCCTGGAGCTGCACGTCGAGCCGGTCGGTCGGCGCATGGGCCGGCGGCGCGACGACCCAGTCGCCACGCGCCGGCGCGGCGTCCTTGAGATCACTGCCCGCCAAGTTCAGCGCCGCACGTTGACCGGCCACCGCCTGGCCCGCGGACCGGTCCTGCGCATGGATGGAGCGCACCCTTGCCACGGTGCCGTCGGGCGACACGACCACCGCGTCGCCGACCTGCACGCGGCCCGACAGCACCGCGCCGGTGACGACACGCCCGGCACCCGACAGCGTGAAGCTGCGATCGACCGCCATCCGGAAGTGGCCCGTGGGCAGGCGGGCGGCGCAGCACTGCGCCATGTCGGCCAGGTGCTGGCGCAGCGCCGGCACGCCAACGCCGGTGGTCGCCACCAGCGGAAACACCGGCGCGCCGCGAAAGGGCCCGTCGTGCAGCAGCGCCCCGATGTCGCGCACGACCTGCGCCGTGCGATCCGGCGCCACGCGGTCGACCTTGGTGAGCGCGACCACGCAGCGCGGCACCCCGAGCAATTGCAGGATGCCCAGGTGTTCGAGCGTCTGCGGCATCGGCCCGTCGTCGGCGGCAACCACCAACAGCGCCAGGTCGATGCACGCGACACCGGCGAGCATGTTGCGCACGAAGCGCTCGTGACCGGGCACATCGACGAAGCCGACCGGCGTCGCGAGGCCGAGGTCGGCATACGCGAAGCCGATGTCGATCGACATGCCGCGGCGCTTCTCCTCGGCGAGCCGGTCGGTGTCGATGTCGGTCAGCGCCTTGACCAGGCTGGTCTTGCCGTGGTCGACATGGCCTGCCGCCGCGACGATCACAGGCGGCCGCCCGCGACGTCAGGGCGCAAGCAGCCGCTGAAGGATCTCCGGCAGCGCGGCGTCGGCGAGCGCGCGCAGCTCGTCGTTGTGCCGGTCCTGGATGGGATGGGCGACGAACACCATGGCCGGCGACAGCCCGAGAGCCCTGGCCTGCAGGGCCGCCGCTTCCACGAACTCGCTGGAGGCGACGCCAACACCGGGAATGCCACGCGATTCAAGGTCCACGATGTCATGCATACAGCACGACGTGCAGGACCCTCAATCGGCCAGGCCTTCGACGACCAGCTGGCATTCGGCCGCGATCTGGTGGCGCAGCGCCGTTGGCGCGGGCCGCGTGAAAGTCGGCTTGCGGTAGCGCTTGACCTCGATGCCGCGCGCGTTCAAAAGCTCGTGCAGCCGGTCGAGGAAGACGTCGCCGCGCGACTTCGAGATGTCGAGCAGGCCGACGGTGGCGCCCTCGAAGCTGGTCGGCCGGGCCGCCAGCGTGCGGCCCGCGGCCGCGCGCTCCGACGTCGGGTCCAGCAGCGTGTGCGTGGGATTCATGCAGTGATCTCCTTGGAAACCGGGGTGGAGCCGGTGGCGCCCGAGGCGGCCCAACCGGCGATCACCGCCGAGAACAGGCCGGCGGTGCCGCCGGCGCGAACGATGAGCAGGCCGCCGGGCCGGAACTTCGGCACCATCGTGCCCGCGAGCGAAGCCGGCAGCCCTTCGGCGATGCCGCCGGCGCCGACGAGCATCTCATCGGCCGGCGAGAGCAGCAGTGCGTCGAGCTCGGCTCGCAGCCGCGCCTTCGACCAGCCGGCCTCGATGAACACCCGCGCGTGCTCGGGCGACACGACCAGCACCGCGTCGCCCGCCATCGCGAGCTTGGGATGGTCGACGCTGCGCAGGCACAGCGCGAAGCTGCGGGCGAGCGATTCGGGCTCGCGCGATTTCTGGTCGACGATGCCCTGCACGCCTTCGGCGGCGAACAGCGTCACGACCGAGGCGTCGAGGGCGAAGCCGCGTTCGACCGCGAGCGATTCCCAGCCAGGCGTTTCGGCCTCGGCGAAGCAGAAGGAGTACTTGCCCGGCGTGCCGAGCGTGGCACGGTCGACCTCGCCGGGGCGCCCTCCTCCGACGTTGCGGATGACCAGCTGCAGCGCCCGCCCGATCGTGGCGTTCGCGCGGGTCCCCTGCCCGAGCGCATTGACGCCCGAATTGAGGCCGACGCTGGCCACCACCGGCCCGTTCACGATCACCATCGGCCCCGCGAACATCGTGGTGCAGAGCACGCCGTGCATGCCGAATTCGTCGATCAGCGCGGCCTCGACCGCGGCCAGCACCACCGGCAGGTACTCCGGCTTGCAGCCCGCCATGACGGCGTTGATCGCGACCTTCTCGACCGTGCAGGGCGCAAGGTCGGGCGGCACCATGCCGATGCATTCGTCCGGCCGGCGCGTCGTGCCCTGCAGCATGCGCAGCACGCGGGCGGGCGTCGGCGGCACGACCGGCAAGCCGTCGGTCCAACCGCGATCGAAGCAGGCCTCCATCAGGTCTTCGCCCTCGCCGATGTCGACCTGGCGCGCGGCGAGGCCGGTGTCGCCGAAGCGCACGACCAGCTCTTCGGCGATGCCGGGGTCCAGCGTCTTGGAGCCGCAGCCCGGCCGCATGGGCGGCAGCGATTCGCCGAGGTCCGCACGCCCGCTGATCTCCTGCCAGTCGCCGCGGTGCCAGCCGTAGGTGCGCGCGACCTCGACGCCATCGCGGATGCGGATGAGCGTCGGCACGAACTCGATGCCCAGGCGGAACGAGTGCTCGAGCGTTTCGTCGTAGACCTGCCCGGTCACGCCGGCCGCGTAGCGCGGATCGTCCTGCACGTAGACGACCAGCGGCTCGGCGCCGCCCGCCAGTTCAGCCAGCAGGGGCTCGACCAGCGTGCAGGTCGGGCACTCGCGCTTGGCGACAACGATCAGGCCATCAGGAAGGGAGGTCATGGGAGGGTTGGCTTCGATTCGCCGGCGCCGATGCTGTCATCCTCCGCCGCGATGCCGCGTCGCGGGCGAGACAGAGCGCATCAGAGCAGGTCTTCGCCCACGATGGGCAGCAGCAGCCAGCTCTTGAAACGCAGCCAGAGGAACTCGCCCGGCACGTCGGCATGCACGATGTCCCCGCCCTCGTCGTTGTATTCGAGCCATTCGGTGCGCCGGCCATCGGGCGTCAGGCGCAGGCGGTAGCCGATGTCGTCCACGCCGTCGGCGCCGCGCACGAAGTCGTTGTACTCGGCCACCAGCAGGCGGTTGTCGATGAGCAGCCCCAGCTCGGTGTTGACCGCCGCCGACCGGTGGTCGAGGTTCATCGAGCCCACGAAGATGCGGTGCTCGTCCAGGATCGCGAGCTTGGCGTGCAACCGGCTGATCGACTTGCCGAACTCGCCGAAGCGCTTGTTGCGCGCGCTGTACTGCGGCGCGATCTCGTAGATCGTCACGCCCGCCTTGAGCATGTCGGCGCGGTAGCGCTCGTAGCCCGCATAGGCCAGCGGCTCGTCCGTGGACCCGAGCGAATTGGTGACCACCGTGACCGCCACGCCCTCCTCGACCTGCTCGCGCATCATCGCCATGCCGATGGGACCGGGGATGAAGTAAGGCGAGGCGATCACCACCTTGCGCGTGGCCGTGCCGATGGCGGACAGCGCGCCCTCGGTGACGCTCCCGCGGTAGGCGTCCTCGGGCTTGCGCGTGATCTTGTCGGGGTTGTCGGCGTACACGCGCCCGGTGGCCCAGTGCCGCTGGAGCTTGCCGGTGACGAGTTCCTCGCCGAGCGGGGGATTGGCCAGCACGTCGCGCGGGCGCAGCGGCACGTCGGGCACGGCGGCCTTGGCGATCTCGTCGAAGCGCCGCTGCGCCGCGTCGGCGGGCAATCCGAGCGGCGCGATGCTCTCGATCGGGCGCACGTGCTCGCTGTTCCAGTACATGTCGAACGCCTTGGAAAAGTCGTGCACGACCGGCCCGCTCGACACCACGTCCATGTCGATGAAGTTCGCCGCGGTGCTGCGCATGAAGTAGTCGTTGGCGATGTTGCGCCCGCCCGTCACCGAGAAGCTGTTGTCCGCGATCATCAGCTTGTTGTGCATGCGGTGGTTGATGCGCTTGAAGTCGTGCAGCGACAAGGCGAGCCGCACCGGCAGCGACCCCGCGCGCGACGGCAGCGGGTTGAAGATCCGCACCTCGACGTTCGGGAACGCGGCGAACGCGCCGAAGAGTTCGTCCTCGCCGGCGCTGTAGAGGTCGTCGACGAGCAGGCGCACGCGCACGCCGCGCAGCGCGGCGTCGCGCAGTTCCTTCAGCAGGAGCAGGCCGACGTCGTCCTTCTCGATCAGGTAGTACTGGACGTCGAGCGACTTTTCGGCATTGCGGGCGAGCGCGATGCGCGCGTCGAACGCGAAGGCCGCCTCCGGCATCAGCCGGAAGCCCGACAGCGGCGCCGCGCCGGGCTCCGCGGCCGGCGCGCCCTGCACCGCCATCTTGCCCAGGAAGGTGGTGTTGCCATCGGTGATGGCATGCGTGGCCGGTCGCGCCACCGGCGGCGGCAAAGACGCACAGCCGCCCGCCAGCGCGGCTGCCACCAGCACGGCAACGTTGGCGAGGAATCTTCGGAGCGTCGTCATGGGCCGCACTCTACCCACCTATCATCGGCCGGCATTCAACAGGGGAAAGCGTGCTCAACGGCTTGTGGCTGGGGTTCTTCTTGGTGGCGGCGGTGGCCGCCTTCGGCCGCTGGCTCGTCGGGGGCGACCCGACGGTGTTCGCCGCGCTGGTCGAGAGCCTGTTCACCATGGCGCGGCTCGCGGTCGAGGTCATGGTGCTGCTCTTCGGCACCCTCACGCTGTGGCTGGGCTTCCTGCGCATCGCCGAAGCGGCCGGGCTGGTGGCCTGGATGGCGCGCCTGCTGGGTCCGCTGTTCCGGCGGCTGATGCCCGAAGTGCCGGCCGGCCACCCGGCGCTCGGCCTGATCACCATGAATTTCGCGGCCAACGCGCTCGGGCTCGACAACGCCGCCACGCCGATCGGCCTGAAGGCGATGCGCGAACTGCAGACGCTGAACCCGAGCAGCACCAGCGCGAGCAATGCGCAGATCCTGTTCCTGGTGATGAACGCCTCGTCGCTCACGCTGCTGCCGGTCACCATCTTCATGTACCGCGCGCAGCAGGGCGCCGCCGATCCGACGATGGTGTTCCTGCCGATCCTGCTGGCGACGAGCGCGTCGACGCTGGTCGGTCTGCTGTCGGTCGCCCTTGTGCAGCGGCTCAGGCTGTGGGACCCGGTGGTGCTGGCCTACCTGGTGCCGGGTGCGCTCGCGCTCGGCGGCTTCATGGCCCTGCTCGGCACGCTGTCGGCGGCGGCCATCGCCTCGCTGTCGTCGCTGATGGGCAACCTGGCGCTCTTCGGGATCGTCCTGGTCTTCCTGATCGCCGGCGCGATCCGCCGCGTGAAGGTGTACGAAGCCTTCATCGAAGGCGCGAAAGAGGGCTTCGACATCGCGAAGAACCTGCTGCCTTTCCTGGTCGCGATGCTGTGCGCGGTCGGCGTGCTGCGCGCGTCGGGCGCACTGGACCTCCTGCTCGACGGCATCCGGTGGGCCGTGGCGCTCACCGGCTCCGACACCCGCTTCGTCGATGCGCTGCCGACCGCGCTGGTCAAGCCGTTTTCGGGCAGCGCGGCACGCGCGATGCTGATCGAGACGATGAAGAGCCAGGGCGTCGACAGCTTCCCCGCGCTCGCCGCCGCCACCATTCAGGGCAGCACCGAAACCACCTTCTACGTGCTGGCCGTTTACTTCGGCGCGGTCAACATCCAGCGCGCCCGACACGCGGTGCCCTGCGCGTTGCTCGCGGAGCTGGCCGGCGTGGTCGCGGCCATCGGGGCGTGCTACTGGTTCTTCGGGTGATCACACTTGCATCGCAAACGCGATACAGTTGCGCAATGAAGACTGCCACCATTCCCTCCCTGAGGGTCGAACCTGAATTTCGTGAAGCGGTCGAACAGGTGCTGGGCCAGAACGAATCGCTGTCGCAGTTCGTCGAGGAAGCGATCCGCGCCTCGGTGCATCGACGCAGGAGCCAGGCAGAATTTCTGGACCGCGGCGGACGCTCGCTCGCCGCCGCGAAGGAGAGCGGCGATTATTTCAATGCCGGCGAAGTGCTACAGCGCCTCAAGCGCAAATTGGCAGCTGCCAAGGTGCCGCCGAAGACCGACGCCCGGTGAGCTATCGCGTCCGGTTCACGCGCGAGGCGCTCGACGACCTGGAGCGCCTGTATGACTTCGTGCTCGAGCGTGAGTTGAACCGGGGCGGCGATCTGGTCGCTGCCGAGCGCGCGTTGGAGGCCATCGAAAACGGGCTTGCCGCACTGAGCTTCTCCCCTTTCACGTGTCGCAAGGCCGCAGACGATCCCTTCCTGCGCGAGCTGGTGATTCCTTTCGGTAGCAGCGGCTACGTGGCCCTTTTCGAGATCGAGGGCAACGACTCGGTGGTGATCGGCGCGGTGCGGCACCAGCGCGAAGACGACTACCACTGACGCCATGACAAAAAACACGGATGACAGCGCCGCAAGGCACGATCGGCCAGAATGACCCCCCGTCTTCTCCATCTTTTCCCGTGACCGCTCCCGCCCAGGCCCAGGCGCCTTCCTTCTCGACGGCCGAATTCCGCGAGGCGCTCGGCATGTTCGCCACCGGCGTGACCATCGTCACCGCCCGCGCGGCCGACGGCACCTTCGTCGGGCTCACGGCCAACTCTTTCAATTCTGTTTCGCTCGACCCGCCGCTGGTGTTGTGGAGCCTCGCGCGCGGCGCAGGCTCGATGCCGGCATTGAGCGCAGGATCGCACTACACGGTCAATATCCTGGCGGCCAACCAGAAGGCGCTGGCCCAGCGGTTCGCGACCAAGGACATCGACCGCTGGAGCGACGTGGCCTTCATCGAGGGCCTCGGCGGTGCGCCGGTGCTGGCCGGGGCCGCGGCGAGCTTCGAATGCTTCAACCGCAGCCGCTACGACGAGGGCGACCACGTCATCTTCGTGGGCGAGGTGGAGCGCTGCACCCACAACGTCGGTGCCTCGCCGCTGCTCTATCACGGCGGCCGCTTCTACACGGAGCTGCCGCTCTGAGCCGGCACTATCTCGGCAACGGCCGGGTGTAGGTGGCGTCGAAGCGAGACTGCAGGTACGCCTGCGCGGTGATGGGCGCGTAGCGCGGCGCTTCGCCCGGCGGCACGCACGACGGGATCGCGCTGACCACCGCGTCGGCGTTCGGATCGAGGAACAGCGCGATCGAATAGCGCTCGCGCGCCGGCCGCACCACGCGATGCGGCGTCGACACGTACACATCGTCGGTCCAGCGCATCAGGCAATCGCCGATGTTGCAGATGAAGGCGCCAGGGATCGACGGCGCATCGACCCATTCGCCCGCGCGCGTGCGCACCTGCAGGCCGGCCACGCCGTCGGTCGCGAGCAGGGTCACGTTGCCGTAGTCGGTGTGCGCGCCGGCGCCGATGCCGGCGGGCGCCGTCCCCGCCTCGGGCGCCGGATAGTGCAGCAGGCGCAGGGTCGCGAGCGGTCGGTCTAGCTTGTCGTCGAAGAAGGTTTCGGGCAGGTCGAGGTCGAGCGCGAAGGCAGCGTGCAGGCGCCGCGCGGCCGCGAGCGCGGCATCGAAATAGGCCTGCACCCGCGGCCGCCAGCCGTCGATCGGCGGCCACACGTTGGGCGGGCGCGCGCGCTCGTCGGTCCAGATGAGGTTCAGCGCTTCCTTCTGATCGGCGCCCTCCCGGCTGTCGTCCAGCGCCTCCGCGCCGAAGTCCACGTAGCCGCGGTTGGCGCCGAGCTTGTCGATGGCCATCGCCTGCTTCAAGGGGGCGTCGAGCGCGAAGAATTCGGCACTGGCCGCGAAGGCATCGGCGCGCAGCGCGTCGGGCACGCCGTGCCCCGTGATGGCGAAAAAGCCGACCTCGCGGCAGGCCCGGCCGATCTGGCGGGCGGTGGCCACGCGCTGCGCGGCGTCGTCGCCGGCCAGCGCGGCGATGTCGACGAGGGGGATCGGGGAAACCATGGAACGAGTGTGCCGCAGCACGGCGGGCAACGCCAAGCCCGGCCCGCTACGATCGACCGATGACCCAGCGCAAGACGCAACTCGATTCACTCGCCGTCACCCTTCTCATCGCTTGCTGTGCGTTCTGGGGTCTGCAGCAGATCCTCATCAAGGCCACCGCGGCCGAAGTGCCGCCGCTGTGGCAGGCGTCGATTCGCATGGCAGGCGCGGTGGCGCTGCTGTGGGGCTGGTGCGTGGCGCGCAAGGTGCCGCTCTTCGAACGCGATGGCACGCTGCCGGGCGGATTGCTCGCCGGGCTGCTGTTCGCCGGCGAGTTCGTCTGCATCTACATGGGGCTGCAACACACGAGCGCCTCGCGGCTCACGGTGTTTCTCTATACCTCGCCCTTCTGGGTCGCGCTCTTCCTGCCGCGCTGGGTGCCATCGGAGCGGCTGCGCGGGCTGCAGTGGGTGGGGCTCGCGCTCGCGTTCGGGGGCGTGATCGTCGCGTTCAGCGAGAGCTTCGGCCACACCACGTCGTCGCAGCTGTACGGCGACGCGCTCGGCCTCGCGGCCGGCATGCTGTGGGGCGTGACGACGCTCACGATCCGCTCGACGCGCCTGGCGACCGCGACGCCGGAGAAGATGCTTTTCTATCAAGTTGCAGTGACCGCGGCGGTGTGCCCGTTCATCTCGATTGCGCTCGGCGAATCGTGGGGCTGGCACTACCCGGCGTGGGCCTGGGGCTCGATCGCCCTGCAGACCTTCATCGGCGCATTCGCAAGCTACCTCACCTGGATGTGGATGCTGCGCCACTACCCGGCCACGCAGATGTCGTCCTTCACCTTCCTCACACCGCTGTTCGCGCTGGTGTTCGGCGTGGCGCTGCTGCACGAGCCGCTCACGCTGCAGCTGGTGCTCGCGCTGGCCGGCGTCGGGCTGGGCATCGTGATGGTGAACCGGCGCCACCGCTGACCCCGTTGCCCATGAACTTCCAATCGATCCTCGACGACATCGTCGCCACCCTGCAGCCCGAGCTCGGTGCGGCGGGCAGCGTGGCCAGCTACATCCCTGCGCTCGCCTGCGTGGACCCGCGGCAGCTCGGCATCGCGCTTCACACCTGCCGCGGCGAGGAAGCGGCCTCGGGCGACAGCGCCACGCCCTTCTCGATCCAGAGCGTGTCGAAGCTCTTCACGCTCACGCTCGCCATGCAGCGCGTGGGCGAGGCGCTGTGGGAGCGCATCGGCCGCGAGCCCTCGGGCAATCCGTTCAATTCGCTGGTACAGCTGGAGCACGAACAGGGCAAGCCGCGCAACCCGTTCATCAATGCCGGCGCCATCGCCGTGGCCGACCGGCTCGTCAAGCACGCGGGCAGCGGCGAAGGCGCCAAGGCCGACATCCTCGCGCTGATCTCCAGCCTCTGCGGCGAGCCGATCGCCTTCGATGCCGAGGTGGCCGCGTCCGAAGCCGCCACCGGCTACCGCAACGTCGCGCTCGCCAACTTCATGAAGAGCTTCGGCAAGATCGACAACGACGTCGCGGCGGTGCTCGATACCTACTTCCACCAGTGCGCGCTGCGCATGGACTGCCGCCAGCTCGCGCGCGCCGCGGGCTTCCTCTGCCGCGACGGCGCGCATCCCTTCGACGGCCAGTCGGACGTGACGAACGAGCGCCAGACGCGCCGCATCAACGCGCTCATGCTGACCTGCGGCACCTACGACGCGGCGGGCGACGTGGCCTTCAACATCGGCCTGCCCTGCAAGAGCGGCGTGGGCGGCGGCATCGTGGCCGTGGTGCCCGACCAGCTCACGCTCGCCGTGTGGTCGCCCGCGCTCGACGCGACCGGCAACTCCCTGCTCGGCATGAAGGCGCTGGCGCTGTTCGTCGCGAAGACGGGGTTGTCGGTTTTCTGAGCGCGCCGCAGCGCCCGCTCACCAGCCGCCCGAACCCGGCTCGCCCTTGAACGGACCGACCACTTCGGGCGTGATCCACCCCGCGTAGAAGCGGCCGGGCTGCGGCAGCACGCGCACGCCGTCGACGCGGCAATCGAGCGGCTGCGGGTAGAAGGCGATGTGGTCGCGCAGACCGGCGAATTCGTCGAACGGATCGGGATACGACCACGCGACGCGGTCGAGCCGTTGCCCGCCGGCGACCACCGACCAGTAGCCGGCATCGCCCTTCCACTCGCAATGCGAGCTGCCCTCGGCGGACACCAGGTGCGCCATGTGAATGTCGCTCACGGGCAGATAGAACGTAGGCGGACTGGCGGTTTCGAGCACGCGCAACGCACGCCGTGTGCGAACAATTTCAACGTCGCCGAAGCGCACCACCACCTCCCTCGAATCGGACGCCAGTCGCGGCGGGCGCGGATAGTCCCACACCGACTCCTGGCCGGGTTTCGGCGCAATGGCGAAAGGTGGGCGTTCGTCGCCGACCCATCGCCACATGGCGCGGGCGCGGGCAACGCGGGCAGGGTCCATGGGCATCGACAATCTCCGCAACAAAAACAGCAGTGCATCATGCCTTCATGACCGATTCCTTGCCCCCTGCAGACGTACCCGAAGACCAAGACGACCTGGCGATCCAGGAACCCCGCCTCTGGCGCGACGCGCTCTGGACGGCGCGCGTCATCAAAAACGAAGAAGACGACGGCTGGGCCGTGTCGATGACCCGCCAGGGCGAGGCCGAGCCTGCCCTCACCGGGCCGTGGACCATGGGCCGCGACAAGAAGAACCCCAAGCCGCTCGACGCACCGGCCTTCCACACGCTCGTGAAGACGGCGTCCGAAGTGCTGCGCCGCCACGAGCAGCAGCTGCATGCGCAGCTCAACAAGCATCTGAATGTCGGCGCCGGATCGGAACGCATCCGCGTGGCGCTGCAGATCGTGCCGGACGAGGACAATCCCTACGCAACGCTGACAGCCCACGACGAATCCGGCGTGCAGCTGGGCGAGGCGCGCGTGGCGCCGACCTTCAAGTTGACGAGTGCCAGCGCAGAAAGCTGGATCGAGGCGGGCTACCCGGCCAGAGTGCGCTGAACGTCTGCGGCGTCAGCAGTTGCCCTTCTTGGCTTGACCGGGTGGGCAGTGATAACCGCCGCGACGGTCATCGTCATGGCGGTCGTGGCGGTCGTGGCGTTCATGGCGGTCCTCACGACGATCGCGCCTTTCCTGGCGGCGCTCGGCACGCCGCCAGTCCCCTTCACGCCAGCGCCAACCGCCATCGGCCTGTACCCATTGGCCCGGCGCATAGGCGTAATTCGGCCGGGCAGCCTGCCAATAGCCGCCGCGCCATGCGTAGTCGCGCCCCGTCCACTGCCAGTGGCCAGGCACCCACACCTGCCCGCCACGCGGCGGTGGCGCACGCTCGTAGCGCGGTGCAGGCGGCGGCGCCTGGACAAGGCCCGGCACATTGATGTTGATCGAAACCTGGGCTGTGGCCGGCAGCGCCGCGGCTCCCATGAGAACAGCGAAGACGAGGGAGCAGGTTTTCATCGTGGACTTTGACGGTGTTGCAACCGCAACAGCTTGCCTGCGCCTTGCGGGGCCGTCTGTCAGCGAACATCAGATGTTCTGGCGACGAGGCGTTTGCGCTCCAACGCCTTGCGCTTCGACGATGCGATCGAAGCCGGCCTGAAACGGCCAGGGCACATCGTCGGCTCAGCGCGGCGTGCGGCGCCAGCGTGATCGCGCCAGCGCGATCGATTCGGCGCAGCCCCACACGATCGCGACAGTGATCACGCGGACCGCATGGACGGTCGTTGGCAGGTTCAGGACAGCGCGCATCGGAGGCCTCGGCGAGTGACGACAGGTCGTCCACCGTACCCCCCGAACATGACGTTTTGATGGCAGGGCGCTGGCTATCCTTCACGGCCGAAACCACCGATCGCCATGCGTCCCACCACCCCCGCCGAACTGCCCGAACTGCTGGAACTGCAGGCGCTCGCCGACCTCGCAGGGCCGGCGATGGAACGCCGCGTGCTGTGCGAAGTCGACGCCGGCGGCGAGCGCTTCGAGGTGCAGGCCTTCCTGCTCGGCAGCACGCGCCGCGACGTGCCCGCGGTCGGCTTCTTCGGCGGCGTGCACGGGCTCGAACGCATCGGTGCGCAGGTGACGATCGCGTACCTGCGCAGCATCGTGACGCGGCTGCAATGGGACGTGACGTTGCAGCACCAGCTCGAGACGCTGCGCCTCGTCTTCCTGCCGATCGTCAACCCGGGTGGACTGTGGCTCGGCACGCGCGCCAACCCGCGCGGCGTCGACCTGATGCGCAACGCGCCGGTCGAGGCGCTGGGTCGCGTGCCCTGGATGCTCGGCGGCCAGCGGCTCAGCGCGACGCTGCCGTGGTACCGCGGCGTGGCCGGCGGCCCGATGGAAAGCGAAAGCGCCGCCTTGTGCGCGCTGGTCGAGGAGGAGCTGCTCAGCCGGCCCTTCAGCATCGCGCTCGACTGCCACTCCGGCTTCGGCCTGGCCGACCGTCTCTGGTTTCCCTACGCGCACACGCCGCGGCCGATGGCGCACCTGCCCGAGATGCACGCCCTGGGGGAACTCATCGACCTGAACCTGCAGCATCACCCGTACGTGCTGGAGCCGCAGAGCCGCCAGTACATGACGCACGGCGACCTGTGGGACCACCTGTACCAACGCGCCTGCGAGCGGCCCGATGCGCTCTTCCTGCCGCTCACGCTGGAGATGGGCTCGTGGCTGTGGGTGAAGAAGAACCCGCGCCAGCTCTTCTCGCGCCACGGCATCTTCAACCCGGTGATCGCGCACCGCCAGCAGCGCGTGCTGCGCCGTCATCTCTGGTGGATGGACTTCATCCTGCGCGCCGCCAGCAGCCATGCGCAATGGGTGCCGCAGGACGAAGCCCGGCGCCGCCATCACGCCCAGGCGCTGGCCCGCTGGTACGCCGCATGATCGCCGACCGCTTGCCCTGGGTGCTGCTGCGCGGCCTCACGCGCGAGGCCGGCCACTGGGGCGCGCTGCCGGCGCTGCTCGCAGCGCGCCTGCCCGGCGTGCGCGTACTCACGATCGACCTGCCCGGCGCCGGCACGCGCCATGCGCAGCGAAGCCCGCTGTCGATCCGCGCCACCATGGAAGACTGCCGCGCGCAGCTTCATGCGCTCGGGCTCACGCGCTGCCACCTGCTCGCGATGTCGCTCGGCGCAATGGTCGCGGTCGAATGGGCGCACCGGTATCCACAAGAGCTTGCCAGCGCGGTGCTGGTCAACACCAGCCTGCGGCCCTTCAGCGCGTTCCATCAACGGCTGCGGCCGCGCAACTATGCGGCGCTGCTGGGCGTGCTGTGGCCCTGGCGCGATGCGCGCGCACGCGCACGCGAAGCGACGGTGCTGCGGCTGACCAGCCGCCACCACGATGCGGCCGCGTCGCAGGCGCTCATCGACACGTGGGTCGCATTGCGCGCGAAGCATCCGGTGTCGACGGGCAATGCGCTGCGCCAGCTGTGCGCAGCGGCCCGCTACCGCGCGCCGGAAGGTGCACCTGCCTTGCCGCTGAGGGTGTTGGTCGGCGCGGGCGACATGCTGGTCGACCCGGGCTGCTCGCGGCGGCTTGCACAGGCCTGGCAGTTGCCCATGGCCGAGCATCCGACCGCAGGGCACGACCTCGCGCTGGACGATCCGAACTGGGTGGTCGCGCAAGTGGCCGATGGCCTGACGGGCCCGGACCGTTCGCCTTGAGACGTGGGGCCGGGCCGCCTCAGGCCCGGCGGGCCGCCGTCGATGCACGCACCACCAGCTCGGGCCGCAGTACCACTGTCGACGCCGACAGCGACTTGCCTTCGATCTCGTCGAACAGCAGGCCCGCGGCGCGCCAGCCGAGTTCACGGTGCGGCAACCGGATGGTGGTGAGCGGCGGGTCCACCATGTCGACCAGCGGCATGTCGTTGTGGCCGGTGATCGACACGTCCTGCGGGATGCGCAGGCCCGCCCCGCGCAGCACGTCGTAGGCCCCGAGCGCCACGAGGTCGTTGCAGCACACGATGGCATCGACACCGGTGATGGCATGCGGCTGGGGCTTGCCGCGCGACAGCAGTTCCTTCATCGCAGTGCGACCGCTTTCGCGGCTGTAGGCGGCGCATTCGACCACCACGGGCCGCGGCAGCCCATGGTCGCGCAACGCCTGTTCCACGCCCTGCCGCCGCCCCACGCCGGTCGGCACGTCCTGCGGGCCGGCCAGGTGTGCGATGCGGCGGTGGCCCAGCGTGACCAGGTGGTCGACGGCGAGCTTCATCGCCAGCCGGTCATCGCTCACCACGGCAGGCAGGCGCCCGCTTTCGTCTGCGCGGTTCACCAGCACGGCGTGCATGCCGTTGCGCACGATGTGGTCGACGAGCGGATCGTCGCGCATCGCGATGGCCATCACCAGGCCGTCGATCTGCTGGGCCTGCATGCGCTCGAGGATCGGCCTGGCCAGCTGGGGATCGCCCACGTTCGCCACGAAAACGAAGTAGCCGCGCGCCGCCGCGCTGGCTTCGATGCCCTGGAGGATGGGTGGAAAGACCGGATTGGTGATGTCGGGCACCAGCACGCCGATGGTGTGTGTGCGGCCAGTGCGCAACGCGGCGGCGGCCCGGTTCGGCCGGTAGCCCAGCTTCTGCGCCGCCTGCTCCACCACGCGCAGCACTTCATCGCTGATCAGGGCGCGCTTCGCGGGATTCAGCGCGCGCGACACGGTGGACACATGCACGCCCGCGGCCAACGCCACGTCGCGGATCGTCACAGGGGTGGAATTTGGCGGCATTCGTGCAAACGTTTGAGCAAGCAAGTCTGAACGAAAACCAGTCGATCAGGTGACGGTTCTCGTAAACCCTCATTCTATGAGTCGGCCTTGTTCGCAAATAATGTGCAAACGTTTGCACAAACAAGCTCCACCATGAATATCGCCACGACACCCGGCTCGGTGCTCCGCATCGCGCTCGATGCCATGGAGCGCACGCCCGATCCGCGGCTGCGCGAAGTCATCTCCTCCCTCACCCGCCACCTTCACGCATTCGTGCTGGAGGTGAAGCTGACCGAAGACGAGTTCGAGCACGCGCTCGAGTTCATCGTGGCGATCGGCCAGGCCTCCGGCGAGAAGAAGAACGAAGTGGTGCTCGCCGCCGACATCCTCGGCGTGTCGACGCTCGTCGCCCTGCAGAACAACCAGGACCCGCAGGGCGAGTCGCCGGCTGCGCTGCTGGGCCCCTTCTGGCGCGCCAATGCGCCCGACTGCGCGACGGGCGACTCGATCGCCCGTTCCGGCACGCCCGGTATCCCGCTGTCGGTGTCCGGCTGGGTGCGCGATGCGCAGGGCAAGCCCGTGGCCGACGCGATGGTCGACGTGTGGCAGGCGTCGCCGGTCGGTCTCTACGAGAACCAGGACCCGGCGCAGGAAGACATGAACCTGCGCGGCCGCTTCCGCACCGATGCCGAAGGCCGCTACCACTTCCGCAGCGTACGGCCGGCCGGGTACCCGGTGCCGACCGACGGCCCCTGCGGCGAGCTGCTGCGCGCGCAACAGCGCCATCCGAACCGACCGGCGCATCTGCACTTCATGGTGAGCAAGCCCGGCCACAAGGTGCTGGTCAGCCAGGTCTATGCCGACGACGACGAGAACCTGGAGAGCGACCCGACCTTCGGCGTGACACGGCGGCTCATCGGGCGCTACGCGATGCAACCCGATGGCCTGAGCGCAACGCTCGACTACGACTTCCAGCTCGAGCCCGGCGAAATGAAATTCCCGCGCCCACCCATCCCATGACTCATCCCATGACCCAACCCCCCGCACCCTTCACACGCGACCTCCCATGAGCTTCGACCCCATCACACGTCTAGACGGCAAGGTGGCCGTCATCACCGGCGGCCTCGGCGCCATCGGGTATGCGAGCGCGCGCCGGCTCGCCGCGCTCGGCGCCACCTGCGTCCTGCTGCACCGCAAGGGCGACGACGCCGATGCGCGCGCGGCCGGACTGCCGTCGGCGCAAGGCCAGGCACACGGCGCGCTGCGCGCCGACATCGTCGACAGCGCCAGCCTGCAGGCTGCCGCATCGCAGGTGAGGGCCACGCACGGCCGCTGCGACATCCTGATCAACAGCGCAGGCCACACGCGGCCGGTGCCTGCCGGCGACCTCGACGGCCTCACCGACGAACTGATCGACGAGCTGCTGCGCGCGAACTTCCGCGGCGTGTTCGCCACGATCCGCGCCTTCGCGCCGATGCTCAAGGCCAGTGGCGACGGGCTGATCGTCAACGTGTCCTCGATCGCGGGTTTCACGGGGGTCGGCAGCAACCTCGCCTATGTCGCGGCGAAGGCCGGCCTGGACGTGGTGGGGGACGCACTCGCCAAGGCGCTCGCGCCGGCGGTGCGCGTCGTCTCGGTGTCGCCGGGCGCGGTCGAATCGGCCTTCGTGCCGGGCCGTGGCGAAGACTTCAAGAACAAGATGGCCTCGACCACGCCGCTCGGCCGCATCGGCCTGCCGGACGACGTCGCCGCCACCGTCGAGGCACTGGCGACCACGCTGCGCTTCGTCACCGGCACGCGCATCGTGGTGGATGGAGGGCGCCACCTGTGAACAAGACATTGATCACCTGCGCGGTCACGGGCAACCTCGTGAAACCCGAGCAGACGCCACACCTGCCGATCACGCCCACGCAGATCGCCGACGAATGCCTGGCGGCCGCGGAGGCCGGTGCCGGCCAGGTGCACATCCACGTGCGCGATCCCGGCACCGGCAAGCCATCGATGGAGGTCGACCTGTACCGCGAGGTGGTCGAACGCATCCGTCGGCAGGATCGCGAACTGATCGTGAACCTCACGACCGGTCCCGGAGGGCGTTTCATCCCGAGCGAGGACGACCCCAAGGTCTATGCGCCCGGCACCTCGCTGCTGCCGCCGGAGAAGCGCGTCGAGCACATCGCGCTCATCAAGCCCGACGTGTGTTCGCTGGACCTCAACACGATGAACAGCGGACCCGACGTGGTGATGAACACGCCGAAGAACGTGCGCCGCATGGCCCGGGTGATCCGCGAAGCCGGCGTCAAGCCGGAGCTGGAGATCTTCGACTCGGGCGACATCAACCTGGCGCTCGACCTGATCGCCGACGGCACCCTCGACGGCCCGGGCATGTGGACCTTCGTGCTCGGCGTGAAGTACGGCTTCGCACCGACGCCGGAGACGCTGCTCTACGCGCGCAACATGCTGCCGCGCGGTGCGTTCTGGAGCGCCTTCGGCATCGGCCGCATGGAGTTCCCGATCGTCGCGCAGGCCTGGCTGCTGGGTGGCCATGTGCGCGTGGGCATGGAAGACAACATCTACCTCGAGAAAGGCGTGCTGGCCCAGAGCAACGCGCAGCTCGTGGCGAAGGCGCGCGACATCCTGCAAAGCCTGGGCGGCGAGATCGCCAACCCGCGCGAAGCGCGCGCGATGCTGGGCTTGCCCGACGCACGCACCGTGCAAGGAGCGAAACGATGAGCGTCGCAGCCATGCACCCCGTTCACACCTCGCGCGCGCTGCGCGTGCACGAGAAGGCCGCCAACCTCGATGCGCTGAAGCTCGAAGCCGCACCGCAGGCCGAACCCACTCCGCCCCCCGGCCACGCCGTGGTGCGCATCGCCGCCGCGGCAGTCAACCCGAGCGACGTGAAGGCGACGCTGGGCCTCATGCCGCAGGCGGTCTGGCCCCGGACGCCGGGCCGCGACTTCGCGGGCACCGTCGTGAGCGGGCCCGCCGAATGGATCGGCCGCGAGGTCTACGGCTCGGGCGGCGACAACGGCATCACGCGCGACGGCTCGCATGCACGCTACCTCGTGTTGCCCGAAGCCGCATTGCGTGCCAAGCCCCGTGGCATCTCGATGGACGAGGCCGGCGCGGTGGGCGTGCCCTTCGTCACCGCTTATGAAGGTTTTCGCCGCAGCGGCATGCCGCAGGCCGGGCAGACGGTGCTGGTGCTCGGCGCCAACGGCAAGGTCGGGCAGGCGGCCGTGCAGCTTGCATCGCAGGCCGGTGCGCGCGTGATCGCGGTGCAGCGCCATGTCGGGCCTTATGCGGGCTTTGCGAGCGGGCCGGTGGACACAATCGACGCACGCCACCACGCCGATGTGGCCGCGCGGGTGCGCGAGCTGACCGACGGGCGCGGCGCGCACATCGTCTACAACACCGTGGGCAGCGCCTACTTCGAGGCCGCCAACAAGGCGATGGCCAAGGGCGCGACGCAGATCTTCATCGCGACGCACGACCGCGCGGTGCCCTTCGACATCTTCGCGTTCTACCGCGGCCGGCACACCTTCGTCGGCATCGACTCGCTGGCGATGGACTGCATCGAATCCACCGCGCAGCTGGACGCCATGCGCGACGGCTTCGAGTGCGGGACGCTCAGGCCATTCCCCGTGGCGCGCGCCTTCGCTCTCGACGAGGCGCTGGACGCCTACCGGCTGGTGCTCTCGGGCAGCACCGACCGCGTCGTGCTGCGGCCCTGAGGAGCAGCCATGCACGTCACGCGCTTCGCCGCCGCGCCCTCCTACGAGGCCCCCCATCATTTCGACATGCGCTGCCTGCGACTGCAGGGCAAGGAAGCCGGTCCCTCCGAGCAAATGTGGATGGGCATGAGCCAGATCCTGCCGGGCGGGCACACCACCCTCGACGGCTCGCCGATCGAGAAGCTCTACCTCGTGCTCGAGGGCGAGCTCACCCTGGTCGGCGAGGTGGACGGCCAGGCCGCCACGGAGGCCGTGCTCGGCCCTTACGACTCATGCCGCTTCGCCCCCGGCGAGAAGCGCCAGCTCGCCAACCGCACGAACCGCCCCGTGCTGGTGGCGCTGGTGATGGCCAACGCGCCACCGGCCGCACGCTGAAGACACAGACCCATTCCAACGGAGACAACGACATGACCGCATCGACATCCGCGCGCCCGAGCCGCCGCACCCTTCTCGCGACCTTGCTGGCCGCGTGCGCCTGGGGCAGCGTTCACGCGCAGGGCACCTGGCCTACGGGCCAGCCGATCAGGCTGGTGGTGCCCTTCACGGCCGGCAGCGGCACCGACATCGTCGCGCGGCTGGTCGCCGAGCGGCTCGGTCCGGCGCTGGGCACCAGCGTGATCATCGACAACCGTCCGGGCGCCGGCGGCACGCTGGGCGCGGCCCTGGTGGCCAAGGCACCGGCCGACGGCTACACGCTGCTGGTGCACTCGGCGGGCCACCTCGTCAATCCGTCGATCTACACCAACCTCTCGTACGACACCCTCAAGGACTTCGCGGGCATCACGCCGATGGCGAGCCTGCCCAACGTGCTCGTGACCACACCGGGCAAGTTCACCGACGTGAAGGACCTGGTGGCGCAGGCCAAGGCCAAGCCGGGCGCATTCAACTATGCGTCCGCAGGCAACGGCTCGGCCACGCACATGAATGCCGAGGTGTTCCGGCTCGCCGCGGGCATCCAGGCGCAGCACGTGCCGTTTCGCGGCACGCCCGAGGCCATGACCGAAACGATGGGCGGACGCATCGACTGGTTCTTCGCGCCCATGGTGTCGGCGTTGCCGCTGATCAAGGACGGCAAGCTGAAGGCGCTCGCCGTCGGCACCGGCAAGCGTTCGTCCGTGCAGCCCAACCTGCCGACCACGGTCGAGGCTGGCGTGCCGGGCTCCGAGTACCTGTTCTGGGTCGGCCTCTTCGCGCCTGCCAGGACGCCCAAGCCCATCGTCGACCGTGTGCAGGCGGAAGTCGCGCGAATCATGGCGGCATCCGATCTCAAGGACCGCCTCGACAAGCTGGGGGCAGAGCCTTTCACCATGCCGTCGGCGCAGTTCGACAAGTTCATCGCCGACGAGACGGCCAAGGGCGCACAGATCGTCAAGGCCGCCGGCATCAAGGTCGATTGATCCGGGCCCGGCCTCCCGGTCTTGCTGTTGATTGGAGAAATTCGATGACGCTGTTCGGTAAAGACATGACTGGCACCCGGGGCTACCGCCACTGGTGCGATCCCGCGTGCGCTCACAAGGACGAGGAACCGCCGCGCCGGCAGTTCCTGCGAAGCGCGCTCGGCCTGGCGGCCGGCGGCGGATTGGCGGGACTCGGTCTCTCGGGCTGCGCGGCACCGGGCGGGCCGTCCGGCCCGGCCGACACGGTGGTGCTCAACGCACGCATCGCGACGATGGACCCGAAGATGCCGCGCGCGCAGGCGCTCGCCATCACGGGCACGGCATTCTCGGCGGTGGGCAGCGACCGCGAGATGCAGCAGTGGATCGGCCCGCGCACGCGCGTGATCGACGCGCAGGGCCGCACGCTGGTGCCGGGCCTGATCGACTCCCACGCCCATTTCATCCGGGGTGGACTGACCTACACGCAGGAGCTGCGCTGGGACGGCGTGTCCTCGCTGGCCGACGCCATGACCATGCTGCGCGACCAGGCCCGGCGCACGCAACCGCCGCACTGGGTGCAGGTGGTCGGCGGTTTCTCGCCCTACCAGTTCCGCGAGAAGCGGTTGCCCACGCTCGACGAGATCAATGCGGCAACGGGCGAGGTGCCCTGCTTCATCATGAATCTCTACGATCGCGCCTTCCTCAACCGCGCCGCGCTGCGCGTGCTCGGCTTCAACCGCGAGACGCCGAACCCCTTCGGCAGCGTGCTGGAGAAGGACGCGGCGGGTAACCCGACCGGGCTGGTGGTCAACACCACGAGCCTGGGCGGACTGGTCGCGCTGTTCGCGCGGGTGCCCAAGCTGTCGGACGACGACCAGGCGCTTTCGACGCAGCTCTACATGCGGGAGATGAACCGCCTGGGTCTCACCAGCGTGGTCGACGCTGGCGGCGGCGGACAGAACTACCCCGAGCACTACGGCGGCGTTGCCAAGCTCGCGGCCGACCGCAAGATGACGCTGCGCATCTCCTACAACCTCTTCGCGCAACGGCCCGGCCAGGAACTCGCGGATTACCAGACCTGGGCCCAGAAGGTCTCGCCGGGCCAGGGAGACGACTACCTGCGCATGGCTGGCGCTGGCGAATACATCCTGTGGGCCGCAACCGATCCGGCCAACTTCGGCAAGAGCGTGGCCCCGGCGCCGGCGATCATGGAGTCGAAGCTGACCGAGGTCGCGACCTACCTGGTGTCCAAGGGCTGGCCCATCCGCATGCACGCGAGCTACGACAGCACCGCCACGCGCATCCTCGACGTGCTCGAGAAGGTGAACCGCGAAGTGCCGATGAAGAACGTGCGCTGGGCGCTCGATCACTGCGAGACGCTGTCGCCGCGCTCGATGGAGCGCGTGGCGGCAATGGGGGGTCGCATCGCGATACAGAACCGCATGTCGCTCGACGGCGAGGTGTTCGCGCAGACCTGGGGCCGCGATGCGGCAGCCGATGCGCCGGCCATCGGCCGCATGCGCTCGATGGGCCTGCCGGTGGCCTGCGGAACCGACTCCAGTCGCGCCACCAGCTACAACCCCTGGGTCTCGCTGCATTGGCTCGTGACGGGCAAGACGCTGGGCGACATGCGCCTGAACGCCGATCGCAATCTGGTGAGCCGCGAAGATGCGCTGCGGATGTGGACGGTCGAAGGCGCGGCGCTCACCGGAGACGACGCGCGCAAGGGCAGCATCGCCCTGGGCAAGCTGGCCGACTTCACGCTGCTGTCGGACGACTATTTCGCGGTGCCCGAGGACGACATCAAGGACATCACCTCGGTCTTCACCGCAGTCGGCGGCGAGGTGGTGCACGCCAGCGGCCCCTTCGCATCGCAGGCACCCACTCTTGTGAAGCCCATGCCCGACTGGCTGCCGGTGAACGTGTACGGCGGCTACCAGCAGCGGCGCAAGAGTGCCGTGGCACAAGTGCCGTCATCGCATGGCGGCGGGTGCTGCGGCAGCGCAGCGACGGCGCCGATCATCATCGGCGACCAGGGGAACTGGCGCTACAGCTGCGGTTGCGCGGCGGTGTAGTCAGGGCCGCACGGGCGCGCCTCACCGGTGCGTCGGTGCCGTCGAGCGCGCGACGCAGCCATGCGCCGTGTGCAGCGGATGCGCGGCCAGCAGCGCACGCGTAACGCCGTTGGTCCAGCCGAAGCCATCCTGCAACGGGTACTCGCCGCCGTCGCCGCCCGCAGAGCTGTCGTGCTCCTGCTGGCGCAGGGCGTATTTCTCGACCAGCTTGCCCTCGCGCTCGTAGACCGCGGCGACGGTGGCCAGCCAGCGGTGCGCGATGGTGCGGGCCAGCGCTTCTTCGCCGTGGTCGTGGAAGCCGCGGATCGCCATCCACTGCAGCGCGGCCCAGCCGTTGGGCTGGTCCCACTGCTGGTCGCTCGTGCGCTCGGTGGTCGCGAAGCCTCCCGGCGCCAAGAGCCGGGCCGACACCGTCTGCGCGAGCGCGTGGGCGTGCGAGGCTTCCGCCAGCCCCGCGAACAGCGGCGCGACGCAGGCGCCGGTGAGGCCGGCACGGCGCTTCGCGAGCCGCCAGTCGTGGTCGAAGAACGCGCCCTGGCCGGCGTCCCACAGGTGCGCGATCACGGCCGCCTTGCGCGCCGCGGCCGCCGCATCGAACGCGCGTGCAGTGACCACATCGCCTGCGCGCGTGGAGAGCGACGCCACCAGGGTCTCGAGCTTGTAGAGGAAGGCGTTGAGGTCGACCGGCACGATGTCGGTGGTGCAGATGCTCGCGAGCGAGGCGGCATCGCGCGGCACCGGCTCGGCGAGCCAGCGCGTGCTGAAGTCCCAGCCCGATTCGGCCGCCGCGCGCAGGTGGCGGTACACCTGCGACGCCTCGCGTCCGCTGGCGCGGGCCGTCTGCACGTCTTCGAGCCAGGCCTCCTCGCGCGGCGAGTCGCGCTCGTCCCAGTAGCGGTTCAGCACGCTGCCGTCGGGCAGGCGCACCACGCGCAGGTCCGCCGCGCCGGGCGCGAGGTCTTCGCCGCCGCGCATCCACCAGGCGTGTTCGCGCCGCAGTTGCGGCAGGTACTGCACGGGGTCGAGCACCCCGAGCGTGCCGGCCAGTTCCACCATGAACGCGAAGAGCGGTGGCTGCGACCGACTCAGGTAATAGGTGCGCGTGCCGTTGGGCACATGGCCGAAGGTGTCGATGAGGTGCGCGAAATTGCCGACCATGTCGCGCAGCAGCGTCGTCCTGCCGCTGGCTGCCAGGCCCAGCATCGTGAAGTACGAATCCCAGTAGTACAGCTCGCCGAACCGCCCGCCGGGCACGACGTACGGATGCGGCACCGGCACCAGCGAGCCCCGCGGCGGGTGATCGAGCGGTTCGCGCGTGAGCACGCGCCACAGGTCGTCGATGTGGGCGCACATCGGCTGGCCGGGCACCGACACGTAGTCGCTGGGCGTGGGCCGCAGCACCTCGAAGTTGGCGTCGACGAACGCCCGCAAGTCGAAACCGGGCAGCCCGCACGCGGCGCGGTAGGACGCGAGGATCGCATCGGGGTCGTCGCGCGGCGCGCAATCGACGAAGGTCTTGCTGTCGGGAAAGACGCGCGCGGCCTGCACCACGGTGAAGAGTTCGAGGTAGCGGTCGGCCGGCGTCAGCGCATCGGGCGCCGGCGTGGACGACGCGCCGTGTGCGCGTTCGGGGCCGCGCGCGGGCCCTTCGCTCAGAGCACCCCCGCGGCTCGCAGTGCGGCGCGTCGTTCAGCGTCGACGCCGAGTTCGGCCAGCACCTCGTCGGTGTGCTGCCCGAGCGCAGGTGGCGCGTGGCGCAGCACCGGTGGCGTGGCCTGCAGGCGCAGCGGGCTCGCGACGCCGACGATCGTGTCGATGCCATCGCCCGCATCGCGCGGCATTGCGACCGCGAGGCCACGGGCCTTGACCTGCTCGTCGTCGAAGGCTTGGGCGATGTCGTTGATCGGGCCGCACGGCACGGCCTTGTCTTCGAGCAGCGCGATCCACTCGGCGGTGGTGCGCGTGCGCGTCACGGCTTCCATGTCGGGGATCAGCACCTCGCGGTGTTGCACGCGCAGCGTGTTGGTCGCGTAGCGCGGGTCGCTCGCCCACTCGGCGTGGCCGGCCGCTTCGCAGAAGCGCGCGAACTGGCCGTTGTTGCCGATGGCCAGGAGCATCGACCCGTCCGCCGTGCGGAAGTCCTGGTAGGGCGCCAGGCTCGGGTGGCTGTTTCCCTGCCGCTGCGGCGCAACACCGGTGTTGAGGAAGGCACTCGCCTGGTTCGCGAGGATCGCCATGCCGACGTCGAGCAGCGCCATGTCGATGTGCTGGCCTTCGCCCGTGCGGTGCCGCACTTCGAGCGCGGCGAGGATCGCGGTGCTCGCATAGACGCCTGTGAACAGGTCGGTGAGCGCCACGCCCACGCGCAGCGGGCCACCGCCGGGCACCTCGTCCGGCCGACCAGTGATGCTCATCATCCCGCTGGTGGCCTGGATCATCAGGTCGTAGCCGGCACGCGTCGCGTGCGGGCCGTCGTGGCCGAAGCCGGTGACGCTGCAGTAGATGAGACGCGGGTTCGCGGCGCGCAGCGATTCGTGGTCGAGGCCGTATTGCCTGAGCCCGCCGGTCTTGAAGTTCTCCACCACGATGTCGCTCTGCGCGGCCATCTGCTGGAGCAGCGCCTGGCCCTCGGGCGTGGCCATGTCGAGCGTGACCGACCGCTTGTTGCGGTTGCAGGCGGTGAAGTAGGTCGACTGGTTGGTGTCCTCGCCTTGCGCGTCCTTCAGGAACGGCGGCCCCCAGGTGCGCGTGTCGTCGCCCGTGCCCGGGCGTTCGATCTTCACCACGTCGGCCCCCAGGTCCGCGAGGATCTGCGTGCACCACGGCCCCGCGAGCACGCGGGACAGGTCCAGGACTTTGATGCCGTCGAGTGCTGCCTGCACCATGTTCAGTTCGCGAAAGCAGCGATGCCGGTGATCGCGCGGCCCAGGATCAGCGCATGGATGTCGTGCGTGCCTTCGTAGGTGTTGACCACTTCGAGGTTCACCAGGTGACGTGCCACGCCGAACTCGTCGCTGATGCCGTTGCCGCCCATCATGTCGCGTGCCATGCGGGCGATGTCCAGGCTCTTGCCGCAGTTGTTGCGCTTGAGGATCGAGGTGATCTCGACCGAGGCGATGCCTTCGTCCTTCATGCGGCCCAGGCGCAGGCTGCCCTGCAGGCCCAGTGCGATCTCGGTCTGCATGTCGGCGAGCTTCTTCTGGATGAGCTGGTTGGCCGCGAGCGGGCGGCCGAACTGCTTGCGGTCCATCGTGTACTGGCGGGCGCGGTGCATGCAGTCTTCGGCCGCGCCGAGTGCGCCCCAGCTGATGCCGTAGCGCGCGCTGTTCAGGCAGGTGAACGGACCCTTGAGGCCCTGCACTTCGGGGAACGCGTTTTCTTCGGGGCAGAACACGCCGTCCATCACGATCTCGCCAGTGATGCTGGCGCGCAGGCCGACCTTGCTGTGGATTGCCGGCGCCGAGAGGCCCTTCATGCCCTTCTCGAGCACGAAGCCGCGGATCGGGCCGACCGTGCCGCTCTCGCTGACTTCCTTGGCCCACACGACGAACACGTCGGCGATGGGCGAGTTGCTGATCCACATCTTGCTGCCCGACAACTGGTAGCCGCCGGCCACCTTCTTCGCGCGCGTCGCCATGTTGGCGGGGTCGGAGCCGTGGTCGGGTTCGGTCAGGCCGAAGCAGCCGATCCATTCGCCGGTGGCGAGCTTGGGCAGGAACTTCTGCTTCTGCGCTTCGGTGCCGAATTCGAAGATCGGCACCATCACGAGCGAGCTCTGCACGCTGGCCATCGAGCGGTAGCCGGAGTCCACGCGCTCGACTTCGCGGGCGATCAGGCCGTAGGCCACGTAGTTGAGGCCGGGGCCGCCGTACTGCTCGGGAATCGTCGGGCCGAGGAGGCCGAGTTCACCCATCTCGCGGAAGATGGCCGGATCGGTCACGCCGGAGCGAAAGCCCTCGACCACGCGCGGCAGCAGGCGCTCCTGGCAGTACGCATTGGCCGCGTCGCGGATCATGCGTTCTTCGTCGGTCAGTTGCTGGTCGAGCAACAGCGGATCGTCCCAGTGAAAGTGCGCTTTGGTGGCCATGTGGCGTCTCCGGAATGAGTGAAAGATGAATCGTTCGATCCTACCGACGCAGACAGCACGGCGCAAACGAGCAATACTCAGCCAGATATGCGTCCGATGAATACCTCGCGCTGACCATGCGCCGCAAAATCCCGCCGCTCCAGACCCTCGTGTGCTTCGACGCGGCCGCCCGCCACGAGAGCTACACGCGCGCCGCGCAGGAGCTCGCGCTGACGCAGAGCGCCGTGTCGCGACAGATCGCGACGCTCGAAGCCTTTCTGGGCATCGCGCTCTTTCGCCGCACGCGGCACGGCGTCGCCCTCACCGCGAGCGGCACCGCGTACGCGCGCCAGATCACCAAACGGCTCGAGGCGATGGAGCGCGACACGCTCGACGCGATGGCGAACCAGGGCGAAGGCGGGTCGCTTTCGCTCGCCGCAGTGCCGACCTTCGCGACGCGCTGGCTCATTCCGCGCCTGCCAGCGTTTGCGGCGCTGCAGCCCGACGTGGTGGTGCACATCGAGACGCGCACCCGCCCTTTTCTCTTCGCCGACGCCGAGTTCGATGCGGCGCTGTACGCCGGCACGCCCGCGCAGGTCGCGAACTGGGCCGGCACGCGTGCGGTGCTGCTGCTGCGCGAAGACGTGGTGCCGGTGTGCAGCCCGTCGCTGCTGCCGAACGGCAAGGCGGTGCCCGCCGCGGCCATCGCGGACCTGCCGCTGCTGCAGCAGAGCACGCGCCCCGACGGCTGGCGCCAATGGTTCGATGCGCAGCAGGTCGATGCACCCAACGCGCGCGGCGGTGCGCGCTACGAGCTGTTCTCCATGCTCGCGGAAGCCGCCGCGCAAGGCCTCGGGGTGGCGCTGATGCCGACCATGCTGGTCGAAGGCGAACTGGGGCGCGGCGATCTCGTCGTGGCCTGCGCGCGGCCGCTCTCGGGCGAACGCAACTACTACCTCGTGACGCCCGAACGCGCCGACGACCGGCCGCTGTTGACCGTGTTCAGCGACTGGCTGCTGGCACAGGCGCGGGCCGGCCGGCCCGCATCAAACTGACGCGCGGGCACGGGAAACCCATGACCGCGGCGTCCTTCCGAAGCACCATGGCGGTCCGCTGACGGCTCAGTAGGTGCGCTCGACCGGCCCCGTGCCCGTCGACCTGAAACGCGCGGCCAGCGCCTCCGCGCCCCGCGCCAGGATCAGCAGGTCGATGCCGACCGCGACGAACAGCGCGCCGCGGTCGATGCACTCGCGCGCCCGGTTCTCGTCGACCGCCAGGATGCCGGCCGCCTTGCCACAGGCGCGGATGCGGTCGATCGCCTGGTCGATGGCGTCGCGCACTTCGGGGTGGTCCTGATCGCCCGGGTGGCCCATGCTGGCCGACAGGTCGGCCGGCCCGATGAACACGCCGTCGATGCCGTCGACGCTCGCGATGGCTTCGAGCTGGTCGAGCGCCTCGCGGGTCTCGACCTGCATCAGCAGGCACAGCTCGTCGCTCGCGGCCTGGACGTAGTCCTTGATGCGTCCGAAGTTCGAGGCCCGCACCGAGCCGCCCATGCCGCGGATGCCTTGCGGGGCATAGCGGATGGCGCGCACCGCGGCGCGTGCTTCGTCCGCGTTCTGCACGAAAGGCAGGAGCAGCGTCTGGGCACCGAGGTCGAGGTAGCGCTTGATCAGCACCAGGTCGTTCCACGCCGGCCGCACGATCGCCGAACTGGCGCGTCCGCTCTCCGATGGAATCGCGGCGGCCACAGCCTGCAGCTGGTGCAGCATCTGCGGCACGTCGGTCGGCGAGTGCTCGGTGTCCAGCAGCACCCAGTCGAAACCGCAACCGGCGACCAGCTCCGAGATGTACGGCGACGGCAGCGCGGACCAGAGCCCGATCTGCGGCGTGCCGGCGGCCAGCGCGTGCTTGAAGGTGTTGACGGGAACTGCTTGCATGGAGGCCTTTGTCGGGTGTGCACGGCACGTCGCCGCGGCGCTCATTCTCTGCCAGTCAGCCTGCGCGGCGACCCGGCCCGTATCATCGTTCGATGATGCAAAACCTGATGCCGTTCCTCGTGCAATGGGCGATCACGGCGCTGTCGCTGTGGGTCGCCAGCCTGATCTTCAAGGGGCTGAAGTTCGACGGCGGCGGCGCGCTGGTCGGCTCCGCCCTGCTGCTCGGCTTGGCCAATGCGCTCGTCAAGCCGCTGCTGATCGTGCTGACGCTGCCGCTCACGCTTCTCACCTTCGGCCTCTTCCTGCTGGTCATCAACGCGTTGATGATCCTGCTGGTGTCGGCCCTGGTGCGCGGCTTCAAGGTGTCGGGCTTCTGGACCGCCTTCTTCGCGAGCATCTTCATCTCGATCCTGAGCGTCGCCGTCGGCTCGCTGGTCGACAGCGGCACGCCGGAGACGACGATCCAGATGCCGAGCAACGGCAACTGGCTGTAGCGCTCAGGCCGCCACGGCCGCGCGTTCGGCCGCGAAGGCCACGAACCAGTCCAGGCTGCCCGGGTTGGCCATCGCTTCCTTGTTGACCACCTTCTCGATCGGCTGGCCGAGCAGCAGCTTCTTGATCGGCAGTTCCTGCTTCTTGCCGGAGAGCGTTCGCGGGATTTCGGCCACCTGGAAGATGTCGTTCGGCAGGAAGCGCGGCGACAGCGAGGTCTTGATCGCGTCGTTGATCTTCTTTCTCATGGCGTCGTCCAGCGCCACGCCGGGGCGCAGCACGACGAAGAGCGGCATGTAGCTGTCGCGGCCGAGGTATTCGAGGTCGACCACCATCGAGTCGAGCACCTCGGGCAGCCCTTCGACCGCGCTGTAGATCTCGCTGGTGCCCATGCGCAGGCCCTGGCGGTTGATGGTGGCATCGCTGCGGCCGTAGATGATGCAGCCGCCGTCGGTGCCGATCTTGATCCAGTCGCCGTGGCGCCACACACCGGGGTAGGTGTCGAAGTAGCTCGACAGGTAGCGCGCGTTGCCTTCGTCGCCCCAGAAGTAAAGCGGCATCGACGGCATGGGCCGGGTGCAGACCAGCTCGCCCACTTCGCCGATGACGGGATGGCCGTTCTCGTCCCACGCCTCGACCGCATGGCCGACCTGGCGGCACTGCATCTGGCCCGGCACTTCGGGCAGGTCGCGGTTGCCGCCGACGAAGGCGCCGCAGAAGTCGGTGCCGCCCGAGATGTTGCACCACCAGATGTCCTTGGAACCCGCCGCCTGGAACTGCGCGGTGCCCCAGCGCTGCACCTCTTCGGACAGCGGTGACCCGGTGGAACCGAGCGCCCGCACGCGCGAGAGGTCGCCGCAATCGGCCTGCTCCACACCGGCCTTCATGCAGTTGGTGAAGTAGGCCGCGCCGGCGCCGAAGAAGGTGACCTTGTGCTTGGCGACGAAGCGCCACAGCACGCCCCAGTCGGGCTTGTCCTTGCTGCCGGCCGGATGCCCGTCGTAGATGACGATGGTCGAGCCGAACGCGAGGCCCGCGAGCTGGCAATTCCACATGACCCAGCCGGTCGAGCTGTACCAGTGGAAGCGCTCGCCGAAGTTGTTGGCGCTGTAGCTCGGACCCGGATCGTTGTGCAAGCCGCATGCGTACATCGTCATGATGATGCCGCCCTGCCCGTGCACGATCGGCTTGGGCAGCCCGGTGGTGCCGCTCGAATAGACGATCCAGATCGGGTGGTCGAAGGGCAGCCACTCGGGCTCGAAGGCTGCGACTTCAGCATCGTTTCGGGCGATAGCGCCCGCCCATTCTGCGGAGGCAGCTATCGAATTGATAGCGTAGGGGCTGTGCACCAGCAGCAGCTTCTGCACGCTCGGCAGCGCATCGCGCAGCTCCTGCACCACCACGCTGCGGTCGATCGGCTTGCCGCCGTAGTGCACGCCGTCGGCCGCGATCAGGAGCTTGGGCTCGATCTGGCGGAAGCGGTCGACCACGGCGGCGGTGCCCATGTCGGGCGCGCACACGCTCCACACGGCGCCAATGCTCGAGCACGCGAGGAACGCGACCATCGTCTCGGGCACGTTCGGCATGTAGGCCGCGACGCGGTCGCCCCGCTCGACGCCGAGCGACTTCAGCGTCAGCGCGACCGATGCGACCTGCCGCTTGAGCTCGGGCCACGACATCTCGCGCACTTCGCCCAGCTCGTTGTCGCTGACGATCGCCGGCATGCCGGCCGCATGCGCGGCCTCGACGTGGCGCAGCACTTCGCGCGCGTAGTTGGCCTTGGCGCCCGGGAACCACACGGCGCCGGGCATCTTCTCTTCGACCAGCACCGCCGTGTGCGGCGTGGGCGATTGCATGTGGCTGTAGTCCCAGATGCTCTGCCAGAAGGCATCGAGATCGGTGACCGACCATCGCCAGAGCGCATCGTAGGAGTCGAAGGCGAGGCCGCGCTCGTCGCGCAGCCAGTTTTGATAGAGACGGATCTGGGGAATATTGGGCGCTGTCATGGCGCACGAGGGTATCGAGCCCCGTGCCTCGGGTGTGAGCGGGAATGCCCCATCCTGTCCCGCGGGCGACGCGCGTGGACGTCGCGCGCTACAGTGGCCGCATGAACGATCTCTCGACCTTCCCCATCACGAAGAAGTGGCCCGCGCAGCACCCGGACCGCCTCCAGCTCTACTCGCTGCCGACGCCCAACGGCGTCAAGGCGTCGATCATGCTGGAGGAGACCGGTCTCGCCTACGAAGTGCACCGCGTGGACTTCGGCGCGAACGACCAGACTTCGCCCGAGTTCCTGTCGCTCAACCCGAACAACAAGATCCCGGCGATCCTCGATCCGGATGGCCCCGGCGACCAACCGCTGGCGCTGTTCGAATCGGGCGCGATCCTGCTGTACCTCGCCGAGAAGACCGGCAAGTTCCTGCCGACCGACGCAGCGGCCCGCTACCAGACGATTCAGTGGGTGATGTGGCAGATGGGCGGCGTCGGCCCCATGTTCGGCCAGCTCGGCTTCTTCAGCAAATTCGCCGGCAAGGACTACGAAGACAAGCGGCCGCGCGACCGCTACGTGGCCGAGTCGAAGCGCCTGCTGGGCGTGCTCGAAGGCCACCTCGCAGGCCGCGAATGGATCATGGGCGACGACTACACCATCGCCGACATCGCCACCTTCCCGTGGATTCGCAATCTGGTGGGCTTCTACGAAGCGGGCGACCTGGTGGGCTTCAAGGACTTCCCGAACGTGGCGCGCGTGCTGGCCGCGTTCGTCGCGCGACCCGCCGTGGCGCGCGGCCTTGCGATCCCGCCGGCGCCCGTCTGATCGGCCGTCAGTAGTACCGCGGGATGGGCCCGCGCTGCGGCGTCTGGTCGGGCAGTTCGACCATCACCTTGTCCACGAAGCACCAGCCCCAGCCCTCGGGCGGGTCGTAGCCTTCGATGACCGGGTGCTGGGTCGCGTGAAAATGCGCACGGGCATGTCGGTTGGGCGAATCGTCGCAACAGCCGACATGGCCGCAAGTTCGGCACAAGCGCAGATGCAGCCAGACGCTGCCGCTTTTCAGGCACTCCTCGCACCCGAGCGCGCTCGGCGTGACGTGGGCGATGCTGTCCGTGTGGGTGCAATGCTTGCTCATGGAATACCTCCGGTGACGACTCGTCGCGATGCTAGGGCTTGCGCTGGGGCTTCGCCAGTTTCGGGTCCGGCTTGCCGCCGAACATCTGATCGAACTTCTGCCCGATGCGCGCGCCGATCGCCGTGCCTACGCCGGGCAACACCGCGCTGCCGATCGCCGCGCCGGTGAGCGCAGCGCCCGTGACCGAGAGCTGCGGTGCATCGAGCGTGCCGCCGAGCTTGAGCGGCACGCCGACGACGCCATCGACCAGGTCGACCGCCACGTCGCCGTCAAGCTTGCGGTTCAGCACCCGCGCATTGCCGCTGGCCGTGAGCAGGCCGGAGCGGGCACGCATGCCGCTGTAGCGCAGGGCCATGCCATCGTCAGTCGCCTGTGTGTCGAGCGTGCCCGAGAGCTCGTCGAGCACGGTCTGGCCTTCGCGCTCCATGCCGGCGGTGCGCACGGCCTTTGCGAGGTCGAAGCGAAGGAGCGTCGCGGGCTTGACGGCGAAGCGCGTGCGGGTGTGCAGCGAGCGCACCATCGCGAACGGGTTTTCGCCGCTGGCATCGATCTCCGTGCGGCCCTGCAGCTTGCCGTGGACCGCGCTGTTGCGACCGAAGGCCGCCACGAGCTGCGTGATGTCGACGTTGGCAGCGTCGAGTTCGGCGTGCACCGCAAACCCTGCTTTGGCGCCGACATCGAGCGTCGTCGCGCCGGTCCAGGTGCCGCCACCGGCATCGATCAGCGTGCGCCAGCGGTCGGCGTCGCCTTCGCGCTCGAGGCGCAAGCGGGTCATGGGCTGAACGTTCGCGCGTCGACCTTCGGCGCGCCGCGGGCGCCACGCCGCATCGAATTCGACCTCGCCTTCGTACGCGAGTGCGATGTCGCGGCGGTCGATCCAGGTCACGTCGGTGAACTGCACGCGCCTGACCGGCCGCTCGGCCAGTTGCCAGTCGCTGGCGCTCGCCTGGATCGCGTCCTCTCCCCGCCCACGAAAAGCGCGGACCGAGTCACGCGGCAGCACGGCGCCGTCGATCTCCACCGCGTCGATGGCGACGCGCCGGTTCCATAGCGCGCTCAATTGGGGGCGTATCGCGATGCTGCGCACGGTGATCGGACGGTCCTGCGCGGTGGCGATGCCCTCGGCCACGATCACGGGCACCGGGCGCAGCGCCCAATGCACCCGGTCGACCTTGAGCCCAATGCCGGTGCGTTGCTCGAATTCGTCCTGCAGGCGGATGGCCAACTCGGCATCGCTGGGCATCCACCACGCAACGATTCCCGCGGCAGCCAGCATGAGCAGTGCGAGCGCGGCGAGCACGCTGGCGGTCCATCGTTGCGCACGGGTCATGCGCGCAGCTTAGCGTGCGGCGGGCCGCAGCGGCTGTCGGCAACGCGCCCGAGTTGGAAGACCGACCGCTATAGTTTTGCCTCCCATTCTCTGGAGTCTCCATGCCCATCTGGCAAAAACCCGTGTCGCTCGACGAACTGAACGCGCACAGCGTCGACACCGCCGTCGCCCATCTGGGCATCGAGTTCGTCGAACTCGGCGACGATTTCCTGCGGGCACGCGTGCCGGTGGACAAACGCACCGTGCAACCCTTCGGACTCCTGCACGGCGGCGTGTCGGTGGTGCTGGCAGAAACATTGGGGTCGATGGGCGCGTACTACTCATCGCCCGAAGGCCACCGCGCCGTCGGTCTGGACATCAATGCCAATCACCTCCGTGCGGCGGTCGCAGGCTGGGTCACCGGCATCGCGCGGCCGGTGCACCGCGGCAAGACGACGCAGGTGTGGCAGATCGACCTCAGCAACGACGCCGGCGAACTGACCTGCGTCTCACGCATCACCATGGCCATGCTGCTGCCCCGCAAATGACCGCAGCGGCTCCCGACCACACCACCATAACCACAACAAGAGACGCAACATGACGACCCTTTTCAACTGGCGCGAAGTCGCCATGACCCCCGGCAGCGTGGTCGCACCCGACGAGCGCCTGCCCTGGCCGCAGACCGCCGCGATGGGCGTGCAGCACGTGATCGCGATGTTCGGCGCGACCGTGCTGGCGCCAATCCTGATGGGCTTCAGCCCCAACATCGCGATCCTGATGAGCGGTGTCGGCACGCTGATCTTCTTCTTCATCACCGGCGGGCGCGTGCCGAGTTACCTGGGCTCCAGCTTCGCCTTCATCGGCGTGGTGATCGCGGCCAGCGGCTACGGCGGCCAGGGGCCGAACGCGAACATCGCGGTGGCGCTGGGTGGCATCGTGGCGTGCGGCGTGGTCTACATCCTGATCGGTGCACTGGTGCAGGCGATCGGCACCGGCTGGATCGAGCGCTTCATGCCTCCGGTGGTGACGGGTGCCGTCGTGGCGGTAATCGGCCTCAACCTTGCGAGCGTGCCGATCAAGAACATGGCGGCCGGCAACTTCGACGCGTGGATGCAGGCGCTGACCTTCCTGTGCGTCGGCCTCGTCGCGGTGTTCGCGCGCGGCATGGTGCAGCGTCTGCTGATTTTGGTCGGGCTGATCCTCGCGACCCTGGTCTATGCGGCGCTGACCAACGGAATGGGGCTGGGCAAGCCGGTCGACCTGAGTGGCATCGCCAACGCGGCCTGGTTCGGCCTGCCGGCGTTCACGACACCGGTGTTCACCGGCAACGCCATGCTGCTGATTGCGCCCGTCGCGATCATCCTGGTCGCGGAGAATCTGGGCCACCTGAAGGCAGTGACGGCGATGACCGGCCACAACCTCGACCGCTACATGGGCCGCGCCTTCATCGGCGACGGCGTGGCGACCGTGATCAGCGGCGGGGTCGGCGGCACCGGCGTCACCACCTATGCGGAAAACATCGGCGTGATGGCGGCGACGCGCATCTATTCGACGGCCGTGTTCGTGGTGGCGGCGCTGATTGCGCTGCTGCTGGGTTTCTCCCCCAAGTTCGGGGCGCTGATCCAGGCGATTCCACTGCCGGTGATGGGCGGCGTGAGCATCGTGGTGTTCGGCCTGATCGCCGTGGCAGGCGCGAAGATCTGGGTGGACAACAAAGTCGACTTCTCGCAGAACCGGAACCTCATCGTGGCCGCGATCACGCTGATCATCGGCACGGGTGACTTCACCCTGAAGTTCGGTCAGTTCTCGCTGGGCGGCATCGGCACCGCCACCTTCGGCGCCATCCTGCTCTGGGCGCTACTGGGGCGCGCGCGCAACACCTGAAGCCACTGGCCGCGGCGCGGTCTCGCAACTGCGATTGCGCATGCGAAATGTGGCGATGAGCCGCTGCAGGAGTTCATCGCACAGCCCGATCGGGTCCCGGACGAGCCTGGAGACGGGGTATTCGCCCAGCGAAATCCCGTCGTAGCGGATGTGCACGCTTTCGAAGTAGTGCTGCAAGGCCTTGCCAGCGTCGTACAGGCACCGTTCCGTCGAGACGAACAATTCCTCGGCTTTTGGCAGCGTGGCCAGGAGCTTGGCGCTCACCGAGTAAGTGAAGGTTCCGCTGCCGGCTCTGCGGAGGTCGAGAATCGGCTGCATCGGGCTGCCCTGAAGTAGTAAAGCGCGCAAGTGTCCAAACCTAAGCGGCTGGCGCGTGTAGGCGCATTGCGTCTTTGCACAGGGGAAAAAGTGCAACCGCATGCAATACCTGTAGGCAGCAGAGCGCCTCAGGCCGGCGCGCGAGCGAAGTCACATCCCGGGCCCGGTAGACTCCAACGCTTTTCGGACAACGTTTTCCAATGGCCGATGCATCCGCCGCGCGCACCAAGGCGGTATTCGAATTCAAGAGCGCCACGCTCCCGCTGATCGCCGTCATCCTCAAGACGGCCGATCTCGACGTGCTGGCCGAAGCGCTCGACGCCCAGCTCGCCGATTCGCCCGACTTCTTCGAGCAGGAGCCGGTGGTGATCGACCTGTCGCTGCTGCATGCCGAAGACGACGCGGACGGCGCCGACATCGACTTCCCCGTCTTGCGCAGCCTGCTCGCTCGCCATCAGACGCAGCCGATCGCCGTGCGCGGTGGCACCGACCTGCAGAACATCGCCGCGCGCGCCGCCGGCCTCTCGCTCGCAGCGATGCCCGTGGCGACGACACCGCGTTCGGCGCCGGAACCTGCCGCGGCGGAAGCCCCGCAGATCGTGCGCGAGGTGCCGATGCCGGCCAGCGGCACGCTCATCATCGACAAGCCGCTGCGCTCGGGCCAGCAGGTCTATGCACGCGGGGGCGACGTGATCGTGAACGCGGTGGTGAGCTTCGGTGCCGAAATCATCGCGGACGGCAACATCCACGTGTACGCGCCGCTGCGCGGCAAGGCGATCGCCGGCGCGCGCGGCAACACCGAGGCGCGCATCTATTCGACCTGCCTCGAGGCGCAGCTGGTGGCGATCGCCGGCATCTACCGCACGGCCGAAGTGCCGCTGCCGGACAACGTGCTCGGCAAGTCGGCCCAGATTCGCCTTGACGGCAAAAAACTCGTGATCGACCCGATCGCTTAATTTTTCAGACAAAGGGAATGGCCATGGCCAAAATTGTGGTGGTGACCTCGGGCAAGGGCGGCGTCGGCAAGACGACCACGAGCGCGAGCTTCGCGTCGGGCCTCGCGCTGGCGGGCAAGAAGACGGCAGTGATCGACTTCGACGTGGGCCTGCGCAACCTCGACCTGATCATGGGCTGCGAACGCCGCGTGGTGTACGACCTGATCAACGTGATCCAGGGCGAGGCCAACCTGCACCAGGCGCTCATCAAGGACAAGCAGTGCGACAACCTCTTCGTGCTGGCCGCCTCCCAGACGCGCGACAAGGAAGCGCTCACGCAGGACGGCGTCGAGAAGATCCTCAAGGACCTCGCCGACATGGAGTTCGACTACATCGTGTGCGACTCGCCCGCGGGCATCGAGACCGGCGCGATGATGGCGATGTACTTCGCCGACGAGGCGCTGATCGTGACGAACCCCGAAGTCTCGTCGGTGCGCGACTCCGACCGCATCCTCGGCATGCTCGGCAGCAAGACCAAGCGCGCGAAGGACGGCGGCGAGCCGATCAAGGAACACCTGCTCATCACGCGCTACAACCCGGGCCGCGTGGCCGGCGGCCAGATGCTCTCGCTCGAGGACATCCAGGACATCCTGCGCATCAAGCTGATCGGCGTCATCCCCGAATCGGAAACCGTGCTCAACGCGTCGAACCAGGGCGTGCCGGCCATCCACGACAAGGGCACCGACGTGGCCGAGGCGTACAGCGACGTGGTCGCGCGCTTCCTCGGCGAAGACAAGCCCATGCGTTTCGTCGAGGCCGAGAAGCCCGGCTTCTTCAAGCGCATCTTCGGAGGCAAGTAAGCCATGTCCTTTTTCTCCTTTCTGCTCGGCGAAAAGAAGAAGACGGCGAGCGTCGCGAAAGAGCGGCTGCAGATCATCCTGGCGCACGAGCGCGGCAGCCTCGGCGGCAAGCGCCCCGAGTACCTCGCCGACCTGCAACGCGAGCTGATCGCGGTGATCTCGAAGTACGTGTCGATCCGTCCGGAAGACATCAAGGTGAACGTGGAACGCCAGGACGACCTGGAAGTGCTCGACATCAAGATCGAACTGCCGGAGAAGGCGGCCAAGGCAGCGGTTCCAGCGCGCTGATATTTCTTCCCCGTTGCGCAAAAGCCGCGATCCGAAGAGGTAACAGGGCGTACATTGGTCGGCAGTTCCCAGCTTCCAGAATGGACATGCCATGGCTTTGAGCCGAAAAGTTGCGCCGAAGGATTCTGTTTCTCCCGAAGCGGCGCGCCGCGACCGGCTGCGACTCGCACTGCCCCTGACCGTGTCGCAACTCAAGCTGCGCCATGCCGACCAGATCGATGCGGACGACATCGAGGCGTACGTCGCGCTGAACTGGCTCGAATGGCAGGGCGGCGGGCTGCGCCTCACCATCACCGGCAAGAACGTGTGTGCGCAGATGACGCCCACGCCCGTGGCGTCGGAAATCTAAAAAAAAGGCGCCGTCTCCGGCGCCTTTTTCATGGGCGAATGCCCCGGCTCACTGGCCGGCGATGATCTGCGCGATGATGCCCGTGGCCACGGCGGCGAGCACGAAGTCGCCACCCACGCCGACCCACTGGTAGCCACGCGGCGGCGCATTCAACCTGTGCGAGCGGTAGTCGTCGACCACGTAGTTGCGGCCCCGGTACTCCTGCGGCACGCGGCCGCCTCGACGCCATTCGGAACGCGGGTTCGGAAAGCCGCGACGGTCCATCTCGCGACCGGGACGGAAGTCCTGGCGATCGCCGCGGTAGCTGTCGCCGCCACGGAAGCCGGGGGCTCCACGCGGCACGTCGCGGCGGCCGGGCGGCGGCTGGTATTGGGGTTGCTGGTACTGCGGTTGATAGCGGTTGGGGCCGCGATCGTCCCGGCGGTCTTGCGCGAAGGCGCCGCCCGTGGACATGCACAGCGTGAGCGCCGCGACGGCGGCACTGACGGTCCTGGTGATCGACTTGTTCATCTGAAACTCCTTCTTGCGTTGATGACGGGTCCATTGTTGACCCCTTCAATGTCGCGCAGGCAGCGTTCAGGTGACCGTCAGGTAAAGACCCGTCAGTGCGTCCAGCCTTCCCGCGATCAGGTCGCGGGTTTGTCGCTCGGCGTCTTGATGTTGTCCTTGAGCTGTTCGTTCATCGGCAGGCCGACCGCCTGGTTGGTCGGCGGGATCGGCTTCATGAACCACTTGGTGTACATCTTCTCGAACTCGCCGGACTTCATGAGCCCGACGATCACGCCGTCGACCAGCGCCTTGAACTTCGGGTCGTCCTTGCGCAGCATGCAGGCGTAGGGCTCGACCTGCAGCGCCGTTCCCACCACGTCGAGCGCACCCGGATTCTTGGCCGTGGCTTTCAGGCCGAAGAGCAGGATGTCGTCCATCGCGAACGCGGTCGCGCGGTCGCTCTCGACCAGCAGCAGTGCATCGCCGTGGTCCTTGGTCGGTACGATGTCGATGTCGAGCTTCTTCTCTTCGTTGTACTTGCGCACCACGAGCGTGTTGGTGGTGCCGGTGGTGATCGCAACCTTCTTGCCCTTGAGATCGGCGTAGTCCTGGATGCCCGAGGTCTTCTTCACCAGGAGGCGCGTGCCTGTGTAGAAATGATTGACGGCGAACGCCACGTCCTTGCCGCGCGCGCTGTTGTTGGTGGTCGAGCCGCACTCGAGGTCGACGGTGCCGTTGGTGAGCAACGGGATGCGGTTCTGCGAAGTGACCGGCATCCAGTCGATCTCAAGGAAAGGCTTGTTGATGGTGCGCTTGATCTCGGCGGCCACCGCATTGGCGACATCGACCGAAAAGCCGATCGGCTTGCCCGGCCCGTTGATGTAGCTGAACGGCACCGACGACTCGCGATAGGCGAGCGTGAGCTTGCCGGTTTCGGCGACCTTGGCCAGCGTGTCGGCGGCCTGTGCGCCAACGGCGGCCAGCGCGAGCAGGAGGCCGGCTGTCATGGCGGAAAGCTTGTGGATCATCATGGAATCCCTTCGAATGGACATTGAAGACAATGGGCGCGCCAGTCTGGCACGGTGCTCGCAACGAACGCAAGAACAGCACCAACCCCATCCCCGAAAGATTCATCCATGCACATCACCGTGCTCGGCGCCGGCATCGTCGGCCTTGCCACCGCCTGGGAGCTCTCGCACGCCGGACATCAGGTGACCGTGATCGACCGCGCCGCGCCCGGCCGCGGTGCCAGCGCTGGCAATGGCGCGCAACTGAGCTACTCGTACGTGGCGCCGCTGGCCGACGCGTCCATCTGGTCACAGCTGCCGCACCTGTTGCTGTCGCCCTCCTCGCCGCTCAAGCTCCGCCCGCAGCTCGACCCCCAGCAGTGGCGCTGGGGACTGGCATTCCTGGCCGCCTGCAACGTGCGCACTGCAGGGACCACCACCGCACGACTGCTCGGCCTGGCCGCGCGCAGCCGGGCCGGCTTCGAGGCGATGCGCTCTGAGATCGATGCGGCCTGCGACTTCAGCGCCACGGGCAAGCTGGTGCTGTATCGCACCGCCGAGGGCGTGGCGGCCGCCAGCCAGCAGGTTGATCTGCAACGCGAAATGGGTGCTGCACAGCGCATGGTGTCGCCCGAAGAGTGCGTGGCGATCGAACCTGCGCTCCTGGGCTATCACCGCGAGATCGCCGGCGCGGTGCACACACCGAGCGAGTGCGCGGCCGATTGCCTCAAGGTCTGCGAAGCGCTCGAAGCCGCATTGCGCGCACGCGGCGTGGTCTTCATGCTCGACGCCGACATCGAATCGTTCGACCGGAAGGCCGATCGCGTGCACGCGGTGCAGACCGCCGCCGGCTCCGTGCAGGCAGACACGTTCGTGATGACGCTCGGGACGGCCTCGCCGCGGTTCGGACGGCAACTCGGCGCTTACCTTCCGGTTTACCCGCTCAAGGGCTACAGCATCACGCTCGAGGTCGATCCCGCGCCCGGCGCGGCGCCGACCGTGAACGTGACGGACAGCGCCCGCAAGACCGTGTTCGCACGTCTCGGCAACCGCCTGCGCGTGGCCGGCATGGCGGAGCTGGTGGGCCACGACAGCCGGATTCCGGAAGGGCGCATCGACACGCTGGTCGCGGCCACGCGCGCGCTGTTCCCGAGGTGCAGCGACTTCGTCGAGCGCGCGCCCTGGACCGGCATGCGCCCTGCCACGCCGACGGGCGTGCCGATCATCGGCCGCGTCGACGGTGCGCCCGCCAACATGCTGTTCAACACGGGGCACGGCGCGCTCGGGTTCACGCTGGCGTTCGGCTCGGCCCAGGAACTGTGCGAAACGGTCGCGGCGATCCGCTGACCGGTCGGACCTACTCCGCCCCGGACGCCGCTGCGCGCGCCATGCGCTCGCTCTTCCAGTAAACGTCGTCGCCGCCGTCCACCCGGTTGAGCACGCGCGAGAGCACGAAGAGCAGGTCGCTCAGGCGATTGAGGTACTGGCGCAGGGCGTCGTTGATGTCGGTGTCGGCGCCCAGGGCGACCACTGCGCGTTCGGACCGTCGCGCGACGGTCCGGCACACGTGTGCGAGCGACGCAGCGCGCGTGCCGGCCGGCAGGATGAATTCGGCGAGGCGCGGCAATGCGGCGTTGTGCTCGGCCAGCGCGTTGTCGAGCTGCAGCAGCGCCTCGGGCTTGAGCAGCGTGTAGCCCGGCATCGACAGCTCGCCGCCGAGGTTGAAGAGCTGGTGCTGCACGTCGACGAGCAGTTCGCGCACCGCGTCGGGCATCGGCTCGCACAGCAGCACGCCGAGGTTGGAGTTCAGTTCGTCGACGTCGCCCATCGCGTGCACGCGCAGGTGATCTTTGGGCACGCGTGTGTTGTCGCCGAGGCCGGTGGTGCCGTCGTCGCCGGTGCGGGTGGCGATCTGGGTGAGGCGATTGCCCATGAAGATGTCTTTCTGTGGATGCTTTCTTAGAATGGTAGACCGCCTCAGGAGACCCTCACGATGAATGCGCCTACCGCCCTCGCCCATCTCACCCCGGAACTCGCGCTTCGCAACGTGCCGGAGGCGCTGATCGAGGCGCTCAAGGCGCGCTTCGGCGCCAACTGCTCCACCGCGCTCGCGGTGCGCACGCAGCATGGCCGCGACGAGTCCTCGTTCGAAGCGCCGCCGCCTTCCGCCGTGGTGTTCGCCGAGAACACGCAGGACGTCGCCGATGCCGTGAAGCTCGCGAGCGAGCACAGCGTGCCCGTGATCCCGTTCGGCGTCGGCTCCTCGCTCGAAGGGCACCTGCTCGCTGTGCAGGGCGGCATCAGCATCGATGTGTCGCGCATGAACCGCGTGCTGTCGATCAACGCTGACGACCTCACGGTGACGGTGCAGCCCGGCGTGACGCGCAAGCAACTCAACGAGGAAATCAAGAGCACCGGCCTCTTCTTTCCGATCGACCCCGGCGCGGACGCCTCCATCGGCGGCATGACCGCCACGCGCGCCAGCGGCACGAACGCGGTGCGCTACGGCACGATGCGCGAGAACGTGCTCGCGCTCGAAGTGGTCACGGCGGCCGGCGAAATCATCCGTACCGGCACGCGCGCCAAGAAGTCGTCGGCCGGCTACGACCTCACGCGCCTGATGGTGGGCAGTGAAGGCACGCTCGGCGTCGTCACCGAGATCACGCTGCGCATCTACCCATTGCCTGAAGCGGTGTCGGCCGCGATCTGCTCGTTCCCGAGCATCGAAGCCGCCGTGCGGACCACCATCGAGATGATCCAGCTCGGCGTGCCGATCGCGCGCGTGGAACTGATCGACGTGAACACGGTACGCATGGTGAACGCCTACTCGAAACTCACGCTGCGCGAGGAGCCGATGCTGCTCATGGAATTCCACGGCTCCCCTGCCGGCGTGAAGGAACAGGCCGAGACGGTGCAGGAACTCGCCAGCGGCCACGGCGGCAATGCCTTCGAATGGGCAAGCACGCCCGAAGAACGCACACGACTGTGGACCGCGCGGCACAACAGCTATTTCGCCGCGATCCAGTCGCGCCCCGGCTGCCGCGCGATCAGCACCGACACCTGCGTGCCGATCTCGCGGCTGGCCGACTGCCTGCTCGAATCGGTGGCCGAAGTCGACGCGAGCGGCATCCCGTACTTCCTGGTGGGCCACGTCGGCGACGGCAATTTCCATTTCGGCTACCTGATCGATCCCAACGACGCCGAGGAGCGCACCAAGGCCGAGGCACTCAACCACGCACTCGTGATGCGCGCGATCGCACTCGAGGGCACCTGCTCGGGCGAACACGGCATCGGGCTGCACAAGATGGGCTTTTTGATCGACGAGGCCGGCGCAGGCGCGGTCGACATGATGCGCACCATCAAGCGCGCGCTCGACCCGAAGAACATCATGAATCCGGGGAAGATCTTCACTGTCTAGCTCGCCCCCAGGCTGCGCGCAGTTCGTGTCGCTTCGCCCCACCCCCTGTCGTGGGCAACACCGGCGGACCGGTGGAGCCGGTCACGCGGTGTTTCGCGGACATCAAAAAAAGCCCGGCATCGCCGGGCTTTTGCTGTTGGTGAGACGCGATTACTTCTTGCGGCGCACTGGGGCCTTTTCCGCAGGCGCCGAGGTCTGCGAAGGTGCCGCACCACCGTCGACGCCGAGACGTCCGCCGCCGCCCAGGCCCTGGCCTTGCACCGATTGCGCTTTGTAATTGCGCAAGGACACCACGAGCTGGTTGTACGAGTCCATGAAGGCCGCCGCGATGACCTTGCCCTGCGGCGTGCGTGAGTAGCCGCCAATGCCGCCCGCGGCACCGCCGCCCACGCCACTGAGGAAGCCTCCGAAATCGGTTTTGGTCGCGCTGCCTTCGGAGACGCCGACCTGGACGCCCGAACGGTTGTCGATGAGCGTCAGCATCGTGCTTGCCTCCTTCGTCTGGAGGCTGCCGCCAAGGCCAGCCAGCGCAGCACCGTAGCGGCCCCGACCCACTACGCCGCCGAGCGCCGCGCCCATGCCACCAGCGTCGCTGTTGCTGATGATGACTTCAGGAGAGATGCCGTAGTCAGACGCCACCATCTGCCCGGCGCCGAAGTTGCTGCCTGCACGCATCTGGCCCGATTGCATGAGCGCGCGCTCCCGGTTCATCGCGTTCATGCCGGCCGCGCCGCGCTCGACCACGACGAAGCAGTTCGATTGCTGGATCAACAAGCGCAGCAAGGTCGAAGTGGGGGGAAGTTTGTATTCGCCGGTGATGATGGTGTACCAGCCGGCCGACTGGTTTTCGATCAGCGAGACGGTGCCAAGCGGCGACGCGCAACGCTCGAGCGCGCTGCTCGCGTTGGCCGACGATGCTCCCGCTGCGCTGCCAGTGGCCACGGTCTTCGCGGATTGGCTGCCCATCTGCATGTCGGTCGTCTGGCAGCCGGCGAGCAGGAGGAGCGAGCCCGCGGCGATGGCGGCGAGAGGTAATCGATAGCTTTTCATTTTGGGTCCCTGGTGAAACTTCGGTCAGTAAAAGTAACCGGAGGAGGATAAACCCAAAGCGCAAGACGATTCAACCACCAGGAAGGCGGGTCTGTCGCGCGGCGGCTAAGCCGTTCGGCGAATGCGCTCGATGAGCCCGTTGAGCGCGTCGAGCGATCCGAAGTGGATGGCCAGTTCGCCGCTTTCTTCCACCTTGCCGCCACGCTTCGTGCGCTTCTTGATGCGCACTTCCACCTCGGCGGTGAGCAGGTCGGCCAGCTCTTCTTCCACGCGTTGCAGGTCGCGCGACTTGTCGCCAGCATTGCCGCGGCGCGGCGATGGCGAGAGGCTGAACTCGGCGGCGAGCTTCTTCACCAGCGCCTCGGCCTCGCGCACCGACATCTTCTTGCCGGCGATCTGATTCGCGGCAGTGATCTGCGTGCCGCGGTCGAGCGACAGCAACGCACGCGCGTGGCCCATGTCGATGTCGCCTGCCATCAGCATGGCCTGGGCCGGCTCGGCCAGATTGAGCAGCCGCAGCAGGTTGCTGGCGGCGCTGCGCGATCGGCCGACGGCCTGCGCGGCCATTTCGTGAGTGAGTCCGAACTCGGCGACCAGACGTTGCAGGCCTTGCGCTTCCTCGAGCGGGTTCAGGTCTTCGCGCTGGATGTTCTCGATCAGCGACATCGCGGCCGCAGCCTCGTTGGGCACGTCGCGCACCAGCACCGGCACGCTTTCGAGACCCGCCAGCCGTGCCGCGCGATACCGGCGCTCGCCGGCGATGATCTCGAACTCGGCCTTCTTGGCCGCAGCCGATTCCGCATCGAGCCGGCGCACCAGGATCGGCTGCATGATGCCCTGCACCTTGATGCTCTCGGCCAGCTCGTAGAGGGCGCCTTCGTCCATGCGCGTGCGCGGCTGGTAGACGCCGGGGACCATCTGGTCGAGCTTGAGAACGTTCGGATTGGGCGCGGCGCCGACGTCACCCAGCGTGTCGCTGGCCGCCCCGTCGTCCGGGTAGAAGATGGCGTCGAGTCCGCGGCCGAGGCCCTTGGGTTTCTTGGTGGCCATGAGAGTCAGTCTTTCAAGATCGAGGTCAGGAGCGCGCGGCCCTCGGGCCAGTCGCCCAGGCCCGATTCGCTGTTGAGATGCCCGCGCGCACCGGCGTCGACGAAGCGCGCACCCCAATCGGCAGCCATCTGCCGCGAGCGCGCAGCGGCGCAATAGGGATCGTTGTCGGCGGCCACGAGGCACGATGGAAAGGGCAACGGGATGCGCACGATCGGCGCCCAGCCCGGGATCATCTGGCGCAGGTCGTCTCGCTCCAGGTCGCCCGGCGCGACGAGCAAAGCGCCTTGCACCTTGTGGGTGTTGCGGGAATGCGCAGCCCAGGCCGCGACCAGGATGCAGCCGAGGCTGTGGGCGGTGAGCAGGACAGGGCCCTGGGCGGCGAGCACGGCTTCTTCGAGTTGAGCCGACCAGTCGCCGCGCAGCGGTCGCATCCAGTCGTGCTGTTCGACGCGGTGATCACCGTAGACGGCTTCCCAACGGCTCTGCCAGTGCGCAGCATCGCTGTTCTGCCAACCGGGCAGCAGCAAGACGTTCGAAGCGTTCATTTGCTATGAAATAGATAGCACGGCACCAGCACAGGGCGGCGATCACAGGCCATGCTGGTCCTGAGCTTCCGACACTGACGGCATCGTAGAGACGGCAGGCGGTGCGACCTCCATCGGCGGCGGTGCGGGCGCCTGCAGCGCGCTGGCGGGCGGCATCTTCTCGACCATTTCCTGCGCAAAGGCGATGTAGGCCTGGCTGCCCTTGGCGGCCGTGTCGAACACCACCCCCGGCAGGCCGTAGCTCGGCGCTTCGGCCAGGCGCACGTTACGTGGAATCACCGTGTCGAACACCTTCTCGCCGAAGTGCCCCTTGAGCTGTTCGCTCACCTGCTGCTGCAACGTGATGCGCGGGTCGAACATGACGCGCAGCAGTCCGATGATCTGCAGATTCTTGTTGAGATTGGCATGCACCTGCTTGATGGTGTTGACCAGGTCGGTCAGTCCTTCGAGCGCGAAATACTCGCACTGCATGGGCACCACCACGCCATGCGCTGCGCATAGGCCATTGAGCGTCAGCAGGCTCAGTGACGGCGGGCAGTCGATCAGGATGAAGTCGTATTCGGCACCGACCGAGGCCAGCGCAGTGCGCAGACGCTTCTCGCGGCGGTCGAGGGCGACCATTTCCACTTCTGCGCCTGCCAGTTCGCGGTTGGCGCCCAGGACGTCGTAGCCGCACTTGTCCGCCTTGACCCGCGCCTCGGCCACGGTGGCCGACTCGAGGAGGACGTCGTAGACCGTCAGCTTGAGGCTGCGCTTGTCGATCCCCGAGCCCATGGTGGCGTTGCCCTGAGGATCGAGGTCGATCATGAGCACGCGCTGACCGACCTTGGCCAGCCCCGCAGCCAGGTTGACGGTGGTGGTCGTCTTGCCGACGCCACCCTTTTGATTCGCGATGCAGAAGATCTTGGCCATGCGTTCCTTCAGCTGCTCAGCGCGACAGGGCCAGCTTGACGCCGAACCCGATCAGGAAAACGCCAGCCAGCTTCTCGAGCGCGCCCGATACCCTGGGGTTGGCGCGCAGTCGCTCGGCCAGGAAGTACGTCAACAGCGTCGCGATCAGGCCGTAGACGAAGGTGAGCGCGGCAATGGTCAGCGCCATCACGCCGAAGGTCAGCATGCCTTGGTGATGGACTGGATCGATGAAGAGCGGGAAGAACGCCATGTAGAAAACGATCGCCTTCGGGTTCAGCAAAGTGATCATCATCGCCTGGCGAAAGAAGTGCTTGGGTCGGATGTTGAGGATCGGCGCCGCGCCGGGCTTGGCCAGCAGCATGCGAAAGCCCAGCCACGCGAGGTAGCCGGCACCCAGCCACTGGACCGCCGTGAAAGCGGCCGGATAGGCGTGCAGCAGCGCTGCGACACCTGCGACTGCCGCCCACATCAGCACCTGGTCGCCCGCGATCACGCCGAAGGTCGCGGCCAGTCCGCCTTTGATGCCGCCCTTGCCGGTCGACGTGATCAGCGCAAGGTTGCCGGGCCCCGGAATCAGGAGGAAGAGGATGATGGCGGCGACGAACGCGCCGTAGTCAGCGATGCCGAACATGGGAGGGCCAGTAAAAGGGAAGTTCCGAGTGTAAGCACCCGACCCCCGGTTTCGATCGCGCCAATCGGCGCGAGTGGAAATTAGCCCTTTGGAAAGGACACGTTCATGCAGTGCGCTTGCGCATCCACACGATGCACCGCTCCGCATCGAGCCCCGGCACAGTCAGTTGTTCCACGTGAAACACTTCAACCGCACGTGGCAGCACGGCGACTTCGTCGTCCGGCGCCCTGCCCTTCATTGCGAGCCAGACGCCGTTGTCGGCGAGCAGTTGCGCCGAGCCGTCGACGAAATCCACGAGCGACGCGAAGGCCCTGGAGCTGACCACGTCGTACATTCCCGTCAGCGCTTCGATGCGAACGTGAAGCCCACGCAAGTTGGGCAGCTTCAGTTCTGCAGCCACCTGCTGGATGAACGCGACCTTCTTCGCCACCGCATCGACGCAGGTGACCTCAACCGTGGGGCAAAGAATAGCGATCACCGCCCCGGGCAGTCCTGCACCGGAGCCAACGTCGAGCAATCGGGTCTTGGTCTGGGCACGCTTCGCGATTTCCCGTTGAAGCGGCGCCACCACGGCCAGGCTGTCGAGCAGATGGTGGGTCAATACGCTCTCCGGGTCGCGCAACGCCGTCAGGTTGTAGACCTTGTTCCACTTGAGAATCAGGCGCCCATAGGCCAGCAGCTGCTCGGCCTGGGTGTCCGTCAGCGAAACGCCAAGCGCGGTCGCGCCTTCCTTGAGCGTCGGACCCGCCTGCTCCAGCGCCAAGCTCACGAAGCCACCTGCGCTGCGGCGGCGTCCTGTGCGGCATCCTTCGCAAATGCACGGTGGCCGCTCTTGCGCAAATGCACCAACAGCAACGACATGGCGGCTGGCGTCACGCCCGAGATACGCGAAGCAAGACCCAGCGTTTCTGGCCGATGCTTGCTGAGTTTCTGGCGCACTTCGAAACTCAGCGCCGGCACCTGCCCGTACTCGAAATCCTCGGGCAGCTTCAGGTTCTCGAAGTGCGAGGCCCGCTCGACTTCGTCGTGCTGGCGGTTGATGTAGCCCGAATACTTGGCGGCGATCTCGATCTGTTCGATCTCGATCTCGCCCAGCGCAGCGCCTGCGTCGTACTTGCCACCGTCGAGCGACATCAGGTCAAGGTAGCTCACATCCGGACGGCGAAGCAGGTCAGCCAGGTTGTACTCGTGCTCGATCGCCTTGCCCAACACACGCTCCGACTCTGCCGCCGGAAGATTGCGCGGATTCACCCAGACCGACTTGAGCCGTTCTGTTTCACGTGAAACAACGTCGCGCTTGCGGCTGAAGGCATCCCATCGCGCGTCATCGACCAAGCCGAGCTTGCGCCCTGCTTCGGTCAACCGCATGTCCGCGTTGTCTTCACGCAGCTGAAGCCGGAACTCGGCCCGGCTGGTGAACATGCGGTACGGCTCGGTCACGCCCTTGGTGATGAGATCGTCGACGAGCACGCCCAGGTAAGCCTCGTCGCGACGCGGCAACCAGGGGTCTTCACCGCGGCACTGCAAGGCGGCATTGATGCCCGCGAACATGCCCTGCGCCGCGGCCTCTTCGTAGCCCGTCGTGCCATTGATCTGGCCGGCGAAGAACAAGCCCTTGATCGCCCGCGTCTCGAAATTGCTGCGAAGCGCGCGGGGATCGAAGTAGTCGTATTCGATCGCGTAGCCGGGACGCAGGATGTGGGCGTTTTCCAGGCCCGCCATAGAGCGCACCAGCTGGTACTGGATGTCGAAAGGCAGGCTGGTCGAAATGCCGTTCGGGTAGTACTCGTTCGTCGTCAGACCCTCGGGCTCGAGAAAGATCTGATGGCTTTCCTTGTCGGCGAAGCGATTGATCTTGTCCTCGACGCTCGGGCAATAGCGCGGACCGACGCCGTCGATCTTGCCGGTGAACATCGGGCTGCGGTCGAAGCCGGAGCGGATGATGTCGTGCGTGCGCTCGTTGGTGTGCGTCACCCAGCAGGCCATCTGCTGCGGGTGCATGTCGGTCCGGCCCATGAAGCTGAACACCGGCATGGGCCCTGCCCCACCGGGCATGCCGTCACCGGGCTGCTCGGCGCACTTCGAGAAATCAATCGTCCGGCCGTCCAGCCGCGGCGGCGTCCCGGTCTTGAGGCGCCCTTGCGGCAGCTTGAGCTCTTTCAGGCGCGCCGACAGGCTGATCGCCGGTGGGTCGCCCGCCCGGCCAGCCTGGTAGTTGTCGAGGCCCACGTGGATGCGGCCGTCCAGAAACGTCCCGGCGGTGAGCACCACCGTGCGTGCCCGGAAGGCAACGCCCACTTGCGTGACGGCGCCGACCACGCGGTCCCCTTCGACGAGCAGGTCATCGACCGCCTGTTGGAAGAGCGAAAGATTCGGCTGGTTTTCCAGCCGATGGCGAATCGCCGCCTTGTAGAGCACGCGGTCCGCTTGCGCGCGCGTGGCACGGACGGCCGGTCCCTTGCTGGAATTCAGGATACGGAACTGGATGCCCGCCTCGTCGGTCGCGATCGCCATCGCCCCACCCATCGCGTCGACTTCCTTGACGAGGTGGCCCTTGCCGATACCGCCGATCGAGGGATTGCAGCTCATCTGCCCCAAGGTCTCGATGTTGTGCGTCAGCAGGAGCGTCTTCGCGCCCATGCGGGCGGACGCTAGCGCGGCCTCGGTGCCGGCATGGCCGCCGCCGACGACGATCACATCGAATTCTTCGGGATACAACATGGGGTGGGGGCGCGAGCGCAACGCGCGCGACAGCAAGACAGGGCTTCGATTTTAGTCGGCCACCCCTCTTTGCGCACCCGCCGTCGCGCATTGGCCTTTCAAGCGAAATATCGATGTGTCGCCCGCCCAGACTGCGACAACCGCTATCTTTTCGATAGCGGCATCGGCGTCAGTCCGTCAAACTCACTGCGTGAGCGGCGTCCTGCTGGCTGTCGGCCGGATCGCGGCGCACCGCCACCGGCTTCTCGATGCCGACCAGCTCGCCCGTAGGCTTGGGCGCCGTCGGCTTCTCCGCCGTCTCGTCCTGCACCTCGCGCACCGTGATCGTCTTCCCGCTCATGCTCACAGCGCCGAAGATCGTGCAGAAGGCGACGTCCTTTGCATCGCGTCCGGTGCCGACACGCACCAGGCGGTCGATCGGCGCCATGCGCGTCGCGTCGAACAGCACCCACTGGCCGCCGAGGTAGGCCTCGAACACGGCGTGGAAGTCCTGCGGCGGCTCGTCGAAGAACACATAGCCGACCACCAGCCGCGCCGGGATGTTGAGCGCCCGGCACAGGGTGATGCCCAGGTGCGCGAAGTCGCGACACACGCCCGAGCGCTGCACGAACACTTCGCGCGCGGTCGTGGTCGAGTCGCTGCTGCCGGGCTCGTAGGTGATGCTGTCGTGGATCCAGTCGACGACCGCCTGAACCCGGCCGATGCCGGTAGGCAAATGGCCGAAGAGCTGCTGCGCCGCACGGGACATGAGGTCCGACTCGCAATAGCGCGTCGGCATCAGGTAGTGCAGCACGTCGTTCGGCACCTGGTTGACCGGCATCTCCGCCAACCCTTCGGGCACCAGATAAGGCGCGCGCTGGACCGTCGCCTTGTAGCTGATCTTGAGCGAACCCGGCGCCGCGTCGAAACGCACGAACCGGTTGCCGCTGCTCTCGTCGCAAAAGGTCTGCATCTGCACCGGCGGCTCGATCACCAGATGCTCGCTGCTGACGGTCTGCGTGCCGGAGCGCGCAGCCTCGATGTTCAGCAGCAAATGGGCGGGGGCCGCCACACGGTACTCGAGCACCGTTTCGATACGGGACAGATGCATGGCAGGTCAGTCGATCGCTTTTCGGACCGCCCCAACGCCCAGCGCTGCCAGCACCAGGAACACCACGGCGAGGATGAGGAACAAGCCGAACAGCACCTTGGCGATGCCGGCTGCGCCTGCGGCGATGCCACCGAATCCGAGCGCACCAGCGATCAACGACACGACGGCAAAAATGATTGCGTACTTCAACATGAAGAGCTCCTTGGACACGGACGGGTGTCCGCGGTTGGCATAGCTTAAAAACATGCCGGCAGCCGACCGATAGTCACCGCGCGCATGCGACCGTAGGACAAAAACGCCGCGCGCAAGAACGTTTAGCATCCGGCGTCCAACCCCAAGGAGTCCTTCGACATGAAGCTGTATTACTCGCCCGGCGCCTGCTCGCTGTCGCCCCACATCGCACTGCGCGAAGCAGGCCTCGCCTTCGAACCCGTGCTCGCAAGCACCAAGAGCCACAAGCTGCAAGACGGCACCGACTACTACGGCATCAACCCGC
>JBGMOF010000016.1:0-92501 GCA_041424275.1 Variovorax sp.
AGTTGGTTAGAATACCGGCCTGTCACGCCGGGGGTCGCGGGTTCGAGTCCCGTCCGCTCCGCCATCCATTAAGGGTTTGCTGCTATGAAAATAGTAGCAAACCCTTTTTTTATATTCCAAATTTGGAATGCGCTTTCGTAGTCAGCGATTCCGCTTTGCACGCCCTGCCAAGTGCCGCAAGGAGATGATGCGTTGCGCAGGACATCCGAGTGGTCGCTGTGTGCGCTCGGCGCGACTTGCCCGTCTAAACGCGATCGACCTGAGCGTCCATCGACGCGTGCACGGAATGCACATCGGCACCGCCTACGGTAACGGCGCGCTCCTGAGAATCCAGGGCCGCGTCTACAGCAATGCTGCCCAAATCCAAACGCGAGCAGGCACGCCGCCCGTGCCGTGTTACGGCGTCACCGCACCCTCATCGATCACATGCGGCCCCGCCAGAAACCGCTCCAGCGGCGTCAGCACCAGCAGCCCTTTCGCATCGTCGAGCGTGCCCTGAAGCCAACCGTCGACATCGCCTGGTTCGATAAGAACGAGACTGCGTTTATCCTGCCTCTCGGGCGGCAAGGTCATCTTGGTCTTCGGATCTACTTCGGGCTTGTGCATCCGGTTCATCAACGGATGCGCGTTCGCATTGATCGTCAGCATCGTGTAGCTGTCCACCATCTCGCCCGATTCCGGGTCGGTCCATCGGCTCCAAAGCCCTGCCACACCCCATGGCGCGCCGTCCGCCCGGCGGAATTGCCACCAGACGTTCTTACCGCTCTCCCAGTTCGGTTCATCAAAACTCGAAGCCGGCACGATGCAGCGCTGTCCCGCGCGCCAGGCGCCGCTGAAAGTCGGCCGGCTGTTGACCGATTCGGTCCGCGCATTGACGGTGCTGAGCCGCTTGGGCTTCTCGCCCGGACCGCGGGGTCGGCTTGTCGGAATGCGCGTCTCGCTGTCCGGCGGAATCATTCCCCACTGCCCCAATGCCAGCTCTCGCACGCCGTCGTCTGCCGACGGTCGGATGAACGGACCGGTTGCCAGCGGGAACAGATTGCGCCGGCTTTGGAAGGAGTCGCTGCGCGTGCAGGCACCGATGTGCCAGTACGCTTCTATTTCTCGTGTCTCTGGGGAGATGTAGCGGGTGCACATGGCGCACATGCTACGGGCTTCAGCCATTCCACAGCCGCATCTTCGGGCGGCAAGCCACGAAGGTTTGCGTCGTGCCACAGCTCGTTGGCCACGGCCTGAAGTTCAGACTTCTCCACCGATCGCCAGCGCTGCTGCAGGCGATCGGCGCAGGCCACGATCCAGGATTCGGCGCTCATTTGGATGGTCTGTGAGTTCATGGCGCAATGCTAGCCATATACTGGATGCATGTACAGTATTCCGCCTTTTGCCACCGAGGCCGCAGTGGAGCCCGTGCCGCTCCCCTTGCCCGTGGTCGAAGGCAAGCTGCGTGCTGGATTCCCGTCCCCCGCCGATGACTTTGCCATCCGGCGCCAGGACCTCAACGACCTGCTGATCACCCATCCGCTGGCCACCTTCTACTGGCAGGTGAGCGGGCAATCGATGGTCGAAGCGGGCATCGGCGACGGTGACCTCCTGGTGGTCAACCGGGCCATTACCCCGATGCACCGACACATCGTCGTGGCCCAGGTCGATGGCGACTTCACCGTGAAATACCTCTTCAAGCGCAGCGGCCGCATCAAGCTCACGACAGCCAATCCGACCTTCCCGGAGATCACCTTCAAGGAAGGCCAGCAGCTGATCATCTGCGGTGTCGTCACTGCTGCCATCAAGCGGTTCGTGAAATAGGTTGCCGCTGTGTACGCGCTGGTCGACGGCAACAACTTCTATGTGAGCTGCGAGCGCGTGTTCCGCCCGAGCCTGCAGGGCCGACCGGTCATCGTGCTGAGCAACAACGACGGTTGCGCCATCGCCCGCAGCAACGAAGCCAAGGCACTCGGCATTGCGATGGGCGCGCCCTGGTTCCAGATCCGCCAGACCTTGCCCGATGCAGGGGTGGTCGCCTTGAGTGCCAACTTCACGCTCTACGGCGACATGAGCAACCGGATGATGGCGATCGCCGCCGGTCTCGGGCCGGGCCAGGAGATCTACAGCATCGATGAATCCTTCATCGACATGAGCACCATGCGCGGTGATCTGGTGGCACGCAGCCACCGGGTGCGCGAGCGCATCCTGCAGTGGACCGGCATCCCCACGGGCATCGGCATCGGCGCCACCAAGACCCTCGCCAAGCTGGCCAACCACGTGGCCAAGACCGCCGACCGCAAGCCCGGCAGCTACCCGATTGAGTTTGCCCGCGTGTGCAACCTCAGCGCACTCCCGCCCAGCGATCTGGAGGCCGTGTTTGCTGCCACGGCGCTGGGCGAGGTCTGGGGCATTGGAAGACGCATCGGTGCGCAGTTGCAGGAAGCCGGGCTCAAGAGCGTGCTGGATGTTGTGCGGCTCGATCCGGCCATGGTGCGAGGGCGCTGGTCGGTGGTACTGGAGCGCACGGTGCGAGAACTGCAGGGCCAGCAGTGCGTCGGCTTCGAGGACGAAGCACCGGCCAAGAAGGAAATCGCCAGCACTCGAAGCTTCGGGCAGCCGGTGACCCAGCTGGCCGACCTCATCGAAGCGGTCAGCCAGTTCGCCAGCCGCGCTGCGGAGAAGCTGCGTAAGCAAGACAGCCGTGCCGGCCAGGTGCTGTGCTTCATCCGCACCAGTCCCTTCCGGCGCGACGACAAGCAGTATTCGCGCTCAGTGACTGTTCCGCTGCGAAGACCAACTTCTGATACGGCGGCCTTGGTACAGGCGGCGGTTCACGGGGCCAAGGCCATCTTCAGGCCCGGCTTCAACTACGCCAAGGCCGGCGTGATGCTGCTCGACCTGCAGGATGCCTCGGTGGAGCAGCACGAGCTGGCACTCGATGAAGGGCCACCGGATCGCAGTGCGCTCATGGAGACGATGGATCGGCTCAACGAACGGTACGGGCGAGGATCGATTGCAATGGCCAGCACGGGGAAATCGAACGGGCAGCGGACCTGGACCATGAAGCAGTCGCTGAAGACGCCCGAATACACGACGCGATGGGCGGATGTGCCAAGGGTGTTGGCTTGAGTCTGGCAGGCGGGCAAAAGGAGTCCGCTTTGCGGCGGTTGCGCACTCCGGTCCGAAAGGCTGTTGGTCTGCCTTCGGCCAGAAGCAGACATTCACATCAAGGTCAGACCCCTTGGCCTCACGCGCGTACGGCCTGCTTGAACTGCGACCAGAATGGCAGCCCGAAACCCATGTAGCGCTGGGTCATCAGCACTGCGCCGAGGCGTTCGCGCGGAGAGTAGAACCAGTGCGTGCCGGCAAGGCCGCCCCACTGCAAGTCGCCAGGCCGGCTGGTCGGGTCGCCCTCGAAGGAATCGACCGTCACCGACGAGACGAAACTGTGGCCGCGACCTTTGACTGTCGGGAAACCGGGGAATTGGATCCACATGCCGTCGGGCAGCTGGTTCTGCTCGACGAAACGCATCGACTTTTTCTGCAGCAAGGGCGTGCCGCCGCGCAGCAGAGTCAGCAGCAGCCGGGTGTAGTCGTTTAGTGACGTCACCAGCCCGCCACCTGGGTTCAGCCTTGCCTGCGGCACGAGGTGAGCGCCTGGATGCAGCAATTGATCGGCGCGGGCCAGGCCCGGATTCAACGGAGTCGCGAGGTCGCCGACATAAAGAGCGGCAAGCCGCGTTGCGTGCTGCGCCGGAACCGTGAATCCGGTGTCCGTCATGCCTGCGGGCTGGAACACGTGGCGGTCGAAATAGCGGTCCAGTGCTGACCCTGAGAGAACCTCGACCAGCCGCCCGACGACGTCGGTTGCGACAGAGTAATTCCACCGGGTTCCTGGCTGGAACAACAAAGGGAGGCGGGCGAGTCGCGCGATCTGCTCTTCCAGGGAAACCGCCGGGTCGGCCATCCCGGCTTGAGCGTAAGCTTTCGCGATCGGCGCCGTCGGGTCGAGAAAGCCATAGGTGAAGCCAGCTGTGTGCGTGAGAAGGTGCCGGATGCGAACAGGTTCGCGGGCTGGCTCCGTGTCGTCAAGTGACACGGCGCCGGGTTTCAGCACGCGCAGTTCACGCAGCGCAGGCAGGTAGTTCCCAACAGGATCGTCAAAGTCGAAGAGGCCCTGTTCATGCAACTGCAATGCCGCGATGCTGGTCACCAGCTTGGTGTTCGAGAACGCGCGGAACAGGTGGTCGGAGCGCAGCGCCACTCCGGCTTCGCGGTCCGCATGGCCCACCCAATGGCTTGCGATGACCTCGCCTTCGCGAATGACTGCATACGATGCGCCAACAAGCGCCTGCGCGTCAACGGCCTGTTGCAACACTGAGTCCAGGATTCTGCAGTTCAAGAGGGGGTCTCCTTTTTGGACCGTGAGTCCACCTTCCAGGAAGTTGCCTGGGGTCCTGACATGCGGCTGCCGTCATCGTATCGAACTGTCCTTGATGTCTGCTTCAGGCCCAAAGCAGAAGTTCGAGGGCGTGATCGCCTATGGCATATCCAAAGGATGTCCATTCGATGGAGCGCCTGCATACGCGTTTCCAATGCAGACACTAAAGACCTCCCCTGTACCTGTTCGGCCCTACGGAGTTCGCGCTATTGACGGCGGGAATGGCAGGCTCACAATCAGCTTGCTTCTTCTCAAGTTGACCGACGGCGGACGCCTGCCCATCAGCGGTCTTTGACAACCCGGCTGGAAAGCTGCCCATGCGCCTTGAACAATCCATGTTTGATGCTGCGATCTTCGATCTTGACGGCACGACAGTCGACACCCTTGGCGATTTCGTCGTCGTCCTGAATGCCATGCTCGATGACCTTGCGTTGCCTCGCACTGACGCGACGCAGGTCCGAGCCTTGGTCGGCAAGGGCTCAGAGCACCTGATACGCGCTGTTCTCGCACGCGCGTTGGCTTTCCAACAAAGCTCCGGGTCGACCGAAAAGTACCTCTCCTCGCAGTTGCTATTCGATTCGGCCTGGGAGCGATATCAGTTCTACTATCTCGCCGTCAACGGACAGAACGCTCACGTGTTTCCAGGCGTGGTCGATGGCTTGGAGACAATGCGCGCAGGCGATTTGCGACTGGCCTGCCTGACAAACAAGCCGACGCCTTTCGCTGTATCGCTGCTCAAGTCAAAGGGGCTCGCAGGTTACTTCGCGCATGTGATCGGTGGCGACGCATTCGAGCGAAAGAAGCCCGATCCGCTGCCGGTCCTGAAGGCATGCGAAGCATTGGGAACACTGCCGGCCCGCACCTTGATGGTCGGCGACTCCAGCAACGACGCCAGTGCCGCGCGCGCTGCCGGGTGCCCGGTGTTGCTGGTGACTTACGGCTATAACCACGGCGAACCGGTCCGCGAAGTCGACGCGGATGGGTTTCTGAATTCGTTGTCCGAACTGTCGACCGTGTTCGGATTCGGAGTGCCTCTTCCAACCCGGCCTGGATCGACCACAACATGACGTCTTGCCTGTGAAATGGTTGGTGTCGCTAGGGTTGGTGACCTCTCTTGCAGCCATGTCCTGGTGGCTGTGGACCCCTGACCGCGACCTCGCGTGGCTGCGCCAAAAATACCTGCTGAATGCAGGTGACCTGATCACCGTTGCCGGCACAACGATGCACGTGCGCGATACCGGCCCGCGCAATGCGCCAGCGTTGATCCTCATTCACGGTTTCGGATCCAGCCTTCAGACATGGGACGCCTGGGCTGCAGTACTGGAAGCCGACCACCGTGTCATCCGTTTCGATCTCCCTGGCAGCGGACTGAGCACGCCGGACTCTTCGGGCAGCTACGTCGACGCGCGAAGCGTCGAACTGCTCCTGGCCCTCCAGGACCACTTGCAGCTTCCAAGCACGAGCATCATGGGTCACTCCATTGGAGGGCGCATTGCTTGGACGTTTGCAGCGCGTCACCCTGAGCGCGTGGAGAAGCTGGTCCTCGTAGCCCCCGATGGATTTGCTAGTCCAGGTTTTGCATACAACGAAGCACCCGCGATTCCTTCGGTGCTCAAGCTGATGCGCTATGTGCTGCCGAAACCGCTGCTCCGCCTCAACCTGGCGCCTGCCTACGCGGATCCTGCCAAGTTAACCGATGCCCTGACGGTCCGCTACCACGACCTGCTTTTGGCGCCCGGTGCTCGGGAAGCCATGCTCATGCGCATGCAGCAAACGATGCTCGTCGACCCGATACCGATGCTCGCGCGTGTGAGTGCGCCGACGCTCTTGGTCTGGGGAGAACAGGACGCCATGATCCCGGTCGCCAATTCTGCGGACTACCTCAAAGCGATCAAGGACGCTCGTCTTTTGTCGATCCCGCATGCTGGCCACCTGCCACACGAAGAGGCTCCCGAACGTGCCATCGGCGCTGTGCGCGCTTTTCTTGACGGGCCTTGATCGGCAATTCGTTCAGCTAGCGCAGGCCAGCGATGTAATCGGATACGGCCTTGATCTCACGGTCGTTGAGTCGGGCAGCCACCCCGGTCATGGGCAGGCTGTTGAGGCGGACGCCGTCGCGGAAAGCGGTCAGTTGCGACGCGGTGTACTCGGCGTGCTGGCCTCCCAACCTTGGATACTGAATCGGAATTCCCGCTCCGTTCGGACTGTGGCAACCGGCGCAGGCAGGGACCGTACGGTCGGCGATGCCGCCTCGGTATATTTTCTCGCCCAACGCGACAAGCTCTTTCTCTTTTGCAAAGCCCGGCTTCTCCTTTTTCGAGGCCATGAACCAGGCAATGTCGCGCATTTCATCGTCGCTCAGCGTCGCCGCCATGCCACTCATGATCGCGTTTTTGCGCTTTCCAGACTTGAACTCGACGAGTTGCTTCACGAGGTATTCGGGATGCTGCTGGGCCAGCTTGGGGTTGGCCGGTACGGCCGAATTGCCATCCGCGTTGTGGCAGGAGGCGCACGCCTTTGCGTTATAGGCCGCCTCACCCTTGACGAGGTCGGGTTTGAGTTTCGCTGGAGATGCAGCCGGCGCGGGCTTGGGCGCTTCTTGCGAGAACACGGGGTTGGAGATCAGCAGGAGAGCTGAGGTGAAAAGAAACAGGAGCGGTTTCATGGTGCTGCCTAAGAATGTACTGAAGAGCCTGGTCGCAAGTGTCATGGTGTCACATCGTCGATTGTGATGGTGAGATCGCCAGTATCGATGGCGACGGCCCCAGACTTGCCGCGCAGGTCTCCAGTGCGCGGCGTCGCGTCACCCGTTCTCGAGACTCTCGCCCCGATCTCGACACGCGAAAGTTCCGCAAGTCGGCCCTGATCCACCATGGCGTTGCTGGCGTCAAGGACGAAATCGAGGGGCAGGTCGCGAGCAGAGAAACGCGCGATCGCGACCGGCATTCCCACAGTGCCCGGTTCGCGCGCAAACACGAAGATTTGATCCGTAGGCGCAATGCGGCCCGCCAGTTCTGGCGCCACACGAAGCCGGCCACCGACGCGCAGCCCGACCGGCGCTGGCGTGGGGATCTGAGCCTGCGACGCGGTTTCGGGTGACCTCGACCGTGCCGCTGTGACAGCCGCGAGATTGCGGTCGATACCAACTGCAAAATCTCCTGGCGGGCTCAAGCGCCGAGCATGGCGCCAGAAGTTTTCTGCAGCGGCAAAGTCCTTGCGCTCGAAAGCATCGCTGCCGGCGAGCGCGAGCGCCTTCAAATTGTCCGGATCGATCTGGAGTGCGCGAGTCGCGAGTCGGATCGGTTCTCCGGACATGCGTCGCGCCTGCAGCATTGACAAGACGTCTGCCTGGTCCGCCAACAGTTGCGCATCGTCCGGCGAGAGGGCAAGAGCGCGTGAGTAGGCTTGGCTGGCGTCGTCGAAGCGTTGCAGCGCCGCATACGAGCGGGCAACCAGCGACCAGCCAGCAGCGTCGACGGTTCCTTCCCGCTGGCGAGCCATGCTGTCCGCCATTTTGTCGAGCATGGCCTCGACCGGAGCGTTCGACGCATCAGCTGCGGGACCCGGAGGCGCGTCTGACGCGCTGGCCTCCGCCACCTTTTCGACAGATCTGATAGCCGTATTCCCCGCGCTCGACGAGGACGGACCCGATGCGACCGCTTCCATGTCGCCGAGGAAGCCGTACATGCCAAACGCGGCTACCGCCATGGCCGCTCCCATCACGACTGCCAAGCGCCGCGATGTCTCAGGCTCGGCCCTCTGCGAGCTCCCGAACGGGCGCTGCATGCCTGATACAGAGTCAGCCTCTTCCAACACCGCGCGCTTCACCTCGGCGATCGCATCGCGATGTTCGTCATGTGCGAGCTGGCCCGCAGCGAGTTCCAAGTCGAGAGCAGCGAGTTGTTCGCGCTGCAGAACGAGATTGCGTCGCTGACGGTCGTCGGCACGTCGCGGACGACCTGCCGGCAAGACCAGAAGCAGGCATGCGAGCAGCGCCAGTCCCACTGCGCCGGTCCAGAAAGCCATCGTGGTGGTCATGCGGGTGAGCTGTTCATCGCGAACCAGACGGCGCTTGCAGCAAGCGGCGCGCCCGCTCGCTTTCAGCCTCGCTCAGCGCCACGCCCGAAGCTGCGCGCGCGTTGGTTCGAAGCGTTCGAAACCATGCAATGAGCACCGCGGCCAAAATGGCAAAAGGCCCGAACCACAAAGCGATCGTGCTGGCATTCAGGGCAGGGCGAAACAACACGAACTGCCCATAGCGATCGACCATGTAGTCGCGCACCTGCTGCGGCGATGCGCCCCGCGCCAACTGTTGCTCGATCTGTTTGCGCAGATCCAGCGCCAGCGCCGACTGCGACGCCGCCAGTGTTTCGTTCTGGCACACGAGGCAGCGCAACTCCGCCGCGATCGCCATGACGCGCGCTTCCATCTCCGGGTCCGCAACCAGGGGCTGGGCTTCGCGCGCACCTGCAACGCCGCACAGGCTGAAAAGCAGCAATGTCACCTGCCAGAACCAGCAGGCCATGCGTCCACGGCTAGCCATCTAGCCTCCTCACCAGCGGCATCACCGTGTCCCGCAAGGTCTCTGGTGTCAGCGGTCCGATCACCTTGTGACGGATCACGCCCTGCTTGTCGATCACGAAGGTCTCGGGCACCCCATACACGCCGAAGTCGATCCCGACCAGCCCATCGGCATCGGAGAGCGACGCCACGTAGGGATTGCCGAGACGGTCGAGCCAGCGAAGTGCGTCGGCCGGCTTGTCCTTGTAGTTCAGACCATAGATCGGCACCGCGCCCGATTTCGAGGCGTCGAGCACCGCCGGATGCTCCAGCCGACACGCCGTGCACCACGACGCCCATACGTTGAGCAGCCAGACCTTGCCGAGCATGTCGTGGGCCGACAGAGACCGCTCCGGCGCGCCGAGCAGTGGAAGCGAAAAAGCGGGCGCAGGCTTGCCGACAAGCGGCGATGGCACTTCTGTCGGCCGCAGCGTCAGCCCCGCCGCCATCAAAGCGACCAGCAACACGAACACCAGCAAGGGCAGAGTGGTGCGCTTCATCACCGGGTCGCACCGATCGCAGGCATGTCGAGCACCAAAGGCAGGCCGGCGGACGGCACCGGCCTCGGCTCCCGCGCCATTCGATGCAGCGCGCGATAGCGGCGATCCCCCACGGCGAGCAATCCGCCCAGTGCCATCAGCACGCACCCACCCCAGATCCAGCCGACGAATGGCTTGTAGTAGACCCGCATGCTCCATGCGCCGGGTCCGAGCGGTTCACCGAGCGAGACATAAAGGTCGCGCGTGAAGTGCCGGTAGATCGCGGTTTCGGTCATCGGGGTGTTGCTGGCGGTGTACAGGCGCCGTTCGGGCGAAAGCACGGTGAGCGGCCGACCGTTGCGGGTGATGTCGAGCGTGCCGCGTGCGGCCAGGTAGTTCGGCCCGCGCACCTCGCGCACGCCATCGAAGCGCACGACATAGGCGCCGAGTGTCAACGTGTCGCCCGGTGCCATGCGCACGTCGCGCTCGACCGCATACCCGCCAACGATCGTGACGCCGACGATGAACACCGCTACGCCGAAATGTGCCATCAGCATGCCGTAATAGCTGCCCGATTGCGCTGCCAGTCGTGCGGTCCAGCCCTTGAGAGGATGCGAGCGGATGCGGTCTGCAAGATTCAGCAGGCACGTGCTCGCAATCCACGTCGCCAGCATGAGGCCGAAGCCGATCAGGGGCGTCCAGCGGCCGAGTGCAAGCGGCGCAATGACGGCGCTCACGGCACTGACGCCGAGCGCCCAGCGCAGCCGGTGCGCCAGATCGACGAGGTCGGCGCGCCGCCACCGCGTCAAGGGACCGACGCCCATCAGGAAAAGCGCTGGCGCGATGATCGGCACGAAAACCGCCTCGAAGTACGGCGGCCCGACAGACAGTTTGCCGAGCCCCAGCGCGTCGATGATGAGCGGATAGAGCGTGCCGAGCATCACCGCCGCGCAGGCCACCAGCAGCAGCATGTTGTTGGCCAGCAGCAGCGACTCGCGTGACACCATGCCGAACTCGGCGCTCCGACCGACCTTCGGCGCACGCCATGCGAACAATGCAAGGGAGGAACCGATCACGAGCGCCAGGAAGGCAAGGATGAAGACCCCGCGCTTTGGATCGGATGCGAAGGCATGCACCGAGCTCAGCACGCCCGAGCGGACCAGGAAGGTGCCTAGCAACGACAGCGAGAACGCGAGGATCGCCAGCAGTGCGGTCCAGCTTCGAAACGCGCCGCGCTTTTCGGTCACCGCGAGCGAATGAATGAGCGCCGTGCCGGCCAGCCAGGGCATCAACGAGGCGTTTTCTACAGGGTCCCAGAACCACCAGCCGCCCCAGCCGAGTTCGTAATAGGCCCAAAAACTGCCAAGCGCGATGCCGCATGTGAGAAAGGACCAGGCTACCGTGGTCCACGGCCGCGACCAGCGCGCCCACGACGCGTCGAGCCTGCCATCGATGAGGGCTGCCACTGCAAAAGCGAACGCAACGACGAAACCCACGTACCCCATGTACAGCATCGGCGGATGGATGACCATGCCCGGGTCTTGCAGCAACGGCGTCAGGTCCTGGCCATCGGCGGCTGCAGGAAAGAGCCGCGCAAAGGGGTTCGAGGTCAGCAAGGTGAACAGCAGGAAGCCACAGCTGACCAGGCCCATCACGCCGAGCACACGCGCCACCGTTGCATCGTCCTGCTGGCGCGAGAAGATCGTCACGGCCAGCGTCCATCCGGCGAGGATCAGCACCCACAGGAGGATGGATCCTTCATGGCCGCCCCACACGGCCGTCACCCGGTACACGGTGGGCAACATCGAGTTGGAATGCTGCGCGACGTACAGCACCGAAAAGTCGTTCTGCACGAAGGCACATGTCAGGGCCGCGAACGAGATCGCTACCAGCACGAAATGCGCGCGTGCCGCCGGCCGCGCCAGTGCGATCCAGGCCGCGCCGTTCCGTGTCCGCACAAAGCCCGCTGCCGACTGCACCAGGCTCATCCCCAGCGCGAGGATCAGCGCGAAATGCCCGAGCTCGGGGATCACGGTGCCCGGCCTTTCATCTGCCCTTGACGCGCCTTGTCGAGCGCGTCGGCGGCCTCTGGCGGCATGTAGTTTTCGTCGTGCTTGGCCAGCACCTGATCTGCGCGAAAGATGCCGTCCTGCCCGAGCCGGCCCTGTGCCACCACGCCTTTGCCTTCCTTGAACAGGTCAGGCAGCAGGCCGGTGTAGACCACGGGCACTGCTTGCGCCAGGTCGGTCACGACGAAGTTGACCGTGAGGTCCTGCACCGAGCGGCGCAAACTGCCGACTTCGACCAGGCCACCCAGGCGGAAGCCGCGTTCCAGCGGCGCCTCTTTCGCTGCGATCTGCGAAGGGCTGAAGAAGAACACCAGGTTGCTGCGAAAGGCATTGAGCACCAGCATGGTGGCGATGCCGAGCGCCGACAGGCTGACCAGAATGGCAAGGCCGCGGCGGGTGCGCGCTTTCACGCTTCGGCCTTCACGCCAGCATCAGCATCGAAGCCGGCAGCACGGGCGGTGCGCCGACGCAGAGCGCGTCCGCGCAGGGCAAGTTGAGCCACTTCGAGCGCAACCACCAGGCCGGCCATGCCGAACGAGCCCCAGACGTAGAGCCCGTAGCCACCCATCGCCAGATAGTCGTATACCGCAGCCCAGTTCATCGTGCCTCCAGTGCCTGGCGTGCCCAGGCGGTGTGGCCTTCGCGCTCCAGCATCAGCGCTCGCAGGCGAACACCGGCAACCAGCAGGCGCTGCGCGTGGTGCAACTGCTGCTGTTGCCGCTGATCGTGTGGCTGGTGGTGCGCAGCCGGCGCGCGGCCTCCGCCGTGGCTGCGCCGCCGCACGTGGCGCGTGCGCTGCGCCGCCCGATTTCATCGTGGCTCCTGCTGTCGATGCTGGCCGTGCTGGCACTGGAGCCCGATGCGCCGCTGCTCGTGCAGGAGTTCGCCCTGGGCTTCGCGCTGATCCCGGTGCTGCGGCTGTTGCCGGCCGGCATGCTGCGTGCGCTGGGCGCCTGGCCCTATGTCGCCATCGCCTTGTATGTGCTCGACCGCCTGGCCCTGGCGGCGGTCGCCGATGCGGCGCTGTATCGCCTGTTCCTGCTTGCGCTCAACGTCTTGGCGTTGGGGCTGACGGTCTGGCTGTTGCGTCACCCCGTCTCGACCGCGAGCCCGCACGACAGCATGCTGCAGCGTGCCGTGCGACCCGTCGGCTGGGTCACACTGGCCGTGCTGGCGCTGGCTGCGGCCTGCAACATTGCCGGCAATGTTTCGCTGGCGGAGATGCTCACGAGCGGCGTGGTCGACAGCGGCTACATGGCGCTGCTCCTGTATGCCGCCGTGGCCGCCTGTGTCGGCATTCTTCAGGCTCTTCTGGGTCAGCCCGAGTTGGCCAATCGCCGCCTGGTGCGCCAGCACGAGACGCTCTTGCAGACCTTCTGCGTTCGCCTGTTGGTGCTTGGCGCCGCGCTGGGCTGGCTGCTCTATGCCATGGACCGTTTCCGCGTGCTGAGGCCGCTGCGCAGCATGGGCACCGCCGTGCTGGACCTCGGCATCGACGTTGGCGAGGTGTCCCTGCACCTAGGCGACGTGCTGGCGTTCGCCGTCTCCATCTGGATCGCCTACTGGGCGGCGCGTGCCGTCCGGCGGCTGCTGCGTGATGAGCTGCCCGGTCATGCCGGGCTGCCGCGGGGCGCGGGCAACAGCATCGCTTCGCTGAGCTACTACGGCGTGCTGCTGATGGGTGCGCTGGTGGCGCTGTCGGCGGCAGGCTTCAAGGTCGGCCAGCTCGCGCTGGTGTTCGGCGCGCTGGGCGTGGGCATCGGCTTCGGGCTGCAGAACGTGGTCAACAACTTCGTGTCGGGCCTGGTGCTGATGTTCGAGCGCCCGATCCAGCCGGGCGACATGGTCGAGGTCGGCACGGTGGCGGGCACCGTGCGCGAGATCGGCCTGCGTGCCACGACCATCCGCACCTACGAAGGCGCCGACGTGGTGGTGCCCAACGGCTTGCTGGTGAGCGGCAACCTGACCAACTGGACCCTGTTCGACCGCAGCCGGCGCTTCGACGTGGCCGTCAGCGCAGCCTATGGTTCCGACCCGGCGCAGGTGCTGGCGCTGCTGGAGGCCACCGCGCGCGCCACGCCGGGCATTGCCGAGCAGCCGCCGCCCTTTGCGCAGATGACGGGCTATGGCGACAGTGCGCTGAACTTCGTCCTGCGAACCTGGACGCAGGACATCGGCACTTGGGGCACGCTGCGCAGTGATCTGTTCGCACGCACGCTGGCTGCGATGCGAGCCGCCGGCATCGAAATCCCGTACAACCAGCTGGACGTTCACCTGCACAGCACGCCAGAGCCCGGCCTGGCAGAGGCGCCGTCGGTCAGCGGGATGCGATAGCCACCGTCCTACAGACCATCTGCCGCGCCATGGCACTCTTTTCTCCGAGAAGGAGATTTTCCATGACATGTCATCAACGAAGCGCGGGTCTCGCGCTGGCACTGGCCCTCATGGGCGGTGCGGCGGCGCAGGCACAGACGCCGCCGGATCTGGCTGACTTGATCGGCGCACGCGGCGCCGGTGGCGAGACGCAGATGCAGGCGCGTGGCTACCAGCTGGTGCGCGCCACGCAGGTGCGCGATCAGGCCTGGACCTTCTGGTGGAGCGACGTTCAGCGGGCCTGCGTGGCGATCTCCACGAGCGATGGCCGCTACGCCGCCATCAACCGCATTCCCGAGCAGAACTGCCGGCCCGGTGGTGTGGCGAGCGACGCGCCGCCGCGCCCGCACCAGCCCGACACGCTCACGCTGGTTTGCTACGGTCAGGGCGAGCACGCGGTGTTCTCCAGCCACTCGGGCTACGAGTGGAACGACAAGCGCCAGCACTATGAGCCCACGCAGCGCTCGGAGGTCGCTGACGAGCAGTTCCAGACCGGCGTGCAGTTCGAGTTCCGCGACGGCGGCGGCCGCGTGCATCTGAGCGGCAAGATGATCCCGCCGCTCAACTCCGGCGGTGTCGACGGCTGGTGGCCCCTGGAGAACGTGCAGATGTCGCCCGACCGCATCACCGCGCGCTACCGCGTCAGCGGGCTCAACCGGCTCAGCGTGAACATCGACCGTCGCACCGGCATGGTCGAGATCAAGGACAAGCCCGGCTTTAGTGGCAAGTGCGACCAGGGCGACTGGGGCGCGGGCCGCAAGTTCTGAACATGGCGGCCATCGCCCCCTTGCCGGGCAATGTCCCGGCGTCCAGCACGCTGGCGATTCGCCTGTCGACCCTGCTGTGGGCCGTGCTGGTGCTGGGCTTTCTGGCCGGAGTGCCGGTGCTGGTGGGCGCGACCTGGCTCTCGCTGCCCGCCTTGCTGCTGCTCGCTGCGCTGCTCGCGCTGCCGCTGGTCTGGGTGTGGCGCCGCATCTGGCACCCATCTCGGGCGCACCGATGGCCCGGCACCTGGCTGCGCGGAAGTGTCGGCCTGTGGTTCTTGCTGTGCGGTCTGGCCGCCGCGCCGGTGTATTTCCTGGCCATCACCACCGAGACGAAGCCGGCCATCGTGCCCACCGTGACCCTCTCCAACGGCCCACGCACCGTTGTGCTGCAGGGCATGCAACACGTGGGCGCCGAGCGTTTCTACCAGGCGGTGGTCTACGATCTGGAGAAGGCGCTGGCGGACGGTTACGTGCTGGCCTACGAAGGCGTGGCCGACAGCGACCCCGAAGCCGATGCCTGGTTCCGCAAGACGATGAGCCACGGCAAGGACCTGGGCGACAGCTACCGGGAGCTGGGCAAGACCTGCGGCCTTTCCTACCAGATCGACTACTTCGGCCCTGTCGTGGCGGACGCTAAGGCGCATCCGGAGCGGCATGTGACGATGGATGTGAACACCCGCGCGATGAAGCAGGAGTACGACCGCCTGATGCAGTCCGACCCGGCCTTCGCCACCGCGATGCGCAAGCGTGACGAGGACCAGGACGCTGCAGCCGACGACGACGCGCCGGACTTCGTCACCCGCCTCATCGAACGGCAGAAGGCGGGCGACGAGCGCCAGAACGCGCTGGCCGGCACCCTGTGCCGCGGCATCATGACCTTCGTGATGCGCCGGGCGACCACTGGCGGGAGCGGCAATGAAATGGACCCCGTGGTGCTGACCTTCCGCAACCAGCGTCTGGCCACGCAGCTGCTGACCGACCCGCGGGACAAGATCTACGTCACCTACGGCGCGGCGCACCTGCCCGGCGTCATGGACCTGATCAGGCGTGAGCCGGGATGGAAAGTCGAGTCGGTCAAGTGGATGCGGACCATCGCGGCGCCAGAGCATCTGGAAGGCCGGCTTTAGTTCCGAGCGGTCGCCCAGCGCTCGGAACTGAGCGGCGGCAGTCAGTCTGAAGCTGACGTCTATCAGCCGGAGTCTCAGCACTTTCTGCGATTCGAGGAAGCTCTTGGTTAACCCGGATCGTCGATGACCTCAGGGGGCAGCCGCTGCGGTCGATCGTTTGCTCCGCTGATTTCCTCCTATCAGCTAACAGCAAATGCTTCAACCCGAGAAAGCACCGAGATCTTCGTGGATGATCTGTTTTGCGATTTCGCGAAGCAGTTCACCGCGTTCCCGCCAGTCCGCCAGTCCGCCAGTCCGCCAGTCCGCCAGTCCGAAGTGAACGATAGTTCATTATGAAATGCCGGCGGTGAACCAGTGAATAATTCATCATGCACCCACTGATCCCCTCTTTGCCTTCAGACGGATGTGATCAATGCCGGAGCCGGGATTCCCTCGGCTTCGATTTCGCAATGGCATTCCAGCCGATCATCGACGCGTCCAGCCGCACGGTCTTCGCCCATGAGGCCCTCGTCCGCGGACCCCAAGGCGAGGGTTCTTACTCGGTTCTGTCACAGATCACCGACCAGAACCGTTACGCGTTCGACCAGACCTGCCGCGTCAAGGCCATCGAGCAGGCCGCGGCGCTCGGCATGCAGAGCAAGCTGAGCATCAACTTTCTGCCTAACGCGGTCTACCGAGCCGAGGCATGCATCCGCTTGACTCTGGCGACCGCGAAGAAGTGGAGTTTCCCGGCTGAGCAGATCATGTTCGAGGTGACCGAGAGCGAGCAGTCGAAGGACCTTCCCCATCTGAAATCGATCTTCCGCGACTACGAGCAACGCGGCTTCACCACCGCAATCGACGATTTCGGCGCCGGCTATTCGGGCTTCGACCTCCTTGTCGAGTTTTTGCCGGACATCATCAAGATTGATATGGCGCTGCTGCGCGGTATAGATAGCAGCCGGCCCCGGCAGGTGATCGTCGGTGGGCTGGTGAAGATCTGCCGCGAACTCAACGTCCGGGTGGTGGCCGAAGGCGTGGAGACACGAGCCGAATACGACTACCTACGCACCCTCGGCATCGACCTGTTTCAGGGCTACCTGCTGGCCAAGCCGGCCTTCCGCGCGCTGCCTGCCGTCGATTGGGCCGCGATCGGCATGTGAATGCCAACACGTCTTCCGCGTGAAATTTGCCCAGACTCACGACCCCATGGGACTTTGCCGAGGTCGGCCAACGTTCGACGGTGCGGAAGCTCTCAGTTCTTGTCGAATACGAAAGAGATCAGACCTGTCGCGGCCAGCTGAGCAATCAGGGATTTCGGGTCCAGCCGGAACACCGGCTGCCGCGCGCGCCACAGGTCCCGGCTGAACACGCGTGCGACCTCACCTTGTGTGCCGATACGGCAACTCATCTCCGTATGCGTGGAGGAGAACTGGAGAAACCGCGAGTCGAAGACGGCCTGCACGAACTCGGCAAGTGTGCAATCGTCGGGCAGCTCGAGCTCAGTCTCCAGTGGCCCGAGCTGATCGTCCTGCGAGCAGCAGGCTTCACGGCGCACTTCGATGTTCATGAAAGCGCCGTCAGCGCGGGGTTGCCGCATCGGTTGCCGGTCGCAGCGTGACCAGCGCCAACGCAGTCAGCAGCAGCAGTAGCGCCGCGTACCCGAGCGCCGTGGCGTCCAAGCCGACGAGTCCGGCCATCAGCCCAGCGGCGATGGCCGGCACGCTGAACGCGAGATAGTTCACGACGAAAAACGCAGACATAAGCCCGGCCCGCTCATGCGGCAATGCCAGCGGCGCCAGACAGCGCACCGCGCCGCTGAACCCGGCGCCGAGGCCCAGTCCTGCTACCAGCGTGCCGAAGAAAAAAGCCCACGCCGAATGCCATTGCATGCCGGCGAGCGTGAGCAGCAAGCCGCCGACGAGCACTGCCGCACTCGCTCGCATCAGTGGCTGCGCAGGTTTCTGGCCCATCAGGAGGATAGCGCCGGCGCCTGACAGCACGAGTACCGAGATCAGAAGGCCACCGATCAGCGGTGACCTGTTGCCCGTGATGAGATTGGCCAGTGTGGGTCCGAGCGACAGATAGAAACCGCTCAAGGCCCAGCCGACGGTGATGAGCGGCATGATCCGCCAGAGCGTGCTGCGGGCGCGGGTTGGGATGTTGACCTGCGGGACCAACGATCGCCACACGCCGGCGCGGCGCTCCACAGTGTCGGGAAGCCGCGTCGCGGTGAGCGTGAGGAGCACCAGCGCAACAAGGAGCAGTTCGAAAATCAGGCGCATCGGCTCGGCGGCCCACAACACCAGTACGCTGCTGCCGAGCGCGCCGATGCCCATGCCCAGCATCGGGGCGACGCCGCTCAGCAAGGGCCCGCGGGTCGGGTTCAGGTCGATCAGCATTGCGCTGAGGGCGCTTGTCGCCATGCCGGTCGCGACGCCCTGGAGCGCGCGCGCGGCCAGCAGCCACGCCACCGAATCAGCGCGCCAGAACAACCCGATCGAGAGCACCTCTAGCACCAGTGCGGCGACGATGACGGCGCGCCGGCCCAGGTGGTCGGACAGGCTCCCGAAGACGAGCAGCGCTGCCAGCAGCGCAAATGCATAGCTTGCAAACACCACCGTGAGCATGAGCGCCGAGAAGCCCCATGCCTCGCGGTAGACCGCGTAGAGCGGCGAGGGCGCAGCGGACGCTGCAAGAAACGCCATGATCGTCCAGATAGTGAAGCGCCATGCCCATTTCGGACTGAGCCATCGATGAGGCGACTGGAGGGCAGGGTCGGCAGCGGAGGGAACCATGGCGCGCGCGCGTTGCGATTAAGTTTGTTGGCGTCCTGCGATTGTGAGTGGTCGCCCTCGAGCGCCGCGTCGCGCGCTTTACCCTGCCTTGTGTGCGCCGATGCGCCGGATCGGGTCGACTCCGTTCGAGGCCGCGGCCGTGCGCCGGATCTCTCGGAAGCAGTCGCCCTTGCCGCCGGCCATCTCCGAGATGTCGAACATGCCGCTGCGCATATCCGGATGCACGACATAGGCGAAGCGTCCGCGCATGCCCATCCGCCCGCTGTGGCCCTCGAGGTAGCCGGACTCGCCGAGACGGCGCTCCGCATCGTCGAAGCCGTCGTCGGTCCAGTACGCCAGGTGCTGCGCACCTGCGCCGCCGCGCTCGGCCACCCGCTTGACGCGCTGCTGTGGCTTGCCAATCACCTGGCGGCGCAGGGCTGGTTGTGCGTGCGGGGCAGATCATCAGCACCGGCAGCGTGACCCAGACCGTGTGGCTCCAGGCCGGCGACGTGGCTCTGATGGACTTGACCGGGCTCGGCACTGTGGAGTTGACACTCATGCGAGTGGCGCTTCGATCGCGTTCGAAGCCGGCAAGCACATTGCGCACAGCTGCGGCAGCACATGCTCCGAAAACAGATAGATGAAGCGCATGCAATTTAAACCGCAGCGCGAGGAACACCAAGTGTTGAAGCCCCGCGCGACATAAGGCTTGATGCGTTTGACGATCTCGTTCGGGTCGGTCGAAACAATCTATCGCCACGCCGCACGTTCAATCAGCAGCGCATCCGCCAGGCGTTCCATCTCGGCCGGGTCTTCCACCGACATCTTCTCTTCGGGCATCAGCGACAGCGCGGCGCAGAAGCGCCGTCGGCTGGCAAGTATTCATAACGTCACTATCTAAAACGCCCATTTATGGATAGTTAGACCACATATTCGCTTAATAGACGGTGCGCGCGAGCCCGATCGCAGCATGCGACGCAATGATGTTGACCTTTGGTAATCTGGCCAATAAAAACATACGCTATGAAAGGCCAGGGTGGTTGCGGGTGCCGACGATGGGCGCTTGGGCTGACCGCTATGTAGCGATCGCCGACAGTCGATCCGAGCGGCCGTATGACTGCAAACCGCCGCTCACCTGACTCTCGAACGTCGCGCGGTGAGACGAATGGCGAGGTTCTCAAGTCGTGTCAGTCACTGGCACCGGCAAGAGTGGCGGTCAGCGTCGACAACCTGAAAGCTTGCTTGCTCGCTCGACCTTTTCGGGCCGCACAAGGATTGGAATCTTCTCCAGTCGCTACAGTAAGGAATCCAAGCCATTCACCGGAGAAATTCGCGATGTCCCCACTCGTATCGATTCACGCGCTCGATTCACCCGACATGGACGCTTCGGACGAAACCTGGCGCGCACGCGTCCACCTGGCAGCAGCGAATCGCTTGGCGGTTTACGACGAGTTGGAGGAGGGCATCGACAACCATTTCACGATGACCGTACCGGGACGGGACGACCGGTTCATGGTGCTGCCCTTCGGCAGGCACTGGTCGGAGGCCCGGGCGAGCGACCTGATCGTGTTCGACGAGACCGGCAAGGTGCTCGTCGGCGAGGGCGACCTGGAGCTGAGCGCGTTCTGTATACACGCCCCCTTGCACCGAATCACCGGCGCCAAGGTCGTCTTGCACACGCACCAGACCTGGGCCTTGGCGTTGAACATGCTTGAGGACAACCGGTTGTTGCCAGGGAGTCAGACTGCAGCGTTCTTCTCCCGCAACGTGGCTTACGACGACGGCTACACGGGCTTGGCGGCGCAGGTGAGTGAGGGCGATCGCCTGGCCGCGATTCTGGGCGACAAGCAGATCCTCTTCATGAAAAATCACGGCGTGCTGGTCGTTGGAGAGACGGTCGCGCAGGCATATCGACGTCTGTACAAGCTTGAGAAGGTCTGCAAGGCGCAGGTGCTGGCCCTGTCGACCGGGCGCCCGCTGGCCCTGCTGTCCGATGAGTTGGTGAGACGGGTCGACACGCCAAACCCGAAGGACAGCCACTCCCGAACGGAGCGCGATCAGCTTTACTTCGCGGCGATGATGCGGGTTCTGGATCGGGTCAACCCAGGCTATGCCGAGTGAATCGAGACCGACCTGGACCCGATCCAACCGAGTTCTCGGCGGGCTGCACGCGTGCACGGGTCAGGCACACGCAGGACTGAGCGGGGTGCATCATCACCAGCCATGACATCGATTCCTGAACCCGGGGCGGTAGCGCCAGCGCCCAGTCTTTTCACGCGCAAAAACCCGCTCAACCCGAAAAAGCTTTTGCTGACCAAGTGGACGGCGGTGACGCCGCGCAATCGAGAGAAGCATTTCGTGGTGCTGCGCTTAATCGAGCCCGAGCCGCCGTCGATACGCGTCGAGCAGGTCGAACTGGAGGCCGTGCATTCCAAGCAGGTGTATTTGCTGCAATGGCGCGAGCTGACCGACGCCACGCTGTGGCGCCAGGGTTGGGTCTGACCTGCAAGCTGACGGCGACAACCGCTGCAGTACGAACAGGCGAACGAGTGAAAGAGGTGGAGCGCACCATTTCATGGTCGCTGTTGACGTTGGGCCACAAGGCAGACTGATCCAACTCGGGAACGATGCAAACGAGTCTCCCTGTCCTTCCCACTGCTGTTACAGCGACAGACGCGAAGGCAGCGTTTGACCTGCAGAATCAGGGCGCTTCGAAGTGCCTGTTCGAGATTGACTGGATTGACATGACGTTCTTTCGGAACTTTGCAGGTTTGGCCGCGGTCGTGGGATCGCTGCTTGGGGCCGGCAGCTTTTCGGCGCAAGCGCAGGAGCCAGCGTATGTGGCGGGAGTGCCCAGCGCGGACGGAATCGGCAAGCGCTACATGGGTCGCGAGATTGCCCATGTCATGGGCTGGCAAGGAGCGCAGTGGCTCGAGCGCCAGGAGCGGGAGAAGGAAGAACGTACCGACCTTCTCCTGGATGCGCTGGAGTTGAAGCCGGGCATGGTGGTTGCCGATATCGGCGCTGGTACCGGCTATCTGTCCCGTCGAATGGCGCGCCTTGTCGGCCCTTCCGGCAAAGTCCTGGCGGTCGATGTGCAACCCGAGATGGTTGCGCTTTTGCGCAAGGCTGCGCAAGCCGAAGACATACGCAACATCACGCCTTCACTGGGTACTGAAAATGACGCCCGTCTGGCGCCGGGGTCCGTCGACTTGGCGATCATGGTCGACGTGTATCACGAGCTGTCTGCTCCGTACGAGATGCTGAGGAGTGTGGTGCAGTCGCTCGCGCCCGGCGGGCAGGTCGTTTTCGTGGAATACAAAGCAGAAGATGCTGCGGTACCGATCAAGCCGCTGCACAAGATGACGGAAAGGCAAATCCGTCGGGAAGCGGAAATCCTGCCGTTGCAGTGGGTGCGTACAGACGCGAGGCTGCCGTGGCAGCACGTCGTCATTTTCAGGAAGAAATCGTGAGCTGTAGAGGTCACGCTGCACCATGTGCCTGCGGTAGCGACCGCTCGCCACTTGAAGCTCTACGCGGTACCGCTGTCGTCATCCTGATGGCCGACTTTCAGCAGTCGGTTGATATGGCCAGACACATCGCCGCCGAAGCTAGCGGCTTTCTGCTGACGTGGCCGATATCAGCGACTTGTACAGGACCACTTCGTCGGTCATCATTTTCTGGATGGCGGGCAGATCGTCGAGCATGGGCTCGGAGCCGTTGGCTCGCAGGGTGGCGGGATACTCCTGTCCGTTCAGAACGCGGCGCACTGCCGCTTTCAGCTTGTCAAAAACAGGGGCAGGCGTTTCGCTTCGCAACAGGAAGACGTCCCAGCTGTAATACGAGAACTCGGGCAAACCGCTTTCGGCGACGGTCGGCACGTCGGGGTAGTTGGGATGTCGTGACGTTCCAGTGACCGCAAGTGCGCGGATCTTGCCGGCCTTGATCAGCTCCTGAGTTGCTGTGGCGTCGCCGTAGGCCAGATCGACGCGGCCGGCGGCAAGGTCCGGCAGCACCACGTTGTAGCCCTTGTAGGGGACGTTCTGCAGCTTGATGCCGGCCATGTTGGCCAGGCGCTGCGACGTGAGGTAGTAGCCGTCCGAGTAGGTGGCCATCGTGAGCGGCGTCGGTTTGGTTTTACCGATCTCGATCATCGTTTTGATCGTGGTGACCTTGGAATTCGAAGGCACCGTGAAGATGGCTGGCGCGCGCAGCATGCCGCCCACCGCCTTGAAATCCCGGAACGGGTCGTAGGGCAACGTTTTGCCGTAGGCCACCGGAATGGTGATGCCGGACGAGCTGCCCACCAGCAGCGTGTAGCCGTCCGCCGGCGCCTGCTTGACGGCGGAGAACGCGATGATTCCGTTGGCACCCGGCCGGTTGTCTACGACCACAGGCTGCCCCAGCTCTTTCGACAGCGCGTCGGCAAAGCTCCGTGTGCTGGTGTCCAGGCCGTTGCCCGCGGGGAACATCAGGATGATCTTGAGGGGTCGGTCGGGAAAGGCCGCTTCCTGTGCTCCTGCGTTCGACCCGCTCAACAGCCCCGCCATCGCCGCAGCGGCCAGGGCGGCAGTGCCCAGCCGGCGGCGCGTGATCGTCAAAGTGTCTTGCATTGCTCTTTCCTTTCGATGGTCATGCGATTGACCGTTGGTGCGTGCGCCCCGGGGACGCGAAGCGTTCACATGCGCGCGAGGTGTTGCTCGTAGCCAGCCTCCAGCTCCACGTTCATGGACTGCAAGAAGCGGCTGACGCAAACGTAGAAGCTGGCCGTGAGGACCAGTTCGACGACCGACTCGTCGTCAAAGCCACAGGCTTTGAGCTGGGCCACCGTGGCGTCCGACGCCGCGGGTCCGCCGGTGACTTCGTCGGCAAGCTGCAGGACCGCCCGCTCGGCGGCGCCGAACAGCGGCGAGTCCTGCCAATGGGCCAATGCGTCGATCTGGGCCTCGGTAACCCCGGCTTCGAGCGCCATCGGCAGGTGATGCGCCCACTCGTAGCCGGTGCGAGCGACCTGGGCGCCACGCAGGATGAGCAACTCACGCGTCGCGCGCGAGGTCTTGGCGTTCAGGCGCAGCGGCCATGCGAAGTCGAGCCAGCCACGAAAGAGTTCGGGTGCGGTGCCCAGCACACGGTAGAGATTCGGGATGGCGAACCCGGACCCGCGGGCGGTGCGCACCTGGTCGAACAGGGCCCTGGCGGTTGGGTGGTCCGGGTTTTCGGGAAGCAGTGGAACGCGTGGCATGTGCAGGTCGCTCCTGAAAGGGTCAGACCGACTTGCGCTCGACCGAGGCGTCGGGCCGCAGACCGGGCGACGGCGCGTTGCCTGCCGACGCCCCCGCGTCGACCGGGAGGATCACGCCAGTGACCCAGCGAGCCTCGTCGCTCGCCAGGTATGCGACCGCCTGGCCCACGTCCCAGCCCGAGCCTTCGGTCTGCAGCAGGGAGCGCCTGCGCCGCTGTTCACGCACTTCGGGTGTCATGCGTCCAGCCACCATGGGCGTGTAGACCATGCCCGGCGCCACGCAGTTGACGCGAATGCCTTCCACACCATGATGGGCCGCCATGGCACGCGTCATATTGACCACCGCACCCTTGGAGGTGGGGTAGAGCAGCGCGGGCGTTCCGCCGAGCAGGCCGGCCACCGAGGCGATGTTGACGATGGCGCCGCGCCCGACCTTGCGCATCTCGGGGATGGCGTACTTGGCCATCAGCATCATCGACGTGACATTGACCCGCAACGCGTGTTCCCACGCTTCCAGATCCACTTCCACGGCGTTGCCGGCTGGCCCGCCGATCCCGACGTTGTTGACCAGAATGTCGACGCGACCCCAGGCCGCGACGGCGGTGGCCACTGCCTGCCGGCACTGCGCGGCGTCGGACACGTCGCATGCTGCCGCCAGCGCGATGCCGCCCTCGGTCTCGATCATGCGTGCGGTCTCGCGCGCTGCGTCCAGTTGCGCGTCCAGCAGCAGCACCCGGGCGCTGCGTCGCGCAAGCAGGATGGCGGCCGCGCGGCCGTTGCCAATGTCGGCGCTGCGCGACCCGGCACCGGTCACGATGGCGACGCGTCCCTCAAGTCCACTGCTGGCGGGCTGGCTGTGGTCGGTCGGATCGGTGGACGTGGAATCCGTGGGCATCATGTTCACGCTCTGGAGGTTGCTCACTCAATGCACCGGGGGGTCCTCGAGGTCGACCTCCAGGTTCTCGAGGAGCCGGCTGACCATCATGTAGAAGCCGATCGTCATCATCAGCTCGATGAGTTGCTTGTGCGGAAGGGCGGCCGACACGGCGTCGAAGAGCGCAGGTGGTGCCTTGACCTCGCGCACCACCGCGTCGACGTAGGCCAGAACGGTCTGTTCCAACGCTGAGAACGCTCCCGCTTCTGGCTGGGCTTGTGGCTCGCGCAAGACCGCTTCGATCTTGGCTGCGGGCACGCCGGCCTGCGCTGCGACGCGGCGATGCTGGAAGACTTCGTAGTGCGACGCGCAGAGGGCGCCCACGCGCAGGATGACGAGTTCGCGCAGCTGGGGGTCCAGCTCGGAGCGGCGCAGGATGGCACTGCCGAGCGTGAGAAAACCTTCACCTACCGGGCCGCCGTGCGCGACCATGCGGTAGATGTTGAGCGGCGGGCGAGAGGCCAGCATCTCGCGGATGGCGGGGGTGGCTTGGTCGAGGTCGAAATAGGGAATGCGTGCCATGGGGGGTCCGGTTGCGTTCAGTCGAGACGGATGTTGGCGCTGCGGATCACGTCGCGCCACTTGCTGGTTTCTTCGCGGGCGAAGCGGCGGAGTTCCTCGCTGGAGCCGCCCTGGGGTTGGGTGGCGGTCTCGGCCATCACTGCCACGACCTTCGGGTCCAGCAGCGCGAGATTGATCTCGCGGTTGAGCCGCTCCAAGACTGGGCGCGGCGTGCCCGCAGGCGCCCAGATCGCACCCCAGCCGGCCACCTCGTAGCCCTTCAGTCCGAGCTCATCGAAGGTGGGAACGTCCGGCAGTTGTGGAAGCCGCGTGCGCGAGGTCACCGCCAGCGCCCGCAGCTTGCCGGCCTTGATGTATGGCAGTGAGGCCGGCAGGTTGTCCATGATCGCCGGCACCTGGCCGCCCAGCACGTCAGTGAGCGCGGGCGCACTGCCCTTGTACGGCACATGGGTCACCTGAACCTGCGCCATGCCCTTGAACAGCTCAAGCGCCATGTGTGTGCTGGTCGAGTTGCCGTTCGACGCGACATTGATGCGGCCGGGCTCGGCCTTGGCGAGCGCGACGAATTCAGTCAGGGTCCGGGCTTCAAAGGCCGGGTTCACGCTCAGGACGTTGGAGACTTTTCCCTGCAGCACGACCGGCTCAAAGTCCTTCACCGGGTCGTATTCGAGCTTGGGATAGAGCGTCACATTCATCGCGTGCGTGGTGTTGGTCCCGTACAGCAATGTGTAGCCATCAGGCGCGCTCTTGGCGACGTAGGCCGCGCCGATGTTGCCCGAGGCGCCCGGTCGGTTGTCCACCACCACCGGTTGACCCATCTGGCGCGAGAGCTGCTCGGCGACGCGACGGGCCGACAGGTCGGTGGACCCGCCCGGCGGAAAACCGAGCACGATCTTGATGGGCCGCGAGGGGTAGTCCTGCTGGGCAGCGGCCAGGCGCGGCACACCCACCGCGGCGGCCGCGAACGCCAGGAAAAGCCAGGTGCCGATCTGCCGGCGAGCGTTCGGGATCATGTCTGCGCTCCTAATGTCCGGGTGCTGAGCTTGAGAGGGCGACGCCAGCGGCCAGGCCGCCGTCGACCACGAGCGCATGCGCATTCACGAAGGACGACTCGTGCGACATCAGGAATAGCGTCGCATAGGCCACCTCCCAGCCAGTGCCCTGGCGCCCGAATGGCAGTGGAGAGGTGATGCGTCCGGGCCGGCGTCGTGTGGCGGCCCTACCCATCGGCGTGTCCATCAGACCCGGCAGCACGCTGTTGCAGCGGATGCCCAGCCGCTGACCCGACATCGCGATGGAACGCGCCAGCGCCACCTGGGCTGCCTTGGTGGTTTCGTACGCGGGGTTGCCGCTGGAATTGCGCAGCGCGGCGAGTGACGACATCAGGACGATCGATCCGCCCGGCGTCATGTGCCGCATGGCCTGCTGCGCGAACAGCAGGTTGCTACGCACATTGACGGCGTGCTCGTGGTCCCACGCCTCGGCGGTCTGCTGGTCGATCGAGAGGCCGCTGGCGATGCCGACCACCATCACCAGTCCGTCCAGGCCGCCCATCTGCTCGGTAGCACGCGCCACCAGTGGCGCGATCGCATCGGCCTGCGCCACATCGGCCACTTCCGGATGAACCGTTCCACCGATTGCGCGGACCTGTCGGCAAGTCTCTTCCAGCGCGTCCTGCGACACGTCGACGCAAGTCAGGGTCGCGCCCTCTCGCGCAAACAGCAGCGAGATTGCGCGCCCATTGCCCACAGGCGGTGCCGGATCATCGATCACGCGCTGTCCGGCGCCAACAACCAGGATGCGCCGGCCCTCGAGGCGTCGCGGCTGAACACGCGGCGGGCGGCCCGCGGATTCGTCGAAGGATTGAGTGGTGGGGTCGATCGAAGTGTCGAGAGTCATGGCACGAAAAGTTCGGATGAGACGTCATCATAGGCAGCCGATGAAACGTTTCAACACGGTACTAACACCTAGCCGGTACGTGGTGCTGGGTATGATCCGCCGCTGCGCGACTGCGATCTCTCAAGATGAAAAAAAGAGCTATGGACATCCGTGACGTCGCGGCGCTGGCGGGTGTGTCGGTCGGCAGTGCGTCGCGCGTCATCAACGGCGTGGCCAACGTGTCCGACGGCACGCGACAGAAGGTCGAGCGTGCCATCGCGGCGCTCGACTACCGCCCGAACCATGCGGCGCAGTCGCTGCGGTCACGTTCCAGCAAGACGATCGGCTGTCTGTTCACCGATGTCACAAACCCCCTCTACGCGCGGCTGTTCCAGGCGCTCGAAGAGCGGCTGCGCGCAGACGGCTACATGCTCCTGCTGGCCAACGGACTCAACGACAGCGAGCGTGAGGTCGAGACCCTTCTGATGTTCGGTCGACGCGGGATGGACGGGGTGATCGCCGCGCCCGGCAACGAACGGGCGCCTGCGGTGATCGCCGCGTTGAACGCACTGGCCATGCCTGTGGTGCTGCTCGACCGCGACATGTCGACCGCCGGATGCGACGCCCTGTTGTTCGACCACGCGCGCGGCATGAAGGCCGCCATGGCCCATCTGTTCGAGCTGGGTCATCGTCGCATTGCACTGGCACTTTGGCGTGCTTCCAGTCGCCCGGTGCGGCGACGCATCGAAGGCTATCGCGCGGCTTATCGGGCCGTGGGCCTGACCCCGCCGGAGGACATGCTGGTGCAGGCGGCGTCGGCCACCGGTTCGGTTTACGCCGACGTGCATGCGTTGCTCCAGCGGGTCGACCGCCCCACCGCCATCCTGGCGCAGGGCACTTACACCTTGGGCAGCACGCTGCAGGCGATCGCCGATCACGGCTTGCGCATTCCGCAAGACATCTCGGTGGTCACGATCGGCGACACGGATGCCGCGCGCAACCACCGACCGCCAATATCCTTGCTCAACGTGGATTCGAAGCGAGTCGCCGAGCTCATTGCCGACCTGCTGCGCACCCGGATGGATACGCCCACGCAGGGCGCACGCTCGGAAAAGGTGCGGTTGACATTCCAGGACCGAGGATCAGTGGGCGTGCCACCGGCCTGAGCACCAGCTTTCACTGAGAGATCACCGTGGCGGCAAGAACATCGGAACGCCTGGCGTGGTTACCGGACGGGAGTCATCCGCCCAGGAAGCGCTCCGCCGTGCGCAGCGAGAGCGCCATGATCGTCAATGCCGGATTGGCCACGAGCGCGCTGGGGAACACGGAGTTGTCGCAGATCCACAGGTTGTCGATGTCGAAGCTCCGGCCATCGACATCGACCACGGCCGTGTCGCGGTCGGTGCCCATGCGGCAGGTGCCGATGGTATGGGCGGTCCGGGGGAGCACCATCGTCCCCGTGCCGCCGGCGGCCTCGACGATGCGGCGCATCAGCTGTGTCGCATGGCGATCGATGGCCTGCTCGTTGGCGCCAGCGCTGAAGCTGACGACCGCTTTCGGCATCCCGAATTCGTCGCGCTCGTCCGAGAGTTCGAGGCGGTTGCCATCGGCGGGCAGACATTCGGCGTTGATGCCGACGCCGGCCATGAACCTGTAGCCATCGACTGCGTCCGTCAGCGCCTTTCCCCACAGGCCCGCAGCGCGCGCCATCGAAGTCGCGAGCGTCACCGGCATCACGCCGAGGCTCTGGATCAGATAGCCGCCAGCGAAGTCGGCATCGGCCGGCCGCAGCGTGTCTTCGGTGATCAGTGACGAGGGGTATCCCCGGTACCCGCGCATCTCCGAGTCGAAGCGCCCCCAGACCTGCGTCGCGCCATGCGCGAGAAAGTTTCGACCGACCTGTCCGCTTCGATTGGCCAGCCCCGTGTGCAGCAGCAGTCGAGGCGTTTCGATACCGCCTGCGCAAATGAAGAGTGCCGCACAGCGTTGCCTGCGGTCGACGCCGCGATGGCGGTAGACGACGCCCGTGACCCGGCCGGAAATATCGCGCTCGATGCCGTGGACCCGGCAGTCGGGCCGGATCTCCGCGCCATGGGCAACGGCAAGCGGCAGGTAGGTCGTGTCCATGCTGGCCTTCGCCGCATTGCGGCATCCCTGGTGACACGATCCGCAATTCACGCAGGCCTGTCGCAGGCCACCGCCTTCCTGCTGCCAGTCGCGCGAGGCAAGGGCTGCAGGTGCGTCCGCCGTCCGGATGCCCAGCGCGTCGCAACCGCGCGCCATCATGTCCGCCGATGCGTTTCGCCTGGCGGGTGGCAGCGGGTATTGGCGTTCGGGGTCCCACGGGTAACGGGCAGGGCCCGATACCCCGATGAAGCGCTCGACCCGCTCGATGTAGCGGATGAGCTCGGCGTGCGCGATCGGCCAGTCCTGGCCCCTGCCCGTCAGCGTGTGCAGCCGCATGTCACGCGCATCGGGACGCGGCGTGAACGCACCCCAATGCAAGGTCGATCCGCCGACGCCGGTGCCGCTGTTGTTGGGACCGAAGGCGGTCGGGGTGTCGCCGGCGCTCAGGCGTTCTTCCATCCAGTTGATGTCGGTGCCGTCGGTCTCGTCGGCGGTGTGCTCGTCGGGCGCCCAGTTGCGCCCGGCTTCCAGTGCGACCACGCGCAGGCCGCGCGCGGCGAGCATGGCGAGCAGGGGAGCGCCGCCGGCCCCGGTGCCGATCACCACGGCATCGACGATTTCGCTTTCCTCGTAGGCGCGCATTGCATCGAGCTTCATCGCGAGGCCTCCACCATCGGTTCCCAGGACTCCCGCTCGTTGGCTGCGAGCCGCTCGAAGCCTTGCTTGCGCATGCCGTCGCCGCCGTTGGCGAAGCCGTCGAAACCGATGCGGGCCATCGTTGCCGGATGCGCCACCCAGAGGCGCACCAGGTCGGCCCGCAGGTCCTCGAACCAGAGCTTCATCTGTTCCGCGGACAGGGTCGGGGCAGTCAGTTCGCCTGCGGCCAGTCGCGCCAGCCGGCCGTGCTGTTCATCGTCGGCAAGGTCAGCGAATCCGGCCAGTCCATCCAGCGCCGATGCGTAGGCATCCCGATCAGGCGGCATGTTCGCGAAGCGCCATCCGTCGCCCTTGTGAGTTGCGAGTTGCGCATCGATCCGGGCTGCCAGGTCGATGGAAGGAGCGGTCTGTGGAACGACCCTGTCGGCCACGGCGCGCAAGGTCCGCAATTGCTGCGCAGACAGCACCCGCGGTGCGTAGTCGGCGTCGTCGGCCAGCGCCCGGACGGCCAATGCGGCGCGCACCCTGCGGCTCACGCGATCGGAGGCGATCACACGGACGAACGATTCCGGCACAGCGGGCCCGGTCCCGGCGGTGTGCTCCCAGAAGTGCGCGATCCGCTCGGCCACTTCTCGAGGGCGCTCGAGCGGCAGCAGGTGGCCGGCGCCTCCTTCGACTGCGATGCTGGCGCGCGGATACACGACGGCATTCGTCGCGCGCTGGCCTTCTTCGCCGAGGTCGCCGTCGGCACCGCCGGCGATGATCAAGGCCGGCAGATCGAGTTGCCCGACAGCGTCGGACCAATCCTCCCGGCTGCCGCGTTCGAGCCACGCGAGCCACGCTTCGCGGGATGCGCGCTGGAGGTCCTCGATGGCCACACGGTCTGCCTCGGGCCCGAGTGCCTGGCCGACATTGGCATCGACGAATTCCCGCGCTGCGGCGGCGTCGAGCGGTCCCTCGTCCGCCCAGTCGATCATCTTCCGGCGCCTGTCTTCGGCCATGGGCTCGGGCGAGGGCGGCGACGCGGCCAACAGGACGACGCCCGCCAATCCGAACAGACCGGGATCGCCGGCAAGTGCGCGTGACGCCACGACCGAGGCGATCTTGCCGCCCATGCTGTGGCCGACGAGCAGCCAGCGCGCCGCACCACGCGCGCGCACGGCGGCAGCGACGTGGTCGGCCATGCCTTCGACGGTGAGCCCCGGCATCCCGCGCGCATCGCCGAATCCCGGGAGGTCGAGGGCGACGGACTCGAACCGGGGTCCGAGCGAGGCAATCACATCGTCCCAGGCGCGCGCGCTGCCGCCCAAGGCATGGAGCATGAAAAGTACGGGTCGGTCATTCATTGGCGATCTCATCAGGCTGTCGAAACCCGCCGATGGTGTCGTCAACCTTCCACGATCCGAAAGGGAGACATTGGCCTTCCTACAGTAGGTCGAGCGCTTCTCCCGTGGTCGCGACGAAGCGGCTGGGCAGGATGACTCCTGATGGCAACGAATCCAACAAACACAACCGCGCACGTCGGCGCAGCGCCTGGACCTGGTTTGCGCACGGACGGCTACTTGCCACTCGCTCACTACGGCGCGCTCGGCGATGGCCGTTCGGTGGCGCTGTCGGGCGCAGACGGCTCGATCGACTGGTGGTGCGTGCCCAACCTCGACTCGCCCCCGTTCTTCGACCGGCTACTCGACGCGGAGCAGGGCGGCCGCTTCCTGCTTCAGCCCGACGAGCCGTTCGACGTCGAGCGACGCTATCTGGACGACAGCAATGTGCTGGAGACGATCTTCACCACGCCCGACGGGCGGGCACGGCTCACCGAATCGTTGAACAGCGGCACGGCGGGCCGCCTGCCTTGGACCGAGCTGGCGCGCCGCATCGAGGGGCTGGACGGGAGCGTCCGCTTCAACCTGGTGATGAAGCCGGGGCGTCGCGGCAATACCGTCAGTCCTTATCGCTCGACGATCGGCGGTCGCGATGTCCTGCACGTCGAGCGCGTCATGGCACTCCTCATCCACAGCGAAGAGGCGCGCGTCGAATGGTCTGACGACGGGGTGACCGGCGAGGTCTCCGTGGCGGCCGGCGAGCGCCGGGTCGTCGCCGTGGTGGCCGGTCGCAACGAGCCTCTGGTTGCGCCCTCGGTCGAGGAGATCGACGAACGCATCGATGTGTCCGATCAGGCCTGGCGCGTCTGGTGCAAGGGGGTTCGGTTCCAGGGAGGAGACCGGCCGGCCTTCCTGCGCAGCTCACTCGCGCTCAAGCTGCTGCTCTATTCACCGTCGGGCGCCATCGCGGCCGCTGCGACCACGTCGCTGCCCGAATCCATCGGGGGAAAGAAGAACTACGACTACCGCTACGCCTGGGTGCGCGATGCGGGCTACACCATCAAGGCATTCCTCACGGCCGGTCTCCAGGCCGAGGCCAAGGCGGCGTTGACCTGGCTGCTGGACCAGTTGCGCCATTCGGGCAGCCGCGTCGTCTTCACGCTCGACGGGCACGCCGTGCCTGACATCGAGGTGCTCGATGTGGCGGGCTATCGGAACTCGCAACCCGTGGTCAAGGGCAATGCTGCCACCAGCCAGCGCCAGCACGGCGTCTATGGCGACATCTTCGAGACGGTGTCGTGCTTCGTCGGCTGCGGCAATTTCCTGGACACGGCCAACGCCGAGTTGCTGTCGCATCTCGCGGATGAGTGCGCCGATCGCTGGCGCACGCCCGATGCCGGCATGTGGGAGCTGGAGGAAGAGCAGCACTACACGATGTCGAAGATCAGCTGCTGGCAGGCGCTGGCGCGCGCGGTCGAGCTGGCGGACCAGGGTCAGTTGCCCACCACCTGCCGCGATCGCTGGTCGCGCGAGCGCGACCGCATTGCCGCGTGGATCGAGGCCGAATGCTGGTCGGAGAAGAAGCAGGCCTTCGTGATGTACCCGGGCTCGGACAAGCTCGACGCTTCGCTCGCGCTGGCCGTGCGTTTCGGCTTCGACGGGCGCGAGCGACTCCTCAAGACACTCGACGCCATCGATCGCGAACTCGGCGCCGGCCCGTTTCACTATCGCTACACCGGCATGCAGGCGGAGGAGGGATGCTTTCTCGCCTGCTCGTTCTGGATGGCCGGAGCGCGGGCCCAGCTGGGCTTTCGCGCCGAAGCGCGCGAGCGATTCGACCTGCTGACCGCTGCGTTGTCGCAGGGCCATGGCGTCCTCGCCGAAATGGTCGACCCCGGCACCGGCGCGTTTCTCGGCAACCTGCCTCAAGGCCTCAGCCACCTGTCCCACCTCATGGCGCTCTCTGTTCTGAACGAAGCGCCCGACTGCGCGTGATCTCTAACGACACGCGATCTTTTTTTTTAAACGATTTTTCAACCTCACTGGAGCAAAACCATGTCCGACCGACTGTCCATGCAAGACCCACGCACGCAATACCCCCAGCCCCCGTTTCCGCGGCAGCCGCAATCCGTTCCCGGCGAAGCTTCCAAGATGGATCCCGTTCCGGATCACGGAGAGACGAGCTATGTCGGCTCGGGCAAGCTGAAGGGCCGCAAGGCGCTCATCACCGGCGGTGACAGCGGCATCGGGCGAGCCGCTGCCATTGCCTTCGCGCGAGAAGGCGCAGATGTCGCCATTTCCTATCTGCCGACCGAGAAAGCCGATGCGGCCGAGGTTCTTGCGCTCATCAAGGCGGAAGGCCGCACCGCTGTCGATCTGCCCGGCGACATCACGAACGAGCAGTGGTGCCACGACCTCGTTTCGCAAGCGGTCGAGAAATTGGGTGGCCTCGACATCCTCGTCATCAACGCAGGCCGACAACAGAACCGCAAAGACATTTCGAAGGTCACGTCGGAAGATTTCGACAAGACGCTCAAGACCAACCTTTACGCGATGCACTGGATCGCCCAGGCCGCCGTGCCGCACCTTCCGGCTGGCGCCTCGGTCATCACCACGTCCTCCATTCAGGCCTACGACCCTTCCGCGATCCTGCTCGACTACGCGACCACGAAGGCGGGCATCGTGGCCTACACCAAGGCCCTGGCGAAGCAGCTGATCGAAAAGGGCATCCGCGCGAACGTCGTCGCGCCCGGTCCGTTCTGGACGCCGCTTCAGTCATCCGGTGGCCAGCCGCCCGAGAAGGTGATGAAGTTCGGCGAGGAAAGCCCGTTCGGCCGGCCCGGCCAACCCGTGGAAATTGCGCCCGTCTATGTGCTGCTGGCGAGCCAGGAAGGCAGCTTCATCAGTGGTGAGGTTTTCGGCGTGACGGGCGGCGCCGGCGTCGCCTGACGGCCACGCCGTCGGTCCCGGCGATCGCGATCTTGTGATCGCCGGAAGGCCGGCGCTGCGCGGTTGAAACACGTAAGAGCCGGCGTCGCGGCTGGCTGACAGCCGCGCGGGCTCAGCGCCCGTTCCTGGACGCCACGCTCTCTCGAACGACCAGGTTGGCGCCGACCAGAATCTTCACCGCCGGCTGACCTTCGGGCGCGCGGATCTGTTCGTCCAGCACGGTGATCGCGAGATTGCCGATCTTTCTCTTGGACACGTCGATCGTCGTCAGGGGTGGATCCATCGTCGCGCTCATCGGCAGGTTGTCGAAGCCGATCAGCGAAAGATCGTCCGGAATCCGGATGTCGAATTCCCGAAATGCCTTGATGCATCCGTACGTGATGATGTCGTTGGTGCACACATAGCACTCCGGCACCACGAAGCCGCCTTTGAGCTTGGCGAGCATGTCCTGATAGGCGCCTTCATACGTCGAATCGACTGTCACGACATCCCTTGGGCTGAATCCCATGCCCAGGCGCTTCATGCCGTCCGCGAAAGCATCGCGCCGCAACCGGAAATTGGCCGTCTGCACATTGCTCGCAATGAAGCCGATGTGCCGGAAGCCGCGCTCGGCGAGGTGCGACAGCATCTTGTAGACAGCATCGCCATTGTTCATGTTGACGAAGTTGCACTCGAGCAGGTCATGGAAGGTGTCGATCACGACCAGCGGGATGCCAGTGCCCTGGAACAGAAGAATGTCCTGTTCGGTCAGCTCCGTGCCCAGCACGATGAGTCCGCTCAGCGCCGCGCCCGCGAGTGAAGCCACGACGTCCTCGACCGACTGGTCCTCGTGGCTCACCACTTCCAGCTGATAACCGTACTCGCTCGCCTGTAGCGACATGCCGTCGATGTAGTCGGAGATGAAGGTGTTGTGGTCACGGTTGACGGTGTGTCCATGCTTGGCCATCTTCAAGAATCGCAGAGTGCCTGAGCGGGCCGGTTTGAGGCCCTTCGTGGCCTTGGAGGCACGCGGTGAGTAGTTGAGTTGCGCGGCCGTAGCGAGCACGCGTGCGCGCGTTTCATCGGAAATGCCGCCCTTTCCGTTGAGGACCAGGGAGACCGTCGCCGCGGAAACCTCGGCGGTTCGGGCGATGTCCTTGACTGTGGACGACATGAGATGGATGCCTTGTCTGGATGTCCGTGACGAAGATAGATCTTCGAGATAAACGTTTAGTAAATTGTAGGGGCGATGATCGAAAAAGTCAGCAATCTTTCAGCTGACTTTGAGCACTCGAACTCATCTTTTTTCCCTAAGACACCAGGGTTTTCCCTCTCCAATGCTCGGGTTTGTCCTAGGGTGTGTGGCATCCCAATCCATCACCAGTTCACTAAAATCAAAATAGATTTACTGAACTCAAAGATGAAGCGCGATCCTCAGCTGCTGTTTCTCGCCGGCATCAACATCGTTGTGTTGATCGGAGGCGCTGCCATGTCGCGCGGCGCATTCGTCGATCCCTACAACCTGCAGTCGATGGCCGGGCAGCTTCCCGAACTCGGCCTGCTCGCCATCGGCGTGATGCTAGCGATGTGCGCGGGCAACGGCGGCATCGACCTGTCGGGCATCGCGCTCGCCAACCTTGCGGGTATCACGTCGGCGATGCTGGTGTCCGCATTCGTCTCTGCAGACACCTCGCCGGTCCTGTTCACCGTGGCTTTCGCGGCGGCGGCGATTGTCGTGGGCCTCATCGGCGGCATCTTCAACGGGCTGCTGATCGCGAAGCTCGGGCTCACCCCGATCCTCTGCACGCTCGGTTCACAGCTGCTGTTCACCGGTCTGGCCGTGGCGCTCTCGGGTGGCCCGTCGGTTCGCGTGGGCAGCGCAGAGCCGCTGATGGAAATAGGCAACGGCCTGGTTCTCGGCGTGCCGATCTCGTTCCTCATCTTCTGTGCCATCACCCTGTTGATCGGCGCGACGCTCAAGTTCAGTCCTTTCGGCATCCGGCTGTTCCTCATGGGAACCAACCCGCGGGCTGCACGTTATGCGGGCTTCGCGCAGACGCGACTGCTGGTGACGACCTATGGCCTGGCGGGCGTGCTCGCCGGGGTCGCCGGGGTGCTCATCGCCTCGCGCAATGTGAACGTCAAGTGGGACTATGGCCAGTCATATTTGCTGATCGCAATCCTCATCACCGTGATGGCAGGCGTGAAGCCTGAAGGCGGCTACGGGCGGATGACCTGCCTGTTCCTCTCAGCGACAGCGTTGCAGTTGCTGTCGAGCATGCTCAATTTCGCCGACCTGTCCAATTTCTTTCGCGACTGCGCCTGGGGCTTGCTTCTGCTCGTCTTCCTGGCGATCGGACGCTACGACATCGGAAGCCTGTTCAGGCTGCCGGGCAGGTCCGTCACCTTGTCGTCGCAGCGCCCTCCTGCGCCGAAGCAACCGTCCTGAGGGCTTTCCCTTTTTTTCCACTGGAGACAACATGAAGATCACCCGCGTCAAAACTTCGTTGATCGGCGCCGCACTGCTCGCGACGGTCGGCACACTCAGCGCACAGGACAAGCCCGTCATCGCGACCGTCGTGAAGATCAGCGGCATCCCGTGGTTCAACCGCATGGATGTCGGCGTCAAGGAATTCGCGACCACCACGCCGAGCGTGGTGGCCAGCCAGAGCGGCCCCGCCACCGCCGATGCCGCACAGCAATTGAAGATCATCGACGACCTGGTCGCCCGCAAGGTGAACGCATTGGCCGTCGTGCCGATGGACCCGGCAGTGATCGAGGGCGTGCTCAAGCGCGCGATGGACCGCGGCATCGTCGTCGTCACGCACGAGGCCGACAACCAGAAGAACACCAACGCCAACATCGAGGCCTTCGACAACGCCGCCTACGGCACCGCGCTCAACGAGAAGCTCGCCGCCTGCATGGGCCAGAAGGGCAAGTGGACTTCCTTTGTCGGCTCGCTGGGCAGCCGCACGCACCTGCAGTGGGTCGATGCCGGCGCGCAGAACGCGAAGAAGTACGCGGGCATGAGCCTGGTCGACCCGAAGAACGAATCCTTCGACGACGCCAACAAGACCTACGAGAAGGCCAAGGAAATCCTGCGCAAGCACCCGGACCTGAAGGGCTTCCAGAGCTCGGCCGGCAACGACGTTCTCGGCATCGGCCGGGCGATCGAGGAAGCGGGCCTCCAGGGCAAGGTATGCCTGGTCGGCACCGGCCTGCCCAACCCGTCGGCCAAGCTGCTCGAGTCCGGCGCGATCAGCGCGATCGGCTTCTGGGACCCGAAGGATGCGGGCATCGCGATGAACAAGGCCGCCAAGCTGTTGCTCGAGAAGAAGCCGCTGACCAATGGCATCGACCTGGGCGTCAAGGGCTACGAGAAGGTCAGCGTGACCCAGGGCCCGGGCAAGGGACTGCTCCTGACCGGCAATGCCATGGTGATCGTGGACAAGGCGACCTACAAGGCCTACATGTTCTGACCAACGCGCCATCGTGACGGCCAGGCCTGGCCGTCACTTTGCGCGCCTCTGCTCGTTTTCTCGCAGCCGTACCGAGGTTCTTTCACATGCCAGCCGTACAGAGCCGGCCCGACGCCCTCGTGGCCGATGGGTCGACGCACGCCACCGCCTTCCTGGAGGTGAGCGGCATTCACAAACGCTTCGGCGGCGTCCACGCGCTGCGAGGCATCCATTTCTCGATCCGGCGAGGCGAGATCTATCACCTGCTGGGCGAGAACGGCTGCGGCAAGAGCACCATCATCAAGATCATCTCGGGTGCCCAGCCGCCCGACGAAGGGACCATCAGGCTCGACGGCCAGGCGCATGACGCGCTGACGCCGATCACCTCGCTGGCCGCCGGCATCGAGACGGTCTACCAGGATCTTTCCCTGATTCCCAACATGACGGTCGCCGAGAACGTGGCGCTGTCAGAGCAACTGGTGCGCGCCCATGGCCGCCTCGCGCGGCGCCTGGACTCGGTGGCACTGCGCCTTACCGCCCGCCGCGCCCTGCAAGCGGTCGATCTGCCGGAGACCGACGCCTTCCTCGACACCGTGGTGTCCGATCTGCCGCTGGCTGTGCGCCAGTTGGTCGCGATCGCGCGCGCGATCGCCACGCGCGCCAAGCTGGTCATCATGGACGAGCCGACCACGTCGCTGACCCGGCGCGAAGTCGACAACCTGATCCGCGTCGTGGAAGCGCTGCAACGCGATGACGTGGCCGTGCTCTTCGTGACCCACAAGCTCGATGAGTGCTACCGCATCGGCGGCCAGGCGATCGTGTTCCGCGATGGTCTTTGCGTGGCGCAGGGTCCGATCCGCGACTACAGCAAGACCGACCTCAGCCAACTGATGACCGGCAGGACCATCGATGGCAGCCGCTACCGGACCGGGCAGCCGGCGACCGGCGAACTGCTGAAACTGGAAGGATTCGGCCGCGGCGAGCTGTTCCGTGGCGTCAATCTGTCCCTGGCGCGCGGCGAGGTGCTCGGCATCACCGGCCTCATGGATTCGGGCCGCAACGAACTCGGCCTGGCGATCGCGGGCGTCCTCGCTGCGACCGCCGGCACGATGCAGCTCGAAGGCCAGCCGGTCCGTCTGGCGCAGCCTTCGGATGCGATCGCCCACGGCATCGGCTATGTGCCGGAAGACCGGCTCGCCGAAGGTCTGTTCCTCGACAAGCCCATCCTGTCGAACATGGTGGCGCTGATTCTCGACCGGCTGCGCAGCCGCCTCGGCCTGCTCGACCAGCGCAAGGCCCGCACCATCGCCCAAGGCCTGGTGCAGGAGCTGCGCATCGCCACGCCTGACGTCGACCTGCCGGTGCAATCGCTGTCCGGCGGCAACCAGCAGCGCGTGCTGATCGGCCGCTGGCTCACGATTGCGCCGCGCCTGCTGGTGCTGCACGGCCCGACGGTGGGCGTCGACATCGGTTCCAAGGACACCATCTACAAGGCCATCCAGGCGCTTGCCGAGCAGGGCATGGCGCTCATCATCATCAGCGACGACCTGCCCGAGCTGCTGCAGAACTGTGACCGCATCCTGGTCATGCGGCATGGCGAGGTGACCGCCGAATTCGATGCCGCCACGACGCGCGAAGAGTCGCTCTACGACGCCATGACCCTCAGTGCCGCCGTGCCGCTGACTCCGCATTCCTCCGAGGAGACCCCGTCTTGACCGCTCCCAGCGCCCTCGCAGCGCCTGCCTCGTCCGCCCCGTCGTCCCATCTGTCCTGGAGCGAGCGGCTGCGGCGGCGGCTCGACCGCCGTCCCGAACTGTTCACCCTGTTCCTGCTGGTCTGCCTGTGCGCGGTCGTGGGCGCCATCAACCCGGGCTTCTTCCAGGCCTCGTCGCTGTTCGACATCGCACGCTCGAGCGTCGTCATCGGCCTGTTTGCGCTCGGCGTGTTCATGATCCTCGCGGCTGGTGGCATCGACGTGTCGTTCACGGCGATCGCGGCGCTATCGATGTACTCGGTCACGCAGCTGATCGTCAACTACTTCCCCGGTGCGCCACTCCTGCTCGTGTTCCTGGCGGCCGCCATCGGCGGCGGACTGCTCGGGCTGATCAACGGCTTCCTGGTGCACGAACTCCGGGCGCCGTCGCTCATCGTGACCATCGGCACGCAGTACTTGTTTCGCGGCTTCCTGCTCACCTTCGTGGGCACCGTGTGGGTCACTTCGCTGCCCGACCAGATGGACAGCTTCGGCAAGCTCGCCCTGATCGAACACACCGGTTCAGGCGCGCGCACGATGCTGCCGGTGTTCTTCCTCGCGCTGCCGATCGTGGCGGGCCTGACGTGGTGGATCCTGAACAAGACGCTGATGGGACGCGCCATCTTCGCGACCGGGGGCAGCCGTGCCGTGGCCGAGCGGCTGGGCTACAACCTGCGCGCCGTTCACCTGTTCATCTTCTCGTACACCGGCGCGCTCGCTGGCCTCGCCGGGATCATCCATGTCTGCAGCAACCGGCTGGCCAACCCTTTCGACCTGGTCGGCATGGAGATCGACGTGATCGCGGCCGTGGTGCTGGGCGGCGCGCGCATCACCGGCGGCACCGGCACCGTCACCGGCACCGTGCTGGGCGTGTTCCTGGTCGTGGCCATCAACAGCGTGCTGATCATGACGGGCATCCCGAGCACCTGGCAGCGCGTCGTGGTCGGCGCTTTCATCCTGGTCGCCGGCGCCTTTTTCGCGATTCGCCGCCGCTGACCCCTACCCAACGTTTTTGCCACAGGCACCTCTCAAGGAGAAACACATGAAGAAATTCCTCAACCAGGCCGAAGACTTTGTCGACGAGATGCTGGACGGCATCTATGCCGCGCATCCGAAGCAGGTCGGATTCGTGGCCGACGACCGGCGTTGTCTGGTCGCGACGACGCCGCGCGTCAAGGGCAAGGTTGGACTCGCCACCGGCGGCGGTTCGGGCCACTTGCCGCTGTTCCTCGGCTATGTGGGCACCGGGCTGCTCGACGGTGCGGCAGTGGGCGGGGTGTTCCAGTCACCCAGTGCCGACCAGATGTTCGAAGTCACCAAAGCGATCGACCAGGGGGCGGGTGTCCTCTACATCTATGGCAATTACACCGGCGACATCCTGAATTTCGACATGGCCACGGAGATGGCCGAAATGGAAGACATCAAGGTGCTGTCGGTCGTCGGAAACGACGATGCAGCTTCTTCGGTGCCGGGTGAAGAACACAAGCGGCGCGGTGTTGCCGGGATCTTCTTCGTCTACAAGGCGGCAGGCGCCGCCGCTGCGGAAGGCATGTCCCTCGAAGAGGTGCAGCGCGTCGCCGAAAAGGCCAAGGCCCGGACCCGCACGATGGGCGTGGCGCTGAGCAGTTGCATCGTCCCGGAAGTCGGGCATGCGACCTTCTCGGTGGGCGAGGACGAGATGGAGATCGGCATGGGCATCCATGGCGAGCCGGGCATCCGCAGAGGCCCGCTCCTTCCCGCAGACCAGGTGGTCGAGGAGATGATGCGACCGCTGCTGGCCGAGCTCTCGCTCGGCCAGGGCGAAGAGGTCACGGTGCTCGTCAACGGGCTGGGCGCGACACCCAGGGAGGAGCTCTACATCATGTTCCGCAAGGTGTCCGAGCTACTGGCCGCGCGCGGCGTCTCGGTGTTCCACGCCTACGTCGGCGAGTTCGCCACCGCGATGGAAATGGCCGGTGCATCGATCTCGCTTCTGCGCATGGACGACGAACTCAAGCGCCTGATCGCCGCGCCCGCCGCGTCGCCGTTTTTCGTCCAGCCACAACTCTGAAGGCGTCGCAATGGACCGAATCGGAAAGAACGAACTCGCGGGCCTTTTCCAGCGCCTGAGCCAGACCTTCACAGACCAACGCTCCTTCCTGATCGAGCTCGATGGCAAGGTCGGCGACAGCGATCTGGGCATCACGATGAACAAGGGCTTCAACGCGGCCAAGGAAGCCGTGACCGCCAACACCGCCGACCCGATCGGCAAGACGCTGCAGCTCGCGGGCATGGCCATCGCCAAGGCCGCGCCGTCGACCATGGGCACGCTGACGGCCACCGGCTTCATGCGCGGCGGCAAGGCTGTCGGCGAGGCGCAGGCCATCGGCACCGCCGAGATCGCCGCGTTCTGGACCGCATACCGCAACGGCGTGGAGGAGCGCGGCAAGGCCAAGCTCGGCGACAAGACCCTGCTCGACGTGCTGCACCCGATCGCGACGTCGCTGCAGGCTTCCACCGAAGCAGGCCTGCAGCTCTCCGCTGCGCTGGAGGCCGCGGCACAGGCTGCCGCCGATGGACTCGAGGCCACCAAGACCATGGTGGCGCAGCACGGCAAGGCTGCCTGCTTTCCAGAGAAGTCGCTGGGCCTGCAGGATGCGGGCGCCACGGTCGGGGTCCTGATCATCGAAACCATGCGCGCCTTCGTGGCCGCACACACGGAAGTCAAACCATGAAGATCGCCATCATCGGAACCGGCGTGATGGGCACCGGCGTCGGGCAGACGCTGCTCGGCAAAGGCCATGCGCTGCGCTGCCACAACCGCAGCGAGGCCAATGCGGACGCTCTCGTGAAAGCGGGCGCCACGTGGTGCGCGAGCCCCGGCGAAGCGATCGACGGTGCCACGCACGTCATCCTCCTCGTGTGGAACGAGGCCGGTCTGCGCCAGATGCTCGGCGGGCCCGACGGCCTGCTCGCACACGCACGCGAAGGACAGGTCTTCATCGACATGAGCACCCAGTTGCCCACCACCGCACGCGACGTGGCAGAGCAGTTCTCGCAGAAGGGGGCGCTGTTCGTCGATGCGCCTGTTCACGGCAGTCGCGCCGAAGCCCATTCCGGCGGGCTGTGGATCATGGCCGGCGCGGAGACCGCGGGCTGGGCCGCGGCCCAGCCGTTGCTGCGGGAGATCGGTGCCACGGTGCATCACATGGGCACTGTCGGTGCCGGCTGCGCAGCCAAGCTGTGCGGCAACCACCTGGTGTCGTCCGTGCTCGCTGCGCTCGCGGAGTCGCTCGCGATGGCCCGCAAGTCGGGGCTCGACTGCCACGAGCTGATCACGCTGTGGGGCGAATCGGACTTCCGCTCGCCGATCATCGAGGGCGCCGGTCGCTCCATGATCGACGGCGACTTCGGCGTGTCCTTCCACCTGCGCACCATGGTCAAGGACACCGAGCTGATCCGTAACCACTCCGAGGCGATCGGGGTGCCGGTGCTCTTGTCGAATACCGTTCACGAGTTGAACAAGGTGGCGCAGAACCTCGGCTGGGGTGAACTCAACGCCACCGCGATCTTCAAACTTTTCGAACTGATGGCGGGCACGGCGCCGACCGCAAAAGCGCCTTCCGCATGAGGGACTTGCTGCTCGGTATCGATGTCGGCACCTACAGCAGCAAGGCCGCGCTCACCGATCTGGCGGGCCACGTGCTGCAGACAGCGGTGGTCGAGCACGGTATCTCGCTGCCGTCGCCGGGCCATGTCGAACAGGATGCCGACGGTGTCTGGTGGCACGACGTTTGTGCGCTGAGCCGGGAAATCCTCGCCCGACCCGGTGTCTCGGCGGATCGCATCGCAGCGGTGGCCGTCAGTGCGATCGGCCCATGTCTGCTGCCACTCGACGCCGGCGGGCGACCTTTGCGGCCAGGCATCCTGTACGGCGTCGACACCCGTGCCTCGGCCGAGATCGACGAGCTCGAAGCGGAGATCGGCACCGAAACCATCGCTGCGTTCTCGATGATGCAGCTCAGCAGCCAAGCCGTCGGTCCCAAGATTCGATGGCTGCGCCAGCACGAACCGGAGATCTGGCGGCGAACGGTGCGTCTGAGTTCCGCGACCTCCTACCTGGTCTATCGGCTCACCGGCCAGCTGCGGATGGACAGGCATTCGGCCAGCCACTTCATGCCGCTCTACAACCCGTCCACGGGCGCATGGGATGCGCGTCACGCGGCGGCCGTTTGCCCCATCAACATGCTGCCGGAACTCGGATGGGCAGAGGAGCAGGCCGGCGCGGTCGATGCCGAGGCCGCGCAGGCGACCGGCCTCGCGCCGGGCACACCCGTGGCGCTGGGCACCATCGATGCGTTAAGCGAAGCCATCAGCGTCGGCGCGGTGCACGCGGGCGATCTGATGCTGATGCATGGCAGCACCACCTTCTTCGTGCTGACCCAAGAGCGTCCGACCCCCGATCCGCGCGTCTGGACTGTGGCGGGAGCGTCCCCGGGAAGCTGCATCCTGGCGGCGGGCATGAGCACGACCGGCAGTCTCACGCGCTGGTTCAGGGACGAGCTCGCACGCGACCTTTCACCCGACGAAGGCTATGCCGCGCTCTTCGAAGCCGTGCAACGGGTGCCGGCCGGTGCCGACGGTTTGCTCGCGCTGCCCTACTTCAGCGGCGAACGCACGCCGATCAACGATCCCGACGCCCGGGGCCTGATCGCCGGTCTGACGCTGTCACACACGCGCGATCACGTTTTCCGCGCATTGCTCGAAGGCGTTGGCTTCGGGGTTCGGCACAACCTGGAGGCCTTCGCCGAGATCGGGGCGCGCGTCGACCGTGTCGTCGCGGTGGGCGGCGGCGCGAAATCGGACGCGTGGCTGCAGATCATTTCGGACATCACCGGAGTCGCCCAGGTGGTGCCGGAGGTCACGCTGGGTGCCGCCTACGGCGATGCGTTCCTGGCGGGGCGTGCCGCAGGGCTGCTGTCGGCCGACACGATCGATTCGTGGGTGAAGCCGGGCCGGGTCATCGTGCCCGACGCTTCGCGGCGCGCGCTGTACAACCGAATGTTCGCGCTGTACCTGCAGCTCTACGCGGGCACGCGCGAGGTCGTGCATGCTCTGAAAGCAGTCGCTCGCGGCTGATGTGCCGCAGCGCGCGCAGGGCGAGTCACCCTGTCTCGCCCGGCTTGTTCACGCCGCCAGAAAATCCTTCAGCGCAAACAGCGTCTCGTCCGGCGCTTCCGACATCAGCGCATGCCCGCCGTTCACCAGCACCACCCGCGCGTTCGGCGCCTTGCCGGTCAGCGCCTTGGTGGCGCGCGGTGGCGTCATCTGGTCCGATGCGCCGAGCAGGAACAGCACCGGACATGCGCCCGCTGACGTCACCGCGGCCATGGCCGCTTCGCCGTTCGCGTAGTCGTTGCAGGCCTTGAAGCCGATGTGGAAGACGTTGGCATCGCGATTACTCGCGAGCACGCGGCGCATCAGCGCGCGCGAGCCGCCGTAGAGCCAGGTGCCGGGGCCGAGCGAGGAGGGTGGTGGCGCCAGCAACGAGTGCGAGAAGTTGTTGACCATCGTGATGGCGCGCTGCGGGTCGTTCAGCGAGGCATCGAGCAAGGCTGGCGACACGACCATCGGGTACGCGGTGCCCACGAGCGCCAGGTGTGTCACGCGGCCCGGCGCGCGCGCCGTGGTCTCCAGCGCGATCAGCGAGCCGAAGCTGTGGCCGACGAGCGCGGCTTTCTCGATGCCGGCCGCGTCGAGCAGCGCGACGACGAAGGCCGCGGCCTCTTCGACGCTGGCCGGCGGTGCGCCCGCACTCTTGCAGTGGCCGGGCAGGTCGACCGCCAGCACGTTCCAGCCGTGGTTGGCGAACCAGCGGCTTTGCAGGATCCACACGCTGTGGTCGTTCAGCACGCCGTGGATGAAGACCACGGTGGGCTGCTTCCTGTCGATCGCCTTGCCGCCGGTGTAGCAGTAGGTGGCGTGACCGTTGACGACGAGTTCCATCACGCGCCTGCCTTTTCCGCGGCCTTGAGCGCGCGCTTCAGGTCGTCGATGAGGTCGGCCGGGTCTTCGAGGCCGATCGACAGGCGGATCGTTCCCTGCGAGATGCCGGCACCGGCCAGCGCCTCGTCGCTCATGCGGAAGTGCGTGGTGCTGGCCGGGTGGATCACGAGGCTGCGGCAATCGCCGACGTTCGCGAGATGGCTGAAGAGCCGAAGCGCCTCGATGAACTTCTTGCCCTGCTCGCGCGTGCCTTTCAGGTCGAAGCTGAACACCGCGCCGGCGCCGCGCGCGCCATGGCGCAGCAGCTTCTGCGCGAGCGCGTGGCTCGGGTGCGATTCGATCAGCGGATGCCCGACGCGCGACACGAACGGATGCTCGGCCAGGAACTCGACCACCTTCTGCGTGTTGGCGATGTGCCGCTCCATGCGCAGCGGCAGCGTCTCGATGCCCTGCAGGATGAGCCACGCCGTGTGCGGGCTCATGCAGGCACCGAAGTCGCGAAGCCCCTCGCGCCGCGCGCGCAGCAGGAACGCGCCGACGGTGCTCTCCTCGCTGAAGACCATGTTGTGGAAGCCGTCGTAGGCCTGGCTCAGCTCGGCGAATTTGCCGGACTTTTCCCAGTCGAAGCTGCCGCCATCGACCACGACGCCGCCGATCACGGTGCCGTGGCCGCTCAGGAACTTGGTCGCCGAGTGATAGACGAGGTCGGCGCCCCAGTCGAAGGGCTTGATCAGGTACGGCGAGGTGAGTGTCGAGTCGACCAGCAGGGGCACGCCTGCGGCGTGCGCGATATCGCTCACGGCAGGGATGTCGAGCACGTCGAGGCCGGGGTTGCCCACCGTCTCGCCGAAGAGCAGCTTCGTCTCTGGCCGGATGGCGGCACGCCAGGCGTCGTGGTCACCCGGCTTGACGAAGGTGGTCTCGATGCCGAAGCGGCGCATCGTGTAGTGCAGCAGGTTCTGCGAGCCGCCGTAGAGCGCGGTGCTCGCGACGATGTGCGAGCCCGCGCCCATCAGCGTCGCGATGCTCAGGTGCAGCGCGGCCTGCCCGCTGGCGGTGGCGATCGCGCCGATGCCGCCTTCGAGCGCCGCCACGCGTTGCTCGAGCACCGCGTTGGTCGGGTTGCTGATGCGGCTGTAGACATGGCCCGCACGCTCCAGGTTGAAGAGCGAAGCGGCGTGGTCGCTCGACTCGAAGACGAACGAGGTGGTGAGGTGGATCGGCACCGCCCGCGCGCCGGTGGCGGGGTCGGGCGAGGCGCCGGCGTGCAGCGCGAGGGTGTCGAAACCGGGGTCGGAATATCCGGGCATGAGGGCCTTTCAGGGTCTGAGCTGTTGTCTCCTGGCAATGCTCCGTTACGTCCGCAATTCATGCGTGCGCGACAGGGGCGCTCAGGTCGGCGTCGATTGTGGGCTATATTCAAAAACGGCACGCCCGCCGAGATAGCCGAGATTGAGTCCGAGAGGAGCACACGATGAAAGTCAGCGACATCCTTCGCGTCAAGGGCAACACGCTCTTCACCATCACGCCCGACGACCCGCTGGCAGAAGCCGCCCAGACCATGGCGGACAAGGACATCGGTTCGCTGGTGGTCATGGAGCACGGCGACCTGGTCGGCATGCTCACGTTCCGTGAAGTGATCATGGCCGTCGTCAAAAACGGCGGCCAGGTCGGGACCACGCTGGTGCGCAAGGCCATGGACGACGCGCCGGTCACCTGCACCCTCGAAACCGACCTCGACGAAATCCGCCGCATCATGCTGGAGCGCCACGCGCGCTACATGCCCGTCATGGACAAGCGCATGCTGATGGGCGTGATCAGCTTCTACGACGTGGCCAAGGCCGTGGTCGACAGCCAGAACTTCGAGAACAAGATGCTCAAGGCCTACATCCGCGACTGGCCGGCGGAAGACGACACCGCGCCGGACAAGCAGTAGTTCGACGAACCTCGAAAAAAGGGCGCCAGACGGCGCCCTTTTTTGCGTTCAGAGCGCCAGCAGTACGGCGCCCGGAAAGTGCGCGAATGCCGTCGCAATGCGCAGCGCACCGTTCGTCAAGGCCAGGATCTCGCCGGTCATGAGGTTCTCGAACCGGGTGCCCTCCGGCCAGTGCGGCATCTTGACCAGCGTGTCGCCCCAGGCCTGCGCGCCGACCGGCAGCACCTGCGGCTCGACCGGCAGGCCGGCGAACAGTCGGCCCGCCAGCACCACCAGCGATTGCTGACCGTGCCGGCGCGTGAACGCCAGCAGGTGCGACGCCTTGTTGCCGGAGAGCGTCAGCGCGATGTAGTCGCCGTCGCGAAACAGCGCCGGATGCGCTTGCCGCAAGGCCAGCAGCCGCCGCGTGATCCACAGCTTGGCGCGGCCGTCATGCGGCGCAGAGGCGAGCGCCTGAACGGCCGCGGGCAGCTCGGGCTGTTGCGACATGTCGTCGAGCTCATCGAGCCAGCGCGAGCGCATCGCATAGTCGACCGGCCTGCGGTTGTCGGGGTCGACCAGGCTCAGGTCCATGAGTTCGTTGCCCTGGTACAGGTCGGGCACGCCGGGCGACGCGTACTTGATCAGCGTCATCGACAGGCTGTTGAGCGCGCCGTACCAGGCCAGCGTGGCGCCGAGCGCCTGCACGTCGTCGAGGAAGACGTTGCCCTCCACGCTGGCGAGCAGGCGATGGACGAATCCGGTGAGCGCCGCCTCGTAGTCGGGGTTGGGCACCACCCAGCTCGTGTGCGCCTTCGACTCGCGCGCGGCCTTCAACGCATATCGCTCGATGCGTTCGACGTACTGTTCTCGCGACGCCGCGTCCAGCCCGCCGGCCGGCAGCGTGCCGAGCAGCGTCTGATACAGCAGGTACTGGTCGGCGGCCGATGGCATCGCGACGCCGTCGGGCGCGGCGTTCATCGCGCGCCAGCGCCGCAGCGCCAAGCGCCACGTCGCCGGCATTTCGGACAGCACGTTGATGCGATTGCGCACGTCTTCCGAACGCTTGTTGTCGTGCGTCGACGTGGCGAGCATCGTGTGCGGCCAGCGCGCAGCGCGGTCGGCGCTGGCGGTGTGGAAGGCCGCGACGGTCATGCCGAAATGCGCCGGTTCGCCACCCACCTCATTCAGCGAACTGAGCGGAAAGTATCGGTAGAAGGCCGTGTCCTCGACCCCCTTGGCCGTGACCGGCGCACTGAACTGCTGGAAGCGCATCGCAAAGCGCTTCACGCGCGCACGCAGCGCGCTCGGCGCATCGGCGACGGTTTCGGCCAGCAGGGTGCGGCGCACGAAGTCGAACACCGATTCGTCGGCATCCAGGCTGCGCGTGCGCGCAAGATCCACCGCCTGCTCGATGTAGTGCCGGTCCTGTGTCGACGGCGTGTCGACGATGTAGCTCCGGTACACCTGCATGCAGGCGGCCACTTCGGCCAACGCGCGGCGCAGCGTGTTGAGCGTGTAGTCGCGCGTGTGGCGGTCGGCGCGTGCGATACGCAGCAACTCGGTCGACAGCACGTTGAGCTCGGACGACAGCGCATTGCGCATGATCGCGCGCTTGCCGCGATAGGCGAGTTCCTCGAACGCGTCTTCCACGCCGCTGAAGCTGCGCCAGATGCGCGTGAAGCGTTCGTCGGCTCCGGCGTTGAGAAGTACGCCGTTGACGACCGTGGCAAAGCGGTAACCCGTGGTGCCGTGGATGTGCCACGCCACGGGCACTTCCTCGTGCGAGGCGGCGATCTTTTCAGCCACCACGTACAGCGGTCGGGCGGGGCGCCCGTTCTCGTCGGGGCCCGGCAGAGCCAGGCCTGCACGCTGCGCGAAGCCGCGCTGCAGGCGCTCGAAATAACGTGCCGGGTCGTAGAGACCGTCCGGATGGTCGATGCGCAAACCATCGACCACGCCAGCCGCGGCCAGGTCGAGCGCCATGCCCTGCGTGGCTTCGAAGACCTCCTCGCGCTCGATGCGCAGGGCGGCGAGTTCGTTGATGTCGAAGAAGCGCCGGTAGTTGATCTCGTCTGCCGCGACACGCCAGAAGGCGAGCCGGTAGGCCTGCAGTTCGAGCAGCGCATGCAAGGTGTCGCGCTCGGCCGGCTGGTTGAACTCGGCCACCGCCGCAGCGATGGCCTGTGCCACCGGCAGCTGGCGCGTCACCAGGCGTGCCAGCCGGTTCTTCAGCACTTCCTTGTCGCGCGCGCGCTCGGCGACCGGCTCGGGCTCGGTGGCGCCGCGCGAGGGCAGGTGCCCGAACGACGACGCGATGCTCGCGATGCTGGCCGACAGCTCGACATCGTCGATACGCGACTCGGCGCGTTGCAGCACCCGCGGATACGTTTCGGGCGCGAGCGGAAAGCTGTGCTCGTGATAGTGCAGGGCCAGGCTGCCGGCCTCCGCGTCGAACGTCAGCACGAGTTCGCCGCGTGCGAGCACATCGCCGTAGTGGTCACCGAGCACGGGCAACAGCACCTTGCCCTGCAGCTCCACGTTGAGTGGCTGCCAGTCGATGTCGAAGTGCTGCGCGTAGAGCGACGCGGGGCCGTTTTCCAGCACGTCGAGCCACCAGGCGTTGTCCGCAGCCAGCACGCCCATGTGGTTGGGCACGAGGTCGAGCAACTGCCCCATGTTGTGCGTCTTGAGCGCCGCACTGAAGCGCTCGAAGCCTTCGCGTCCGCCGAGTTCGGGGTTGATCTCGTCGTGCGCCACCACGTCGTAGCCGTGCGTGCTGCCGGGACGTGCGCGCTGGATCGGCGAGCAGTAGATGTGGCTCACGCCGAGCTTCGCCAGGTACGGAAGGATCGCGATCGCGTCGTCGAAGCGGAAGTCCTTGTGGAATTGCAGGCGATACGTGGCGCGCGGGATCACCGCCTCGACCGTGCGGCGCGTGTCGCCGTGCACGGCCGGGTGCGGGCGTATGGCGGCGAGCGTGTCGCACAGCTGGAGCGTCTGCGGATCGACCGCCAGCTGCTGCAGGTCGAGCGCGAGCTTGCGCCGCCAGTTCGGGTGCGTGTCGGTGGTGCCCGGCATGTTGGCCTGATCGAGCATGCCGATGGCATCTTCGAGCTGCACCATCATCACTTGCGACGGCGTGCTCGCGAGGTAGGCATGGATCGCCGAGACAACAGCCGGCGACAAGGTCTGTGCACCCGTGGCCTCGGCCACTGCGTCGACTGAAAGCAGGCCTTCGCGCTGCACGGCGAGCAGCAGGCGCACGCGTTCCTGCGCGCGGTCGAACAACTGCTTTTCGAACAGCTCGGCATTGGGAAACAGGCCGAGCGACAGGCGCAGCCGAAGGTCGTGCCCGGCCCACCAGCCCGTGAGCGTGGCCAGGTCGTGCGTGCTGATTGCGACCAGCGCATGGCGAGGGTACTCAGCCGGCGCCTTGAAGTCGCCGTCGTGCTGGCGCTCGAAGTACAGCAGGCGGTACGACAGCACCTGGAACCGGGCGAGCGCGCTTCGCATCTCGTCGGCGACGGTGCCCAGGTCTTCGCCGATCACCATGCACTGCTGGCGTTCGCTCTCGATGGCGACAATCGCGAGCATCTCGTGCAGCGCGTAATGCACGTAGGCACCGTCGTGCGGCGTCTGGCCCGGCGGGATCCAGAAGAGCCGCATCAGCCCCATCACGTGGTCGATGCGCAGCGCGCCCGCACCGCGCATGCTGCCGCGCAGCGTTTCGATGAAGAAGCGATAGCCGCTTTCGCGGAGGCGGTCCGGCCGCAGCGGCGGCAGGCCCCAACCCTGGCCGTTGGGGTTGAATTCGTCGGGGGGCGCGCCCACGCTCGCGCCGAGCGCGAACATGGCCTGCTCGCCCCAGGCATCCGAGCCGGCCCGGTCCACCGAGACGGCCAGGTCGAGATAGAGCCCGACCGCCATGCCCAGCGCACCGCACTGCGCACTCACGTGCGCGAGCTGCTTGGCAGCCTGCCACTGGAGGTACTGGAAGTAGCCGATCCGTTCGGCATGTTCGTCAGCGAACTGTGCGACTGCCGGTGCTTCCGGCGTGCGATAGGCCTCGGGCCAGACCGGCCAGCCCCACACCGAGCCGTCGGCTCCATGGAAGTGGGCCTGCAAGGCCTCAAAGAGCGCATGCCTGCGCAACGGCTCGCCGCGCTCGGCGCAGAAATCCTCGAACGCGTTCCGCGCGGCTGGCGCACCGTGCTCGCAGAAGTGCCGGTACAGGAGCGCGAGCACCTCGAACTTGGCGTTGGCGACGCCCACGTAGTCGACCAGCTCGGCATCGCGCAGCGTGGCGAGACGCGCCTGGAAATCGGGTGCCTGCACACGCTGCTGGGCCGTCTCGCAATCGCGGTATTCCTCGACCGATTCGACGTCGATGTACAGCACGTCGAGCTGAAGACGCGACGACGGACTGTAGGGACTCGCATGTGCCGGGTTGTGAGGGAACATCGCATGCAACGGGTTCAGCCCGATGATGCCGGCCCCGCGCGCGGCGGCCTGCTGCGCGAAACGCGCCAGGTCGCTGAAATCGCCGATGCCCCAGTTGCGATTGGAGCGCAACGCATAGAGCTGCAGCGCCGGGCCCCACACACGGCCATCGCCGCGCAGCGCGGGTGGCTGGTAGCAATTCGGCGGGGCGCTGATCACCAGCGCCGCGTCTGCATGACCGTCGAAGCGCAGGTGGTGGTAACCGACGGGCAGCGGCAGCGCCAGCTCGACGCGCCGCTCGCAGAGCGCGACACCATCGATCTCGACGCGCGCCAGCTCGGGCAACGCGTGCAGGTCGACGAGGCCGTGGTGCACCACGCCATGCTCTTCCTCGAGCGCCCAGGTCGCCTGGGCCAGCGAAGCCGGCAGGCGAAGCGTCACGGACCACTGCGACGCGCCCGCATCGACTGCGACGGCAGGTGGCAGGAAGCGATGCCACAGCGCACGGCTCGCCGCGTCCAGGCTCTCATGCAAAGGGGCGTTGGGATCGATATCGAAGCTGGAGAGCAGCGTGCGCAGGTTGGCGGGTTCGACGACGTGGCGGTTGCCAAAGATGTCGTGGTAATCGGTCGCGATCCCGAGAAGGGCGCAGAGCCGTTGCAGGGCGTCGTGATCGCCGTGAGCCTCATCCATGGGTGTGTTCTTCCTGCAGCGTGATGCACACCGATCCCGGTGCCATGCTGAGCGTGTCGTTGTTCTGCGGCGTGACGCCGTCGGTATAGATCGTGTGGCCGGGGATCGTCCTCATGCCGCTCGCAGGTTGCGTGCCGAAGTGCGCCAGCAGCTGCAGGCGCGCGCCATTGGCGAGTGGCCATTCGACGCGCAATGCCTCGCCGTCGCGCCAATGGCGCCCGCCGCGCGGCTGGCCGGCCAGCCGCGGCACCAGCGCATCGCGCCGGATGGCCAGCAACTGCGCGATGTGCGCCATGAACTCGCGGTGCGGGCTCTGCTCGCGTTCTTCCCATTTCAGCTTGGACGCTTCGAAGGTCGAGGCCGCGTTCGGATCGGGAATGCGCGCGCGCGCCGCTTCGTCGCCGAAGGCCGCGAACTTGCCGAACTCGGCGCGGCGTCCTTTGGAAACGGCCTCGGCGAGCTCGGGACCGAAGTCGCAGAAGTAGAGGAACGGCGTCGAGGCCGCGTACTCCTCGCCCATGAAGAGCATCGGGGCATGCGGCGAGAGCAGCAGGCAGGCGTAGGCGGCACGCAGCAGCGCCGGGTCGGCCAGCGCATCGATGCGATCGCCGAAGGCGCGATTGCCCACCTGGTCGTGCGTCTGCAGGAAGGAGACGAACGCCGCGAGCGGCAGCTGGTCGCTCTTCTCGCCGCGATGCTCGCCGTCCCGGAAGGCCGAGGCCTGGCCCTGGTAGACGAAGCCCTGTGCCAGCGCGAGCCCGAACTGCGCCACGGGGTCGTCGGCATAGTCGGCGTAGTAGCCATCGGTGTCGCTGGTGACGAGCACATGCGCCGCATGGTGCAGGTCATCGTTCCACTGCGCGGTGGCAATCAAGGGCTTTCCGTCGGCGCCGCGTTCGAGGTAATGCGCCCCGTTGGCGTCGTTCTCGAGCACCACGTGGATGTGGCGGTCACGGCCCGGCCCGTCGCGCAGCGCGGCGCAGATTTCCTCGACGATGTCGGGCGTCGAGTCGTCGCGAATCGCGTGCACTGCGTCCATGCGCAGGCCGTCGCAGCGGAACTCCTCGACCCAGTACAGCGCGTTGTGCACGAAGAAGTCGCGCACCGTGCGCGCACGTTCGCCGTCGTAGTTGATGGCCGAGCCCCAGGGCGTCTGGTGCGCCGCATTGAAGAACGACGGGCTGCCGGCGTGCAGGTAGTTGCCTTCCGGGCCGAAGTGGTTGTAGACCACGTCCATCAGCACCATCAACCCGAGGCCGTGCGCGGCGTCGACCAGCGCCTTCAGTTCGTCGGGCGTGCCGTAGGGTGCGGTGGGCGCGAACAGCAGCACGCCGTCGTAGCCCCAACCGCGCTGGCCGGGGAAATCGGCCACCGGAAGAATCTCGATCACCGTGATGCCCAGCGCGACCAGGTCTGGCAGGCGGCTCTGCGCTGCGGCAAAGGTGCCCTCTTTCGTGAACGTGCCGATGTGAAGTTCGTAGATGACGGCTTCGGTCCATGGCCGGCCGCGCCAGGCGTCGTCCTGCCAGGCATAGGCGCGTGGGTCGACCACTTCGCTCGCCGCGTGCACGTCGTCCGGATTGCGGCGCGATGCGGGGTCGGGCACCAGCGAGCCATCGGGAAGTCGGAACTGGTAGCGGTCGCCCGCGCGGGCGCCGCGCACGTCGATACGGTGCCAGCCGTCTTCATCGCGCGTCATCGGGGCCGCAGGATGCCCCTGGCGTTCCAGAGCGATCTGCGGGGTGTCGGGTGCCCAGAAAGCGAAGCGGACACCGTCGTCGTGCAGGGATGCCCCGAAGGGCATGGTGTGGGTATGGTTCATTCGTTCCTTGTGACGGGTGTCACAACGGGGGCGGCGGATCGCTCGGCCGGCTCGGCATCAGCGGGCGACCGCGTGGGCGCGGCGGCGCAGGCGGCGGCTCGGCCAGGTCGGCCGCAGAAAAATCGGAAGTCGGCGGCACGTCGAGATCGGCGAAGTCGCTGTCGCGCATGACGGGCCGGACGCCGCCATCGCGCGGCCACCACTTGGCGATGCGGTCGGCGGCCCAATCCTTGCCGGCCAGCCCGAAGGCGAGTGCGAGCGCGAACACCACGCCCGCGAGGATCACGATGAAGCTCTCGCGCACGATGTCGCCGCCTACCTTGACGTGGTCGAGTGCGATCAGCACCACGAAGATCATGATCGCGTACTGCGCGAGCTTGCCGAAGAAGCGCGCATCGGCCATCTTCACGTTGCGTGCGTAGGTGACCACGGCGTCGCCCACGAAGCGCGCGAAATACGAGCCGAACGCCAGCACCAGCAGCGCCACGAAAATGTTCGGCACGAACCACACCACGCGGCCGAGCAGGTCGGTGATGTAGGTGAGGCCCAGGCCGTTGAACGCGATGATCAGTGTCGCCAGCACCACAAGCCAGTACGCCAGCACGCCGATGATGTCGCCGGTGTTCTTCTGCAGCCCGCCTTGCCGCAGGAAGTTGTCGAGGCCCGAGCGCTCGGTGAGCACATTGAAGTTGATGGCGCGCAGGAAACGCGTGACCGCGAAGCGCACGACCTTCGCGAGCAGCCAGCCGACGATCACCACCAGCGCGGCGATCAGCAGGCGCGGCAGGAAGGCACCGATCTGGTAGAGGATGCCGCGCAGTGGCTCCAGGTAGAAATTGAAATCGTTCATGCGGCTTCTCCTCGTGCAGTGGCGGTGCCGACCGTGGCTGCCAGGGCCTGCAGCCCCTGCATGGGCACCTGGACCCAGTCGACGCGATTGTTCAGTTCATAGCGAAGTTCGTACATCGCCTTGTCGATCTCGAAGAGCGCGAGCAGCGCGGCTTCGGGGGCGGGCGCACCCGCGGCGGCAAGCGTGTCGCCGTAGCCGCCAAGGAAGGCGCTGCGCACCTCGCGTTCCCACTCGGCGGCGGTGCCGTCCAGGCGCGCGATCTCGGCAGGCGTGTGCGCCGCGCGCTTGAGGGCCGACCAGCGTGCATAGTTGAAGGACCGCAGCATGCCGGCCACGTCGCGCAGCGGCGAGGTCTTGGCGCGGCGCTCCGCGAAGTCGCGCGCGGGCTCGCCTTCAAAGTCGATGATGATGAAATCGTTGCGCGACACCAGCACCTGCCCCAGGTGGTAGTCGCCATGGAAGCGCGATTTCATGCCGGTGGCGTTCGGGGCTTCGGCGTCGAACGCTTCGATGTGCTGGACCATGACGGCCTCTTGTGCCAGGAGGCGCTCGCCATCGCGCTGCGCATCGGCCGGCAGACCGGCGAGCCGGTCGCGCAACATCGCGAAGCTGTTGCGGGCTTCCGTCGCCGCGGTGGTGCGCAAGGCGAGGCGATCGGGGGCCGTGAGCGGTTCCGGATCGAAAGCCGGGTCCCCCTTCGATGCCGCGAAAGCGAGGTGCAATTCGGCAGTGCGCTGACCGAGCACCCGCATCAACGTGAGGAACGCGCCGTGGTCCGGCGGTGCGGCACCTTCGGGCGCTGCCGCCTGCTCCGACAGGAAGCGATCGAGGTAAGCCTGCGTGTACTCCCATGCATCGCCCTGGTTGGGCACGAAGGCCTGCAGCAGCGCGAGCGTCATCACGCTGCCATCGGCGCCGTGGTACTCGATGGCGCCCGCGACCGGCACGCAGTTGGCAAAGCGTGCCACCTTGGTGAGGTAGCGCCCGACATCCAGCTCGGGGTTGATGCCCTGATGCAGGTGCCGGTAGCCCTTCAGGAAGAGCTGGTCGCCCAGCGTCACCACGGTGTTGCTGCTGGCCGCACTCGGACGGCTCACTTCCAGCGCGTCCACGTCGGCCTGCGTCACTTCGGCCAGCGCACCGGTGGAGGTGAAGCGGATCTCGCCTCGCTCCGCCGGCAAGGTCAGGCCCTGCGCGATGCCCAGCACCACGGCCCGGCAGAAGGACTCGTCGTAGAAGGCATCGCCCATCAGCCCGACTTCGGCCTGCTGGCGCACCTTGGCGATGATCGCCTGGCCGAGCTGCTTCATGCGCGCCTCGTCGTGGTCTTCCCAGGCCAACGCCAGCGGCATGAAATAGGTGGACTTGTTCTCGCCGGCCTGCACGTCGAGGATCGGCAGCATCCAGCGCATCGTGCCTTGCTCCCAGACGGCGTGTTCGTCAATCGAGGTGCGCGTAATCGCGTTGCCCTTGGCACCGTACCAGCGCTGCACTTCGATGTGGCGCGCGAGCACATCGGTCTCGACCTGTTCGCGCAGGCGCTCGGCCATCCCGATGCGCCACGGCATCACGCGGTCGCGGAAGAAGCTGGCCCAGCTGTCGAAGAGCACCAGCGTCGGTCGATCGCGCAGGCCCACTTCTTCCTGGTGCCACACGGGCATCGCGGCGTTGGTGGTGAGGTTGAACCAGTAGAAGCCGTACGACGGCATCGTCAGCAGGTAGGGCAACTCGCCGATCGGCGGGAATGACGAGCGGCCGAGCATCTCCACCGGCACGCGCGTCTTGTAGGCCGACAGGTCGAGCTCGACCGGCTGCGCTGCACGCGACAGGTTGAACACGGTGAGGATCACGTCGTCCTCGAAGATGCTCAGGTACGCGAGGATCTTTCGATTGCCTGGACGAAGAAAGACTTTCCGCCCCCGGCCGAACGCACTGCTGGTCTTGCGCACGGCCAGCATGCGGCGCGTCCAGTGCAGCAGCGAACTGTTGTCGCGCAGCTGCGACTCGACGTTGACCGACTCGTAGCCGTACATCGGGTCCATGATGGGCTGCAGGTAGAGCCGTTGCGGGTCGGCGCGCGAGAAGCCGGCGTTGCGGTCGGGCGTCCACTGCATGGGCGTGCGAACGCCGTTGCGGTCGCCGACGAACACGTTGTCGCCCATGCCGATCTCGTCGCCGTAATAGATGATCGGCGAGCCGGGCATCGACAGCAGCATCCCGTTCATCAGCTTGATGCGGTCCTTGTCGTTGTCCATCAGCGGCGATAGGCGGCGCCGGATGCCCAGGTTGATGCGCGCGCGCTTGTCGGCCGCATACGTGGTGTACATGTAGTCGCGCTCCTTGCTCGTCACCATTTCGAGCGTGAGCTCGTCGTGGTTGCGCAGGAAGATCGCCCACTGGCAGCCGTCGGGAATATCGGGCGTCTGCTGCAGGATCTCGACGATCGGGTCGCGGTCTTCCTGCGCGATCGCCATGTACATCCGCGGCATCAGCGGGAAGTGGTACGCCATGTGGCATTCGTCGCCGTTGCCGAAATACTCGCGCACGTCCTCGGGCCACATGTTGGCCTCGGCCAGCAGGAAGCGGTTCTTGTACTCGGCATCGATCGTGGTGCGGATCTTCTTGATGACCGCATGCGTCTCCGGCAGGTTTTCGTTGCTGGTGCCGTCGCGCTCGACGAGGTACGGAATGGCATCGAGCCGGAAGCCGTCCACGCCGAGGTCGAGCCAGAAACGCATCGTCTTGAAGATGGCTTCGAGCACGGCCGGGTTGTCGAAATTCAGGTCGGGCTGGTGGCTGAAGAACCGGTGCCAGAAGAACTGCTTGGCCACCGGGTCCCACGTCCAGTTGGACGTCTCGGTGTCGGTGAAGATGATGCGGGTGCCCTGGTAGATCTGGTCGGTGTCGCTCCAGACGTAGAAGTCGCGCTCGGGCGAGCCGGGCGGCGAATTGCGTGCGGCCTGGAACCAGGGATGCTCGTTGGAGGTGTGGTTGATCACGAGCTCGGTGATCACGCGCAGGCCGCGCTTGTGGGCCTCGTCGAGCATTTCCTTGAAGTCGGCCAGCGTGCCGTACTGCGGGTGCACGTCCTCGTAGCCGGAGATGTCATAGCCGTCGTCACGCAGGGGCGAAGGGTAGAACGGCATCAACCAGATCGTGTTGACGCCCAGGTCCTTCACATAGTCCAGCTTCGCGGTCACGCCCTTGAAGTCGCCCATGCCGTCTTCGTTGGTGTCGAAGAAGGCCTTGACGTTGAGTTGGTAGATCACCGCATCGCGATACCACTGGGCGTCGTCGCTCGTGTCGATCTCCGGGGTTTCGAGGGCGAGGGCTGGGACGGGTGCATTCATGGGCAGCGATTCCTCAGAGGAATGTTTCGAAGTCGGTCTCGTCGCGCACGCGGCGCCTCACGAGCAGGATGTGCGCAGCGGTGTGTTGCGGGTCGAGGCGGACGTAGTGGAAGTCACCTTGCCAGACGAACCGCTCGTCGCTCAACAGGTCGTGCATCTGGAAATTGTGGCCGTCCTCGACGCCGATGGAGGCGGGCGACAGGTTGATCCAGCCTTCCTGCGGCTGGTGCGGGTCGAGGTTGACCACGGTGACGACCACGTTGCGGCCATCGGGCGAGGTCTTGGCGTAGGCAATGAGCTGGTCGTTCTCGACCGGCAGGAAACGCAGCGTGCCGTTGAACTGCAGCGCCTGGTTGTCCTTGCGGATGCGGTTCACACTGGCGATCAGTGGCGCGATGCTTTTCGCCTCGGCGTGGTCCCAGTGGCGCAGCTGGTACTTCTCCGAATCGAGGTACTCCTCGCTGCCTGGGTTGCGCGGCAGGTGTTCGAGCAACTCGTACGCGGGTCCGTAGATGCCGTAGTTGGCGGAGAGCGTTGCGGCCAGGATGAGGCGCAGCCGGAACATCGCCGCCTCGCCGCTCTGCAGTTGCGCGTGCAGGATGTCCGGCGTGTTCGGCCAGACGTTCGGACGGAAGTACTCGAAGCCAGGCCCTTGCGAGAGTTCGGTGAAGTACTCGACCAGGTCAGCCTTCGTGTTGCGCCACGTGAAATAGGTGTACGACTGCGAATAGCCGACCTTGGCCAGCCGGTGCATGACCTTCGGCCGCGTGAATGCTTCCGCCAGGAAGATGACGCCCGGGTGCTCGCGCTTGATCTCGCCAATGCACCACTCCCAGAACGGGAACGCCTTGGTGTGCGGATTGTCGACGCGGAAGATCGTCACGCCTTCGGCGATCCAGTGATCGAACACGCTCTTGAGCTCGACCCACAGGCCCTGCCAGTCGTCGCACTCGAAGTTGAACGGATAGATGTCCTGGTACTTCTTGGGCGGGTTCTCCGCGTACTGCACGCTGCCGTCCGGACGCCATCGGAACCAGCCCGGATGCTCCTTGACGTAAGGGTGGTCAGGGGCACACTGGAACGCGATGTCCAGCGCGATCTCCAGGCCGTGCGTCTGCGCGGCGGCGACCAGATGACGGAAGTCCGCGAGCGTGCCGAGCTCGGGAAGGATGTCCTTGTGGCCGCCCTCGGCGGCGCCGATGGCCCAAGGGCTGCCGACATCGTCGGGCACCGTCACGAGCGCGTTGTTCTTGCCCTTGCGATCGATGCGGCCGATCGGATGGATCGGCGGGAAGTACAGAACGTCGAACCCCATGTCGGCGATCGCCGGCAGACGGGCTTCGACGTCGCGCAGAGTGCCATGGGTGCCGGGTGCGCCGGTCGAGCGCGGGAAGAGCTCATACCAGCTGCTGAAGCGCGCGCGTTCACGGTCGACGATGAGGGGCAACTCGGTGAAGTGCGCCTGGAAACGGCGGTCGGGGTACTTCGCTGCAATCGCGGCCTGGTCCTCGTCGAGCGCCATCGCCTTGATCGCGGCACCGTCGAGTGTGCGGTCGGCGGCAGCCCGATCAAGTGCTTGTGCCCACGTGGTCAGGGTCTTCTGGTCGGCGCCCTTCGCGCGCGAAGCGGCAGTGGCGATCTCGATGGCGCCCACCTGGGCCGCGACGCGGATGTCTTCCTCGTCGACGCGGCGCTCCAGTTCATGCCGCCAAGAAGCGAACGAGTCGACCCACGCGACCACCGTGTAGGCGTAGCGACCCGGGGAGGGCGGCACGAATTCGGCTTCCCAGATGTCGTTGTAGAGCAGGGCCATCTCGACCTCGTGGGCGGCCACATCGCCCTCGGGGCCCCAGTGCAGCATGACACGCAGGACATCGTGGCCCTCGGCGAAGCAGTGCGCCTTGACCTCGAGCGTTTCGCCGGCCGTGCGCTTGACCGCGAAGCGGCCGGCGTCGACCACGGGCAGCACCGCGTCGATGATGGTGCGGACCCGGCCGTCCGGCGGCATGCCGGGCGGCGAGGCGGTGAGAAGGGCGGGGGTCTGTGTTTCGGACATCGTCACGCAGTGGTTGAAGGCTTGAGGATCAGGGTGGAGAGCGGCGGCAAGGTCAGGCTCAACGAGTAGGACTGGCCGTTGGCGGGAGCCGAGTCGGTCTTCACGCTGCCCATGTTGCCCCAGCCTGCGCCGCCGTACTCGGCAGCGTCGCTGTTGAGGAGTTCATCCCAGACGCCGCCCGTCGGCACGCCCACGACGTAGTTTGTGCGCGGCTGCGGCGTCAGGTTGCAAGCCACCAGCACCGGGCTGCCGCCGCCGCGCGGCTTGCGCAGGAACACGATCACGCTCGACTCGGCGTCGTGCGCGCTGATCCACTCGAAACCGTCGTGCGAAAAGTCCTGCTCGTACAGCGCCGGCTCCGCGCGATACACCCGGTTGAGCTGCCGCACGAAGCTCTGCAGCCCGGCGTGCGCGGGCTCCTGCGTCGCCCACCACTGAAGCTCACCGTCGTGCGTCCATTCGCGCCGCTGGCCGAATTCGCAACCCATGAAAAGCAGCTTCTTGCCGGGATGCGCCCACATGTAGCCGAACATCGCGCGAAGGTTGGCGAATTGCTGCCAATCGTCGCCGGGCATCTTGTTGATCAACGAGCCCTTGCCGTGCACCACTTCGTCATGCGAAAACGGGAGGACGAAATTCTCGTTGAAGGCGTACACCAGCGAGAACGTGAGTTGCCCCTGGTGATGCTTGCGATGGATCGGGTCGTGCGCGAAGTACGCGAGCGTGTCGTGCATCCAGCCCATGTTCCATTTCATGCCGAAGCCGAGCCCGCCCATGTCCGTCGGGCGGGAGACCATCGGCCATGCTGTCGACTCCTCCGCGATCGACACGGTGTCGGGCTGCTCACGGTAGACGGCGCGGTTCAGGTCCTGCAGGAATTCGATGGCCTCGAGGTTCTCGCGCCCGCCATGGCGGTTGGGGATCCACTCGCCATCCTTGCGTGCGTAGTCGAGGTACAGCATGGAGGCCACGGCATCCACGCGCAGGCCGTCGAGGTGGTAGTAGTCGAGCCAGAAGAGTGCGGACGAGATCAGGAAGCTGCGGACCTCGTTGCGTCCGTAGTTGAAGATGCTCGAGTTCCACTCGGGATGGAATCCCTGGCGCGGGTCCGCATGCTCGAACAGGTGCGTGCCGTCGAAGAAGTGAAGCCCATGCTGATCGGTCGGGAAGTGCGAAGGGACCCAGTCCAGCAGCACACCGATGCCGCGCTGGTGCAGATGGTCCACGAAGGCCATGAAATCCTGCGGCGTGCCGTAGCGCGAGGTCGGGGCGAAGTAACCGGTGGTCTGATAGCCCCACGAGCCGTAGAAGGGATGCTCTGTCACAGGCATCAGCTCCACATGCGTGAAGCCCATGTCGACCACGTAGTCGGCAAGCCGGCTCGCGAGCTCGCGCCAGCCGAGCATCTCGCCGTCCTGGCGCTGCCACGAGCCCGGGTGCACTTCGTAGACCGACATCGGGCCGTCGAGTGCGTTCTTCGGGCCGCGCGTGGCCATCCACTCGTCGTCGTGCCATTCGTTCTCGAGCGACCACACGCGCGACCCGGTCGCGGGTGCCTCTTCGGCGTAGAAGGCGAACGGGTCCGCCTTGTCGACGACGTAACCGCCGTGCTGCGAAAAGATCCGGTACTTGTAGACCTGCCCGCGCCGTGCGTCGGGTGCGAAGCCTTCCCAGATGCCGCTGCCGTCAGTGCGTGCGGTCATGCGCAATGTGTTGTCGTCCCAGCCGTTCCAGTCGCCGATGACGGAAACCGCCTGTGCGTTGGGCGCCCATACGGCAAAGTTCGCGCCGTTGCCGTCTGCACGCAAATGGCAGCCGAGCGATTCATGCATGCGGGAATGGGTGCCTTCGCTGAACAGCCAGCTGTCCTGCCCGGTGAGTGGGCGATGTTCGATCTGCACGGGTGATGTCCTCCTGAGTCGCCAGTTCCGGCGTTCCGGAAAGGTCGTTTCATTGGACTGTGCCAAGCCGTCCTGCGGCGAGCCGCCATCGGCGCCTTGGCCTGTCGGACAAGCGCTACTACGGGCGCGCCCCTGTCTTCAATTCAATGCAGCTCTGCAGCCGCGTAGATCGTTTCGCGCACGCGGGGATAGATCTGCGTGTTCCACTTGCTGCCGCTGAACACCCCGTAGTGTCCGACGCCCGCCTGCAGATGATGGGCGCGCAGATAGGGCCGGATGCTCGTGCACAGGTCCTGGGCCGCCACCGTCTGGCCCACCGCGCAGATGTCGTCGCGCTCGCCCTCGACCGTCAGCAGCGCCGTCTTGCGGATGGCTGCCGGGTTCACCTTGCGATCGCCCACGGTGAGTTCGCCACGTGGCAGGTCGTAGGTCTGGAACACGCGTTCCACGGTCTCCAGGTAGAACTCCGCCGGCAGGTCGTTCACCGCGAGGTACTCGTCGTAGAAGCTGCGGATGGTGTCGGCCTTCTCGATGTCGCCTTCGACCAGGTGCTCGTAGAGCTTCCTGAACTGTTCCTTGTGCCGCTCCGGGTTCATGCTCATGAACGCCGAGAGCTGCAGGAAGCCGGGATATACGCGACGCATCATTCCCGCATGCGGGAAGGGCACCCGGCTGATCAGGTTGTCGCGAAACCAGTCGATCGGCTTGCTCGTGGCGAGCGTGTTCACGCCCGTCGGGTTGATGCGGCAATCGACCGGGCCGGCCATCAGTGTCAGGCTCAACGGCGCGGCCGGGTTGTCGTCTTCGGCCATCAGCGCGGTCGCGGCCAGCGCCGCGACGCAGGGCTGGCACACGGCCACCATGTGGGCGCCGGGGCCGATTGCCTCCAGGAAGGCGATGAGCTGCAGCGTGTATTCGTCGAGCCCGAAACCGCCTTTGTGCAGCGGCACGTCGCGCGCGTTGTGCCAGTCGGTGATGTACACGTCGTGGTCGCGCAGCAGCGTGCGCACCGTTTCGCGCAGCAGCGTCGCGAAATGGCCCGACAACGGTGCAGCCAGCAGCACCGGCGGATGCACCGCTTTCGTGTCCTTGCGAAAGTGCAGCAGCGTGCCGAAGGGGGCGGTGAGCGCTGTTTCCTCGTGCACCGCGGTCTCGACCCCGTCGACCAGCACGCTCGTGATGCCGTAGGCCGGGCGGGTGTGGGTCAGCCGCATGCGCGAGAACACCTCGAGGCGGGCGGCGAACTGGCGGGCCAGAGTGCGCTCGGTTCCGCCCTGCCAGAGCGAGGCCCCGAAGAACTGGGCGGTCAGGCGGGCGGGCGACAGCATTTCGGCCTGGTTTTGGTAGAGCCGGTAGAGCATGGTTTTTCAGAAGGCAATTTGCGGGCCATCTCTTGCGCTGGTGGCACGGGCCTTGCGAATGCCGGTCAAGGAGCGCTCATCCATGGCCAAACCCGTCCTCACCATCAGCAGCAAGAACTACGGTGCGTGGTCCCTTCGCGGCTGGCTCATGTGCAAGCTGGCGGGGCTCGACTTCAGCGAGGTGGTCATCCCGCCGGACGATCCGGCCATGAAGGCCGAGATGCTGCTCCTGTCGTCCTCGATGCTCGTGCCGTCGCTGCAGCACGGCACCGTCAAAGTGTGGGACACGATTGCGATCGGCGAATACCTCCACGAGATCAAGCCCAAGGCCGGACTGCTGCCGGCCGACGCCAAGGCCCGCGCGCACTGCCGCGCCATCTGCGGCGAGATGCACTCCGGTTTCGCCTCGATGCGCGGCGCGCTGCCGATGAACATCAAGGCCCACTTCAAGGGCTTCAAGGTGTGGTCGCGCGCGCAGACCGACATCGACCGCATCACGGCGATCTGGCGCGAATGCTTCGAGGCGCACGGCGGTCCGTTCCTGTTCGGCAAGCAGCCGTGCATTGCCGATGCGATGTACGCGCCGGTGGTCACGCGCTTCCTGAGCTACGACGTTCCGCTCGACAGCGCCTGCACCGCGTACTGCAAGCGCGTGATGGAGCTGCCCGCCATGAAGGAGTGGGTGGCTGCGGCCAAGGAAGAGCCTGAAGAAATCGACGAGCTCGACGCGGAGTTCTAGTCACGCGAAAAGTCGCCGCGCCGGGGCTGGCCGGCCGGCATGATCGGAGGCATACTGTTTATTCATACAGTATCGGCCACCGATGTCAGACGCCTTCATTCCCCTCACCGCCCTCAAGGGCCGCGGTGCCGCCTCGCGCCTGGCGCACCGTTTCGAGCGCGACGCGCGCGAGGCGTGGGACGACGGCTGGGGCACGCTGGAGCAGGAAAACGGCGAGCGCGCGGCACCCATCGCGACCGAGGTGCGCTTCGAAGACGCCAGGTCGGCCATCAACGACAACGACTCGCCCGACATTCCCTTCGACCGCTCGCTCAACCCGTACCGCGGCTGCGAGCACGGCTGCATCTATTGCTTCGCGCGGCCGACGCACAGCTACCTGAACCTCTCGCCGGGGCTCGACTTCGAGACGAAGCTGATCGCCAAGCGCAACATCGCCGACGTGCTGCGCGCCGAGCTCGCCGGCAAGCGCTATCGGCCGAACTACATCGCGGTCGGTACCGCGACCGATTGCTACCAGCCGATCGAGCGCGAACTGCGCCTGACCCGCGCGGTGATCGAAGTGTTCAAGGAAACCCGGCACCCGTTTTCGGTGGTCACCAAGTCGAGTGCGGTCGAACACGACCTCGACCTGATCGCGCCGATGGCGGCCGAGCGGCTGGCGGCGGTCTACGTGACCGTGACCACGCTCGACAGCGAACTCTCTCGCAAGCTGGAGCCGAGAGCCGCGTCTCCCCAGCGGCGCCTGCGCACGATCCGCACGCTGGCCGAAGCGGGCGTGCCGGTCGGCGTGAGCGTGGCGCCGCAGATTCCGTTCGTCAACGAAGACATGGAGCAGGTGCTCGAAGCCGCCTGGGAGGCCGGTGCGCGCAGCGCCTTCTACACGGTGGTGCGGCTGCCCTGGGAAGTGGCGCCGCTCTTCAAGCAATGGCTCGAACTGCATTACCCCGAGCGCGCGGGCCGCATCATGGCGCGCATCCGCGAGATGCGCGGCGGCAAGGACTACGACGCCGACTTCGCCACCCGCATGAAGGGCAGCGGCCTGTGGGCCGACCTGATCCGCCAGCGCTTCGAGAAGGCGACGAACCGCATCGGCCTCCACCGCGAGCGCGTGTCGCTCGACCTCTCGGCGTTCCGGCCGCCGGGCGCGGCCGGGCAGGGCAGCCTGTTCTGAGCCGGCGCGCGACGACCGCGGACACGGTCTGCGCAGCGCGTTGCGGGCCTGTCGGAATCAGCCGATGACTTCAGGCCACTCCGTGTGGAAGAACTGGCCTTCGGGCTTGTCGACGCGCTCGTACGTGTGGGCGCCGAAGAAGTCGCGTTGCGCCTGCAGCAGGTTCGCGGGCAGGCGCTCCGAGCGATAACTGTCGAAGTACGCCAGCGATGCGCTGAAGGCCGGCACCGGGATGCCATTGCCGACGGCGAGCGCGACCACCTCGCGCCAGTTCTGCTGGGTGCTGTTGAGCAGGTCCTTGAAGAACGGCGCGAGCATCAGGTTCACGAGCGCCGGGTCTGTGCGGTAGGCGTCGGTGATGTGGTTGAGGAAGCGCGCGCGGATGATGCAGCCGCCGCGCCAGATCGATGCGATGCCGCCGAAGTCCAGGCCCCATTGCTTCTTCTCGCCCATCGTCTTGATGAGGTCGAAGCCCTGCGTGTAGCTGATCACCTTGGAGGCATAGAGCGCGTCGTGCACCTTGGCGACGAGGTCCTTCTTCGCGGCGCTCAGGTCGACCTTCGGCCCGTGCAGTTGCTGGCTCGCGACCACACGCTGCTTCTTCTGCGACGACAGCACGCGCGCCTCGACGGCGGCGTTGATGGTGCTGATGACCACGGCCTGCTCGGCGGCGTTGATGAGCGTCCACTGGCCGGTGCCCTTCTGGCCAGCCTTGTCGAGGATCAGGTCGACGAGCGGCTTGCCGGTCTCCGGATCCTTCTGCTCGAGCGCCTTGCCGGTGATCTGGATCAGGTAGCTCTGCAGGTCGCCTTCGTTCCATTCGTTGAAGATCGCGGCCATCTCGTCGGTGCTGAAACCCGCGGCCTTGAAAAGGCTGTAGGCCTCGCAGATCAGCTGCATGTCGCCGTACTCGATGCCGTTGTGGATCATCTTCACGTAGTGGCCCGCGCCGCCGGGGCCGATGTGGATCACGCAGGGCTGGCCATCGACCTTGGCGGCGATCGCCTCGAAGATCGGCTTCATCACTTCCCATGTCGAAGCGGGGCCGCCCGGCATGATCGACGGGCCCTTGCGCGCGCCTTCCTCGCCGCCCGACACGCCCGCGCCGATGAAGCGCAGGCCTTTGGTGCTCAGATAGGCGTCGCGGCGCTCGGTGTCGGTGTAGAGGCTGTTGCCGCCGTCGATGACGATGTCGTCCTTGTCGAGCAGCGGGATGAGCTGCTCGATGACCTGGTCGACCGGCGCGCCGGCCTTCACCATGATCTGGATCTTGCGCGGCAGTGCCAGGCTCTGCACGAAGGCCTCGAGCGTGTCGTAGCCCTGGATGTTCTTGTCCTTGTTCTTTGCGACGAACTCGTCGGTCTTGTCGGTGGTGCGGTTGAACACGCTCACCTGAAAGCCGCGGCTCTCCACGTTCAGCACGAGGTTCTGGCCCATCACGGCGAGGCCGATCAGTCCGAAGTCGCTTTTCTTGGCGGTGGCGGGGGCGGGGGTGGTGCTCATGGTGTCTTTCGTGCGGGAGCGCTATGGCGCTCGAGATGGATTTCAGGCGAACATTCTGCCGGCTGCGCAAAACCTACGGGGCCGCGTGGCCGCTCACCCGCGCACCGGCATCGCGTGGCAGCCGCGCCGAATCGACCAGCGCCAGCAGCGCCACCACGGTGACGAGCCCGAACGCGATGCGAAAGTCGGCCACGCCCGGATGGCCGGCATGTCCGGTGAAGCGTTCGGCAATGCCGAGCGCGATGGCACCGAAGGCGATGCCGATGCCCGCCGAGAGCTGCTGGAACATGCTGAAAAGCGTGGTGGCGCCGCTCGTTTGCGCCGGCGCGGTGTCGCAGAAAGCGAGCGTGTTGAACGCGGTGAACTGCATCGACCGGCACATGCCGCTGAACACCATCACCGCGATCATCACGGCCAGCGGCGTCGAGGGCGACAGCAGGGCGCAGGCCGCGAAGCCGAGCGCGACGAAGAGGCCGTTGAAGAGCAGCGTGGCGCGAAAGCCGAGGCGCCGCATCACGAAGCTCGTCGCGGGCTTCATCCCCAGGTTGCCCGCGAACAGCGCCAGCATCATGAAGCCCGAGGCCACCATGCTGAAACCGAAGGCCAGCTGGAACATCAGCGGCAGCAGGAAGGGCGCCGTGCTGATCGCGGTGCGGAACAGCGACCCACCCACCACCGACACGCGAAAGGTCTGTACGCCGAACGCCGAGAGATCGACCAGCGGATGCGATGCGCGGCGCAGATGCCAGAGCGCATAGGCGAGCGCGGCGAGGCCACCGGCCGTGAAGGTGACGGCCTGTGGCCAGTCGATCGACGGGCGGCTCATGAGGTCGAGCCCGTACAGGAGCGCTGCGAGACCCGTGCCGCTGGCCGCGAAACCGCGCCAGTCGAACGGCCGCTGCCGGCCCGGTGCGCCGTCGATCCAGCGCAGCGCGAGCACCAGGGCCACCGCACCGAGCGGTACGTTCAGGAAAAAGATCCAGTGCCAGCTCCAGGTGCTTGCGATCCAGCCGCCGAGCGGCGGCCCGAGCACCGGCGCGGCCAGGCCCGGCCAGGTGATGGTGGCGATGGCGCGCACCAGTCCGCTCTTGGGCGTGCTGCGCAACACCACGAGCCGGCCCACCGGCACCATCAATGCGCCGCCGATGCCCTGCAGGATGCGGGTGGCGACGAAGACCGGCAGGCTCTCTGCCAGGCCGCACGCCACCGAGGCGAGTGTGAAGAGCAAGACTGCTGCGGCGAACACCTGCCGCGGCCCGAAGCGATCAGCCACCCAGCCGCTCACCGGAATGAACACGGCCAGTGCGAGCAGGTAGGCGCTGATGCCGATCGACAGCGCCACCGGTGCCACGCCGAAACTCTGCGCCATCGCCGGAACGGCCGTGGTGATGACGGTGGCGTCCAGGTTCTCCATGAAAAATGCGGCAGCCACCAGACAGGCGATGCGTCGTCCACCCGCGGGATCGATGTCGGCTTCAGGGACGGAAGGATTCGATGCGCTGGCGTTCATGGGCCGCACAGCATAGCCAGCGCAACTGACTTAACCTCGAGCGCCCACCCTCCGGGACTCCCGCATGCAAGACGCCAACCCTGTCGATCCCGATCCAAGCCACGCGCAGCACCAGAGCCCGCCGCGCGCATCAGCCGTGAGCTTCGGCGACGCCTTGCGCTTCTGGCTCAAGCTCGGCTTCATCAGCTTTGGCGGGCCCGCGGGGCAGATTGCGATCATGCACACCGAGTTGGTGGAGCGGCGCCGCTGGATCAGCGAGAAACGCTTCCTGCATGCGCTCAACTACTGCATGCTGCTGCCCGGCCCTGAAGCACAGCAGCTCGCGACCTACATCGGCTGGCTGATGCACCGCACGCGGGGCGGCATCGTGGCGGGCGCGCTCTTCGTCCTGCCGTCGCTCGGCATCCTGATCGCGCTCTCCTGGGTCTATCTGCGCTTCGGCGATGTGCCGTGGATCGCGGGCTTCTTCTACGGGATCAAGCCGGCCGTGACCGCCCTGGTGTTGCATGCGGCCCATCGCATCGGCACGCGGGCGCTGCAGAACGGCTGGATGTGGGGCATCGCGGGTGCGGCGTTCGTGGCCATCTTCGCGTTCGACGTACCGTTCCCGGCCATCGTCGCTGCCGCCGCGGTGATCGGGTGGCTCGGCGCGCGCTGGGCGCCGAGGGTGTTCGCGCCTGGCGGTGGCCATGGCTCGGCACGACGGGACTACGGGCCGGCAGTGATCAACGACGACACGCCGACACCCGCACACGCGCGCTTTTCGCGGCGGCACCTTGCCAAGACAGTGGCGGTCGGCGTCGGCCTCTGGCTCGCGGCGATGGCAATGCTCGTGGCGACGCAGGGCATGCAGGGCACGTTGACGCAGATGGGCTGGTTCTTCACCAAGGCCGCGATGCTCACGTTCGGCGGCGCCTATGCGGTGCTTCCGTATGTCTACCAGGGCGCGGTCGAGCAGCACCTGTGGCTCTCGGGACCGCAGATGATCGACGGGCTGGCGCTTGGCGAGACCACCCCTGGTCCGCTGATCATGGTGGTGGCTTTCGTCGGCTTCGTGGGCGGTTGGCTGCACCAGGTGCTGGGTCCGCATGCGCTCTTCGCAGGTGCGGCACTCGCCGCTACGGTGGTGACGTTCTTCACCTTCCTGCCGTCATTCGTCTTCATCCTGGCCGGTGGCCCCCTCATCGAGGCGACACATGGCAAGCTGGGCTTCACGGCGCCCCTTTCGGCGATCACCGCCGCGGTGGTGGGCGTGATCCTGAATCTCGCGCTGTTCTTCGCGTACCACGTGCTGTGGCCGCAAGGGTTCGGCGGGCAGTTCGACGTGGCGGCAGCCGGCATTGCACTCGCCGCCACGCTCGCGCTGTTTCGCTTCAAGGTCGGCGTGATGCCATTGATCGGCGTGTGCGGACTGATCGGCGTCGCGCTGCAAGGAATGGCGCCAATCGTGCGTTGAGACGCACGACCGGCTGTCCAGCTGCAGTGATCAGATCAGCGGCGGATCCTGGTCGCGGTCCGTGTGCCGGTGCATCGCGATGGCGTCGATGAACGTCGCCGTCACCTTGCCGGTGTCGCCTGCCGCCGCGAAGATGAGACCGGTATCGGGAGCGCCCGACGGCAGGTTCGCCTGGATGCCGACCTTTTCCGTCAGCGCCTTCGAGGCGCCGAGCACCAGCAGCGTCTTGCAATGCCGGTAGGTGTTGACCACGAACTCGGTCGTATTGCCGACGCGGGCGAGCAGATCGACAGCAGCCTGGCCATCGGGCAGCACGATCGCATCGAACAGCACTGGCGGCGTGTTCTCGAGCGACGCATCGGCTTCGAGCGTGTCGCCTTCGGCAGTGTTGATGGTGCCCAGGCGCGGCGCCACGAGGCGGGCGACGGCGCCGGCTTCCACGAGCGCGGCCTGCAGTGCAGCGATCGACTTTCCTTCCACGCCGTTGGCGATCAGGATGGCAATCTTTCGCGTACGGATGCCGCCATCACCCGGGCGTGCGGTGAGCGAGAGCGAGGTGGACGCGCGCACTTCCGCGGGCTGCGGCATGTCGAGTGCCTTGGGCATCGGTGACGGCACCGCCATGCCGAGCCCTTCGGCCACGCGCTGGGCGAGTTCATCCGCCACGTTGGCCAGGCCCGACAGCATGCGTTCGCGGATCGCGGGCACCGTGAGCTTGCTCAATTCGAAGCGGAAGCCGCCCACGATGTGCGCCTTCTCCCAGTCGGTCTGGCTTTCCCAGAAAAGCGTGGCCTGCTGGTAGTGCTCCGCGAATTTCTCGGGCTTGCCGCGCAGCTTGTGCGCGTCCTGAACCGGTGCGGGAAACGACACGAAACCCTGCGGTCCCGCCTGGAACGGGGAACCGCCTGCCAGCGAGTTGGGCTCGTAGGCCACGCGTCCGCGGTGAATCGCCTGGCGCTTGATGCCGTCGCGCTGGTTGTTGTTCACCGGCGCGATCGGCGAGTTGATCGGGATCTCGTGGAAGTTCGCACCGCCGAGCCGAGTGATCTGCGTGTCCTTGTACGAGTGGATGCGTCCGGCCAGCAGCGGGTCGTTGCTGAAATCGATGCCCGGCACGACGTGCGCCGTGCAGAAGGCCACCTGCTCGGTCTCGGCGAAGAAGTTGTCCGGGTTCCGGTTGAGCACCATGCGCCCGATGATCTGCACCGGCACGAGTTCTTCGGGAATCAGCTTGGTCGAATCGAGGATGTCGAAGCTCCAGTTCTCAGCCTCTTCTTCCGTGAAGACTTGCAGGCCCAGTTCCCACTCGGGGTACTCGCCGGCCTCGATGGCCTCCCACAGGTCGCGACGGTGGAAATCGGCATCCGCGCCCTGGATCTTTGCGGCCTCGTCCCAGACGAGCGAGTGGGTGCCGAGCTTCGGCTTCCAGTGGAACTTGACGAACTTGCTCTCGCCCTGGGCGTTGACCAGCCGATAGCTGTGAACGCCGAAGCCTTCCATCATCCGGTAGCTGCGGGGGAGGGCGCGGTCGCTCATGGTCCACAGCAACATGTGCGTGGATTCGGGGCTCAATGAGACGAAATCCCAGAAGGTGTCGTGTGCGCTGGCCGCCTGCGGCATCGCGTTATGGGGCTCGGGCTTGACCGCGTGGATCAGGTCGGGAAACTTCATCGCGTCCTGGATGAAGAACACCGGCATGTTGTTGCCCACCAGGTCCCAGTTGCCTTCGTCGGTGTAGAACTTGACGGCGAAGCCGCGCACGTCGCGTGCCGTGTCGACCGAGCCACGCTCGCCCGCCACGGTGGAGAAGCGCACGAACACCGGCGTGACCTTGCCGGCTTCCTGGAACGGCGCGGCGCGGGTCAGGTCGGTGCGCGCGTCGTAGGCTTCGAAGAAGCCGTGCGCCGCGGAACCGCGTGCATGCACGATGCGCTCGGGAATGCGCTCGTGGTCGAAGTTGGTGATCTTTTCGCGCAGGATGAAGTCTTCGAGCAGCGCGGGGCCGCGCAGCCCTGCCTTGAGCGAGTTCTGGTTGTCGGCGATCCGCACGCCCTGGTTCGTCGTGAGCGGCTGGCCGCTGCCGTCCGCGCGCACGCGGTCGAGCGGCGCGATCGTGTTGTTGACACCAGGCGTAGCGCCGTTGCCGGTCTTCGCGGAGGCGTTGGCTTCACTCAAGGTACTGACGCCGACCGCCGGGGACGGCGGCTCGGTCGTGAGGCCCACGGGCGGGGCAATGGCGCCGTCGACACCGTGATCGAGCGCCACGTTGGTGTTGAACGGCATCGCCGCGACGAGGGTCTGCGTGTCGGCGTGCTGGCGCGCGAGCGGATCGGTCCCTGCATCGCCGGGATGCGAGGGTGCGCCGGCGGTATTGCGAGCGGCTGATTTGGTGGCGGTCGTCGTCTTCGACGCGGCTGATTTCTTGGCAGTGGCCATGGTGTCGGTGTCCGGTGGGGTGGGTGGGTCGGAGCGAGCTGAGAGCGAGCGCTGGGGCAGGAGAAACCAAACCGTACGGACGCCGACGCGATCGCCGTGTCGGACAGCGCCGCCATCGCAAGCGCCGCCGAGTGACATCCGCCAAACGGCGTCACAGGAAGCTCCAGCCCGGTCCCACCTTGCCGGTCGACGGTGACCCGATGGCCTCTAGCGGTCAGCCGCCGATGGCGTGACGACCGAGGCCGAGTGCGTCGTACACGCGGATCGACGCATAGGCATCGTTGGCCGCATACCGGATCTGGGCTTCGGTGAGCTGCTTGTTGGCCCAGTTCGAGGTGGTCGCCTTGCGTGACTTGACGAATCGCCGATTGAAGACCAGCGCCACCGCCGACTTGACGCCGACCGATTTCCGGTAGCCCTGTCGACGGAACTCGTTGTCGACGTCGAACACCGCCTGGGGTTCGACGCCGAGCTTGTTGCGGATCAGCGTGAGGTCCGTCGAAAGGCCGAAGCCGACCTTGACGAGCGCGCGCGACGCGATGAGGTCTGCCAGCGTCGCGTTGCATTCGGTGCGATGCAGCTGAAAGAGCCACGCCGTCCGCAGCGTGGAGAACTGCACCACGTGCGGGCCGGTGTTGATCTCGTTCTTCGCGAAGGTCGGCTTCGATTCGGTGTCGAAGCCGACGATGCCGGCGGCGCGCATGGCTTCGGCGGCCCGCTCGGCATCCTGCGCCGTCACGACCACCACGATGTCGGGCAGGTCGAGGCCCTCGAAGACTTCGAGCAGTGCGATGTCTTCCTTCTCGGGGATGGGCGGCAGTGCGGGGGTGTTCACGCGGCGAGCCTCATGCGCCCTTCAGCGTCTGCGCATGGTGTGCCAGGTGATCGGCCACGAAGCTCTGGATGAAGTAGTACCCGTGGTCGTAGCCTTCATGCCGGCGCAGCGTGAGCGGCTGCCCGATCGCGCGGCAGGCGTCTTCGAACAGGTGCGGGTGCAGTTGTTCGGCCAGGAATTTGTCGGCCAGCCCCTGGTCGATCAGGATGCCCGCAGGGTAGGGCGCGACCGGCTGGTGCTGCATGAGCACTGTCGCGTCGTGTTCGATCCAGCGCGTGGTGTCGGCGCCGAGGTAGCCGGTGAACGCCTTGTGGCCCCAAGGGCACTGCGTCGGCGCGCAGATCGGCGCGAAGGCCGACAGCGACTTGAAGAGGCCCGGATGCCGCAGCGCCAGCGTGAGCGCGCCGTGGCCGCCCATCGAATGGCCGAAGAGGCCGATGCGGTCGCCGTCGATCGGCAGCTGCGCCTTGACGAGCGGCAGCAGTTCGTCGATGAGGTAGCTCTCCATGCGCCAGTGCGGCGCCCAGGGCGCTTCGGTCGCGTCCAGGTAGAACCCGGCGCCGACGCCGAAATCCCAACTGGCGCTCTCGCCCTCGACGTTGGCGCCGCGAGGGCTGGTGTCGGGTGCGATGAGCGCAAGGCCGAGTTCGGCCGCGAGGCGTTGCGCGCCGGCCTTGACCATGAATGTTTCCTCGTTGCAGGTCAGCCCGGCGAGGTACATGAGCGCGGGCACCTTTCCATGCGCCGCCTGCGGCGGGAGGAACACCGAAAAGCGCATCGGCAGGCCGATCTCGCGCGAGGCGTGTTCATGAAAGCGCTGCACGCCGCCAAAGCTGCGGTGTTCGGAAAGTGTCTTGAGGGAGTCGGTCATCGGGTGAGGTGCGGAATGAGTTCAAGCACCGCATCGGCAAACACACGCGGTGCTTCCTGCGGCATGTTGTGGCCGACGCCGGGCACCAGGCGGTGCGAGCGCGGTCCGGTGAAACGTTTCGCGTGCGCCGACGCGTCGGCCGGCAGCCGCACGCCATCGTCGGCGCCGTCGAATGTGATCGTCGGCACGGTGATGGCGGGTTGCGCGGCGAGCCGGCGCTCGATATCGGCAAGCGCCGGGTCGCCCGGCACGAGGCCGAAGCGGTGGCGGTAGGAATGGATCACCACGTCGACGAAATCGGGATGGTCGAACGCGGCGGCGCTGCGCTCGAACGTCGCGTCGTCGAACGCCCAGGTCGGCGACCACAGCTTCCACAGCAGCCGGGTCACGTCGCGGCGGTCCTTCTGCAATGAGGACCGACCGCGTTCGCTGTGGAAGTAGTACTGGTACCAGAGACGATGCTCGTTCTCGGCCGTGTCGGGCGCCATGCCCCTGGCGATGTCCTGGATGTTGTAGCTGTTGAACGAGACCAGCCCCGCGCAGCGCTCGGGCCACAAAGCGGCCACCACGCAGGCCGCGCGGCCGCCCCAGTCGTAACCCGCCAGCACGGCGCGCGGCACCGCGAGCGCATCCATGAGCGCGAGGAGGTCGGCGCCGAGAGCGGCCTGCTCGCCTGAACGCGGCGTCGCCGCATCGAGGAAGCGCGTCTCGCCGTAGCCGCGCAGGTACGGCACGATCACGCGGCAACCGGCCGCCGCGAGTGGCGGCGCGACGTCGCTGTAGGCGTGGATGTCGTACGGGAAGCCGTGCATCAGGAACACCGGCGGTCCGTCACGCGGTCCGCTTTCGGCGTAGGCGAGGTCGAGCACGCCGGCCTGCACGTGGTGCAGCGTGCCGAGGGATGGGGACGGGACGCGCGGGTCGTTCATGGGGATGCCGAAGGTGTCAGAAGTGCACGACCGAGCGGATCGACTTGCCTTCGTGCATCAGGTCGAAGGCCTCGTTGATGCCCGTCAGCGGCATGGTGTGCGTGACGAAGGGGGCGAGCTGGATGTCGCCCTTCATCGCATCCTCGACCATGCCCGGCAGCTGCGAGCGGCCCTTGACGCCGCCGAAGGCGGTACCGAGCCAGCGGCGGCCCGTCACGAGCTGGAACGGGCGGGTGTAAATCTCCTGGCCCGCGCCGGCCACCCCGATGATCACGGACTGGCCCCAGCCGCGGTGCGCGCATTCGAGCGCGGCGCGCATCACGTTCACGTTGCCGATGCATTCGAAGGTGTGGTCCACGCCCCAGGTGGTCATCTCGACGATCACCTGCTGGATCGGCTTGTCGTGGTCTTTCGGGTTGACGCAATCGGTCGCGCCGAAGGTCTTCGCCAGCTCGAACTTGGAGGGGTTCGTGTCGATCGCGAAGATGCGCCCGGCCTTGGCCAGCTTGGCGCCCTGGATCACCGCAAGGCCGATGCCGCCCAGTCCGAACACGGCCACCGAATCGCCTTCCTGGACTTTCGCGGTGTTCTTCACGGCGCCGAGGCCGGTCGTCACGCCGCAGCCCAGCAGGCAGACCTGCTCGGGGTTGGCGTCGGGGTTGATTTTTGCGAGCGAGACCTCGGCCACCACGGTGTATTCGCTGAAGGTCGAGCAACCCATGTAGTGGTAGATCGGCTGGCCGTTGTAGCTGAAGCGCGTGGTGCCGTCGGGCATCACGCCCTTGCCCTGGGTGGCACGCACGGCCACGCACAGGTTGGTCTTGCCCGACTTGCAGAAGAGGCACTCGCCGCATTCGGCGGTGTAGAGCGGAATGACGTGGTCGCCCGGCTTCACGCTGGTGACGCCTTCGCCCACTTCCACCACGATGCCGGCGCCTTCGTGGCCGAGGACGGCGGGGAAGAGGCCTTCGGGGTCGTCGCCGCTGAGCGTGAAGGCGTCGGTGTGGCACACGCCGGTGTGGGTGATCTTGACCAGCACTTCGCCCTTGCGGGGCGGCTCGACGTCGATTTCGACGATCTGCAATGGTTGTCCGGCTTCGAAAGCAACGGCGGCGCGGGATTTCATGAACAGGCTCCGGAAATGAAACGAAAGGGGGATGGGGGCGTCGCAGCTAACATCGCGCCACCCCTAATTGCACAAGCATGCCATGAAGAAAATACTCGTTCTCAACGGCCCCAATCTCAACCTGCTGGGCACGCGGGAACCGGCCCAGTACGGCCACGAAACGCTGGCCGATGTCGAGCGCATGTGCAGGGACACCGGCGACGCGCTGGGCGTCGCGATCGAGTGCCGTCAGTCGAACCACGAAGGCCAGCTCATCGACTGGATCCACGAGGCCGGCCGCGAGGTCGCGGCGGGCTCGATGCTCGGCGTGGTGATGAATCCGGGTGCCTACACGCACACCTCGATCGCGCTGCACGACGCCATCAAGGGTGCCAGCGTGCCGCTGATCGAACTGCACATCTCGAACGTCCATGCGCGCGAGGAATTCCGCCACCATTCGTACATCTCGCCAGCCGCGCGCGGAATCATCGTGGGGCTCGGCGTGAAGGGGTATCCGCTGGCCATCGAGGCCTTGGTGCGGGTGAGCGCGCCCGCCTGATCAGCCTGCCGGCGGTTGCGTGAGCAGCGCTTCGAGCGTCGCGGCGTCGGGCAGCCGGTCGAGGGCGAGCACCTGTTCGCACACCGCGTCTGCATGCGACTGCGGAAAATGCAGGGTCGCGTTCTCCATGAACTTGGCGCGCACATCCTCGTTCGTGACGGGGCGGTCCGCGTGGCCGCGATTCACTGCTTCACGCTGGCGCCATTCGCTGCCGTCGCGCAGCAGCACGCGCACCTCGCCGCTGTAGTGCTTCGGGAATGTGGAGTCGACATCCACTCGGTAGCGCACCTTGTCCATGAGCGATTGCGCAGACGGGTCGAGGTAGGCCGAGGGTTGCAGTTCCTTCAAGCCGAGCCGACCCCGCGTCAACCCGCTGACCACCGCGTAGGGCAGGCTGAACTTGGCGTCGTATTCGTTCTGCGGGCGGCGCTTGCGCTCGGCGGGCTCGCACACCAGCGCCACGGCAGCGTCCGGCACCAGCACCTCGATCGCTTCGATGGCCCCGATGTCGAGGCCACGACCATGCAGCGCGATGGCTGCATCGGTGGCCGCATGCACGAAATGGCACATGGCAAAAGGCTTGATGGCGATCTGCGGAAGCTGCCATTCGTCGATGCCTCCGGAAGCGTCGAGTCCGGCGATTCCCGCCGCAAGGTCGACAGGGCCGGCGCTGCCGAGATGGCTGGCATAGAGCCCGTATCGGCCGGTGTACGGCGCCTGCGGCGCGACGATGCCTTGCTGCGCGAACGTGGCTGCCGTGATCCCCGCCTGTGCGGCCCAGCCCGGATGGATGCGCTTGGTCCAGGCGCCGTCCTCGATGAACTGGAGGCTGCCGCTCGCCATGGACAGGGCGGCGCCCTGGGCATGCACAAGTTGCGCGGCATCGAGGCCCATGAGCCGACCGGCTGCCAGCGCACAGGCGAATGCGCCGACCACACCGGTCGGGTGGAAGCCTCGCGTGTGGAAGCCGCCGCGGGCCGCGGTCGCGATGCGCGCGCCGGCCTCGACCGCGGCGATGTAGGCCGTCAGCATGTCGCTGCCGCTCGCGCCGCGCCGCGAAGCGACACCCAGGACGGTCGGTAACACGCTCACCGTGAGATGCACCACGCCGGCCATGTGCGTGTCGTCGTAGTCGAGCCCGTGCGTCAGGACACCGTTCAACATCACCGCGTCGCGCAGCGGGAGCCGCCGCGCGGAGCCGATCACGCCGCTCGTGCCCGCTCCTCCGGCGTCGTCCGCCAGCGCATGCACCGAGGCTGCGAAGCGGGTGGCGAAATCCTCCTGGACTGCGGCCATCGCGCAGCCGATGGCGTCGAGCATGAGGTGTCGTGCGCGCAGCGACACGTCAGGCGGAATCCGGTCGGCACGCAGGTGGGCTGCGAAGCCGGCCAGCGTGGTGGCGATGTCGTCGGGTGCGGCGCTCACGGCAGGTTGCCTGTGCGGCGACTCAGTCGACCTTCGCGCCCGCCGCACGGGCGGCCTTGCCCCATTTGTCGACTTCGCCCTTGATGAAGGTCCCGAGCTGCGCCGACGTGAGCGGCATCGGCTCGACGCCTTGCGCCAGGAAATACTTCTGCATGTCGGGGGTGTTGACGACGCTGCGCACGGCATCGCTCAGTTTCGCCACGATCGGCGCGGGGGTCTTCGCCGGCGCGACGAAGGCCATCCACGACACGGCCGAGTAGCCGGGCAGGCCCGATTCGGCGACGGTCGGGACGTCCGGCAGTGCGCCGATCCGGGTCGCGCCGCTCACCGCAATGGCCTTGAGCTTGCCGCTCTTGATGAACGGCAGCACCGAGACCGGCGTGTCGAACATCACGCTGACGCGACCACTCATCAGGTCGGTGAGGGCGGGTGGCGACCCCTTGTACGGCACGTGCGTCATCTTGACGCCGGCCGCCTGCGACAGCATTTCCATGGCCAGGTGGTTGGTCACACCATTGCCGCTCGAGGCGAAATTCACTTCGCCCGGCTTCGCCTTGGCCAAGGCAATGAGTTCCTTGACGTTGTTGGCAGGCAGATCTGCGCTTGCCACCAGCACCAGAGGCACGTTGATGACACCGGCGATTGGTGCGTAGTCTTTCACCGGGTCGTAGGGCAGCTTCTCGTACACGCCGGGGTTCACCGCCATCGGACCGGCCGATGTGAACAGGATGGTGTAGCCGTCTCCCGGTGCCTGCGCGACCGTCTGCTGGCCCAGGATGCCGCCTGCGCCGGCCTTGTTCTCCACGACCAGTGGCTGGCCCAGCGCCGCCTGCAGCTTCGGCGTCATGGCCCGCGCGATCGTGTCGGTGCCCTGGCCGGCAGGGAAGCCCACGACGATCCTGATCGGCTTGTTCGGGAAGTCTTCGGTTGCCGAAGCCGTCAGGGCGCCAGCCGCGCTGGTGACGGCGAGTACCGTCAAGCGAGCGAGTCGGGAAAAATCACGCATGGGTTGACTCCGTTAATTGTAGGGACAAATAAATTCTAATGAATGTCTATTTGTCCTGTCAATAAAACAGGGTGAGTGTAAACCCTCGGTGCGCGACTCACTTGCGCATCTGCATGCGGTAGCTGTAGCGATCGCTGGCGTGCACGTTGTCGGCGATCTCCAGCAATTCGCCCTTGTCGCTGAAATAACGGCGCACGATGCGCAGGCCGGCGGCGCCCGCCTTCGCGTCGAGATTGGCGGCGTCGTCCGCGTCCAGGAGGACGCCCTGGAGTTCCTGTTCGACGCGCTCGATCGCGACGCCGTAGTCCGCTTCGATCATGGCGTGCACCGCACCCCGGCGTCCGCGCAGCTTGCTCTCGATCCCTGTCAGCACAGGGTTCAGGTAGAGCCGCGTGACGCAGATCGGCCGTGCGTCGCCGGCGGCGAGTTCCGCCGTGGTTCCTGCCACGCGTACGCCCATGCCGTAGATCCATTCCTCACCCGCCGGCGCGCCGAACTCCTGGGCTTGCGCCTTGCTCAGCGTGACCTTCCCGATGTAGACGAGCCGCAACTCGGTGTCCTGCGCGTACTGCAGCAGGTCCTGCACCGTGGCCACGTCGTGGGTATAGCGCGCCGCGTCGTTCGTGGCGGTCACGACGGTGCCTACGCGTTGGCGTCGCGTGACCAGGCCAGCCGTGGCCAGGATGCGCACGGCCTCCCGTGCGGTGAAGCGGCTGATCTGGAATTGTTCGCAAAGCTGATGCTCCGTCGGCAGGTGTGCGCCGACCGGGTAGGTGCCGGTGGCGATGGCGCGCCTCAGCTCCTGCGCAACCTGCAGGTAACGGGGTTGCCCGTCGTCGGTCTTGTCGATGTTGGCCGAAGGAGTGGACGTGTTCATGCAGACGATTTTGCCTGCAAATTGTTTGACTTATCCGGACCACAACCCAATAATGCACGGACATTTAGAGTCTAATTGTCCATATGTATACGCCGCCAACCGTTCCACGCTCCATGTTGTTCGTTTCTGGGGAGAAGCCCGAGCGTTTTCCCAAAGCCATGGCGGCCGGTGCAGACCTCGTATGCATCGATCTCGAAGACGCCGTGCATCCCGACCGCAAGGCGCAGGCGCGCAGCGAGGTGATTGCCTGGCTCGGCCAGCGCCCGGCCGGCGGAAAGCCGGTGGCGATGCGCATCAATGCATTGCGCAGCGTCGAAGGGCTGCACGACATGCAGGCCTTCCTCGCGAGCGGCGTCCAGGTCGACTGGATCCTTTTGCCGAAGGTCGAGGACGCGGCCGACCTTCAATGCTTGGAAGCGTGGGCCGGCAGGCAGTTCGGCGCGTCCTGCGCCCTGTTCGAAACGCCACGCGGTATCCAGGCGCTGCCAGAAGTGGCAAGGGCTGGCGGCAAGCTGGGCGCGCTCATGCTGGGCGGCGCCGACCTCTCCGCGGAACTGGGCGCGCAGTTCGGATGGGATGGCCTGTTGCATGCACGCGGCCGCCTCGTGAACACGGCGCGTGCCGAGGGTCTGCAGGCCTGGGATGTGCCGCACGTCGATCTCAGCAACCCGGAGGCGCTGTCGGAGGAAACGCGCCGCGTGCTGTCGCTCGGCTTCGATTGCAAGACCGCCATTCACCCGCAGCAGCTCGAACGCATCCATGCCGCGCACGCGCCCAACGAGGCCGAGTTGGCCTGGGCCCGACTGCTCGTCGAAGCCGTGCCGGCCGGCGGGTTCAGCGGTGCCTTTCTCTATCACGGCCGCATGGTCGATGCGCCGCTGGTGCGCAAGGCGCGTCGCATCGTCGATCTGGCCGCCATTGCGTCGGCACGCTGATCCCCGTCCCTTCCTTCTTTTTCATTGGAGACAAAGCCCATGGTCCAGAACGTCAAACAAGTCGGCGAGAACCGCTTTCGCGAAACCTTCGGCCGCTACTACGAAGACTTCAAGGTCGGCGACACCTACGAGCACCGGCCCGGCCGCACCGTAACCGAGACGGAGAACACCTGGTTCACCCTGCTCACGATGAACACCCATCCGCTGCATTTCGATGCGGAATACGCCAAGGCCAGCGAGTTCGGTCGATGCCTCATCGCGAGCCCGTTCACGGTGGCCCTGATGGTGGGCATGAGCGTGACCGACACCAGCCAGAAGGCGATCGCCAATCTGGGCTGGACCGACATCAAGCTGACCTATCCGTTCTTCGCTGGCGACACGCTCTATTCCGAATCCGAAGTGCTCGACAAGCGCGAGTCGAAGTCGCGCCCCAGCGCCGGGCTGGTGACGATCAAGACCACCGGCATCAACCAGGACGGCAAGGTCATCGGCACCTTCAACCGCACGATGCTGATCGCCAAGCGCGGTCACAGCGTCGAAGACAAGATCAACTACTGAGGCGCGGGAGACACACATGGACATGAAAGCCACCGAAGCCTCCAGCGACCAGCAGGAGTTCGTCGACGCGGTTGAAACCTGGGTCGAGAAGGAACTGCGACCCGTCGCACGCAAGTACGACCTTGCGGACGAGTATCCGCAGGACATCGTCGACCAGATGAAGGAACTGGGTCTGTTCGGCGCCACCATCGGCGAGGAATACGGCGGCCTCGGCCTCTCGGCGTGGACCTATGCGCAGATCGTCATCAAGGTGTCGTCGGTCTGGATGGCGCCTTCGGGCATCTTCAATTCCCATCTGATCGTGGCCTCGGCCATCGAACGTTCGGGCACGCCGGAACAGAAGCAGAAGTATTTGCCCATGATGGCGACGGGCGACTTCCGCGGCAGCCTCGGATTGACCGAGCCGAACGCCGGATCCGATCTGCAGGCGATCCGCACCACCGCGAAACTGAACGGCGACCACTACGTCGTCAACGGCAACAAGACGTGGATCACCAACAGCATGCATGGCAACTTCACCCTGCTGCTGGTCAAGACCGATCCGCAGGCCGAGCCGCGGCACAAGGGCATGAGCATGCTGATCGCGGAGCGCGGCGAAGGCTACAACGTGGTCGGCAAGCTCAAGAAGATGGGCTACCGCGCCATCGATACGTGCGAGCTGAACTTCGACAACTACAAGGTGCCGGTCGCCAATCTGCTGGGCGGCGTCGAGGGCAGGGGGTTCGCGCAGACGGCGGGCGGACTGGAACTCGGCCGCATCAATGTCGCAGCCCGTGGCGCGGGTATCGCAGAGGGGGCGATGAAGCATTCGCTTCGCTACGCGCAGGAGCGCAGCGCATTCGGCAAGCCCATCTGCCAGCATCAGGCGATCCAGCTCAAGCTGGCCGAGATGGTGACGCAGGTGGAGGCTGCGAAGCATCTCATCGAGACGGCAGCCCGCAAGTTCGACAGGGGTGAGCGTTGCGACCTGGAGGCTGCGATCGCCAAGCTCGCAGGCTCGGAAGCCGGTGTGTATTGCGCCCAGGAGGCCATGCGCATCTTTGGCGGCTACAGCTATTCGGTCGAGTACGAAATCGAGCGTTTCTACCGCGACTGCATGTTGATGGTGATCGGCGAAGGCAGCAACGAGATCCTTCGGCAGGTGATCGCGAAGCAGCTCATCGAACGCCACAAGATCTGAACGGAACAAGACCATGCGTCCACTCGAAGGCATCACTGTTCTCGACCTCACCCACATGCTCTCGGGCCCCTACGGGACGATGACGCTGTCCGATCTGGGCGCGCGCACGATCAAGGTCGAGCCACCCGGCCGCGGCGAGGGAACGCGCGAGCTGCTCGCCAAGCACCCCGACTACGCGCTGCATGGCATGGGTGCCTACTTCATGACGCTGAACCGCAGCAAGGAAAGCGTCTGCATCGACTTGAAATCCGACGAGGGCCGGGCGGTTTTCTACGACCTGGTGCGCAAGGCCGATGTGGTGTTCGACAACTTTGGCGCTGGCGTGACGAAGCGTTTGCAGATCGACCACGCGACGCTCGCCGCGATCAACCCGCGCATCGTGACCTGTTCGGTTACCGGCTTTGGCGAAACGGGGCCCGACACGCAGCGCCCAGCCTTTGACCAGGTGGTGCAGGGCATGGGCGGCGGCATGAGCATCACCGGGATGGGCGACCATGCACCGGTGCGCGCCGGCATTCCAATCGGTGACCTTGGCGGCGGCATCTTCGGCGCGATGGGCGTGATCTCCGCACTGCTTGCGCGTGCGACGACGGGGGTCGGCCAGCATGTCGACGTCTCGATGCTGGACGTCCAGATATCCCTGCTGACCTACATGGCCACGATGCACCTGATGTCGGGCCATGTGCCCGAGCGCATCGGCAACTCGCATTTCGTGCATGTCCCGTACAACACGTACGCCACGCAGGATGGCCACATCGTGATCGCGTGTATCGGCGATGCGTTCTTCGAGCGCTTTCTCGCCGTGGTGCCGCGGCCCGAGCTGTCGAAGCCGGAATACCTCGAGCAGCCGGCGCGCTACGCCGATCGGGAATTCATCGAAGGTGTGATCAATGAAGAGCTGTCGCAACATCCGTCGGCCTATTGGCTCGACAAGCTGCGTGCTGCCCGCATTCCCTGCGGACCTGTCAACGATTTCGCGCAAGCGCTGGTCGACCCCCAGGTTGTCGCGCGCGACATGGTGGTGGATGTGCCGCTGTCGCAGGGCGGGAGTGTGCGCATGCCGGGCATTCCCATGAAATTCTCGGACTCGGGGACGCCGCAGTTCAAACCGCCGCCCACGCTGGGCCGCGACACGGTGTCGGTGCTCGGCCAACTGCTTGGCTACGACGATAGGCGCATCGCACAACTGCAAACGGCGCGCGCCGTTCAGTAAAACCACACTCAGAAACTTTTGTATCTGAACGTGCCAAACTGCACACAGCTTTTTACGAGGTGCTGGCACGATCGCCGATTGAATCCCGGAAGCGTCCGGAATGATCGCGATGACCCAAATTTCCGACCGCGCGCTCCTGGAGCGTGCACTGATTGCACTCGAAGAGGCCCTGGGCCGCGTCGATGGTTCGCCGGACGTGCGCCGGCCGCCTCCGACCGCGGCCCTGCAGGCGCTGACGATCTGCCTGACAGCTGCCACGGCGCTGGTGGATGTCAGCCAGACCTTGCTTCGCTCTCCGCACAACGATTCACCGGAGGCGCTGGCCGTTGAATGGCGCGCCCTGCTGCGCAGCGTGAAGGCCGCGAGTCGCTCAGCCCATCAGGCCGCGCTGATCCTCTCCGCGGAGCGGGACCTTTCCGCCGCCCAGAAGGGGAGCGTGGTCCTGGAGGCCGCGAAGACTGCGCACCAGGCAGCGCATCAGGCAGCGCACCAAGCGGCACGTCAACCGGTCCATTGAATGGGCGTGATCTGCCCGGCATGCGGTACCGAGAACCGCTCGATCGCCAAGTTCTGCATCGAGTGCATCGAGCCCTTGCCTGCGGCGTTTCCGGCCACCGAAATCCATCCCCGGCCGACGGACGCCAGTGCTGCGGCGAGCCTGTCGCGCGCTGCGGTGTTTGCCGGTCCGCCAGCGGCATCCCCGGCTGCGCCGAGTGCCGCTCCGGCCGCGGCTCCACGGCGCATCGCGGAGCCGCGCAAGGGTTTGTGGGTCAGCGTGGCCGCCTTCGGCATCGCGCTGGCGATCGGCGCGGCAGGCTGGATGGTCGCGGGTGCCGGTGGTCTCTACATCTACAGCGCGGCCAAACCTGGCAAGGTGATCGATGTGCAAGCTGCGCCCGCTCTACCGCCCGCAGTACCCGTAGCCGATCGCTCCGGGGCGCTCCCGTGGTCGAACACTGAAATCATCACTGAGCTGGCCAGCGACGTGCAGCCATCGACAGCAACACCGCCGGGCCTCGCGCCTGCGCCGCGGCCGCCGAGTGCGACGGAAACCGTCGCACCTGCACCTGCACCTGCACCTGCACGTGCCGCAAGCAGTGCCAGGCCCAGGCCGGCGGCGCCGCCGGTGGCTGCGCCATTGCGCGCGCCTGCTGTACTGCTGCTTCCGGCGCCGGATGCGCAGTGCGAAAACCTGGGCTTCTTCGCGCGGTCGCGTTGTATGGCCGCCCAGTGCCTGAAGCCGGAAAACCGGGCGCATGCACAGTGCGAAGCGGTGCGGCAGCAGCAACAGTTGATGGAAGAGAAGCGCAACCCTTCCGGCGGCTGACCCGCCTCGCGCACCCGGGGCTAGCCTGGCCGTGTGGCCGCGGCTTTCCAACTCTTGCTCACGCGTCCCTGGCCGTCGACGCTTTCCAGCTGCACGTCGAATCCCCAAAGCCGCGCCACGTGCTTGAGCACCTCGCCTGCGTCCTCATGCAAGGGCAGGTTGTTGCGCTGCGTGTGCCGCAGGGTGAGCGAGCGGTCGCCGCGGGTGTTGACGTTCCAGACCTGAATGTCGGGTTCGCGGCAGCTGATGTCGTACTGGCGTGACAGCGATTCGCGCAGCGCGCGATAGCCGCTGTCGTCGTGGATGGCCGCGACTTCCAGTTCGGACTCCTTCTCGTGATCGCGGATCGCGAACAACCGGAAATCGCGCATCACCTTGGGGCTCAGGAACTGGCCGATGAAGCTTTCATCCTTGAAGTTGCGCATCGCGTAGTCGAGCGTCTTGACCCAGTCGCTGCCCGCGATGTCCGGGAACCAGCGGCGGTCTTCCTCGGTCGGTTTCTCGCAGACGCGGCGCAGGTCGGTGAACATCGAAAATCCCAGCGCATATGGGTTGATGCCGCTGTAGGCACGGTGCCCTACCGGCGGCTGGTAGATCACGCCCGTGTGCGAACTCAGCCACTCCATCATGAAGCCGTCGGCCAGCAGGCCGCGGTCGTACATGGTGTTGAGCAGCGTGTAGTGCCAGAAGGTGGCCCAGCCTTCGTTCATGACCTGCGTCTGCCGCTGTGGATAGAAGTACTGCGCGACCTTGCGCACGATGCGCACCACTTCGCGCTGCCACGGTTCGAGCAGCGCCGCGTTCTTCTCGATGAAGTACAGCAGGTTCTCCTGCGGCTCTTCCGGGAAGCGCCGCGCCGCGCTGGCTTCGGCGGCCTGTCCGTCGCGCCGCGGCAGCGTGCGCCACAGGTCGTTGACCTGCTGCTGCAGATGTTGCTCGCGCTCGGCGCGTTGCGCGCTTTCCTGCGCCAGCGAACGCTTCTGCGGACGCCGGTAGCGGTCGACGCCGTAGTTCATCAGCGCATGGCAGGAATCCAGTGTCTCCTCGACGGCCTCCAGGCCATGTCGCTCCTCGCACTCGGCGATGTAGTGCCGCGCATAGACGAGGTAATCGATGATCGACGACGCATCGGTCCACATGCGAAAGAGGTAGTTGCCCTTGAAGAAGCTGTTGTGCCCGTAGGCCGCGTGCGCGATGACCAGCGCCTGCATGGCCATCGTGTTCTCTTCCATGAGGTAGGCGATGCACGGATCGGAGTTGATGACGATCTCGTAGGCCAGACCCATGTGGCCGCGGCGGTAGTTCTTCTCGGTGCTGATGAACTGCTTGCCGTACGACCAGTGGCGGTAGAGCATCGGCATGCCGACGCTCGAATACGCGTCCATCATCTGCTCGGCGCTGATCACCTCGAGCTGGTTCGGGTAGACGTCGAGCCCGAAGCTCCGGGCCGTCGCCGCGATCTCGGCGTGGTATCGCTCGATGAGCTCGAAGGTCCAGTCCGACGGGCTGGGCAGCTTCATGCAGGCACTCCTTCCTTCTTGAACAGCTCTCTAAAGACGGGGTAGATGTCCTGAGCGTCGGCGACCTTGCGCATCGCGAAGTTGCGGGTCACCGCTTCGAGCTGTGCGTATTCCTGCCAGAGGTTCTGCTCTGCATTGGCGACCTGGACGTAGGCGTAGTAGCGCACGGCGGGCAGGATCTTCTCTTCGAGCAACTTGCGGCATCGGCCGCTGTCCTGGTGCCAGTTGTCGCCGTCGCTCGCCTGTGCGCCGTAGATGTTCCACTCGTTGCTCGGGTAGCGCGCGCGCACGATTTCATCCATCAGCACCAGGGCGCTCGACACGACGGTGCCTCCGGTTTCGGTGGCCCGGAAGAACTCTTCCTCCGTCACCTCCTGGGCCTGCGTGTGGTGGCGCAGGAAGACCAGGTCTATCTTCTCGTAGTGGCGCGTGAGAAAGAGGTACAGCAGCATGAAGAAGCGCTTGGACATGTCCTTGCGCGCTTCGTCCATGGACCCCGACACGTCCATCAGGCAGAACATCACCGCCTTCGCGCTCGGCACGGGCGTCTTCACGCGGTTGCGATAGCGCAGGTCGATCGGGTCGATCCATGGCACATGGTGTGCCGTGCGGCGGACCTCGGCGATCAGCGCTTCGGTCTCCTCGATGTCCTTTTGCAGCGCCTGCGTGCGAGGCGTGTGTTGCTTCAGATGCAGCAAGTGCGCCTCGAGTCGGCGCAGCTCCTTGCGCGGCTCGCCGCCGAGCGCGATGCGTCGCGCGAGTGCACCGCGCATCGATCGCACCACATGCAGGTTGTTCGGTGTGCCGTCGCTCGTGAAGCCGGCGCGGTGGCTCTTCCATTCGGGGATCTCCGCGATCTGCGTGCGCACGAGATGCGGCAGCGCGAGGTCGTCGAAGAAGGCATGCATGAACTCCTCACGCGTGAGGCGAAAGACGAAGTCGTCCTCACCCTCGCCGCCATCGCCGGCTTCGCCACTTCCGGCACCGCCGCCTGAACCACCGGGCGGGCGCGCGATGCGATCGCCCTTGAGGTATTCCTGATTTCCCGGATGTACATACTCGCGGTCGCCGCCACGGGCATGGCCGAACACGGGCTCCGACACGTCGCGCCGCGGCAGCGTGACGTCTTCGCCCTGTTCGAGGTTGCGGATGTTGCGGCCGCTGACCGCCTTGCGCACGGCCTCCTGGATCTGGCCCCGGTAGCGACGGAGAAAGCGTTCACGGTTGCCGATCGACTTGTTCTTGCCCGACAACCTTCGATCGATGATCTGCTGCAGGAGGGCCACGGATTGCCTTTTCTCTAGGAGCTCTTGCGTACGCGCAGGTACCACTCGCACAGCAGGCGCACCTGCTTGGCCGTGTAGCCCTTCTGGACCATGCGACTTACGAAGTCTTCGTGTTTCTTCTGCTCGTCTGCGCTGCTCTTCGTGTTGAAGCTGATCACGGGCAACAGCTCTTCCGTGTTCGAGAACATCTTCTTCTCGATCACGGTGCGCAGCTTTTCGTAGCTCGTCCACGAGGGGTTGTTGCCCGCGTTGCCGGCGCGCGCCCGAAGCACGAAGTTGACGATCTCGTTGCGGAAGTCCTTCGGATTGCCGATGCCCGCGGGCCGCTCGATCTTCTCGAGTTCGGCGTTGAGCGACGCGCGGTCGAACACCTCGCCGGTGTCGACGTCGCGGTACTCCTGGTCCTGGATCCAGTAGTCGGCGTAGGTCACGTAGCGGTCGAAGATGTTCTGGCCGTACTCGCTGTAGCTCTCGAGGTAGGCGGTCTGGATCTCCTTGCCGATGAACTCCGCGTAGCGCGGCGCGAGCAGCTCCTTGATGTAGCTGATGTACTTCTGCTCGGTCTCGGCCGGAAACTGCTCGCGCTCGATCTGCTGCTCCAGCACGTACATGAGGTGCACCGGATTGGCGGCCACTTCGGTGCTGTCGAAGTTGAACACCTTCGAGATGATCTTGAACGCGAAGCGCGTCGACACGCCGCTCATGCCTTCGTCGACGCCCGCGTAGTCACGGTACTCCTGCAGCGACTTGGCCTTGGGATCGGTGTCCTTCAGGTTTTCGCCGTCGTAGATCTGCATCTTGCTGAAGACGCTCGAATTCTCGGGGTCCTTCAGGCGCGTGAGCACCGAGAACTGAGCCATCATGCGCAGCGTGCCGGGCGCACAGGGCGCCTGCGCCAGCGACGAATTACGCACCAGCTTCTCGTAGATCTTGATCTCTTCCGAGGGCCTCAGGCAGTAGGGCACCTTGACGATGTAGATGCGATCGAGAAAGGCCTCGTTGTTCTTGTTGTTGCGGAAGGCCTTCCATTCGCTCTCGTTGCTGTGCGCCAGCACGATGCCGTCGAACGGTATGGCGCCGAAGCCTTCGGTGCCCTTGAAGTTGCCTTCCTGCGTGGCCGTGAGCAGCGGATGCAGCACCTTGATGGGCGCCTTGAACATCTCCACGAATTCCAGCAGGCCCTGGTTCGCCAGGCACAGCCCGCCGGAATAGGCGTACGCGTCGGGGTCGTCCTGCGCGTAGGTTTCGAGCTTGCGGATGTCGACCTTGCCGACCAGCGAAGAGATGTCCTGGTTGTTTTCGTCGCCGGGCTCGGTTTTGGCCACGGCGATCTGGCGCAGCACCGAGGGGTAGCGCTTCACGACCTTGAACTTGCGGATGTCGCCGCCGTATTCCTCGAGCCGCTTGACCGCCCATGGTGACAGGATGCGGTTCAGGTAGCGGCGCGGGATGCCGTATTCCTTCTCGAGGATCTCGCCGTCTTCTGCCGCATCGAACAGGCCGAGCGGTGTCTCGTTCACCGGCGAGCCCTGGATGGCATAGAAGGGCACGTGCTCCATGAGCTGCTTCAGGCGCTCTGCGATCGAGCTCTTGCCGCCACCGACGGGCCCGAGCAGGTAGAGGATCTGTTTCTTTTCTTCGAGGCCCTGCGCGGCATGCCGGAAATAGGACACCACCTGCTCGATGGCTTCCTCCATGCCATAGAACTCCTTGAACGCCGGATAGATCTTGATGACCTTGTTGGCGAAGATGCGCGACAGCCGCGTGTCGTTGCGCGTGTCGATCATCTGGGGTTCGCCGATCGCCTTGAGCATGCGTTCGGCGGCGGTGGCGTACGCGATCGGTTCGCGCTTGCAGATGTCGAGATAGTCCTGCAGCGACAGGACTTCCTCCCGGGTTCGCTCGTAGCGCGCTGCGAAGTTGCTCATCACGTCCATACGATCATCTCCATCGAATCAACGGGGCACCTGCGATCGACGGCGGAATGTCCGTGACGAGCGCACGTGCCGGAAAAAGCTCCCTGTCACCCGACCGATTTCCAGACTCAACCACTAGCAAAGAACGCGCCCAGAATAGGGTGACTGGTCATTAAGAACAAGTGGCTTGTCCGAAAGTTTCAGCGACGGTCGAACGCCGAGGCAACGCTTCACTTCGGCCTTCACGCTACGCCGACAACGCCGTTGTCACCGGGGTGTGCAGGAAAGGCCCCACGAACCAGCGTACCGCCGGGGGCCTCTCTGTTCAAAGACCGTTCGCGCACAAGCTTGTGATCTTTACGTTGGGCAAAAAAAAAGACGGCCCGCAGGCCGCCTTGGACGTAGACGAATGGTCTCGTTTCAGCTGAAGAATTCCTTGGCCTTGTCGAACCAGCCCTTGTCGGTGGGGCTGTGCTTGTGGCCACCCTTCTTGAGCGAATCGTCGAGTTCCTTGACGAGCTTGCGCTGATGTTCGGTGAGCTTGACCGGCGTCTCGACGCGCACGTGGCAGTACAGATCGCCCGGGTAGCTGCCGCGCACGCCCTTGATCCCCTTGCCGCGCAGTCGAAACTGCTTGCCGCTCTGCGTGCCTTCGGGGATGTCGATCGCGGCCGCGCCTTTGAGTGTCGGGACGTTGATCTCGCCACCCAGCGCCGCAGTCGTCATGCTCACGGGCACCACGCAATGCAGGTCGTCGCCCTCGCGCTCGAAGATGTCGTGCTTCTTGAGCCGGATCTCGATGTAGAGGTCGCCTGGCGGCCCGCCGTTGGTGCCCGGCTCGCCGTTGCCAGTGCTGCGAATGCGCATGCCGTCGTCGATGCCGGCGGGAATCTTGACTTCGAGCGTCTTGTTGTTCTTGATCTTTCCCTGGCCATGGCACGTCGTGCAAGGCTCCGGAATGATCTTGCCGGTGCCGTGGCATTGCGGACAGGTCTGCTGCACGCTGAAGAAGCCCTGGCGCATCTGCACTGCACCGGCGCCGTGACAGGTGGTGCAGGTGATCGGCTTGGTCCCGGGCTTGGCGCCCGAACCGTCGCAGGTCGTGCAGTTGTCCCAGCTCGGGATCCGGATCTGGGCGTCCTTGCCTTCGGCCGCTTCCTCGAGCGTGACTTCCATCGCGTAGCTCAGGTCGTTGCCGCGGAACACCTGGCGTCCGCCGGCAGTCCGCCCGCGGGCGCCGCCGAACACGTCGCCGAAGATGTCGCCGAACGCCTCGGCAAAGCCACCCATGCCTTCGGCACCCGGGCCGCCACGCATGTTCGGATCGACGCCGGCATGCCCGTACTGGTCGTACGCGGCACGCTTCTGCCCATCGGACAGCATCTCGTAGGCTTCTTTCACCTCCTTGAACTTGGCCTCGGCGTCGGTGCTGGTGTCGCCGTGGTTGCGGTCAGGGTGGTGCTTCATCGCGAGTTTGCGATAAGCCTTCTTGATCTCTTCGTCGCTCGCGTTCTTGGGGACGCCGAGGGTTTCGTAATAGTCGCGTTTGGTGGCCATGGTCGGTCGGGTCGGGCGGTCTTCAACAAGCGGAAAAGGCTGGATCACCCGGTGAGGTGATCCAGCCTTGCGTCAAGGCTCGGGCATCAGCCCTTCTTGACTTCCTTGACTTCGGCATCCACGACGTTGTCGTCGTGCGGCGCGCTCTGCGTGGCGTCGGGTCCGGCGCCCGGGCCGCCTGCTGCACCACCGGCTGCACCGGCGGCGGCCTGCGCATCGGCATACATCTTCTCGCCCAGCTTCTGGCTGGCGGTCATCAGCGTGTTCGTCTTCTCCTCGATGGCCGCCTTGTCCTCGCCCTTGAGCGCTTCTTCCAGCTCCTTGATCGAGGCCTCGATCTTTTCCTTCTCTCCAGCTTCCAGCTTGTCGCCATGCTCGGCCAGCGACTTGTGCACGCTGTGCACCATCGCCTCGCCCTGGTTGCGCGCCTGCACGATCTCGACCTTCTTCTTGTCGTCGGCCGCGTTCAGCTCCGCGTCCTTGACCATCTTCTGGATCTCGTCCTCCGACAGGCCCGAGTTCGCCTTGATGGTGATCTTGTTTTCCTTGCCGGTGCCCTTGTCCTTGGCGCCCACGTGCAGGATGCCGTTGGCGTCGATGTCGAAGCTCACCTCGATCTGCGGCGTGCCGCGCGATGCCGGCGGGATGCCCTCGAGGTTGAACTCGCCCAGGGCCTTGTTGCCCGAAGCGATTTCACGCTCGCCCTGGAACACCTTGATCGTCACGGCCGGCTGGTTGTCCTCGGCGGTCGAGAAGGTCTGCGCGAACTTCGTCGGGATCGTGGTGTTCTTCGTGATCATCTTGGTCATCACGCCGCCCATGGTCTCGATGCC
>JBGMOF010000017.1:0-11258 GCA_041424275.1 Variovorax sp.
CACGCACACGCCGATGGTGATCATCAGCCGCGTGAGGTCGGCGCCGCGCACCACGAGGTAGCTCAGCACATAGCCGAGGGCGACGCACACGAGCAGTGCGAACAGCAGGCCGCTGAACGGCTCGCTCCAGCCGTGCTTGGCCAGCAGCCCCGCCGCGTACGCACCGGCACCGAAGAAGGCCGCGTGGCCGACGGTGAGGATGCCCGCGTAGCCGAGCGCCATGTCGAGCGACACCGCGAACAACCCGAAGATCAGGACCTGGCTCATCAGCGTGAGCTTGTCGGGCAGCAGGAAAAAACTCGACGCCAGCGCCAGCCAGAACAGCACCTCGACCGCGCGCAGGCGCCCCGGAGAAAGCGCGATCGTCTTCACGCGATGCCTTTGCGGGGAATGATCCCGTGGGGCCGCAGCAGCAGCATGACGATCATCACGATATAGATGAGGAAGGCACCGGCCTGGGGGTAGTAGTACTTGCCCGCCATGTCGACGATGCCCACCAGCAGCGCGGCCATGAAGGGCCCGGTGATCGTGCCGGCACCGCCGACACACACCACGATGAGGAAGTACACGAGGTACTTGAGCGGGAACGTCGGCTCCAGCCCGAGCATGCCCAGGCTCAGTGCGCCGCCGAGTCCGGCGAGGCCGCAGCCCAGCGAGAAGGTCAGCAGGAACAGCCGCTCCACGTTGATGCCGGTGCCCGCCGCCACGCGCGGGTTGTCGACCGCCGCGCGCACCATCGCGCCGTAGCGGGTCTTGCCCATGCCGAGCAGCAGCGCAGCCAGCACGGCGACGCCGCAAAAGATCAGGAACAGGCGGTAGCGGCCGACTTCGACGCCGAGGAGCGACACGCGGCCGTCCAGCTCCGGCGGCAGGTTGAAGGGCTGCATCGTCGGCCCGAAGAAATACGTGAACGTGGCCACCGAGACGAACACGATGCCGATCGACAGCAGCACCTGGTCGAGCGGATGCGCGCGGTAGAGGCGCCGGTAGAAAAAGAATTCCAGCACCGCACCGATCAGCGCGGCGGCGACAAAGGCCGCGGCCAGCGATGGAAAGAAACCCATGCCGAAGCGGTTCATCAGCACGCTGGCGGCATAGCCGCCGACCATGGCGAAACTGCCGTGTGCGAGGTTGACGAAATTCATGAGCCCCAGCGTGATGGACAGGCCCACCCCGATGAGAAAGAGGAGCATGCCGTAGGCGACTCCATCGAAGATCACGATGGCCATGAGAGGTCCGCTCGCTGGTTGACTGGTTCGGCTCCGGACCTTACCTGGCTTCTTTGGCCGGGTCTTTCACGCGGTCGAACTTGTCGAACTCCACGTTGACCAGCTTGCCGTTGACCTTTTCCGTCTTGCGGATGTAGACGGTCTGAACGATGTCGCGCGTGACCGGGTCGATCTCGATCGGGCCGCGCGGGCTCTCGAAGCTCAGGCCCTTGAGCGCTCCCATGAACGCGTCGCCGGCGGTGTCGCCCTTGGTCTTGGCGAGTGCCAGGTCGATCGCGGCCATGGCGTCGTAGGCGGTCACGGCGAAGTAGCTGGGGCGCAGCGAGGTGCCGAACTCGGCGACGAAATCCTTCACGAACTTCTGGTTCGTCGGCGACGGGTGCGCATACGAATAGTGGTGCGCGGTGACGAGGCCGAGCGCCACGTCGCCGGTGGCGTCGAGGTAGCTGTCGTCCGTGGCTTCGCCGGTAGCGTAGAGCTTGATGCCGGCTTCTTCCATGCCGCGCTCCTTCCACACCTTCAGGAAGGCCGGTGGCATCACGCCCGAAGGGAAGAAGAAGAACACCGCCTGCGGCTTCACGTCCTTGATCCTCTGCACATAGGCCGAGAAGTCCGGGTTGTTCATCGGCGTGCGGACTTCGCCGGACACCTTGCCGCCGCCGGCCACGAAGGCCTTCTTGAACGCGGTTTCCGCGTCGACGCCCGAGGCGTAGTCGGCCACCACGGTGTACGCATCCTTCACGCCCTGCCTGATCATCCAGCGCGCCATCGGGTCGGTGACCTGCTGCACCGTGAACGACAGGCGCGCCACGTACGGCGAGCTGGACGTGATGGCCGACGAGGCGGCGTTCATCACGAGGGTCGGCACCTTGGCTTGCGTGGCGATGGCTGCGACGGCGTAGGCGTTGGGGCTGAAGTCGAGGCCGGTGAGGATGCTCACCTTGTCGCGAACGATCAGTTCCTGCGCGATGCGCCTGGCCACGTCGGGTGCCGGGCCGGCCGTGTCCTTCTTGATGATGTCGACGGAACGGCCGGCGATCTTGCCGCCGTGCTGCTTCAGGTACAGCGCGATCCCTGCGTCGAACTGCCGGCCGTAGTCGGCATACGGGCCCGAATAGGTGGCGATGACGCCGATGCGCAGTGGCTCGCCGGCGGCGTGCGAGAGCGGCGTCGCACCCAGGCAGACCATGACCATGGCGGAGAGGGCGGTTCTCTTGTTCATCATCGTTCGGGTTCCAGGGCGTGAAAAAGCCTGCGGCCGCAAGGAGCAGGCGCAGGCTTTCAGTGAGGGCGGGCGAAGGTGCTCAGAGGCCCGCAGCAGCGCGCAGCTTCGGCGCGATGCTGGTGTTCTCCCAGGTGAACTCCGGCTCTTCGCGACCGAAGTGGCCGTAGGCGGCGGTCTTCTGGTAGATCGGGCGCAGCAGGTCGAGCATCTGGATGATGCCCTTCGGGCGCAGGTCGAAATGCTCGCGCACGAGTTCGGCGATCTTCTCGTCCGAGATCAGGCCGGTGCCTTCGGTGTAGACCGTGATGTTCATCGGCTGGGCCACGCCGATGGCGTAGGCCACCTGGATCTGGCACTGGCGCGCCAGGCCGGCGGCCACGATGTTCTTGGCCACGTAGCGCGCGGCGTAGGCGGCCGAGCGGTCGACCTTCGACGGGTCCTTGCCCGAGAACGCGCCACCGCCGTGCGGGCAGGCGCCGCCGTAGGTGTCGACGATGATCTTGCGGCCGGTCAGGCCGCAGTCGCCCTGCGGGCCGCCGACGACGAAGCGGCCGGTCGGGTTGATCAGGAAGCGCGTGTCCTTGAGCCATTCCTTGGGCAGCACCGGCTTGATGATCTCTTCGATGATTGCTTCGTTGAACGACGCCTTCATCTTGGTGGCCGTCTCGCTCTGGTCCGGGTGGTGTTGCGTCGACAGCACCACGGTGTCGATGCTGTGCGGCTTGCCGTCGACATAGCGCATCGTGACCTGGCTCTTGGCGTCGGGACGCAGGAAAGGCAGACGGCCGTCCTTGCGCAGCTGGGCCTGGCGCTCGACCAGGCGGTGCGCGTAATAGATCGGCGCGGGCATCAACTCGGGCGTTTCGTCGCAGGCGTAGCCGAACATCAGGCCCTGGTCGCCGGCGCCGGTGTTGAGGTGGTCGTCGCTCGCGTGGTCGACGCCCTGGGCGATGTCGTTGGACTGCTTGTCGTAGCAGACCATCACGGCGCAACCCTTGTAGTCGATGCCGTAGTCGGTGTTGTCGTAGCCGATGCGCTTGATGGTGTCGCGCGCGACCTGGATGTAGTCGACGTGCGCGTTGGTCGTGATCTCGCCGGCGAGCACCACGAGGCCGGTGTTGGTCAGCGTTTCGGCGGCGACGCGGCTGCGCGGGTCCTGCTCGAAGATCGCGTCGAGGATCGCATCGGAGATCTGGTCGGCGACCTTGTCGGGGTGGCCTTCGGAGACGGATTCGGAAGTGAAGAGAAAGTCGTTCGCCATTTTTTTGAAAACTCCGGGAAGTTGAAAGGGCGCGTTGCCGATTCCGGGAGGAGTTCTGGCGAACGCTTTAGCAGAACTGTTTAACGTCGCCCTGCAAGTTGTTCTGTAACTCGGCGACAATTTGCATTCTATTCGAGCCGCTCCATCGCCGAAGCGCGCGTCCGTTTCCACCCCCACAACCCGATGACCCAACTGTTCCGTTTGCTCGCCCACGTGCCGCTGCCCTGGATGCATCGGCTGGGCGCGTTGCTCGGCTGGCTCGTGTACTGGGCTTCGCCGTCGTATCGCGGTCGGATCAGGGCGAACGCCGAGGGCGCCGGTTTCACGCGGGCACAGTACCGGCCTGCGATCGGTGCTGCGGGCGCGATGGTCGGGGAGCTGCCCTGGCTCTGGCTGCGTCCGCAGGGCGTGGGCGTTCTCGACCGGGTCGAATGGCAGAACGACCGGGCCTTCGAAGATGCGCTGGCCGCGAAGCGCGGCGTCATCCTCGCCACGCCGCACGTGGGCAGCTGGGAAATGATCGGGCAGGCCATCGCCGAGCGCTTCGGTCCTGCGCATGGCCCGCTCACGGTGCTGTTCCGGCCCGCGCGCAAGGCGTGGTTGGCCGACCTCATCGCCGGCTCGCGCGACCGGCCCGGCCTCAAGACGCTGCCCACCAATCTGGCCGGCGTGCGTGGCCTCATTCGCGTGCTGCGGGCCGGTGGCTACACCGGCGTGCTGCCCGACCAGGTGCCGCCCAAGGGGCAGGGCGTGTGGGCGCCGTTCTTCGGCAAGCCGGCCTACACCATGACGCTGCTCGCGCGCCTCGCGCAGCAGACCGGCGCGCAAGTGCTCATGACCTGGTGCGAGCGGCAGGCGGGCGGGCGTTATGTGATCCACTTCGAGCGCGTCGAAGCGCCTGCGCTGTACGACGCCGACGCCACACCCGAGGCGGCCGCCACCGCCATGAACGAGACATTGATGCGACTGATCGAACGACTGCCGGGCCAATACCTCTGGGGCTATGGCCGCTTCAAGCAACCGAGGGACGAACTGTGAGCCGCCGGGCCCGTCCTGTGGCCGGCTGCAGCGCGGAGATTGCTCGATGAGCGTGGGCGCCAGGCTCGGCATCGGCTTCATGAAGGCGCTCGCGCATCTGCCGCTGCCCGTGGTGCGCGGCATGGGTACCGTGATGGGCCGCATCCTGCACACCGTCGCGACACCGCGCCGGCACGTGGTCGACACCAATCTCGCGCTCTGTTTTCCCGACAAGTCGCGCGAGGAGCGCCGCCGGATCGCGCGCGAAACCTTCGTGCACGTGGCGCAGGCCTGGCTTGATCGCAGCTGGCTCTGGCATTCGCCACGCGAGGTTGTTGAAAAGCGCCTCAACCTGCATGGCGCCATGCACGAATTCGAGGGCGACACGCCGACCATCGTCTTCGCGCCGCATTTTTGCGGGCTCGACGCGGGCGGCACGGCGCTGTCGCTCGCGGTGCGTCGTCCCTGGACCTCGATCTTCACGCCGCAGCGCAATGCGCTGATCAACGACTGGCTCGAAGTGGGTCGCACGCGCTTCCATGGCGAGGTGCAGGTGTTCGACCGCACGGCGGGCGTCAAGCCGATCGTGAGCGGGCTGCGAAAGGGCGGATTGCTCTACCTGTTGCCAGACATGAACTTCGGCCCGCAGGAGTCGATCTTCGTGCCGTTCTACGGCGTGCAGGCGGCGACCGTGCCCTCGCTCTCGCGCTTTGCGCGGCTCGGTCGCGCCAAGATCGTGCCGGTGCTCTCGCGCCTGACTGCGTCGGGCTACGACATCGAGGTGCTTTCCGCCTGGCAGAATTTCCCGACCGACGACGTCGTGGCCGACACCGCGCTCATGAACACCCGACTGGAGGGCTACATCGACACGATGCCCTCGCAGTACTACTGGGTGCACCGCCGGTTCAAGACGCGGCCCGACGGCGAGCCGACCGTCTACTGAGTCAGGAAGCGCTCGATCTCGCTGGCGACGAGCATCGGTTGCTCGTGCACGATCCAGTGGGTCGCGTTGGGCACCTTCTTCACCTCGAGGTCCGGCACGTACTCTTCGAGCCCGGTGAGAAGCCCCGGCAGCAGCGCGGTGTCGTCCAGCGCCCAGAACACGAAGGTCGGCACGTTCACCGTGAAGCGTTCCTTCGGCAGCACCGGAATGCTGTCGATCGAGCCGCCCGGCATCGGGGGCTTCATGGGCGTCACGCGGTAGAGATTGCACGCGCCGGTGAGGCCGGCGTTCCACACCTCGCGGTATTGGTTCTTCACGTCTTCGGTGAGCCAGCCGAAACCGTCCGGCCCGGCCTTCATCAGCTCGAAGAAAGGCCACATGCGCTTGTAGTCGTCGGCCGCCAGCATTTCCTCGGCCTTGGGATGCGCAAGGAAATTCATGTAGGCACTCGCCTTTTGCTGCTCGGGGTTCTCGCGCAGCTCGCGCACGAAGGTTCCCGGGTGCGGCGAGTTGATGATCACCAGCTTGCCGACCTGCTCTGGGAACGCGTTGGCGTAGCCCCAGCCGAAGGCACCGCCCCAGTCGTGCGCCACGAGCGCCGCCATCTTGCCGTCCGCGCTCTCGGTCGCCACGAGTTGCTGGATGTCCTGGATCAGCAAGGGCGCCTTGTACGAAGCGACGTCCTTCGGCGCACTCGACTGCTCGAAGCCGCGCAGGTTGGGCGCGACGCAGCGGTAGCCGCCGTGCTCAGGCTTCGCGAAGTGCGCGAGCAGTTCGTCCCAGATGAAGGCGCCCTCCGGGAAGCCGTGCAGAAACACCATCAGCGGACGACCGGGCTCGCCGCTCGCGCGGCAGCTCAGGGTGGTGCCGTTGGGCAGTGCGCGTGTGAATTTCTCGATCATCTTCTTTGTCTCCTGGTTGCTTTTGTGGTTGATCGTCATCCCGGCAAGCGCAGCCGCCGCTGCGGGCCTATTCCACCGGGATTTCGGGTTCAGGTTCCGGGGCGGTCGCGGGGCCGTCCGGGTGGATCCACCGCCACAGCAGTTCGGCCGCTTCACCGACGCCCTGCTTCTTGAGCGCCGAGAACAGTTTGACCTCGCCGCCGCCCGCCTGTAGTCGCACGATGGACAGCACCTTGGCGCCTTCGGAGCGGGTGAGCTTGTCGGACTTGGTGAGCAGCACCAGGAGCTTGAGGCCCTCGGCCACGCGAGGGCGGATCACGTCCAACAGGATCTCGTCGAGCTCGGTCAGTCCCTGGCGGGGGTCGACCATCAGCACCACGCCGCGCAGGCTTTCGCGTGTCATGAGGTAGTTGCCCATCACGCGCTGCCAGCGCAGCTTGGCTTCCTTGGGCACCGCCGCGTAGCCATAGCCAGGCAGGTCGGCCAGCACGCCGTCGTCGACTTTCTGCTTGCCTACGCCGAACAGGTTGATGTGCTGCGTGCGGCCCGGCGTCTTGGAGGCAAAAGCCAGCCGCGTCTGCTGCGTGAGGGTGTTGATGGCGGTCGATTTCCCGGCGTTGGATCGACCCACGAAAGCGATTTCGGGCAGGTCGACGGGGGGCAGGTGTTCGAGTTGCGGGGCGCTGGTGAGGAAGTGCGCGGTGTGCATCCAGCCGAGCGCAATGCGTTCGCGTTCGGCAGTGGCGCGGTCGGGACCGGGGCGGTGGGGAGCCGGCTTGGGCGGCGGGGTGGTCATCGATGGGGCTTTCGGAACGGGGGGCCATTGTAGAATCGCCGGGTTTTGCGCCATAAATCCAAGCTCCCCGATATGAAGTTGTTTGCCCATTTTCTGCTTGCTGCCCTGATGGGCGCCGCCGTTGCGCCAAGCCTTGCGGCCGATGAGCCTGGCGCCGCTCCCGCCGCAGCCGCAGTACCGGCCAAACCGGCCAAGCCCGACCCTGCCAAGGGCGACACGATCTTCAATGCGACGCCGGCCAACAGCCAGAGCTGCGCTTCGTGTCACAACGCAGATGGCAACTCGGCGATCGCCGCGAACCCCAAGCTGGCGCAGCAGCATCCCGAGTACATCCTCAAGCAATTGCAGGAATTCAAGTCCGGCAAGCGCAAGAACGCGATCATGAAGCCGCTGGCTTCCGCGTTGAGCGACGAGGACATGCGCAACATCGCCTGGTTCGTCGCTTCCAAGAAGATCAAGCCGGGCTTCTCCAAGGACAAGGAGACGGTCGCCCTGGGCGAGAAGATCTGGCGCGGCGGCCTCGGCGATCGCATGATCCCGGCCTGCGCCGGCTGCCACAGCCCGACGGGTGCCGGCATCCCCGCGCAATATCCGCGCCTGGGCGGCCAGCATGCCGACTACACCGTGGCCCAGTTGACCTCGTTTCGCGACGGCGTGCGCCTGAACAGCGCGCCGATGACGGGCGTCGCCGCCAAGCTCAATGATCGCGAGATCAAGGCCGTGGCGGACTACATCGCCGGCCTGCGTTGAAGCATTCGTTCGCGTTCGCGCCAGCGTGAACTAACCGCCGATAACTTAACCCAACAAGGCGGGCCAATCCATCAGGATGGCCCGCCTTTGTTTTTTTCCACACCTGATCGTTCATGTCCGTCTCCACCCATGGCCTTCGACTGAAACGCGGCTCGCACGCGCTGCGTGCGGTGGTGGAGCTGTTCTCGTCGATGCGCTTCGCGATCGCGCTGCTCACGATCATCTGCATCGCGTCGATCATCGGCACGGTCCTCAAGCAGCACGAGCCGCTCGGCAACTACATCAACCAGTTCGGACCGTTCTGGGCGGAGTTCTTCCGCACGGCCAGGCTGGACTCGATCTACAGCGCCTGGTGGTTCCTGCTGATCCTGTTGTTCCTGGTGATCAGCACGTCGCTGTGCATCGCCCGCAACACGCCGCACATCTTCGCGGACTTGAAGAACCTCAAGGAAGGCATCCGCGCGCAGAGCCTGAAGGCGTTCGGGCAGCGCGCCCAGACGTCACTGGCCGAGGCGCCCGAGGCCGCGGCCAACCGCATCGGCCAATTGCTGTCGGGCGGCGGCTGGAAAGTGAAGCTGCAACACCGCGAAGGCCAGGGGTGGATGGTCGCTGCGCGCGCCGGTGGCGCGCACAAGCTCGGCTACATCGCGGCGCACAGCGCGATCGTGTTGGTGTGCATCGGCGGGCTGCTCGACGGCGACTTGGTGGTGCGCGCCCAGACCTGGTTCAACGGCAAGAGCGTGTTCAACGGCGGCGGCATGATCGCCGATGTCGCACCCGAGCACCGGCTGTCTGCCAGCAACCCGACGTTCCGCGGCAACATCCTGGTGCCCGAAGGCGGGCGGGCGAGCGTGGCCATTCTCAACCAGTCCGATGGCGTGCTGCTGCAGGAGCTGCCCTTCTCGATCGAGCTCAAGAAATTCATCGTCGATTACTACTCGACCGGCATGCCCAAGCTGTTCGCGAGTGAGGTCGTGCTGCACGACCGCGAAACCGGTGCGCAGGTCCCGGCCCGCATCGAAGTGAATCATCCGGCCAGCTACAAGGGTGTGGAGATCTACCAGTCGAGCTTCGACGACGGCGGCTCGAGCGTGAAACTCAAGGCGGTGCCGATCGCTGCCGCCGCCAAGCCGTTCGAAGTCGACGGCGTGATCGGCGGCGCATCGACCGAGATCACCAACGGCGCCGAGAAGCTCACGCTCGAGTTCACCACGCTGCGGCTCATCAACGTCGAAAACTTCGCGGATCCGCAGACCGGCAGTGGCATCGACGTGCGCAAGGTCGACCTGCGGCACAGCTTCGAGTCGCGCCTCGGGGCCGCCAACAAGACCAACAAGCCGAAGGTGCTGCGCAACATCGGGCCCAGCATCGGGTACAAGCTGCGCGACGCCGCGGGCCAGGCGCGCGAGTTCCAGAACTACATGGTGCCGGTCGACACCGGCGACGGCCAGCCGATGTTCCTGCTCGGCATGCGCGAGCGCCCCGAGGACGCCTTCCGCTATCTGCGCGTGCCGGCGGACGAAGAAGGGTCGATGGAAGGCTTCGTGCGCATGCGCACCACGCTGTCCAATGCGAGCCTGCGCGCGCGTGCCATCGATCGCTACGTGAAGCGTTCGGCCGACCCGGCGCGGCCCGAGCTGGCAGAGCAACTGCGCACCTCGGCCACGCGTGCGCTCGCGCTGTTCGCCGGTGCGGAGGCGCCGAAAGCCGATGCTTCGAGCAGCGGGGGTTGGCAGGCCATCGCGGAATTCATGGAGGCCAACGTGCCCGAAGCCGAGCGCGAACGTGCCGGCACGGTGCTGGTGCGCATCCTCAACGACGTGCTTTTCGAGGTCCTGAACATCAGCCGAGAGTCCGCGGGCCTCGCGCCGCTGCCGGCCGATGAGAAGTCGCAGGCCTTCCTCACGCAATCTGTGCTCGCCATCAGCGATGCGCACTTCTACCCGGCGCCCGTGGCCATGATGTTGACCGACTTCAAGCAGGTCCAGGCCAGCGTGTTCCAGGTGGCGCGTGCGCCCGGCAAGAACATCGTCTACCTGGGCTGCCTGTTGCTGATCGTCGGCATTTTTGCGATGCTGTACGTGCGGGAGCGCCGGATCTGGATCTGGCTTGCCGCCGACGACCGGCAGGGCGGCCGCACCGACGCCACGATGGCGTTCTCCGTCAACCGCAAGACGATCGACAGCGATCGCGAATTCGAGCATCTGAAGCACAGGCTGCTCGCTCTCAACAAGGACCCGGCGTCATGACGACCACCACCCTCACGCTCAACGACAGCTGGCTCTCGCGCCGCAATACCCTGGATTGGGTGTTCGCCGTGCTGGTGCTTGCGGGCGGCGTCTTCGCGTTCTCGCGCTATGCGGGATCGATGGACTACTACGAGAAGCCGATCCTTGCTGCGACGCTGCTCGCGGCCATCACGCTCGGCTGGTTCTGGCGCCCGTTGCAGTTGCTGGCCACGGTGGTGGCGGCAGCCTCGTTGCTCGCCATCGTGTCGTATCAGGGCGACCTCGGGCGTGCGGACACGGTCTTCCAGCTCAAGTACTTCCTGTCGAGCCAGTCGGCCATCCTGTGGATGAGCGTGCTGATCTTCATGAGCACGCTGTTCTACTGGCTCGGCCTCTTCGGCGGCAAGCAAGGCGATGCGATGGAACTCATCGGCTCGCGCCTTGCATGGGTGGCGGTCACGATGGCCCTGATCGGCACCATGGTGCGCTGGTACGAGAGCCACCAGCTGGGCCCTGACATCGGCCACATCCCGGTCAGCAATCTCTACGAGGTCTTCGTGCTGTTCTGCTGGCTGACGACCGCGTTCTATCTGTATTTCGAATCGCGCTACAAGACGCGCGCGCTCGGTGCCTTCGTGATGCTGGTCGTGAGCGCTGCGGTCGGCTTCCTGCTCTGGTACACGCTGGTGCGCGATGCCCACGAAATCCAGCCGCTCGTGCCTGCGTTGCAAAGCTGGTGGATGAAGCTGCATGTGCCCGCGAACTTCATCGGCTACGGCACCTTCGCGTTGGCCGCGATGGTGGCGTTTGCCTATCTCGTGAAGGAGCAGGCGCAGGAGACGCGCTGGTACAAGCTCACGCCGATCTGGCTGCTGGGCGTGGCGCTGTGCTTCGTGCCGGTGGCGTT
>JBGMOF010000018.1:0-92286 GCA_041424275.1 Variovorax sp.
GCAGGCGCGCAGCGGCAGCGACGTCGTCGTCACCGGCCACACCGACACCAAGGGCACGATCGAGCAGAACGACCAACTCTCGCGCCGGCGCGCGCAGGAAGTGGTTCAGCTGCTGGTGGAGCGCCAGTTCCCGTCGAGCCGCATCGAGGCTGTCGGGCGCGGCGAGCGCGAACTGGCGGTGCAGACCGCGGACGACGTGGACGAGCCGCGCAACCGGCGCGTCACCATCGAAGTCCGCTAGGGCCGGTCAGCTCAGCGTCACGCGCGCGAACTTGCGCTTGCCGACCTGCACCACGTAGCTGCCCGCGGGCAGCTTCAGCGCCTTGTCGCTGACCACGGCGGAGTCGATCCGCACGCCGCCGCCGTCGATCAGGCGGTTGCCCTCCGAAGTCGACGGCGCCAGGTTGGCCTGCTTGAGCACCTGGGCGATGCCCAGCGGGGCGCCGCTCAATGCCACTTCGGGAATCTCGTCCGGCACGCCGCCCTTGCTGCGGTTGATGAAATCCTGCTCGGCCGCCTCGGCCGCCGCCGCGCTGTGGAAGCGCGCGGTGATTTCCTTGGCCAGCGCAACCTTGGCGTCCTTGGGATTGCGGCCGCCTTCGATCTCGGCCTTCAGCGCCGCGATCTGCTCGAGCGACTGGAAGCTCAGCAGCGTGTACCAGCGCCACATCAGGTCGTCGGAAATCGACAGCACCTTGGCGAACATGGTGTTGGCGTCTTCGCTGATGCCGATGTAGTTGTTCTTGCTCTTCGACATCTTCTCGACGCCGTCCAGCCCTTCGAGCAGCGGCATCGTGAGGATGCACTGCGGCTCCTGACCATATTCCTGCTGCAGGTGGCGCCCGACGAGCAGGTTGAATTTCTGGTCCGTGCCGCCGAGTTCGAGATCACTCTTGAGAGCAACGGAGTCGTAACCCTGCATCAGCGGATACAGGAACTCGTGGACCGAGATCGACTGACCGGCCTTGTAACGCTTGGTGAAATCATCGCGCTCCATCATCCGGGCGACCGTGTACTTGGCGGCCAGCTGGATCATCCCGCGGGCGCCCAGCGGGTCGCTCCATTCGGAGTTGTAGCGAATCTCCGTCTTGGCCGGGTCGAGCACCAGGCTGGCCTGCTTGTAATAGGTCTGGGCGTTCGCCTCGATCTGCTCGCGCGTGAGCGGCGGGCGCGTCGAGTTGCGGCCGGACGGATCCCCGATGGTGGTCGTGAAGTCGCCGATCAGGAAAATGACCGTGTGGCCGAGGTCCTGCAACTGCCGCATCTTGTTCAGCACCACCGTGTGGCCGATGTGGATGTCCGGCGCGGTCGGGTCGAGCCCCAGCTTGATCCGCAGCGGCTGGCCGGTGGCCTCGGATCGCGCCAGCTTCTTCGCCCACTCGTCCTGAGGCAGCAATTCGTCGGCGCCCCTGAGGGAGATTTCGAGGGCGCGTCCTACACCGTCGGACAGGATCGGGGATGTAACAAACTCGGCGTTCATGGGTGTTTTTCGCTGATTTCCAGAGGGCCGAAGCTATACTCAGCCCGACTTTGCAAGCGCCGGATTCTAAGCGGCGCCGATTTCCGCACCGTGTTGCCGCCTCCGTCTTGAGGCCCTCTGCATCACGGAATCGCTGAACCTGATCTGGATTTTGACGATTGATTGACAAGATTCTCGCTGCCGAGGAGCTGCTCGCTTCCCGGGTGGCTTACACGTTCCGGACCTACCCCAAGCAGATCACCGCCGCAATCGGCGCGATGCTCATGTGTGCTGGCGGTGGTGCGTTCGCCGTGGCGTCCCTCGGGCCCGATGCCGCCGACCTCCCGGTAAAGCAGGTTCTGGAAGCGGTCAGCCCGCTGCCAGTGTCCACGCAGACCGACGCGCTGGACGCCCACAACTTCACCCTCTTTCGCAGTGAGAACACGCGTGCCAGCGACACGGCAGAAGCGTTGCTGGCACGCTTGGGTATCGCAGATCCGGCCGCCGCTGCGTTCGTGCGCGGCAACGCCGAAGCCCGCGCTGCGCTGTTCAACCGCGTGGGCCGCACCGTCACGGCAGAGGTGTCCCAGGAAAACCGGCTGCAGAAACTCAGCGCCCGCTGGATTCCGGATGGCGACGGTGGCTTCAAGCGCGTCGTCGTCGCGCAAACGCCCACGGGCTTCGCACTGCGCACCGAAGTCGAAGCGCTCAGCACCGGCAGCCGCCTTGCCAGCGGCGTCGTTCGCAGCTCCCTGTTTGCAGCAACCGACGATGCCGGCATTCCCGACGCTGTCGCCAGCCAGCTGGCGGACGTGTTCTCGGGCGATGTCGATTTCCGCCAACTGCGCCGCGGCGACCGCTTCGCCGTGGTCTACGAAACCTTCGAGGCCGATGGCCAGACGATGCGCACTGGTCGCGTGCTGTCGGCAGAGTTCGAGAGCAACGGCAAGGTGCATCAGGCGCTGTGGTTCCAGGAACCCGGCAAGAAGGGTGGCTACTACCGCCCCAACGGCGACAGCCTGCGTCACGCCTTCCTGACGTCGCCCGTCGAGTTCTCCCGGATTTCGAGCGGCTTCGCGATGCGCATGCACCCGATCCTGAACAGCTGGCGGCAGCACAACGGCGTCGACTTCGCGGCACCGACCGGCACCGCGGTGCGCGCGGTGGGCGACGGCACGGTGGAGTTTGCGGGACAGCAAAACGGCTACGGCAACATCATCATCGTGCGGCATCGCAACAACCAGGAAACGGTCTACGCCCACCTGAGCCGCATCGACGTGAAGGTCGGCCAGAGCGTGAGCCAGAGCCAATACATCGGCGCGGTCGGCACGAGCGGATGGTCCACCGGCCCGCACCTGCACTTCGAGTTTCGCGTGAATGGCGAATACGCCGATCCGTCGGCCATCGCACAGCAAGATGGTGGCACCCCCATCGCTGCGGCATCGCGCCAGACCTTCGACAAGCTGGCACTTGCCACCCGCACCGAGCTGGCGGCGGCTTTCTCCGTCGTCCAGGCGAGCGCGGACTGATCCAGACCCGGTTCCGCGCATGACGGAACGCTTCATCGGCCTGATGTCGGGCACGTCGCTCGATGGCGTCGACGGCGTGCTTGCCGACTTCTCGGACGGCGGCATCCAGGTTCGCGCCTACGCGACCGCGCCGTTCTCGGTCGCGCTGCGCACAGAACTGATGTCGCTCAACAGCCCCAGCGGTATTGACGAACTGCATCGCGCAGCATTGGCCGGAAGCGCCCTGGCCCGCGTCTATGCAGAGGTGACGCGCGAATTGCTCGCGAAGGCGGCCATCTCGCGCACCGAGGTCGCGGCGGTCGGGGCGCACGGGCAAACCGTGCGGCACCGCCCGGGCGAATTCGACGACATCGGCTACACCCTCCAGATCAACAATCCTGCCCTGCTGGCGGAACTGACCGGTATCGATGTCGTCGCCGAGTTCCGCACACGCGACGTGGCGGCTGGCGGCCAGGGCGCGCCGCTGGTGCCGGCGTTTCACCGTGCGTTGTTCGCACACCCTGACGAGGCAGTTGCTGTGCTGAACCTCGGCGGCATTTCCAATCTCAGTCTTCTGCCTGCCACGCGGGCCGAAAGCCAGACGATCCTCGGCTTCGACTGCGGCCCGGGCAACGCCTTGATGGACCATTGGACCCAGAGTCATCTCGGCCAGCCGTACGACGCCGGCGGGGCCTGGGCGGCCAGCGGGCGCGTGCTGCCCGATCTGCTGGCCCGTCTGTCGGCCGATCCGTATTTCACCAAGCAGCCGCCCAAGAGCACCGGGCGCGACCTGTTCAATCCGACATGGTTGAGCTCGCATCTACAAGCGCACGCGCACTGCGATACGGCCGATGTGCAGGCGACCCTGGCCGAGCTGACCGCCGCCGCCTGCGCCGCCGATGTGACGCGCCATGGCGCAAACAGCAGCACGTTGATCGTTTGCGGTGGCGGCGCACTCAACGCCCATCTGATGGTGCGACTCGCAGCCTTGCTGCCCGGCACCGACGTCGTGTCGTCCGCCGATCGCGGCCTGCCACCCCAGCAAGTCGAGGCCGCCGCCTTCGCGTGGCTCGCACGTGCCACCTTGCGCCGGGAGCCGGGGAACCTGGCCAGCGTCACAGGCGCTCGCGGCGCGCGCGTGCTCGGCGCAATCTACCCGGCCTGAACGGCCGGGCTCTTTTTCAGCCCTGCCCCGACACCTCGGGCTGCTCGGGCTGCACCGCCCGCGCTTCTGGCGGCAGATGCCAGAAGATGAGTGCAGACGCGATCGTCACCAGACCCATGCCGGCGAAGGTGGCCTGGAACGCGTGCAGCGTGTCGACCGGCGCCGCCTTGCCGAAGAGGTCGGAAAACCCCGCCAGCACCGTGCTCGCCGCAGCGACGCCCAGGCTCATGGCGAGCATCTGGACCATCGAGAAAAGACTGTTGCCGCTGCTCGCCATGTCGGGCGAAAGGTCGCGCAACGTGACCGTGTTCATGGCCGTGAACTGGAGCGAGTTGAAGGCACCGAATGCGAGGAGTTGCGCGACCAGCCAAACCATCGACTGGCCGGGCGCCGCAAGCCCGAATGTCGCCATCGATGCGCCCACCATCACCGTGTTGATCACGAGCACCCGTCGGTAGCCATAGCGCGTGATCAGCGGGGCTGCGGCGCGTTTCATCGCCATGCCTGCGAGGGCGATCGGCAGCATCGTGAGTCCGGCATGCAAGGGCGAAAAGCCCATCGACACCTGTAGCAGCAGCGGTATCAGAAACGGCATGCATCCGCTGCCCAACCGCGAAAACAGGTTCCCGAGCAGGCCGACGCTGTAGGTCGGGATGCGCAGCATCTCGGGCGAAAAGAGCGGATCGGGGCGCCGCGCCGCATGCAGCCAGTAGGCGACGAGGCTGGCGAATCCGAACACCATCAGCAGCAGGACGCCGACCTGGCGCAGGCCGAGCCCCGACACGCCGTCGAGCGCAAGCGACACCGCCACCATGCCGAAGGCGAGCAGCCCGTAACCGATGCCATCGAAACGCTTGCGCAAGGCGGTCTGCAGGTCCGGCATGAACCTCAGCGTGGCCATGCAGCCGGCAATGCCGACCGGCACGTTGATCAGGAAGATCCAGTGCCACGACGCGTACTGCACCAGCCAGCCGCCGAGGGTCGGTCCGAGCAGCGGGCCGATGAGCCCCGGGATCGCGACGAAGCTCATCGCCTGCACGAACTCGTTGCGCGGCACGGTGCGCAACAGCGCCAGTCGTCCGACGGGTAACAAAAGCGCGCCTCCGGCGCCCTGGAGAATGCGGGCGGCCACCAGTTGACCGAGCCCGTGCGACGCCGCGCATGCAATGGACCCCGCCACGAACAGCACGATCGCCGAGAAAAACACCCGGCGAGTGCCAAACCGGTCGGCGATCCAGCCCGACGCGGGAATCAGCATCGCCATCGTCAGCGCATAGGCGACGATGACCGACTGCATCCGCAGCGGGCTTTCACCCAGGCTTGCGGCCATCGCAGGCAACGCGGTGTTGATGATGGTCGCGTCGAGCGTCTGCATGAAAAAGCCGACGGCGACCAGCCAGAGGAGGCTTTTGCGATAAGCCGGCGAAGGTGCAGCGGTGGGCGGGGTCATGACAACGTCAGGCAGCAAAAAGCCGCCCGCAGGCGGCTTTTCCGGACACCGTGATCAACGGCAAGCGATCAGGCCGAGAAGCTCGAACCGCAGCCGCAGGTGCTGGTGGCATTCGGGTTCTTGATGACGAACTGGGCGCCCTGGAGGTCTTCCTTGTAATCGATCTCGGCGCCGACCAAATACTGATAGCTCATCGCGTCGATCAGCAGCGAAACACCGTTCTTGGTCATGGTGGTGTCGTCTTCATTGGTGATCTCGTCGAAGGTAAACCCGTACTGGAACCCGGAACAACCGCCACCCTGCACAAACACGCGCAGCTTGAGTTCGGGGTTCCCTTCTTCGGCGATCAGGTCGGCCACCTTGGCGGCGGCACTGTCGGTGAAGACGATCGGCGACGGCATTTCGGTCTGGATGTTTTCGGCTACTGCGCTCATTGAGAGGACTCCTGTGAGGGTGGGCCGTGAAGCGGCCAATGGGGAATGCTACTGCACACAACAAAAAACCGCCCGAAGGCGGCTTTTTGGCAATGCAGGCAGTAAGCCCAAAAGCGGCTTAGCGCTTGGAGAACTGCTTGCGGCGGCGTGCGGAATGCAGACCGACCTTCTTACGCTCGACTTCACGCGCGTCGCGCGTCACGAAGCCAGCCTGGCTCAGCACCGGCTTGAGCGTCGCGTCGTAGTCGATCAGCGCGCGGGTGATGCCGTGACGGGCAGCGCCTGCCTGGCCCGATTCACCGCCGCCTGCGACGTTGATCATGATGTCGAAGGCTTCGACGTTGTTCGTCAGGAACAGCGGCTGCTTCGCGATCATGATGGAGGTTTCCCGGCCGAAATAAGCCTGGATGTCCTTGCCATTGACCGTGATCTTGCCGGTGCCCTTCTTCATGAACACGCGGGCGACGCTCGACTTGCGACGGCCGGTGCCGTTGTTCCATTCACCGATCATTGGGCGGCCTCACGTTGCGCGTTGGTGGAGATGCCTGCGATGTCCAGCACCTTGGGCTGCTGGGCAGCATGCGGATGTTCCGCGCCGCCGTAGACCTTGAGCTTCTTGATCATGGCGTAGCCAAGCGGACCCTTTGGCAGCATGCCCTTGACGGCCTTTTCCAGGGCACGGCCCGGGAACTTGGATTGCATGTCGCGGAAGTTGGTGGCACTGATGCCGCCCGGGTAACCCGAGTGACGGTAGTACACCTTGTCGATCGGCTTGGCGCCGGTCACGCGGAGTTGCGATGCGTTGATGATGACGATGAAGTCACCGGTATCGACGTGAGGCGTGTAAATGGCCTTGTGTTTGCCGCGCAAACGGAGAGCAACTTCGCTGGCTACTCGTCCGAGGACCTTGTCGGTCGCGTCAATCACAAACCACTCGTGCGTCACGTCAGCGGGCTTGGCGCTGAACGTTTTGGTCATGAGTTTTTCTCTTTGAAGGGGGTTTGTCGGGCCCTTTTCCACGGTCGGCGTTCCTCTGATGGGAATCTCTTAGGTGGGGATTTGACCCCCGCAATCGCAGGAATCGCCTTCGCCGCGGGGCCACAAAAGCGCTGCGAAGCCTTCGATTATATAAAGAATCGGCGTCAGCGGGTACCATCGACCCCATGTTCAGTTACCGCCACGCCTTCCACGCCGGCAACCACGCCGACGTGCTCAAGCACACGGTGCTGATTGCCACCCTCGAGTATCTGCTCGAAAAGGACGCCGCACTCACCGTCGTCGACACGCACGCCGGCGCGGGCCTGTACCGCCTCGACGGCGACTACGCCGACACCAGCGGCGAAGCAGCCAATGGCGTGCTGCGCTTCTTCCAGAAGCCTAACGAGGCTGCGGCGCCTCTTGCACCTGCGCAATCAGCCACCAAATCAGCCGCGAAAAAACCGGCGGAAGAGGCGCCCATGGCCGACGCGATCGAGCGTTATCTCGGCGTGATCCGCGACTTCAATCCTCGCGGCGGTGCCAAGATTTACCCTGGTTCGCCCTTCATCGTGCAGCACCTGATGCGCGAGCACGACAAGCTCAAGCTCTACGAACTCCACCCGACCGACGCCAAGACACTGGACGCCAACATCGCCCAGCTCGACGCGGGCCGCCAGATCGCGGTTCTGCGCGAGGACGGTTTCCTGAGCGCGACCAAGTTCCTGCCGCCGCCCTCGCGCCGAGCGCTGGTGTTGATGGACCCGAGCTACGAGATCAAGAGCGACTACGGCCGCGTACTCGATTTCGCGGCCGAGGCGCTCAAGCGTTTCGCGACCGGCACCTACGCCGTCTGGTATCCGATCATTCCGCGGCCCGAGGCCCACGACCTGCCCCGCCGCCTCAAGACGATGGCCACCAAGGCCGGAAAATCGTGGCTGCACGCCACGTTGACCGTCAAGTCCAGCAAGCTCGTCACCGAGCCGACCGGTGACGTCAAGCGCCCGGGGCTGCCGGCGAGCGGCATGTTCCTGATCAATCCGCCGCACACGCTCAAGGCCAAGCTGGCGGCAGCGCTGCCGCAACTGGCGGTGCGACTCGCCCAGGACCGCAACGCCAGCTTCTCGCTCGACGCGGGCGGCTGAAACTCAGCGGCGCCGCCTCGACGCGGCGTGGCGCGCGGCGCGTTTCGGCGCAGCGGCGGGTTCGCTGGCCATGGGCGCCTCGTCCAGGTTGGGCACGACACCACCACAGCGCTGGTCCTTTCGGTCGATCACCGACAGCGCCACCTGCTTGATCCCCATCGAAGTCAGTCCGATCTGGTCGGCCGCAGCACGGCTGAGGTCGATGACGCGCCCTTGCGCATACGGTCCGCGATCGTTCACGCGCACCAGCACTTCCTTGCCGTTGACCAGGCTGCGCACGCAGACACGCGTGTTGAACGGCAGTGTCTTGTGGGCGGCGGTGAATGCGCCCATGTCGAACCGTTCCCCGTTGGCCGTCTTCTTCTGATGGAACTGAATGCCGTACCAGGACGCACCCCCCCGTTCGAACACGTCGCGGGGCGCCCCGTCGCCCGGCACGCCGTCGTCAGGCGGCAGATCGTCGCTGCCGGTGCCCGGCACGCTGAGGTCGTAGTTGACACCCGGCACCAGCGACCGCGGCGCAGCGCCGGCCGGCACGGCGAGCCCGCGCGCGAGCGGACGCAGCCTGGCGGCGGACGTCTTGTCTGTTGACTCGGAAGTCGCACCGTCCACGGGTGCTGGCGGCGTGGTGCACGCCACGAGCACGCAGCAACTTGCAGCCAGCAGCGCAGCGCGCAACCCCTTCACCCCAGGCGCTCCAGCACCCCCAGCGTCGCCTGCGACTGGTTCATCGTGTAGAAATGCAGCGCCGGCGCGCCACCCGCGCGAAGGCGCAGGCAGAGGTCGGTCACCACGTCGAGCCCGAACGCCTTGATCGAAGCGATGTCGTCGCCGTACGACTGCAGGCGAAGCCTGATCCAGCGCGGGATCTCGGCGCCGCAGGCATCGGAAAAACGCATGAGTTGGGTCGAGCTGGTGATCGGCATCACGCCTGGCACCACCGGAATGTCGAGCCCGAGCTTGCGGCTTTCGTCGATGAAGCGGAAGTACGCCTCGGCACTGAAGAAATACTGCGTGATGGCCGAGTCGGCCCCTGCGCGCACCTTGGCGGCGTAGGCCTGCAGATCCGCGTCCGGCGACTTCGCCTGCGGATGCACTTCGGGGTAGCAGGCCACCTCGATGTGGAAATCGCGTCCGGTCTCGTCGCGGATGAAGCTGACCAGGTCGCTCGCGTAATGGAACTCGCCGCCGATGCCGTAGCCGCTCGGCAGGTCGCCGCGCAAGGCGACCAGGCGATTGACGCCCATGGCCTTGAGTTCGGCAAGCTGGGCGCGCACCGTGGCCTTGGTGGCCCCGATGCAGGAAAAATGGCTGGCTGCGTCGACACCCTCTTCGAGGATCTCGCGCACCGCATTGAACGTGCCGTCGTGCGTAGAGCCGCCGGCGCCGTAGGTGACCGAGCAGAACTCGGGCTTGTGCACATAGAGCTGCTGGCGCACTGCGCGCAGCTTGACCGCGCCTTCAGGCGTCTTGGTCGGAAAGAATTCGAAGCTGAGCGGCAGGCTCATCACTTGCTCCCGGAGACACCGTCCTCGCGAACGGCATGAATGAAAAACTCGCGATTGCCATCGCCGCCTTCGATCGGGCTGTCGAACCAGCGCACCACGCGCAGGTGCAGCGCGGCGCACGCCTCGCGCAAACGTGCCTCGACGATGGGATACATCGCTTCGTCACGCACGATGCCACCCTTGCCCACCTGCCCCGGCTGCAATTCGAACTGCGGCTTGACCAGCATCAGCAAATCGCCGGCGGCCGCCAGGAAGGGCACGGCCGCGGGCAGCACCAGCGTCTGCGAAATGAACGACAGGTCGCCCACGATCAGATCGAAGCGCGGCTCGAAATCCAGGTCCAGCGATTCGGGATCGTCCGCCGCGTCGACATCCGCAGCGATCAGGTCGATCGCCGACAGGGCGCGCGCATTGACCTTCTCGATCGCCGTCACGCGTTCGTCTTCACGCAGTCGCGCATGCAGCTGGCCGTGCCCGACGTCGACCCCGACCACGTGCGCGGCACCGTGCTGCAACAGGCAGTCGGTGAAGCCGCCGGTCGACTGGCCGATGTCCAGGCATTGCTTGCCGGTCGGGTCGATGCCCTCCGCCTTCAATGCGCCTTCCAGCTTGAGCCCACCGCGCGAGACATAGCGCGACTCGCCCGCATCGAGCAACTCGAGCTCGGCGTTCTCGGGCAGGTCGTCGCGGTTCTTGACGACGCTTCGCCATGCGTCGGCCGTGCCCGCATCGCGCCAGCGCAAACCGCCGGCGATGAGCCGGACCGCCTGCGAACGCGACGCGGCAAGGCCGCGCTCCACCAACAATTGATCGGCGCGCAAGCGGCTTCGATCAGTAGCGGTACGTGTCGGCCTTGTACGGGCCCTGCTTGCTCACGCCGATGTAGGCGGCCTGCGCATCGGACAGCTCGGTCAGCATCGCGCCGACCTTTTTCAGGTGCAGGCGGGCCACCTTCTCGTCCAGGTGCTTGGGAAGCACATACACCTTGCCCGATTCGTAGGCTTCGGGCTTGGTGAACAGCTCGATCTGCGCGATCGTCTGGTTCGCGAACGAAGACGACATCACGAAGCTCGGGTGGCCGGTGCCGCAGCCCAGGTTCACGAGACGGCCCTTGGCCAGCAGGATGATCTTCTTGCCGTCGGGGAACGTGATGTGATCGACCTGCGGCTTGATTTCTTCCCATTCGTACTTCTCGATCGATGCGACGTCGATCTCGTTGTCGAAGTGGCCGATGTTGCAGACGATGGCCTGGTCCTTCATCTTGGCCATCGTGTCGTGCGTGATGACGTCCTTGTTGCCGGTGGTCGACACGAAGATGTCGGCCTTGTCGGCGGCATATTCCATCGTCACGACCTTGTAGCCTTCCATCGCGGCCTGCAATGCGTTGATCGGGTCGACCTCGGTCACCCACACCTGGGCCGAGAGGGCACGCAGTGCCTGGGCCGAGCCCTTGCCCACGTCGCCGTAGCCGGCCACGACGGCCACCTTGCCAGCGATCATCACGTCGGTCGCGCGCTTGATGGCGTCGACCAGCGATTCACGGCAGCCGTAGAGGTTGTCGAACTTGCTCTTGGTGACCGAGTCGTTCACGTTGATCGCGCGGAACATCAGCGTGCCCTTGGCGGACATTTCGTTCAGGCGCAGCACGCCGGTCGTCGTCTCTTCGGTCACGCCGATGATCTCGGCCGACTTGCGGCTGTACCAGGTGCCGTCGACGGCCAGCTTGGCCTTGATCGCGGCATACAGGATGCGCTCTTCGTCGCTGGTCGGATTGGCCAGCACGCTCTGGTCCTTTTCGGCCTTCTTGCCGAGGTGCATCAGCAGCGTGGCGTCGCCGCCGTCGTCCAGGATCATGTTCGGGCCTTCGCCCTTCGAACCCTTGGGCCCGAAGTCGAAGATCGAATGGGTGTAGTCCCAGTAGTCGGTCAGCGTCTCGCCCTTGATGGCGAACACCGGGGTGCCGGCAGCGGCGATGGCGGCGGCGGCATGGTCCTGCGTCGAGAAGATGTTGCACGACGCCCAGCGCACGTCCGCGCCGAGGGCTTGCAGCGTCTCGATGAGCACAGCCGTCTGGATGGTCATGTGCAGCGACCCGGTGATGCGTGCGCCCTGAAGCGGCTGCGCCTTCGCGAATTCCTGGCGGATGGCCATCAGGCCGGGCATTTCGGTTTCCGCGATGCGGATTTCCTTGCGGCCCCAGGCGGCAAGGGAGAAGTCGGCGATCGCCTGGTCGGCGGACGCAACGGGGGTGGGCTTGAGAACTGCGCTCATGGAGGACTCCAACAAAACAAGTTTGAAAGGTGCCGCTGCCTGTGGAGGTCGCCGGAAATATCGACTCACCGCATGAACAGCGGATGAGCGTGGTTGCGAAGGTGTCCGAGCCTCACGCCTTTGTTGGCGCTGCAACGCTCCTCGGACTGGCGAGTTTAGCCGACGCGCGCGATCCGTGCCAAAGGCTTAGATTCGGACGATGAACATCCAAAGCTCTTTCTTCCGCGCGCGGCTGCTTGCAGTTGCCCTCGTCGGCGCTGCCGCCCTCCCCTCGCTCGTGTCGGCCCAACCCGCCGCTTCGCCGACGGTGCGCGTGCGCGGCACCGTGGTATTCGCCGACGCCAACAAGGTCGTCGTGAAGGACCGCGGCGGCGAGGTCATCAGCATGACGCGTGCCACGGACATGCCCGTCTCGGAGGTCTACGCGATCAAGCTGACCGACATCAAGAAGGGCAGCTTCATCGGCACCGCCGCGATGCCGCAGGCCGACGGCTCGCAGAAGGCGCTCGAGGTGCTGGTGTTCCCCGAAGCCGCACGCGGCACGGGTGAGGGCCACTTCCCGTGGGATCTGCAGCCGCAGAGCACCATGACCAACGCGACCGTGGCCGACCTCGCCGCCGCCACGTCGGACGGCCGCGGCGGCCGGCAGATGCGGCTGAGCTACAAGGGCGGCGAAAAGACGCTGTTCGTGCCACGCGGCACGCCGGTGGTGACTTTCCGCCCGGGGACCGATGCGCTGCTGGTGCCCGGCGCCAAGGTGCTCGTCAACGCACAGGAACGCAACGGCACGCCGACGGCCTTGCGCGTGCTGGCCGGCCGCAACGGCTTCACGCCGCCGATGTAAGTGGAATCCGAGGGAAATCCCGCGCGGGATTTCCTCGGTGCGGCGTATCGTGGCGACGGACTTTTTGTCGTCCGCCTTCAACTCTCCAGGAGACACCGCACCATGGCCACAGCCAAGAAAGCCGCCTCGAAGACCACTGCCAGCAGCAGCAAGGGCGCCAGCGCCGACGCGATGTTCAATCCGATCAAGGGAATGACCGATCGCCTGCAGGAGCTCAACCTGACCGAAGGCGCCGGCAAGCTGCTCGACACCGGCCGCAAGGACCTGCAGGCGCTGATGCAGGCCAACGAGAAGTCCTACCAAGGACTGCAGACTGTCGTACAGCGGCAGACCGAGATGATCAAGAGCGCGATCAGCGAGTGGCAATCCGCCGCCAAGTCGATGCCCGGCAAGGACCCGAAGGAAAACCTGGCCAAACTGGACGAACTCGGCCGCGCCTCATTCCAGCGCGCCGTTCAGGACATCCAGGAACTGGCCACGCTCGCGGCGCAGTCACAGAAGGACGCGTTCGAGGTGGTGCGCGGGCGCATCCAGTCGAACGTCGACGAAGTCACGAAAATGCTCCAGCGCAAATGAGCGCTGTGGCCGTGCCGGTGGAGCGACGCCAGGGTCGCTAATCCACGGTGCGCCATCCACTACGGGGCGGCCTTCTAAAATCGGGCGATTCCCCGTAGCAGATTGCGCACCTTGTCTTTTCTTTCCGAAACCCGCCGCCGTCGCACCTTCGCGATCATCTCCCACCCCGACGCCGGCAAGACCACGCTGACCGAGAAGCTGTTGCTGTTCTCGGGCGCGATCCAGATCGCCGGCTCCGTCAAGGCGCGCAAGGCCACGCGGCATGCGACCTCGGACTGGATGGAAATCGAAAAGCAGCGCGGCATCTCGGTGGCCTCGTCGGTCATGCAGATGCTGTACCGCGACCACGTGATCAACCTGCTCGACACGCCCGGCCACAAGGACTTCTCGGAAGACACCTACCGCGTGCTCACCGCCGTCGACTCGGCGCTGATGGTGATCGACGCGGCCAACGGCGTGGAAGCGCAGACGCGCCGCCTGATCGAGGTCTGCCGCCAGCGCGACACGCCCATCATCACCTTCGTCAACAAGATGGACCGCGAAGTGCGCGAACCGCTCGACATCCTGGACGAGGTCGAGCGCGAGCTCGGCATGCCCTGCGTGCCCATGACCTGGCCGGTGGGCCAGGGCAAGACTTTCCGCGGGATCATGAACCTGCGCACGCAGGCGATGACGGTGTTCGAGTCGGGCAGCGAGCGGCTGCCGCAAGACTTCGAGACCATTCCGCTGTCGGACCGTGAAACGCTGGTCAAGCGCTTCGGCGCCGACTTCGAGACCGCCATGGAGAGCATGGAACTCGCCACCGGCGCATCGCCCACCTGGGACCGCGAAGCCTTCCTCGCCGGCAAGCAGACACCGGTGTTCTTCGGCTCGGGCGTGAACAACTTCGGCGTGATGGAAGTGCTCGACGCGCTGGTCGACCTGGCGCCGTCGCCGCAGTCGCGCACCAGCACCACGCTGGTCAACCGCCAGCCGGTGGTCAAGGAGATCCAGCCCGAGGACAAGGACTTCGCGGGCGTGGTCTTCAAGGTGCAGGCCAACATGGACGCCAACCACCGCGACCGCATCGCCTTCGTGCGCATGGCCTCGGGCAAGTACACGCCGGGCATGAAGCTCAAGGTGCAGCGCACGGCGAAAGAACTGCGCCCCACCAGCGTCGTGACCTTCATGAGCCAGCGCCGCGAGGCGGTCGAAGAGGCCTATGCGGGCGACATCGTGGGCTTTACCACCCACGGCGGCGTGCAACTCGGCGACACCATCACCGACGGCGCGAGCCTGCAGTTCACCGGCCTGCCCTTCTTCGCGCCCGAGCTCTTCATGACCGTGATCCTGAAGAACCCGCTGCGTACCAAGCAGCTCCAGCAGGGCCTGGCCCAGCTTGGCGAAGAGGGCGCCATCCAGGTGTTCCGCCCAGAGATCGGCGGCCCGATGCTGCTCGGCGCCGTCGGCCAGCTGCAGTTCGAAGTGGTGCAGCACCGCCTGAAGGCCGAGTACGACGCCGACGTGCGGCTCGAAGGCTGCCAGTACACCGGCGCGCGCTGGATCACCGCCGACACACCGGCCGAGCTGCGCGACTTCGTCAACGCGTATCCGGCGCGCATGGCGCTCGACGCCGCCAACACGCTCGCGTACCTCTGCACCTCGCCCTACGACGTGCGACTGGCGCAGGAACGCTTCCCCAAGATCCACTTCCACCCGCTGCGCGAACACGCGGGCCTGGCGCTGCAGACGGCCGGTTGATGGACGGACGGATGCGCCAGCTCGCGCAGTGGCCCGCCGAAGCGCGACGCGGCCTCATCGGCGTCTTCACCGACATCGACGACACGCTCACCACCGACGGCGCGATCACGCGCGATGCGCTGCATGCACTGGCAGACCTGAAGGCCGCGGGCTTGCACGTCGTGGCGATCACGGGCCGGCCGGTCGGCTGGAGCGAGCCGTTCGCGGCCGCATGGCCGGTCGATTCGATCGTGGCGGAGAACGGCGCCGTGGCGCTGGCCTCTGCCGACGGCGTGCTCGCCAAACGCTACCAGCAGGACGCGGACACGCGCATGGTCAACTTCGCGCGCATGCAGCGCGCGCTGGCGCGCATCGAACGCGAAGTGCCCGGGGCGGTGCGCGCCACCGACTCGGCGGGCCGCGAGTGCGACATCGCGATCGACCACAGCGAGTTCGTCCACCTGGACGAATCGCAGATCGCCGCCGTGGTGGCGCTGATGCGCGATGAGGGCCTGCATGCCACCGTGAGCAGCATCCACATCAACGGCTGGTACGGCGCGCACAACAAGCTCGAGGGCGCGCGCTGGATCGTGCGCGAGCTGTGGGGCCGCGTCCTCGATGTCGAGATGGACCAATGGGCGTACGTTGGCGATTCGACCAACGACCAGCTCATGTTCCAGCACTTCGCGAACAGCATCGGCGTGGCCAACATCGAGCGCTTCGTGCCGCAGCTCGCGCACCTGCCGAGTTATGCGACACCCAGCGAGCGCGGCGCGGGGTTCGCCGAAGCGGCACGGGCGATCCTCGCGGCGCGCTGAAGACGGCTCAGCGCGCCTCGACCGTGCGCCCGGCGCTTCGGAGCGCCGTCCACTGCAGCAGCGCGCCGATGCTGCCAAGCGCCATCAGCGCCACGACGTAACCGCGCACTGTTTGCAGCAGACCGAATGGGGCGATGAGCAGTCCCGCGACCATGGCCGGGACGCTGAACGCGAGATAGCTCATCACGTAGATCGACGCGAACAATTCGGCGCGCTCATGCGCATTTGCCAACGGCGCGAGGATCTGGATCTGCGCCGAGAACGCTGTCCCGAAGCCGATGCCGGACACCGCGGCGCCAATGAAGAAGAGCGAAAGCGACGCGGTCGAGATCGATATCACCAGCGCGCCGATGCCGGCAACGATCACCGTCATGCCGAACGCACCCGCGCGCGCGGGACCCCAGCGCGACAGCAGCATCGGCGCCATCGCGCCGGCGCCGAACAGCGTCGCGATCGCAAGCCCGTTGACGACGCCGTCGTGCACGTCGAACACATCGCGCAACAACGAAGGCACCAGCGAGAGAAAGAGGCCGCCCAACGCCCAGGTCGTCACGAGCGACGGTGCGGAACGCAGGAAGGCGCCGCGCGCTCTCGCAGGCACGGCCATCCGCGGCACCAGCGAACGCCATGCGCCCGGACGCGGCGAAGCGGTTTCGGGCACGAACAGCACACCGACGGCGCCGAGCACCACCACTGCGGCGAGCGTGCCGAACACCAGCGGCACCGCATGGCCCACCAGCTTGACGACGATGCCGGTCAGCAGCGCGCCCACCGCCAGCCCGGCCAGCGGCGACACGCTGCTGATCAGGGCCCCGAGCCGCTTCTGCGATGCCGGCGCGGCCTCCACCACCGCTGCCGTCAGCGCGCCGCTGGCCAGCCCGGTCGCAATGCCCTGCACCACCCGCGCGGCGATCAGGCCGCCGATGCCGCGCGCCCAGAGGAACATCAACATGGCCAGCGTCTGCATCAGCAGCGCGACGAGCATCACGGGTCGACGCCCGATGTGGTCCGAGAGCGATCCGGCGATGAGCAACGACAGGAGCAGCGCGATCGCGTAGATGGCGAACGCCACGGTGAGCAACGAAGATGAAAAACCCCACTGCTGCTGGAACACGATGAACAGCGGCGATGGGGCGCTCGCGGCCATGAAGTAGGCGAACAGCACGACGGCCAGAAGCGGAAATGCTGCGGAGGGCGGCAGCCGCCAACGCAGGGTGGACACGGGGTCCGGGGGATTCATGGGCATGCGGATCGATCCAAACGCAAACATCTTTGCTTTTATGGATGATAGTCCGGTCCACGCACTAATGCAAAGTTCATTGCGTTAAAGTGCGGCCTATGAACACTGCAATCATGGCCGGCAAACGCCCCGGTGGCCGAAGCGCCCAGGTCCAGGTTCTGGTGCGAACCGCCCTCGAAGAACTCGTCGCTGAACAAGGGCGCGAGCGCGTCACGGTGCCAGCGGTGGCCGAGCGCGCGGGCGTCAGCGCCTCCAGCATCTATCGGCGCTGGGGCGACCTGCAGGGACTTCTGGCCGAAACGGCCACGCAGCGGCTCGACCCGAACCGCCCGCTGAAAGACACCGGAGACTTGCGCCGCGACCTCGAAGCGTGGGCACGCGAACTCATCACGCACCTCTCGCGGCCCGGCAACACGTCATTGATGAAGGCCGCCGCCGCGCTGAACGGCGGCGCCGACACCGATTGCCTACGCAACCGAAAAAAAGAGGCATTCGCGCTGACGTTGCGCGCACTCGGCCGGGGCGAGGCAGCGCCTCACGCGCAGCAGGTGATCGACCACGTGATCGCGCCGATCGTGTTCCGGCTGATGTTCGGCGGCGATGCGGTCAAGCCCTCGCTGGCGACGCAGCTCGTCGACGAGCTGCTCGCGATCGCATCCCGGACTACTGGCCCTTCGCCAGGCCCAGCTTCTCGATGATGACCTTCTCGCGCGAGACGGTGTCCTTGGCGAACTGGGTGTACTGCACCGAGCTCTTGTAGTCGGGCAGCATGTCGTACTTGCCAAGCGCCGCGACGTAGCTCGGCTCTTCCATGGCCTGCTTGAAGGCGTCGTGCAGTTTCTTCACGACGTCGGGCGGGGTGCCTTTGGGCGCGCCGATGCCGAATGGCGAGTTCTGCACGATGTCGTAGCCCAGTTCCTTCAGCGTGGGCGCATCGGGGAACTTCGCCAGGCGCTTGTCGCCCCAGGTGTTGAGCACACGCAGCTTGCCGGCTTCGACCAGCGTCGCGAAGCCGGTGCTGTCGGCGCCCGCCATCAGCTGGCCGCTCTGCAGGGCGAGCATCAGGTCGGCGCTGCCCTTGTACGGAATGTGCTGCAGCTCGATGCCGGCCTTCTGTGCGACGAGTTCAGTGGTCAGGTGCGGGCTGGTCAGCGTGCCGGTCGAGCCGTAGCTGAGCTTGCCGGGATTGGCCTTGGCGTAAGCGACGAAGTCGGCCCAGTTCTTGAACGGGCTGTTGGCCGGCACCACGATGCCGAAGGCGTAGCCGGTCACGTTGATCACGTAGTTGATGTCGGTGATCGGGTCCCAGTTGATCTTGGTCGTGTAGCCGAGGCGGAAAACGCCCAGCGGGATCTGCGCCACGGTGTAACCGTCGCCCTGCGCGGTCTGCAGCGCCTGCGCCGGCAGGGTGCCACCCGCGCCAGGTTTGTTGTCGATGATGACCGGCTGCCCCAGGATCTTGGAAGCGTTCTCGGCCAGCTGGCGCATCGTGATGTCGGTCGGGCCGCCCGCCGGGAAGGCGATGACCAGCTTGACCGGCTTGGAGGGAAATGCCTGCGCGAACGCAGCGAGCGGAAGGGCAGCCGTCAAGGCACAAAGCGCCGTGGCGCGCAGCAGCAGGGAACGGGAAAACATGCGAGGAAACTCCAGGATCGAAAAGAAATAGGTCGTGTATTGGGCCCGGTCAGGATCGAGTCAGCAATCCGTAGTGTCCCGCGCTTTTGTCAGCGCGCGGCCTGCATGAAGCCGTCGAGCACGTTGACCGCATTCACGCCCACTTCGGCCACCGCATAGCCGCCCTCGAACACGAACACCGTCGGAAGTCCGGCGCGGGCCAGGTCGTTGCCGATGGAGAGATAGTCCGCGCTCTGCAGTGTGAAGCCGGCGATCGGATCGCCTGCGAACGTGTCGAGGCCCAGGGAGACGACCAGCGCCTCCGGTCGGAACGCGGCGATGCCCTTTAATCCCGTGCCCAGTGCGGCGCGCCACGTCGCGAAGCCGGTGCCGCGCGGCAGGGGCAGGTTGCGGTTGAACCCGAGGCCCGCACCGGCGCCCTGCTCGTCCGCATAGCCGAGGAAATAGGGGTACTCCGTGTGCGGATCGCCATGCAGGCTGGTGACCTGCACGTCGGCGCGATCGTAGAAGATGGACTGCGTGCCGTTGCCGTGGTGGTAGTCGATGTCGAGCACCGCGACGCGGGCCATTCCGGCCTCGCGCAAGGTCTGCGCTGCAATCGCCGCGTTGTTCAGAAAGCAATACCCGCCGAAGAAATCGGCGCCCGCGTGATGCCCCGGCGGACGCGTCAGCGCGAAGGCGCCTGGCGCACCGGCGGCAACGCTTTTTGCCGCCGCGATCGCGCAGCCCGCACCCGCATGCGCCGCCGCCCAGGTCCCCGACGTGAGCGGACTGCCAGCGTCGTAAGAGAAGAGGCCCATGCGCGCCGCGAAGCTCGCTGGCAGCACGTCGCTGCGAAAGGTGCGGATCGGCCAGTACGAAGGGAATGCATCGCGCTGCGCGTTGGCCGGATCGAGTGCCACCCATTCGGCCCAAGCCCCTTGCAGGAACTCGACATAGCGCGGCGCGTGAACGCGCGCGATGACCGCATCGTCGAACGCGGTCGGCGTCTCGACCGTGCCCAGCGCGCGACGCTTCAGCTCATCGAGCACGAAGTCAGCCCGCGCCGGCACCTCGAAGCACGGCACCAGCTCGCCGCGGAACATCTCGAGCTTGCCGTGATGTTCTGCGTGGCGGTCGTTGTAGAAGGTGCGCATGTCAGCCACGCGGGCGGGCAGGCGCGCCCTGAAGGATCGGGGTGAGCGCCAGGTTGATGTAATAGTTTCCGCGGCCGATCTTCTGCTTTTGCAAGAAGCCGCCGTCCACCAGCGCGTCGAGGTACTTGGTCGCAGTGAGGCGCGACACCTTCAAGTCCCGCTGCACGAAATCGATCTTCGTGTAGGGATGCGTGAACAGGTTGTTGATCAGGTCCTGGCTGTAGAACTTGAAGCCTTCGCGAATGCGATGCTTGTAGTCGGCCAGCGCTGCCTTGATGGCGTAGATGGTCACCATCGTCTGCTGCGCCGTCTCCTCGACCGCCTCCAGCAGGTAGAGCACCCACGCCTCCCAGGCATCGTCTTCGCGAACCGTTTGCAGGAGGCGGTAGTAATCAGCCTTGGTGCGCACGATGTAGCTGCTCAGATAGAGCACCGGGATGTCCAGCAACCCCTCCTTCACCAGATACAGCACATTGAGGATTCGCCCCGTGCGGCCGTTGCCGTCGTAGAACGGGTGAATGCTTTCGAACTGATGGTGGATCAACGCCATCTTGATCAACGGATCGACCGTGAACAGTTCGCGATCGTTGATGAACCGCTCCAGCCCGCGCATCAACGCCACGATCTCGGCCGGGTCCTGCGGCGGCGTGTAGACGGTGCGGCCTGCCCCGTCTTTCAGCGCCGTACCGGGCAGCTTGCGAAAACCTGCGTTGTTGCGCTCCAGCTCCGACTGGATGTCGACGATATGGTTGGCCGTGATCAGCCCGCTCTCACGGACTTGGGCGAACCCCACGCGCAGCGCCTGGCGGTAACGCAGCACCTCCTTGGCAGCAGGGTTTGCAAACGCTTCGGGGTGAACGTCGTCCTTGAACAGTTCGTCGTGCGTCGTGACGATGTTCTCGATCTCGGAGCTGGCCTTGGCCTCCTGCAGACCGAGCGTGTTGATCAGGATGCCCTGGTTCGGAATGGCCGCCGCGATGCCTTTGAGCTCGGCCAACTGCCGGCTCGCGCTGGCGAGCTTCTTCAAGATCGCAGGCGTGTCGAAGCGCGACGGATCGAGCTGTTCAAGAGAAGGAAGGTCGGCCATGTCAGATGCAAGATTTTTGGCATGTTATCCGGGACATGTATAAAAAATCCAAGTTTCTATACATATCAACGGGTACATGTTTAAAAAATCGCGCAATTTATGCATGACGCCGGCTGCCCATGCCCAGCTGACGCCGAGGGCTCAGCCTTCTGCCGCTTCAACGCATCCAGCGTCCGCCCAACCGAATCGCGCCGAGCAAACGCAGCAGGCACGTCCCTCACTCTCACCTCATCTGGCCAGCACCGGCGCCAGCGCCACCCCCGTGTGCGTGCCCAGCCGCACCACTTCTTCGGGCGGCGCCGCCGCTACGATGCGCCCGCCGGCGTTGCCGCCTTCGGGACCGAGGTCGAGGATCCAGTCGGCCTCGGCGATCACGTCGAGGTCGTGCTCGATCACCACCACGCTGTGACCGCCGTTCACCAGCCGGTGCAGCACGTGGATCAGCTTCTCGACGTCGGCCATGTGGAGGCCGACCGTGGGCTCGTCGAGCACGTAGAGCGTATGCGGTGGCTTCTGGCCCCGGCGCGTGATGTCGTCGCGCACCTTGGCCAACTCGGTCACGAGCTTGATGCGCTGCGCCTCGCCGCCGCTCAGCGTCGGCGACGGCTGGCCAAGCGTGAGGTAGCCGAGCCCCACATCCTTCAGCAGCTGCAACGGATAGCTGATGTTCGGCATGGCCGCGAAGAAATCGACTGCTTCGTCGACCTCCATCTGCAGCACCTCGCCGATGCTCTTGCCGCGCCAGCTGACCGCCAGCGTCTCGGGGTTGAAGCGCGCGCCGTGGCAGACCTCGCAAGGCACCTTCACGTCGGGCAGGAAGCTCATCGCGATGGTGCGGATGCCCGCGCCGTCGCAACCCGGGCAACGGCCCTCGCCGGTGTTGAAGCTGAAGCGCGCCGGGCTGTAGCCGCGCGCCTTGGCTTCGAGCGTGTCGGCGAAGAGCTTGCGGATGGTGTCCCAGAAACCGATGTAGGTCGCGGGGCAGCTGCGCGGCGTCTTGCCGATCGGGGTCTGGTCGACCTCGAGCACGCGATCGATGGTTTCGTACCCTTCGACGCCGCTGCAACCGGCCCACTTGGCGCGCTTGCCGGCGGCATCGTTGTCGCGTCCGGCCTTGGTCATGCGCTGCACGACGATGGCGTAGACGTTGGCCAGCAGCACGTCGCGCGCCAGCGTCGACTTGCCCGAACCGCTGACGCCGGTGACGACGACCAGGCGGTGCAGCGGCAGCGTGGCGGTCACGTCCTGCAGGTTGTGCAGGTCGGCGCCGCGCACGGTGAGCCAGCCGGGCGCGTCCGGCTCGGGTGCCGGCACGTCGCGCCGCGCCTGGATCGGATGCCTGATCGCGTCGCGAAGGTAGCGTCCGGTCTGCGAGTCGCCCGCGGCTTCGAGGTCGGCCACCGAACCTTCGGCCACGAGCCGGCCGCCGCGCTTGCCCGCGCTCGGGCCGATGTCGATGATGTGATCGGCGCGGCGGATCGTGTCCTCGTCGTGCTCCACCACCACCAGCGTGTTGCCCTTCTCGCCGAGCTTGTGGAGCGCGTCGAGCAATATCTGGTTGTCGCGCGCGTGCAGGCCGATGGTCGGCTCGTCGAGCACGTAGCACACGCCCTGCAGGTTGCTGCCCAGTTGTGCGGCCAGGCGAATGCGCTGCGCCTCGCCGCCTGACAGGGTCGGTGCGCCACGGTCGAGCGTGAGGTAGCCCAGGCCGACCTCTTCGAGGAACTCGAGCCGGCTCTTGATCTCCGGCACGAGATCGCGCGCGATCTCGGCTTCGCGGCCGACCAGCGCCAGCCCCTCGAACCACTGGCGCACCTCGACCACGCTCATGCGCGCGAGTTCGGCGATGCCGATGCCGCCCTTGCCCTCGAACGGCGAGGCGCCGAAGCTCACGGCGCGGGCGGTCGCGTTCAGCCGCGTGCCTTCGCAGGTCGGGCACACCACATCGCCGACGTCTTCGGCTTCCGGTTCGGCGAAGGTCTGCTCGCGGCCTTTCTGGTCGTCGGCCAGCACCGAGTCGTCGTAGACCTTGCGCTGGTCCTTGCTGAGCTTGACGCCGGTGCCCACGCAATCGGGGCACCAGCCATGCTTGCTGTTGTACGAGAAGAGCCGCGGGTCCAGCTCGGCATAGCTGGTGCTGCACACCGGGCAGGCACGCAGCGTCGAGAACACGTTGACGCGGCCGATGCCTGCGGTCGACACGCCGGCGATCATCGCGGCCTTCAGGCCGTCGAGTTCGCTCAGCACATGGACCACGCCCTTGCCGTGTTCGAGCGCACGCGTGAGCGCCTCGCGCAGTTCGGCTTCGTGCTGCGGCGACACATCGAGGCTGGCCACCGGCAGCTCGATGCTGTGTTCCTTGAAGCGGTCGATGCGCGGAAAGCCGGTCGTCGGCAGGAAGGCGCCGTCGACCCGCAGGTGCGTGAAGCCGCGCGGCCGCGCCCAGTCGGCGAGCTCGGTGTAAACACCCTTGCGGTTGCTCACGAGCGGCGCAAGCAACCCGATGTGCTGTCCCCTGAAGTTCTTCAACAGCTGCGCCGCGATGCTGTCGGGCGTTTGCGGCTGCACCGCGGCCCCGTCGAAGATGCAGTGCTGGATGCCGAGCTTCACGTACAGCAGGCGCAGGAAATGCCACACCTCGGTGGTCGTGCCCACGGTGCTCTTGCGACCACCGCGCGAGAGGCGCTGCTCGATCGCGACCGTCGGCGGAATGCCGTACACCGCATCGACCTCCGGACGGCCCGCGGGCTGCACGATGCTGCGCGCGTAGGCGTTGAGCGATTCGAGGTAACGCCGCTGCCCTTCGTTGAACAGGATGTCGAACGCCAGCGTCGACTTGCCCGATCCGCTCACGCCCGTGACCACGCTGAACTTGCCGCGCGGGATGTCGACGCTGAGGTTCTTCAGGTTGTGCTCGCGCGCATTGACGATCTGGATCGCGTGGCGGCCCGGCGCGTCCGATGCGGCGCTGCCGACGTAACGCCGCGCTGCGCGCTCGGCCACCTTGTACGCATCGGGGCCGATCGCGAGCTCGTAGTCGGCCAGCGCCGCACCGGTGAGCGACGCGCGGTTCTCGCGGATCGACTCGGGCGTGCCCTCGGCCACCACCTGGCCGCCGCCCTCGCCGCCTTCCGGGCCCAGGTCGATGAGCCAGTCGCTCGCGCGGATCACATCGAGGTTGTGCTCGATCACGACCAGCGAATGCCCGGCGTCGAGCAGCTTGCGCAGCGCGCGCATCAAGCGCGCGATGTCGTCGAAATGCAGGCCGGTCGTCGGCTCGTCGAACAGGAAGAGCGTGCCCTTGCGTGCGACGGACTGCTTGCTGGCCGTTGCGTTCTTCGCAGCCTCGGCCAGGAAGCCGGCGAGCTTGAGGCGCTGCGCCTCGCCACCCGACAGCGTGGGCACCGGCTGGCCCAGCTTCACGTAGTCGAGCCCCACGTCGACGATGGGCTGCAGCACGCGCAGCACGTCGCGGTCGGCGTCGAACAACATGGCAGCCTCGGCCACGGTGAGGTCGAGCACGTCGGCCACGTTGAAGTGACGGTCCTTGCGCTCGATGGTGACTTCGAGGATCTCGGGTCGGTAGCGCTTGCCGTCGCAGTCGGGGCATCGCAGGTACACGTCGGAGAGGAACTGCATCTCCACGTGCTCGAAGCCCGAGCCGCCGCAGGTCGGGCAGCGCCCGTCGCCGGAATTGAAGCTGAACTTGCTCGCTGTGTAGCCGCGCTGGCGCGACAATGCAGCGGTCGCGAAGATCTCGCGGATCGCATCCCAGGCGCCCACATAGCTCGCGGGATTGGAGCGCGCCGTCTTGCCGATCGGCGACTGGTCGACGAAGACCACGTCACCCAGGTGATCGGCGCCCAACAGCCGGTCGTGCGCGCCCGGCGTCTCGGTCGCCTTGCCGAAGTGGCGCATCAGCGCGGGGGCGAGCACGTCCTGCACCAGCGTGGATTTGCCCGAGCCGCTGACGCCGGTGATGCACACCAGCCGCGCCAGCGGGATCTCGACCGTGATGTTCTGCAGGTTGTGCTCGCGCGCGCCCTCGAGGATGAGCCGGTGCGTGTTCTCGCTCACGAGCCGCTTGAAGCCCATGCCGATCTTCTTGCGGCCACCGAGGTACTGGCCGGTCAGCGTGTCGGCATCGCGCAGCTGGTCGGTCGTGCCGTCGAACACGATCTGGCCGCCACGGATGCCGGGGCCGGGGCCCATGTCGATCACGCGGTCGGCCGCGAGCATCACCGCCGGGTCGTGCTCGACCACCACCAGCGTGTTGCCCGCATCGCGCAGACGCAGCATCGCCTCGGTGATGCGGTTCATGTCGCGCGGATGCAGGCCGATGCTCGGCTCGTCGAGCACGAACAGCGTGTTGACCAGCGACGTGCCGAGCGCCGTCGTCAGGTTGATGCGCTGCACCTCGCCGCCGCTGAGGGTGCGGCTCTGCCGGTCGAGCGTGAGATAGCCGATGCCGACGTCGTGCAGATAGCGCAGGCGGGTGGTGATCTCCTCGAACAGCAGCTTGAGCGCCTGGGCATCGCCCTCGCTCGCCGGCGTGCCGTTGCCATGGTGTTCGACGCGGTCGAAGAAGCGGCGCAGCCGCTCGATCGACAGCATCATCAGGTCGTGCAGGCACAGCCCGGGCAACGCTTCGAGTTGCTCACGCGACCACTTGGCACCCACGGGCATGAAGCGCTTTTCCGGTGGCAGCACCGCGTCCGCGTCGTCCTTGCTGCCGATGCGCCAGAGCAGGCTCTCGAGCTTGAGACGCGCGCCGGCGCACGTCGGGCATGGCGTGTAGCTGCGGTACTTCGACAGCAGCACACGAATGTGCATCTTGTAGGCCTTGCTCTCCAGGTAGCCGAAGAAGCGCTTGACGCCGTACCACTGCTTGTTCCAGTTGCCCGTCTTGAAGTTGGGCGTGCCCTCGATGACCCACTGGCGGTGCTCGTCGGTCAGCTTGTTCCACGGCGTGTCGCGCGGGATGCCGGCCGCCTCGGCGTGGCGCATGAGGTCGTCCTGCGCCTCTTTCCAGGCCGGCGTCTGGATCGTCTTGATGGCGCCGGCGCGCAGCGTGAGCTTCTCGTTGGGAATGACCAGGCCGAGGTCCACGCCGATCACGCGGCCGAAGCCACGGCAGGTCTCGCAGGCGCCCACCGCCGAGTTGAACGAGAACATCGAGGGGATCGGGTCGGCGTAGCGGATATCGCTCTCTGGGCAGTGCAGGCCGGTGGAAAACTTCCAGACCTCCGGATCGCCGCCCTCTTCGGCCGCCAGCGCGTAGACCGTGAGGCGGCCCGCGCCGCGCTTGAGCGCCGTCTCGATCGCCTCCAGCACGCGCACGCGCTCGGCGCCGGCGATGCGAAAGCGGTCGGCCACCACGTCGAGCACCTTGCGCGGCCCTGTGGTCGTCGCGACCTCGCGCTCGCCCTGCACCCGCGTGAAGCCGCTGGCGGAAAGCCACTGCGTGACTTCGTCGGAGGTCGTGGTCGCGGGCAACTCGACCGGGAATGTGAGTACCACGCGCGGATCGCCCGCAGCGGCGGCGCGTTCGGCCAGCGCGGCGTAGATGGAGTCGGGCGAGTCGTGCCGTACCGGCAGCGCGGTCTCGCGGTCGAACAGCGCCGCCGCGCGCGCGTAGAGCAGCTTCAGGTGATCGTTGAGCTCGGTCATCGTGCCGACCGTGGAACGCGACGAACGCACCGGGTTGGTCTGGTCGATGGCGATGGCGGGTGGCACGCCCTCCACCTTGTCGACCGCCGGCTTGTCCATGCGGTCGAGGAACTGGCGCGCGTAGGCCGAGAAGGTCTCGACGTAGCGTCGCTGGCCTTCGGCATAGAGCGTGTCGAACACGAGGCTCGACTTGCCCGAGCCGCTGGGCCCGGTGACCACGGTCATCTCGCCGGTGCGGATGTCGAGATCGAGGTTCTGGAGGTTGTGCTGGCGTGCGCCGCGAATCCGGATGGAGCCCTGTGTCATGCGTACCTTGGGGGTGGGGCAGACATTCTAGGAACAGCACGGCGACCGCCGTGTGGCAGGGTCTTGCGCGGCTGGGTGTCAGCCGGCGTCTCGTGCCCGATCGGAATTACTTGGGCGCGGCGGGAGCAGCAGGCGCGGCCGGCGCCGCCGGCTCGGGCGTGTGCGTGGCCTCGGTGCCGTGCTTTTCACCGGACATGTCGATCGAATCGCCGCCCTTGGCGATGACGAACAGCGCGATGGCGGCAAAGACGACGAAACCTACGACGATTTTCCACATGGTGTTGTCTCCTGGATTGAATGCTCGAGAAAAAGGCCTCAGCCTGCATGCCGCAGGGCGTGAAGCCTTTTTGTCGAGCAGAGGGCCCATGCCCTCCGCGCCGGTCAGCGTGGATCAGTCATTCGCGTAGATGTCGATGTCCTTGGTTTCCCGGATGAACAGGGTGCCGATGACCAGCGTGACGCCCGCGATGATGATCGGGTACCAGAGGCCGTTGTACATGTTGCCGGTGCTGGCCACGATGGCGAAGGCGGTGGTGGGCAGCAGGCCGCCGAACCAGCCGTTGCCGATGTGGTACGGCAGGCTCATCGAGGTGTAGCGGATGCGCGTGGGGAACATCTCGACCAGCATCGCGGCGATCGGGCCGTAGACCATGGTCACCAGCAGCACCAGCCAGAACAGCAGCACCACCGTCATCACCTTGTTCATCTTCGCGGGGTCGGCCTTCGACGGGTAGCCCGCGATCTTCAGGTCTTCGGCCACGCCCTTCTTGAAGGCGGCGATTTCCTTGGCGGAGCCTTCGTCGAACTTGAGGTTCACGACGTTGCCGACGGGCGCCTCGATCGACTTGTCGCCGATCTTCACGACGGCCTTCGAGCCCGGTGCGCCGGCCACGTTCTCGTAGCTCACCGAGTTCTGCACGAGGTAGCGCTTGGCGATGTCGCACGAGCTCTTGAAGTCGATCTCGCGGGCCACCGGGTTGCCCTGGAACGAGCAGGTCGCCGGGTCGGCCGTCACCGTGACGCCAGCCGTGGCCTGTGCGCGCGCCAGGTCGGGGTTGGAGGCTTCGGTCAGCATCTTGAAGACCGGGAAGTACGTGACCACCGCCAGCAGGCAGCCGGCCATGATGATGGGCTTGCGGCCGATCTTGTCCGACAGCGTGCCGAACACCACGAAGAAGGGCGTGCCCAGCAGCAGCGCGGCTGCAATCATCAGGTTGGCCGTGGTCGCATCGACCTTCAGCTGTGCCGTGAGGAAGAAGAGCGCGTAGAACTGGCCCGAGTACCAGACCACCGCCTGGCCCGCCGTCAGGCCGACCAGCGCAAGAATGACGATCTTCAGGTTCTTCCACTCGCCGAAGGACTCGGCCAGCGGCGCCTTCGAGGTCTTGCCCTCGGCCTTCATCTTCTGGAAGGCGGGCGACTCGGACAGCGTCAGGCGAATCCACACCGAGATGCCCAGCAGCAGGATCGACACCAGGAACGGCATGCGCCAGCCCCAGTCGTTGAACACCGCTTCGCCCAGGCCTTCGCGCACGCCCAGGATCACCAGCAGGCTCAGGAACAGGCCGAGCGTGGCCGTCGTCTGGATCCACGAGGTGTAGGCACCGCGCTTGCCGTGCGGCGAGTGCTCGGCGACGTAGGTGGCGGCACCGCCGTACTCGCCGCCGAGCGCCAGGCCCTGCAGCATGCGCAGCGCGATCAGGATCACGGGCGCCGCGACGCCGATGGTCGCGTAGCTGGGCAGCAGGCCGACGATGAAGGTCGACAGGCCCATGATCAGGATGGTGATCAGGAAGGTGTACTTGCGGCCGATCATGTCGCCGAGCCGGCCGAACACGATGGCGCCGAAGGGACGCACCAGGAAACCGGCCGCGAAGGCGAGCAACGCGAAGATGAAGGCAGCACCGGCGTCCAGGCCGCTGAAGAACTGCTTGGCGATGATCGCAGCGAGCGAACCGTAAAGATAGAAGTCATACCACTCGAACACCGTGCCGAGCGAGGAAGCGAAGATGACCTTCTTCTCCTCCGCGGACATGGGCCGGGGGGCCGGGTGGGGCACTCCCTTCGAATCCAGTGTGGTTGCCATTGCGTCGTCTCCTGTTTGGTATGCGTGTGGCCTCACAGCGAGGCCACATGCATTCTTGGAGTCACGACTGACCCGAGGCTTGCGCGAAACTGAATCGGCGCTGACGACTCAAGGGGAAACCCGCGCGGCAGGTTTCAGGATGCAAGAAATGTCAACGATTCTGCCGCTGGAGGCCGGGACGGTCGGCCGCGCCCGACCACGCCGGGCCCTCGAACCAGGCATCGCCGTCAAGGTACGACCGCAGCATCGCCAGACCGTCGAAGCCCCAGAAAAGCTTGTCGTCGACCGCATACGCCGGCACGCCGAACACGCCGCGCGCGATCGCCTCGTCGGTGTTGTCCTTCAGCTGTGCCTTGACCTCGGGACCGTTGGCGTCGCGCACCGTCTGCAGCGTCTCCGCGAGACCGGCCAGTCGCACCGCGTCGCCCATCTCGGCACCGCCGCGCCACACCTCGTGGAAGATCATCTCGGCCATGTAGCGGCTGATCTCGCCGCTCGTCGACGTGGCCAGCGCCAGCCGCAGGTGCGGCAAGGGGTTGAACGGGTGTGTCATCGGCATCTCGATCGGCACGCCGTGCGCCTGCCCGAGCCACAGCACGTGGCGATACGTCCACTCGCGCTTGGACGGAATCTCCGCCGGGCCCAGCTGGCCGTTCGCCTTCAGGATCGCGCCGAACAGCAGCGGCTTGTAGGTCACGCTGTGGCTCAGGCCTTCGAGCGTCTCGGGCAGCTTTTCGAACGCAAGGTAGGCGTAGGGCGAGAGGAAGTCGAGATAGAAGGTGATGTGCTTCAAGAGGTCGTCTCCGACAGTCGTTGTTCGATGCGCCCCCACACCGCGAGCTTGTCGGCGTCGGTGCTGCGACTCCAGCCCGCGATCTCCGGGATCGTGCGAAAGCAGCCTTCGCACAGGGCCGTGGCGGGCACCATGCGGCAGACCGACACGCACGGTGAAGGCACCGGCGTGATCGAGGCCAGATCGGCCATCACGACCGTCAGCCGGGCGCGTGCCGCAGCCAGGTCCACGATGGCTGCGGTCATACGACGTCCGCCACCGGCGCGCCGGTGAGGCGCTCCAAGTCTTGCGGCGCAAGGCGCACCACTGCGTGCGGATGGCCCGCCGCCGCCCACACCTCGTCGAAGCGGAACAGCTCGCGATCGATCAGCGTGACCGATGGCGTGGCATGCGCAAAAGGCGACACGCCGCCGATCGAGAAGCCCGTCTTCAATTTCACGAAATCGGCATCGGCGCGACCGGTCTTGCCGACGATGGCATCGACCTTCTTCTCGTCGACGCGCTTGTCGCCCGAGGTGATGACGAGCACCGCCATCTCGTCGCTCTTGCGCTTGAAGATGATGCTCTTGGCGATCTGGCCGACCGCGATGCCGAGGGCGTCGGCGGCCTGTTGTGCCGTGCGCGCCGCGTCGTCGAGCATGTGTGGCATGTGCGGGTGTCCGGCGTCCTGCAGCGCACGCGAGACGCGCTGCACGGTTTCCGGGAGGGCGTGCAATTCAGCGCCGCACATCTCAGCCGGCCCGCTTGGTGCGGATCGCCTTCGACGCGCGCGAGTTCGGCTCGCGGCCCAGGGCCTCGCTGATGTAGACGCCCGCGTCGATCAGCTTGTCGAGGTCGATGCCCGTCTCGATGCCCATGCCCTGCAGCATGTAGACCACGTCTTCGGTCGCGACGTTGCCGGTCGCGCCTTTCGCATACGGGCAGCCGCCCAGGCCCGCCGAAGACGACTGGAAATTCCATACCCCGAGCTCGAGCGCGGCCAGCGTGTTCGACAGCGCCTGGCCGTAGGTGTCGTGGAAGTGGCCCGAGATGTCGTCGATGCCGAAGTGCGCGAGCGTCGCTTCCATCGCCGCCTGCACCTTGCGCGGCGTGCCCACGCCGATGGTGTCGGCCACGTCGATGCGCTCCACGCCGATGCCCTTCATGAGCGCGGCGAGCCGACCCACGGCTTCCGGCGCGACATCGCCTTCGTACGGGCAGCCCACGGTGCACGACATCGCGCCGCGCACGCGGATCCCCTTCTCGCGCGCGGCGGCGACCACGGGCGCGAAGCGCTCGATGCTCTCGGCGATCGAGCAGTTGATGTTCTTCTGGCTGAAGGCTTCGGTCGCGGCCGCGAACACGACGATCTCGCCGGGCCACTCGGCACGCGGCGCGGCGATGGCCGCCTCGAAGCCCTTCATGTTGGGCGTGAGCACCGAGTAGCGGACGTCCGGCTGTCGGTGGATGCCGTGCATGACCTCGGCGTTGTCGCCCATCTGCGGCACCCACTTGGGCGAGACGAAGCTGGTCACTTCGATCTCCTTCAAGCCGGCGTCCTGCAGGCGGTGCACCAGGCCGATCTTGGTCTCGGCGGGCACCGGCTGCTTTTCGTTCTGCAGTCCGTCGCGCGGGCCGACGTCGACGATGTTGACTCGGGTGGGAAGTTTCATGGAGCGTCTCCGGGGAAGGAATCAGTATCCGCGTTTGGCGTCGACCACGCCCGCGATGTCGGCAAAGTCCGCACCCGCTTCCACAGCCCGGATCTTGGCCGCGATCTGCGCGATCGATTCCTCGCGCAAGGTGCGCGCCGAAATGTGCGGCGTGGCCGTGATCTTCGGGTGACGCCAGAACGGATGCGCCTTGGGCAGCGGCTCGGTCTGGAACACGTCGAGCGTGGCACCGGCGAGCTGACCGGCGTCGAGCAGCGGGATCAGGTCGTCCTCGACCAGGTGCTGGCCGCGCGCGACGTTGATGAGGTAGCCACCCGGCTGCAGCTTCGAGAGCGTCTCGCGGTTGAGGATGCCGTTCGTTTCGGCCGTGAGCGGCAGCAGGCACACCAGCACGCGCGTGGCCGCCAGGAAGGCGTCGAATTCATTCTTGCCGGCGAAGCACCGCACGCCCTCGACCGACTTCGGCGAACGGCTCCAGCCATTGACCGGAAAGTCGAACTGCGCGACTGTCTTCGCGACGCGTTCGCCGAGGATGCCCAGGCCCATCACGCCGACGGGGAAGTCGCGCCGCAGCCGCGGCTTGCGGTAGCTCCAGTTGCCCTCCGGCGCCCCGGCCTGGTAGACGTCGAACTCGCGCACATGGCGGATCAGCGCATGGCAAACGTACTCGGCCATCTGCACCGACATGCCGGCATCGTCGAGCCGCACGATGCGCGTGGTCGGCGGCACGTCGAGCTTGAGCAACGCATCGACGCCCGCGCCGATGTTGAAGATGCCGCGCAGTTGAGGCTGCGCGTCGATGAACTCCTGCGGCGGCGCCCAGACCACCGCGTGGTCGGCTTGTGGCGCACCCGGCGCCCATTGCGTGATCGTGGCGTCGGGGAATTCGCTTTGCAGGCCGGCGATCCAGGTTTCGGGGCGGCTGTCGGGGAGGTAGAGGGTGATTCGCATGCGCCCGAGCTTAATCAGACCGCGATGCGCAGCAGCTCCGACCCTTCGGCGACCTGATCGCCGGGTGCGTAGAGCAGCTCCTGCACGGTGCCGTCCGCCGGCGCCGCGATAGTGTGCTCCATCTTCATCGCCTCCATCACCGCGAGCGGCTGGCCGCGGCTGACCTTGTCGCCGGCCTTCACAGAGAACGACACGACCTTGCCCGGCATCGGCGCGGTGAGGCGTCCGCCTTCGGCCTGGGTTTCGCCCGCGTGCGCGAGGCGGTCGATGGTCACGATCTTCGTCGCACCTCCGGTGGCGAAGACGTGGGCGGTGTCCTGCCGCTCGTACACGTCCACCGTGTGACGCGCGCCGTCGAACGACAACTCGATCCGGCCGTCGGGCAGCCGCGCGATTTCAAGCAGGCCAGAGACCTCGCCCACGGCGAGCATCAGCGCGCCGTCGTGCAGGTAGCGCAAGGTGGCCGTCTGCGGCTCGCCGCGGAACTCGAAGGCGTAGACGCGCGACGTGACGCCGAGCGAACGCCAGCCGTCGCGGCGGCTGAACGGGTCAGCGCTGTGCGTCGCGCGCTCGTCGAGCAGCGTGCGCGCGATCGACGCCGCGGCCGCCAGCGGCAGGCCGAGCGGCTCGCGGTCGAAGAGCACCGCGCGTTCGCGCTCGATGAGCGCCGTGTCGAGATTGGCGTTGGCGAAGGAATCGGTCGCGAGGATGCCGCGCAGGAACTGCACGTTGGTCTGCACGCCGACGATGTGCGTCTGCCCCAGCGCCGCGTCGAGCCGGGCCAGCGCCTCGTCACGCGTGGCGCCGTGCACGATCAGCTTGGCGATCATCGAGTCGTAGAAGGGCGAGATCTCGCCGCCCTCGCGCACGCCGTCGTCGATGCGCACGCGGCTGCGCTGGAACGCGGTGGCCTGCGGCTTGCGGTACACGCGCAAGGTGCCGGTGGCAGGCAGGAAATTGTTGTCGGGGTTCTCGGCGCAGATGCGCGCCTCGATGGCGTGGCCGTGGATCTTCAGTTCGGCCTGCTTGGCGGGCAGCGGCTCGCCCGATGCCACGCGCAGTTGCCATTCGACGAGATCGAGCCCGGTGATGGCTTCGGTCACCGGGTGTTCCACCTGCAGGCGCGTGTTCATCTCCATGAAGAAGAAGTTCATCGCGCCGCCTTCGCGCTGCTCGACGATGAACTCGACCGTGCCCGCGCCCACGTAGTTCACGGCGCGTGCCGCGGCCACGGCGGCATCGCCCATCTGCTTGCGCATCGCCTCGGTCATGCCGGGCGCAGGCGCTTCTTCGAGCACCTTCTGGTGGCGCCGCTGCACCGAGCAGTCGCGCTCGAACAGGTAGACGCAGTCGCCGTGCGTGTCGCCGAACACTTGGATCTCGATGTGGCGCGGGCGCTGCACGTACTTCTCGATCAGCACCGCGTCGTCGCCGAAGCTGTTGATGGCTTCGCGCTGGCACGACGCGAGCGCGGCGGCGAAATCTGCCGACTTCTCGACCGCGCGCATGCCCTTGCCGCCGCCGCCCGCGCTGGCCTTGATGAGCACCGGGTAGCCGATGCGGTCGGCCTCGCGCTGCAGCAGCGCCGGGTCCTGCTCGCTGCCGTGGTAGCCGGGCACGAGCGGCACGCCGGCCTTCTCCATCAGCTGCTTCGACTCGGCCTTCAGGCCCATGGCCTTGATCGCCGACGGAGGCGGGCCGATGAACGCGATGCCGGCATCGGCGCAGGCCTGCGCGAAGGCTTCGTTCTCGCTCAGGAAGCCATAGCCGGGATGAATCGCTTCCGCACCCGTGGCCTTGGCGGCCTCGAGGATCTTCTCCCAGCGCAGGTAGCTGTCTTTCGGCGCGCTGCCGCCGACGTGCACCGCCTCGTCGCAGGCCCGCACATGGTTGGCGTTGGCGTCGGCATCCGAGTACACGGCGACGGTCCGCACCGCCATGCGGCGCGCGGTGGCGGCGACGCGGCAGGCGATCTCGCCACGGTTGGCGATCAGGATCTTCTTAAACATGAGGGGTGTCTCCCGGAGGATTTTTCTTGAGCTGAAACGCAGGGACCACGCCCGGATCGGGCTTGCCGCTGAAGATGCGCGTGACGCGGCCCACGAGGCCCCGCAGGAAGCGCCAGCTCTTGCGGATGAGCCAGACACTGAGCACCAGCACGACCACGAAGAGCGCGCCGAAGACCAGCGGATGTGCCACCGCCAGCCACAGGCTGGCCGGCACCATCGTGTCTTCGACCAGCGAAGCGCCGACATTGGTGAACGGCTCGGGCGAAGTGTTGATGGCGGCGCGCGTGGTCGCCTTGGCCGCATGCGCCGTGGCCGCGAAGCCGCCGCCCAGCAGCGCCGCGACCAGCGCCATCACCGCGTGGTCGCCACCAAACACGCCGGCCGCCAACGCCGTGCCGGCCGGGATGCGGATGACGGTGTGCACCATGTCCCAGAGCGAGTCGAGCCCCGGAATCTTGTCGGCGAAGAACTCCACGAACACCATGAATCCGGCGGCGGCGAGGACGACCGGATGCGCCAGCATCTGCAAGCCTCCGGGCAACGGCATCCAGCCGAAGTAACCGGCCATGCCGGTCAGCAGCACCACGAGGTAGAGCCGCACGCCGCTGGCCCAGCCGATCGCGCCCGCGAGCGCGAGCAGTTGGGGCATGTCGAGCGCGTTCATGTCGACACCAGCCAGTCGGGCTTGCGCTTCTCGAGAAAGGCCTTCACGCCTTCACGGCCTTCGTCGCTGGCGCGGATGTCGGCGATGCCCTCGACCGTCTTCGCGATCAACGCGTCGTCGACGGCGCGGCCGGTGACATCGGCCAGCAGCGTCTTGCAGGCGCGCACGGCAGCGGGGCTGGCGCCGGTCAGCGCCCTGAGCAGCTCGTCGACCTTGGCATCGAGTGCATCGACCGCGACCACCTCGTGCACGAAGCCGATGCGGTGCGCCTCGGCGGCGGTGAAGCGCTCGGCGGTCAGGAAGTAGCGCTGCGAGGCACGCGCCCCCATCGCGCGGATCACGTACGGGCTGATGGTGGCCGGGATGAGGCCAATCTTCACTTCGCTCAGGCAAAACCACGCGGTGTCGACGCTGACGGCCATGTCGCAAGCCGCGACCAGCCCCATGCCGCCGGCGTACACATCGCCCTGCACGCGGGCAATGGTCGGCTTGGGGCATTCGGCGATGGTGCGCAGCATCTCGGCCAGCGTGCCCGCGTCGGCGAGGTTCTCGTCGCGCGTGTAGTCGGCCATGCGGCGCATCCAGTTCAGGTTGGCGCCGGCGCAGAAGGCGGGACCGTTGGCGCCCAGCACGATGGCCTTGACCTGTGGCGCAGCACCAACTTCGAGGAAAGCCTGCGTCAGCTCGCCGATGACGATGTCGTCGAAGGCGTTGCGCGTGTCCGGCTGGTCCAGCCAGATGCGGGCAACCGGGCCGTCGGTGGTGAGCTTGAGTTGGGTGAAGGTCATGAGGCTCTCGATTCGGTCTGAAGCAGTGCGACCCAGTCGAGCGACGGGCCGGGATGCCCCATCACCGTCACAGCGGCCGTGAGCTGGCCGCGGTGATGTGTCGCGTGGTTGAACACGTGGCCAAGCGCCGGCGCGAACGGAATGCAGACCGCCTCGCCGTTGTTGCGCGTGTAGACCAGCTCGCCGTCGAAGCGCGCAGCGTCGAGCGTGTTCGTCCAGACGCCCCAGCGGTCGACCGCTTCGGCCAGCGCAGCGCACACGGCTGCGCGGTCGGTATGCAGTTCGGCGTCGAGCGCGACCCTTGGCGAGCTGTTCTCGGCAAAGCGCGCGTACCAGGTGTTGTCGGTCACCAGCAGGTGATTCACGGTGCGATGCACCGAGCCGAAAAACAGGCGCAAATCACGGTGCCACTCCTCGTCGCTGAGCTGCGCCAGGTCGCGCAGCAAGGTGTGCGTGGCCCATGCGTGGTAGCGCGCGAGCCGGCTGAAGTAATGCGGGAGCTGCATCGCTCGATCACATCCGGAAGATGCCGAACTTCGGCTCGGGAATCGGCGCATTGCGCGACGCGGCCAGGCCCAGCGCCAGCACGCGCCGCGTGTCCGCCGGGTCGATGATCCCGTCGTCCCACAGCCGCGCGGTCGCGTAGTACGGGTGGCCCTGGTCTTCGTACTGCTGGCGGATCGGCGCCTTGAAGGCCTCTTCCTCTTCCTGGCTCCAGCTGCCGCCCTTGCCTTCGATGCCGTCGCGCTTGACGGTGGCCAGCACGCTCGCGGCCTGTTCGCCGCCCATCACGCTGATGCGCGCGTTGGGCCACATCCAGAGGAAGCGCGGACCGAAGGCGCGGCCGCACATGCCGTAGTTGCCGGCACCGAAACTGCCGCCGATGATGATGGTGAACTTCGGCACGTTGGCGGTCGCCACGGCCGTCACCATCTTCGCGCCGTGGCGCGCGATGCCCTCGTTCTCGTACTTGCGGCCCACCATGAAGCCGGTGATGTTCTGCAGGAACACGAGCGGCGTCTTGCGCTGGCAGCACAGCTCGATGAAGTGCGCGCCCTTCTGCGCCGATTCGGAAAAGAGGATGCCGTTGTTCGCGACGATGCCGACGGGCATGCCCTCGATCTCGGCGAAGCCGCACACCAGCGTGGCACCGAAGCGCGCCTTGAACTCGTGGAACTCGCTGCCATCGACGATGCGCGCGATGATCTCGCGCACGTCGAAGGGCTTGCGCGTGTCGGTGGGAATCACGCCGTAAAGCTCTTCGCGCGGAAAGACCGGTGCGCGCTCCTTCGCATCGGGCAGGGCAGCACCGTCCTTGCGGTTGATGTTGGCGATGGCCGAGCGCGCGAGCGACAGCGCATGCAGGTCGTTCTGCGCGAGGTGGTCGGCCACGCCCGACAGGCGGGTGTGCACGTCGCCACCGCCGAGGTCTTCGGCCGTGACGACCTCGCCGGTCGCGGCCTTCACGAGCGGCGGGCCGCCGAGGAAAATCGTGCCCTGGTTCTTCACGATGATCGACTCGTCGCTCATCGCCGGCACGTAGGCGCCGCCTGCGGTGCACGAGCCCATGACGACCGCGATCTGCGCGATGCCCTGCGCGCTCATCTGGGCCTGGTTGTAGAAGATGCGGCCGAAGTGGTCGCGATCCGGAAACACATCGTCCTGGTTCGGCAGGTTCGCGCCGCCGGAGTCGACCAGATAGATGCAGGGCAGGCGGTTCTGCTCGGCGATCTCCTGCGCACGCAGGTGCTTCTTGACGGTGAGCGGGTAGTAGGTACCGCCCTTCACCGTCGCGTCGTTGCAGACGATCATGCAGTCCACGCCGCTCACGCGGCCGATGCCGGCGATCAGGCCGGCGCCGGGCGCGGACTCTGCGCCCTTGGCGTCGAGGTACATGCCGTAGGCCGCGAGCGGCGCGATCTCCAGGAAGGGCGTACCCGGGTCGAGCAACTCGGCCACGCGGTCGCGCGGCAGCAGCTTGCCGCGGGCGACGTGCTTGGCGCGCGCCGCCTCGCCGCCCCCGGCCTCGACCTTGGCGAACTGCGCGTGCAGGTCGTCGACGAGCGCGCGCATGGCGGCGGCGTTGGCCTGGAAGTCCGCGCTGCGCGCGTTCAGCTTGGTTTCGAGTTTGCTCATGCTGTCTTGACCTCGTCCAGCCCGAGCTGGGTTTTCATCGCGTCGCGAATCTTGAATTTCTGGATCTTGCCGGTCACCGTCATCGGGAACTCGGTGACGAACTGGATGTACTTCGGCACCTTGTAATGCGCGATCTGGCCCTTGCAGAAATCACGCACCTCGTCCTCGGTGGCGATCTGGCCGGGCTTCACGATGATCCAGGCGCAGAGCTCCTCGCCGTAGCGGGTGTCGGGCAGGCCGACGACCTGCACGTCCTGCACCTTGGGGTGCCGATAGAGGAACTCCTCGATCTCGCGCGGGTAGATGTTCTCGCCGCCGCGGATCACCAGGTCCTTGATGCGGCCGACGATGTTGACGTAGCCCGCCTCGTCCATGGTGGCGAGGTCGCCGGTGTGCATCCAGTGCTCGGCGTCGATCGCCTCGCGGGTCCTGGGCTCGTCGTCCCAGTAGCCGTGCATCACCGAATAGCCGCGCGTGCACAACTCGCCAGACCGGCCGCGCGGCATCACCGCACCGGTGTCGGGGTCGACGATCTTGATCTCCAGGTGCGGCTGCACCTTGCCGACCGTGGCCACGCGCTGCGCGAGCGGCGTGTCGGATGCGCTCTGGCAGCTCACCGGGCTGGTCTCGGTCATGCCATAGGCGATGGTGATCTCCGAGAGGTGCATGCGGTCGACCACGCGCTTCATCACTTCGATCGGGCAGGCGGTGCCGGCCATGATGCCGGTGCGCAGCGTAGACAAATCGAACTCGGCGAAGCGCGGATGGTCGAGCTCGGCGATGAACATGGTCGGCACGCCGTGCAGGCCGGTGCACTTCTCGGCCTGCACCGTCTCGAGCACGGTGAGCGGATCGAAGCCGTCGTTCGGGTACACGATGGCCGAGCCGTGCGTGAGGCACGCCAGGTTGCCCAGCACCATGCCGAAGCAGTGGTACAGCGGCACCGGAATGCACAGGCGGTCGGCCGGCGTGAGCTTCATGCACTCGCCGATGAAGAAGCCGTTGTTCAGGATGTTGCGGTGCGTGAGCGTCGCGCCCTTGGGAAAGCCCGTGGTGCCGCTGGTGAACTGGATGTTGATGGGGTCGGTGGCCTTCAGCGTCTTCTGGATCTGCGCGATGCGCGCGTCGGCCGCATCGCCGCCCGCGAGCAGCTGGCTGAAGCGCTGCATGCCCGGCTCCTGCACATCCGCGGCCGCCTTGCCGTCGATCCAGAAGGTGTGCTGCAGCAGCGGCAGGCGCTTGGGGCCCAGCTCGCGCAGCATGCCCAGGTAGTCGCTGGTCTTGAACTGCGCCATCGTCACCAGCGCCTTGCAGCCGACCTTGTTGAGCGCGTATTCAAGCTCCGAGGTGCGGTAGGCCGGGTTGATGTTGACGAGGATCAGGCCGACCTTGGCGGTGGCGATCTGCATCAGCACCCACGGCACGTTGTTGTGCGACCAGATGCCGACGCGGTCTCCGGGCACGAGGCCGAGGTTCAGCAGCGCGCTGGCGAGCTTGTTGGATTCGGCCTGCAGTTCGCGGTAGGTGAAGCGCTGGCCTTCGTGGCGGCTGATGAGCGCTTCGCGGTCGGGTTGCCTGGCAACCATGTCGTCGAAGAAGTCGCCGATGGGTTGTTCGATGAGGGGGACGTCGGTGGCGCCCTTGCCGTAGCTCTCGGCCAGTGCTGCAGTCATGTTCATTTCCTTGTCTCCTTGTCTGCCCCCTTCCCCCTCTGGGGGAGGGAGAAAAACATCCTAGGCCGTTTCAGCGAACAGCTCGCGACCGATCAGCATGCGCCGGATCTCGCTCGTGCCCGCGCCGATCTCGTACAGCTTGGCATCGCGCCACAGCCGCTCGACCGGGAAGTCCTTGGTGTAGCCCACGCCGCCCAGCGCCTGGATCGCCTCGCCGGCCATCCAGGTCGCCTTCTCGGCCGAGTACAGGATGGCGCCGGCCGCGTCCTTGCGGAAGGTGCGCGCATGGTCGTTGCGGTCGCAGGCCTTGCCCACGGCGTACACATAAGCACGCGTGGCCTGCCAGGTCGAATACATGTCCGCCAGCTTGCCCTGCATGAGCTGGAACTCGCCGATGCTCTGGCCGAACTGCTTGCGCTCGTGGATGTACGGGATCACCGCGTCCATGCACGCGGCCATGATGCCGAGCGGGCCGCCCGAGAGCACCGCGCGCTCGTAGTCGAGGCCGCTCATCAGCACCTTGGCGCCCATGCCTTCGCCGCCGAGCACGTTCTCTTCGGGCACCTCGCAGTTGTCGAAGAACAGTGGGTAGGTGTTGCTGCCGCGCATGCCGAGCTTGTCGAGCTTGGTGCCGGCCGAGAAGCCCTTGTAGTTCTTCTCGACGATGAAGGCGGTCATGCCGCGTGCGCCCATCTCGGGCTCGGTCTTGCCGTAGATGACGAGCGTGTCGGCGTCGCCGCCGTTGGTGATCCACATCTTGCCGCCGTTGAGGACGTAGTACCCGTCCTTCTTCTCGGCCCTGAGCTTCATGCTGACCACGTCGGAGCCGGCGTTGGGCTCGCTCATGGCGAGGGCGCCGACGTGCTCGCCGCTCACCAGCTTCGGCAGGTACTTCTGCTTCTGCGCATCGGTGCCGTTGCGGTGGATCTGGTTCACGCACAGGTTGCTGTGCGCGCCGTACGAGAGCCCGACCGAGGCGGAGGCACGCGAGACCTCTTCCATTGCGACGATGTGTGCGAGGTAGCCGAGTTCGGTGCCGCCGTATTCTTCCTTTACGGTCATGCCGTGAAGGCCGAGCGCGCCGAGCTTCTGCCAGAGATCGTGCGGGAAGAGGTTGTCGGCGTCGATCGCGGCGGCGCGCGGGGCGATCTCGTGGGCGGCGAAGTCCTGGATCGCGTCGCGCAGGGAATCGATGGTGTCGCCGAGATCGAAGTTCAGGCCGGGATCGTGCATGGGGTTTGTCTCCTGGGTGCCGGACGGCGCAATCGGCGCGTCGTCCCGAACTGGGAGGGTACGCCCAAGCGGGGGGCATTTGCAGCCAGGATGGTTGCAAATCCTGCCACCACCCTAGGTGTTTGCCTGCGTCCCTGCGCCGAGACCGGCCGTGTCCATTTCCGCGCGCAGCAGGACCACCATGCGTTGCGCTGCGGGCGACAGCCTGCGACTTCGCAGGCTGACCAGCCCGATGGGCCGCCGCAGCACCGGCGCACGCAAGCGTCGCAGCACGACCCCGGGCCGCTGGGCCACGCGCGCCGCCAGCTCGGGGAGTGCGCTCACGCCGATGCCAGCGGCCACCATGGCCGCGATGGTGGCGAGGTACTCGACTTCGTAGCGCGGGGCGAAACGCAGCTTGTGGGTGAGCAGCGCCGCGTCGGCATACTGCCGAACGCTGGTGCCGGCGGGCATGGAAATGTGCGGCAGTTCGGCGATGTCGACCCAGGCCAGCGCCGACTTGCCGCGCGCCAGCGCATGCCCCGCCGGCAACAGCAGCACGAAGGCGTCGGAGGACAGCGGCGCGTAGTCGAGGTCGGCATAGGCCGGGTTGGCGGCGGTCAGTGCGAAGTCCACGCGCCCCGCGCGCACCATCTCGAAGGCCGGCCCCGCCAGGCTGTCGACCAGTTCGAGCTGAACCCCCGGATGGTCGACGGCAAAGCGTGCGAAAGCCAGCGGAACCACCGTGGCGGCCAGCGACGGCAGCGCCGCCAGCGCCACGCGGCCGGTCTGCACGTCGGCGACCGCACGTACGCGGTGCACGGCCTCTTCCATCTGATGCCGCACGAAGCGCGCCTGCTCGGCGAACACGCGACCCGCCTCGGTCAACTGCACGGCACGGGTGGTGCGGTCGAACAGTCGGGCCGACAGCATCGCTTCGAGCCGGCCCACGGTGCCGGAGACGGCCGGCTGCGACAGATGCATCTGCAAGGCCGTGCGGCGAAAGCTCAGGGTCTCCACCAGCGTGAGGAAGACGTCGAGTTCGTGGGCGGTCCAATTGATCTTCACAACTTATCAGTCTATAGAAAAAATCGTCTGGACCGTGCAATCACGCCTGCCTAGACTGCGCCGCAGAACGATGCCCGGCGCATCCCCAAAAGGAGACAAATCCAATGAACTCAACGCTGCACCCCAGGGGTGCCCGCACCGTCGTCGTCGGCGGGGGCACCATGGGCGCGGACGTGGCCGTGGTGCTGGCGCGCGGTGGCGCACAGGTCACGGTGGTCGACCCGAACGAAGCGCAACGCGCACGCCTGGCGCCCCATGTCGCGGCCGAGCTGGCCGCCGCGGACCTGGCCCATCGCGCCGCGAACATCCGCAGCGCGGCATCGCTCGACGCGGTGGCGTGGGAGGGCGTGGTGCTGGTGGTCGAATGCATCACCGAGCAACTGGCCGCCAAGCAGGCGCTCTTCGCCGAACTGGTGGCCTGCGCACCCGCCGCCGCCGTGCTGGCGAGCAACAGCTCCAGCTTTCCGATCAGCGCCATCGGTGCCGGTCTCGCGAGTCGCGAGCGCATGCTGGGCCTGCACTTCTTCATGCCTGCGCACCTGGTGCCACTGGTGGAAGTGGTGAGCGGCCCCGACAGCGATCCGGTCCAGGCCGCCTGGCTCGCGGACTTCATGCGCGGCTGCGGCAGCGTGCCCGTGCTGGTGCGCAAGGACAAGCCCGGTTTCCTTGCGAACCGTCTGCAGCATGCGCTGTCGCGCGAAGCCTTCGCGCTCATCGACGAGGGTGTCGCCTCGGCGGAAGACGTCGACGCTGCGGTGCGCTTCGGCTTCGGCTTTCGCTACCTCGCGGCCGGACCGGTGCTGCAGCGCGACCATGCCGGCATCGACGTGCACTGCGCCGCCGCCGCCACCATGTACCCGACGCTTTCGAACACGGCCGAACCTGCCCGCGCCCTGCGCGACCGCGTGGCGGCTGGACAGCTCGGCATGAAGACCGGCCAGGGCTTCTTCGACTGGCCCGAACCCCGGCGACTGGCGGAACGCGCGCGTTACGACGCACTGTTGCGCCAGGGCCTTGCGCTGCTCGCGCCCGAACTGCCCGCCATCGACCGCAGCGATGCGCCGATGCCGGCAGCAGCCCTCACCCCCGAACACCCAAACTCCCGATGACCATGAGCGCATCCGCCTTGGACCTGGCCGCCTCGGTTCCGTCGCCGACGCTGGTCGCGCTGCCCGACGACGCACTGATCATCACCGTGGCGCCCAACGGCGCCTACAAGCAACTCGCCGACCATGCGGGCGTGCCGGTCACGGCACAAACGCTCGCGGACACCGCGCGCGCCTGCCAGGAGGCCGGGGCCGCCATGCTGCACATGCATATCCGCGAAGCCGATGGCCGGCACCGCCTCGACGTCGAGGGCTATCGCGACGCGTTGCAGGTGGTGCGCCGTGCCGTCGGGCCCGCGATGGTGCTGCAGGTCACGAGCGAGGCGGCCGGACGCTACCAGGCACCCGCGCAGATCGCGATGGTGCAAGCCCTGCGCCCCGAAGCCGTGTCGATCGGACTGCGCGAGATCGACAAACCCGAAATCGGGGATCACGGCCTCGGCGACTTCTTCGGCTGGCTCGCGCGCGAGCGCGTGATGACGCAGGTCATCCTCTACGACGCCGCCGACGTCGGGCGCTGGCAGGCGCTGCGCGCGCGCGGCGTGGTGCCCGATGCACCCTGGTTCCTGCTCTTCGTGCTGGGACGCTACAGCGCCGGCCAGACCTCCAGCCCGCGTGACCTGCTGCCCTTCCTGGCCGCGCACCAGGGGCCCGAGCCCTGGGCGGTGTGCGCCTTCGGTGCCACGGAGAACGCCTGCGTCACCGCGGCCGCGGCACTGGGCGGCCACGCGCGGGTAGGCTTCGAGAACAACCTGCTGCGCAAGGACGGAAGCCTCGCCCCCGACAACACCGCGCTGGTGCGCCAGGCGGCCGAAGCCGCCGCCGCGCTCGGCCGGCCGCTGGCCAGCGGCGACGACATCCGGCGGCGCTTCGGCGGCCGCTGAATCCGCATCACGACCCACCCCACGAAGGAGACAACACCATGCAAAGAAGACAACTGGGCCACTGGCTCGCCGCAGCCACCCTGCTGCCCCTGGCCACCCTCAACACGGCCGGCGCACAGCCTGCGGCCTATCCGTCCAAGACGATCCGCTTCGTCGTGCCCTACCCGCCGGGCGGCCCGACCGACCTGATGGCGCGCATGCTGACCCCCGAGTTGCAGAAGCGCCTGAATGCCACGGTGATCATCGACAACAAGGGCGGTGCGGGCGGCAACCTCGGCAGCGCCGAAGTGGCACGCCAGGCCCCCGCCGACGGCCACACGCTGCTGCTGGCCGCGAGCGGCCCGATGGCTGTCAATCCTTCCCTCTACAAGAGCATGCCGTTCGACCCGCTGAAGGACTTGGTGCCGGTCGTGCAGATCTCCGCCTTCCCGCTGGTGCTGGAGGTACACCCCTCGCTCAACGTGAAGACGCTCAAGGACTTCATCGCGCTCGCCAAGTCCGGCAAGGTGCCGCTGAGCTTCGCCTCGGCTGGCAACGGCACGCCCCAGCATCTCGCCGGCGAGCTGTTCAACACCATGGCGCAGACCCAGCTCAAGCACATCCCCTACCGCGGCGCGGGCCCCGCCCTCAACGACCTGCTCGGCGGGCAGGTCAACGTGATGTTCGACATCCTGGGCAGTTCGTTGCCTTACCTGCAGACCGGCAAGCTGGTGCCGCTGGCGGTGACCTCGCCGCAGCGCAGCCCGTCGCTGCCGCAGGTGCCGACGATGGCCGAGGCCGGCGTTGCCAACTACCAGATCAGTGCCTGGCACGGCGTTGCAGTGCGCGCCGGCACGCCGCAGCCGATCGTCGACAAGCTGAACGCGACCTTCAACGCGATCTTCCAGGACAAGGACTTCCGCACGCGCTGGGAAGCCATCGGCACGCCGGTGGTGGGCGGCAGCGCGGCCGACTTCGGCCAGCTCATCCGCACCGACTCGGAGCGACTGGGCAAGCTGGCGAAGGACTCGGGCGTCACGCTCGACTGATCGGCGGTCGCTGCATCCGGTTCGGCCTTGCCCCTGGGGTAAGGTCGTGCGCATGGTGTCCCGTCTGTCCGCCGCCCCCGTCGCTGCCACGCCGATCGCTTTCGTGCGCGCGGTTCTCGGCGCCTATGCGCGCTACGGCATGCCGCACCACGCAGCGCTCGCGCACGCGCGCATCACCGAAGCGCTGCTGGGCGACGACACCGCCCACGTCACCGCGGCGCAGTTTGAGGCGCTCAATGCGCACGCGATGCAGGAGCTCGACGACGAGGCGCTCGGCTGGTTCGGCCGCAAGCTGCCCTGGGGCAGCTACGGCATGCTGTGCCGCGCCTCGCTGGGGTCGCCCGACCTGGGCGTGGCGATCAAGCGCTGGTGCCGCCACCACCGCTTGCTGACCGACGACATCACGCTCGAACTGCAGGTGACCGCAGGCGTGGCCACGGTGTCGATCACCGAGCGACGCGCGATCGACCCAACGCTGCGGGAGTTCTGCCTGGTGTCGAGCCTGCGCTTCTTGCACGGCTTTGCGTGCTGGGCGATCGACTCGCGCATCTCGCTGCGGCGCGCGACCTTTCCTTTCCCGCCGCCGCCCCACCGCGATGCCTATGCCTTGATGTTCGCGCCGGAGGTGCGCTTCGACGCCACCCGCACCAGCTTCAGTTTCGACGAGCGCTACCTCGCGCTGCCGCTGCAGCGTGACGAACGCGCCCTGCGCACGATGCTCAAGCGCGCGCTGCCACTCACCGTGCTGCAGTACCGGCGCGACCGCCTGCTCGGCCAGCGGGTGCATGAACTGCTGCGCACGCACCCCGAGCAAACGGGCAATGCCGATGCGCTGGCCGCGCTGCTCAATGTGTCGAGCCGCACGCTGCACCGACAGCTGAAAGACGAAGGCACCTCGCTGCAGTCGATCAAGGACACGGTGCGGCGCGAACGCGCAGCGCTGCAATTGCAGCGCACCGACAAGCCGATCAAGCAGATCGCGCTCGCCGTGGGGTTCCGCAACGAGAAGAGTTTTTCGCGCGCCTTCCGCGAATGGACGGGGCAGTCGCCCGGCGCGTTTCGGCTGCGGTCCGGGGGCTGAATTGCGCCGTCAGCGCGAGGACGCCATCCGCACCAGCCGCGCCGCTTCTTCCAGGCGCGCATCGTCGACCTCGCGCAGCACCGCGCCCACGTCAACCGGGCCACTGGCGCGCTCGAACGCGCCGGTCAGCACCGATTCCGGCGAAAGTTCGCCGCGCTCGTAGAGGTTCCAGATCTCTTCGCCGTAATGCGTCCTGAGCAGCTCGGGCGCGAACTGGCCGAAGAAGCCCTTGAGGTTGTCGACGTCGCGCAGCAGCATGCGTTTCGCATGGTTGTTGCCCGCCGCGTCCACGGCCTGCGGCAGATCGATGATGACGGGGCCGTCGGCCGCGAGCAGCACATTGAATTCGGAAAGGTCGCCGTGCACAACGCCGGCGCAGAGCATGCGCACGACCTCGACGATCAGGGTCGCGTGGTGGCGGCGCGCGTCCTCGGGCGAGAACACGACGTCGTTCAGGCGCGGGGCGGCATCGCCTTCGGCATCGGTGACGAGCTCCATGAGCAACACGCCGTCGCAAAAGTTGTAAGGCTCGGGTACCCGCACGCCGGCGGCCGCGAGCCTGTACAGCGCATCGACCTCGGCGCTTTGCCAAGCCGCTTCGGTCGCCTGCCGGCCGAACTTGGTGCCCTTGGCCATGGCACGCTGCAGGCGCGTGTTCTTGACCTTGCGGTTCTCGGTGTAGTCGACGGCCTGACGGAAGCTGCGTTGCGTGGCTTCCTTGTAGATCTTGGCGCAGCGCGTGTCGTCGCCGCAGCGCACCACGTAGACCATCGCCTCCTTGCCGCTCATGAGCTGGCGGACGACGGTGTCGATCAGTCCTTCATCGACCAGCGACTGGAGTCTCGGGGGTGCTTTCATCCAGAGCATTCTGCGCCGGTGCGAGCGCGGAAAGCGCGGTGGCGATCACGGCGGCGTCGGTCGGGCGCACCACGCGTGCCACTTCGCGTCCGTCCTGCAGGAAGATCAGCGACGGCCAGAGCTTGATGCCGAAGGAGCGGCCGAGCGGTCGCCCGCTGCCGTCCTCGACCTTGATATGGCGCAAGCCGGGCCGCGATGCCAGCGCTTCTTCGACCTTGGGCGCAGCCGCATTGCAGTGGCCGCACCAGTTGGTGCCGAAGTCGAGCACCGCGGCACCGCGCAGCGCGTCGATTTCGGCGCGCCCGGGCTGGGCCGTCTGGTATTCGGGAATCGAAGGCATCGCGCGCTGCTCCGGGATCAATCGATCAGCTGCGTCTTCATCGCGTAATAGGTCAGATCGCTGTTGCTGGTGAGGCTCAGCTTTTCCATCAGACGTGTGCGGTAGGTGCTCACGGTCTTCACGGAGAGCGAGAGCGCTTCGCCGATCTTGCCGACCGACTCGCCCTTGGCCAGCTTCAGGAACACCTGGAATTCGCGCTCCGACAGTTGCTCGTGCGGTGCGGCGTCGTCCTTGCGGCCAAGCTGGCGCGCCAGCAGTTCGGCCACGCCCGGCGTGATGTAGCGGCGACCCATGGCGACCGTGCGGATCGCGTTGACGATCTCGATCGGCTCGCATTCCTTGTTGAGGTAACCCGACGCGCCCTGGCGGATCAGGTTCATCGCATAGTGCTCTTCGGGGTAGCCGCTCAGGATCAGGATGCCGACATCGGGTGCCTTGGCACGGATCATCGCCAGCGCATCGATGCCGCTCTGGCCGGGCATGGACACGTCCATGACGAGCACGTCGATCTCGTTGTTGCGCACCAGGTCGATCGCCTCGCGACCGTTGGACGCTTCGCAGACCACGCGCAGGTCGACGTGGGTGGAGAAGAAATCGCGCAGGCCTGCCCGCACGATGGCGTGGTCGTCCACGATGCCGATTTTGATCATTCCGTATCCTCTTTATTTGAACTGGGACGGAGATTGCCACGCCCAGGCCACGCAGGCGCACGCCCGGTGCCGAATGCGGTCTTGTCCTGCATGGCGAGCCGCTGCGGGACTTCAAGCGCGGTGGCGCTTTGCGAAAAAGGCGGCTGCCAGCACGTCCAGCAGCACCCCATCACGCCCTTCACGCCCATCGGGCCTTCAAGGCCTCGGGGTCAGGCTGAAGGCGAGCGCCACGCAGCCAGGACGGCCGGCAGCTGTGCCATGTCGGTGAATACCTGCGATGTGCCGACGGCCCGCATCGCTCCGGGATCGCTGTGGCCGAAACCCGCCAGCCCGGGCGGGCTGTAGCCGAACACCGTGGCTCCGGCGGCCACGCCGGCCCTGGCGCCGGTCACCGTGTCCTCGACCACGGCGCAGCGCGTCGGATCGACGCCGAGCGCCGCGGCTGCGGCCAGGTAGACATCGGGGAACGGCTTGCTGCGCGGCGTGTCGTGCCCGCTGAACACGCGCCCCTCGAAGCAGTCGAGGATGCCGACCTTGGCCAGCTGCAATTTGACCTTGTGCAGGTCCGCGCCGGAAGCACAGGCGATGCGGCCTTCCAGCGAGGTGTTTAGTTCGCGCACGGCCAGCGGCGCACCGGTAATGGCGAGCAGGTCGGCGTCGAGCGCGGCGTTGCGGCGTTCGCGAAAGCCGGCGAGCCATTCCGGCGTGATGCGAAAGCCGGTCTTCGACTCGATCAACGCCGCTTCGTCCTTGACGGCCTTGCCGGTGAAGATGCGCATCGACTCCTCGGTGCTCAGGGACCAGCCGAGCTCGCCGAGCATGTCGGCCAGCACGCGGTTGGTGATCGGCTCCGAATCGACCAGCACGCCGTCGCAATCGAAGAGCACGGCGTCGAAAGGAAACGCACCCATGGTCAGAGGTGGGTGCCGTCGACGTAATACCAGCGCTCGTCGGCCTCGCGCACGAAGCGGCTGCGCTCGTGCAGGCGCGTGGCGACGCCGGCCGCGTCTCGCTGGCGCGCGACGAACTCGACTTCGGCATGGTCGGCGTCGAGCACCGAGCGCGAACGCACGTCGAGTCCCAGCCATTTGACGCCGGCGTCGAACGTCACCTGCGACGGCCGCTTGGCGGCTGCCCAGGTCGCCAGCAGGTAGTCCTCGCGCTGGTGCACGAACGCCGTGTAGCGCGAGCGCATCAGCGATTCGGCATCGGGCGCGGGCGTGTTGACGAAGTCGTCGACGTATCGGCCGCAACACAGTGCGTAGGTGAACGGCTTCTCGCGACGGTCGCGACGGCCGCAGGGGCAGGGTCCGGGGAGGGGTGCGGGGGCGCTCATGAAGGCCTCCATTGGAACATCACCGGGAAGCCGCCTCGATCCGCTCGGCAATCCACGCCTGGAAACCGCGTTCGGCTTCCAGCTTGAACGCATTGCGGGCCTGGTTGCAGGCGCCATGCGCGAGCCGCCGATGCTGCTGCTTGCGCACGCTGCCGAGGGTCGCGTCGTTGAGGTGCTCGATGGTGGCCGACTCCGGCCGGCCATGGGGCTCGTCGAAATCCATCGCCAGGCCGCACCAGTGGCAGAGCGGCCCGAAAGTCGACCGCAATGCCTTGACGCTCACGCGAGTGCGCGCTGGATCAGCAGCTTCTGGATGTCCGACGTGCCTTCGTAGATCTGGCAGACGCGCACGTCGCGGTAGATGCGCTCGAGCGGAAAGTCGTTCACGTAGCCGTAGCCGCCAAGCGTCTGGATCGCCGCGCTGCAGACGCGCTCTGCCATCTCGCTCGCGAAGAGCTTGGCCATCGCGGCTTCCTTCAGGCAAGGCCGGCCCGCATCGCGCAAGGCCGCTGCATGCCAGATGAGCTGGCGCGCGGCCTCGAGCTGCGTCGCGCATTCGGCCAAGCGGAAACCGACGGCCTGCTGGTCGAAGATGCTGCCGCCGAAGGCCTGCCGCTCCTTGGCGTAGGCCAGCGCCACGTCGAAGGCGCTGCGCGCCATGCCGACGCTCTGCGCCGCGATGCCGATGCGCCCGCCTTCGAGCGCACCGAGCGCGATCTTGTAGCCCTCGCCTTCCTGCCCGATGAGGTTCTCGGCCGGAATGCGGCAGCCGTCGAAATTGATCTGCGCGGTGTCGCTCGAATGCTGGCCGAGCTTGTCCTCGAGCCTTGCGACGTTGTAGCCCGGCGCATCGGTCGGCACGAGGAACGCGCTCATGCCGCGCTTGCCGGCGCCCTTGTCCGTCACCGCGATGACGACTGCCACATGGCCGTTCTTTCCGCTCGTGATGAACTGCTTGACGCCATCGATCACGTAGCCGTCGCCGTCCTTCTTCGCCATGGTGCGCAGGCTCGAGGCATCGCTGCCGGCCTGCGGCTCCGTGAGGCAGAAGGCACCGAGCATCTGCCCCTGCGCCAGCGGCTGAAGCCATTGCTTCTTTTGCTGCGCATTGCCGTAGCGCATGAGGATGGCGTTGACCGGACAGTTGGTCACGCTGATGGCGGTGCTGGTGCCGCCATCGCCCGCGGCGATCTCTTCGAGCACCAGCGCGAGCGTGAGGTAGTCGAGGCCGGCGCCGCCGTCTTCCTCCGGCACGCAAATGCCGTAGGCGCCGAGTGCGGCCAGACCCTTGTGGACTTCCCTGGGAAAGCTGTGCTCGCGGTCCCAGGTGGGCGCGTGCGGCCAGATTTCGGTCTGCGAAAAGTCGCGCACCGCTTCGCGGATGGCTTCCTGGTCGGCGGTCAGCAGCATGGTGGCCCCCTGTTTACTTGCCCGAGCCCAGGTCCATGATCAGGCGGGCCGACATGTAGAGGCGGCGCGGGATCGCATCGATCATCACGTACTCGGCCTTGTCGCTGTGGTAGCCGAAGCCCGGCAGGCCGAGGCTTTCGATGACCGGCTTGCCCGAAAGCGCCGCATAGGCCGCGTCGGTGCCGCCACCGGTGCGCTCTTCCACGTCGATCGTGCCGCCGGCTTCCTTGTAGAAACCCATGGCCTTGTCGATGAGCTTCCTGCCGCCTTCGCCCGCGTTGAAGGCCGGACGGCCGCGCGTGACGACGATGGACACTTCGGCGCCCTGCACCTTCTTCTTCTGCGCGCGCTCTTCGAGCGTCTTCATCGCGGCCTCGAAGTCTTCGTTGCGTGCGTAGCGCACGTCGGCATTGACGTTGGCGCTCTCGGGAATGATGTTGTTGACCGCGCCGCCCTTGATGATGGTCCAGTTGAAGCGCAGGCCCCTGGCCTTGTCGTCGAGGTCCATCGTGCGCAGCACCAGGTCGGAGGCTTCGACCACCGCATTGATGCCGAGTTCGGGCGCAGCACCCGCATGCGAGGCCTTGCCCTTGATGTTGGCCTGCACATAGGCGATGCCCGAAGTGCCGAGCGAGAATTTCTCGCTTTCGGCGCTGGTCGGCTCGAAGGACAGCACGTAGTCATGCTGCCTGGCCTCTTCCTCGATCAGTTCCCGCGAGCCGAAGGAGCCCTTCTCTTCGTCCGTGTTGAAGAGCACGGTGATCGTGCCGTAGTCGCGCACGCCGTAGTCCTTGAGCAGCTTGAGCGTGTGCAGGATGACCGCATTGCCGCCCTTGTCGTCGGCAATGCCCGGGCCGTAGGCCTTGTTGCCCTCGACGCGGAACGGCGCCTTGGCCAGGATGCCCTTCAGGTAGACGGTGTCCATGTGCGAGATCAGCAGCAGGTTCTTGCCACCGCGGCCCTTGAGCTTGCCGACGATGTTGTCTCCGACGACGAGCCCGGCCGACTTGTGGCGCGTGACCGTGAAGCCGAGCGACTTGAGCTCGCCTTCGAGGAAGTTGCCGGCTGCAGCGATGCCTGCGGCGTCGCCGGTACCGGTCTCGATGTTCACCAGCTTCTCGAGCGTCTTGATGACGGCCGGCTGTTCCGCCGTGGCGGCTTCGAACAGCACGTTGTCGCGCTTCTGGGCGAAGGCGGCGGGTGCCGCGAAAGTACCGGCCAGCAACACGGCGATGGCCGTGCGGTGAAGGGAAATTTGCATGAGGTCTCCGTGTGCTTCGTGCACTTGAAAAATCAGATCAATTCGAGGGCGACAGCCGTGCCTTCGCCGCCGCCGATGCACAGCGTCGCGACGCCGCGCTTCTTGCCGCGGGATTGCAGCGCGTGCATCAGCGTGACCATGATGCGTGCGCCGCTCGCGCCGATCGGGTGGCCCAGCGCGCAGGCGCCGCCGTGCACGTTGACGATGTCGTGCGACACGTTCAGTTCCTTCATGAGCGCCATCGGCACCACCGCGAAGGCTTCGTTGACTTCCCATAGGTCGACGTCATTGACGCCCCAGCCGGTCTTCTTGAAGAGCTTGTCGACGGCACCGACCGGCGCGGTCGAGAACCACTCGGGCTGCTGTGCGTGGGTGGCGTGACCGACCAGGCGGGCCAGCGGCTTGGCGCCGATCTTCTTCGCATGCGACTCGGTCATCATGACCAGCGCGGCCGCTCCGTCGTTGATCGACGAGCTCGACGCGGCGGTGATGGTGCCGCCGTCCTTCTTGAAGGCGGGCTTGAGGGTCGCGATCTTGTCGAGCTTGACCTTGCCCGGGCCTTCGTCGACGGAGATCAGCGTCTCGCCGCTGCGGCTCTTGACCATCACCGGCGTGATCTCGGCCTTGAAAAGGCCGTCGGCCGTGGCGTGCCTGGCGCGCTCCACGCTGGCGATTGCGAAGGCGTCCTGCTGTTCGCGCGTGAAGTTGTACTTGGCGGCGCAGTCCTCGCCGAAGGTGCCCATCGAGCGGCCCGGCTGGTACGCGTCCTCGAGGCCGTCCAGCATCATGTGGTCGAAGATGCGGTCGTGACCCATGCGGTAGCCGCCGCGGCCCTTGAGCATGAGGTAGGGCGCGTTGGTCATGCTTTCCATGCCGCCCGCCACCATCACGTCGTGCGTGCCGGCCAAGAGCAGGTCGTGCGCGAGCATCGCCGCCTTCATGGCCGAGCCGCACATCTTGCTGAGCGTCACGGCGCCGGCGCTGTCGGGCAGGCCGCCCTTGTAGGCCGCCTGCCGCGCGGGCGCCTGCCCCTGCCCCGCCATCAGGCAGTTACCGAACAGCACTTCGCCGACGGCCGCCGGATCGATGCCCGCGCGCTCGATCGCGGCCCTGATCGCGGCACCGCCGAGGTCGTGTGCGGCGAGGGAAGAAAAGTCGCCCTGGAACCCGCCCATGGGGGTGCGGGCGGCGCCGACGATGACGATGGATTCGGACATGGAGGATCTCCTTGAAGAACGAGAAAGACGGATCGCGAGAAAACTCAGGCAGCCGGCGCGCTGCCGTCAGCCGGCAGCGCATCGACCGCGGCTTCGGCACGGGGGCGCGGCACGATGGTGGTGGACTCGCCCGGCTTGCTCCACTTGTACCGGATGCGCTGCACCGCGGCCTTGTAGACCGCGTCGAGCGGTTTGCTGCCGTCGACGGACATCTGCAGATCCTGCAGCAGCCCGTCGTGCACGCCGAAGCTCCAGCCATGGATGCGCACCTTCTGGCCGCGGCTCCAGGCGTCGACCATCACGGTGCTGACGGCCACGTTGACGACCTGCTCGGCGACATTGAGTTCGACCAGTGCATCGGCGCGCACCTCTTCGGGCAGTGACTCGAGCATCACGTGGTGCCGGTCGCGAACGTCCTGGATGTGGCGGATCCAGTTGTCGGCCAGGCCGACCCGGACGCCGTCGAGCGCTGCCTTCACACCGCCGCAGCCGTAGTGACCCACCACCATGATGTGCTCGACCTTGAGCATGTCGACTGCGAACTGGATGGCCGACAGCGCGTTGAGGTCGGAATGCACCACGATGTTCGCGACATTGCGGTGCACGAACACCTCTCCCGGGTCCAGGCCGGTGATCTGGTTGGCGGGCACACGGCTGTCGGAGCAGCCGATCCACATGTACTTGGGCGTCTGCTGCTTCACCAGGCCAGTGAAGAATCCGGGCCGGTCGCGCTCCATCTGGGCGGCCCAGGCACGGTTGTGGGCGAAAAGATCGTCAAGTGATTCGGACATGGTGTCTATTGTCTGCGAGGGGCGGTTTCAACGGTGGGCGGACTTGCGGGAGCGCGCCAGCGTGGCGCGGGCCTTCTTCTCGTGGGCACGCACCTCTTCGAGGTTGGCGTTCAGCTCTTGGAGCTGGGCTTCGAGTTGCGTGCGGTGGCTGCCGAGCACGGCCAGGAATTTCTCGAGCTGCGCAGTGGTATCGCGCGGGCTGTCGTACATGTCGAGGATGTCCTTCGCCTCGGTCAGGCTCAGGCCCAGCCGCTTCGCGCGCAGCGTGAGCGTGAGCCGCGTGCGGTCGCGCGCGCTGTAGACACGCTGCAGGCCGACCCGCGTGGGCGTGAGCAGGCCCAGGTCTTCATAGAAACGGATCGCGCGGGTCGTGAGGTCGAACTCCCGCGCGAGCTCGCTGATGGTGAAGGTGGCGGCAGACATGGACGTTGCAGGCGCGACAGCGGATTCCGGAAGGGATGCCTACAATGAAGCACCACTTCATGACGTTTACGTAAACGTCAATAGTACATGAACCTGCTCGAACGCGAACTCCACTACCCCCTGGGCGATACCCTGCCGGAACCCGGCGACACGATCGAGGTGGCGCCCGGCGTGCGCTGGATCCGGATGGTGCTGCCGTTCGCACTCAACCACATCAACCTCTGGCTGCTGCGCGACACGATCGATGGCGTCGAGGGCTGGACGGTGGTCGACTGCTGCATCGCGCAGGACGAGTCGCGCGCCCAGTGGGAACAGATCTTCGAGACGCAACTGCAGGGCCTGCCGATCCTGCGCGTGATCGTCACGCACATGCACCCAGACCACATCGGCCTGGCGGATTTCCTGTGCAAGCGCTGGAATGCGCCGATGTGGATCAGCGCGACCGACTACAACGTGGCACGGCTGCTCACCATGGCCGGCGACAGCGGTGCGGGCGGCGATGCAGCCGCGGACTTTTTCGCGGCCCACGGCCTGGCCGATGCCAATGCGATCGCCCAGATCCGCGCCCGCACCAACTACTACGTGAGCATGGTGCCATCGGTGCCCGACAGCTACGTGCGGATGATGGACGGCGACACCGTGATGATCGGCGGCCGTGCCTGGCGTTGCATCAGCGGCTACGGCCACGCGCCGGAACACATCGCGCTTTATTGCGACGAGACGAAGCTGCTGCTCGGTGGCGACATGATGCTGCCGCGCATCTCGACCAACGTGAGCGTGCACGCCAACGAGCCCGAGGCCAACTCGCTGCGCCTCTTTCTCGACAGCATCGAGCGCTTCAACACGCTGCCGGCCGACACGCTCGGCCTGCCCTCGCACGGCAAGCCGTTCACGGGCATCCATCGCCGTGTCGAGCAGTTGCAGTCGCATCACCGCGACCGGCTCGCCGAATTGATGGAAGCCTGCACCCAGCGTCCCCTGAGCGCCGCCGAGTGCATGCCGATCCTGTTCAAGCGCGAGCTCGACCTGCACCAGACCACCTTCGCAATGGGCGAGACCATCGCGCACCTGCACCTGCTGTGGCTCTCGGGCCAGCTAAAGCGCGCACGAGGGCAGGACGGTGTCTACCGCTTCGGCGCGCTGTCCGCCGCTTAGACTTCTTGTATGGACACGCTGGCACTGCTGCGCGCGGGCCGGCTCGCCGGCGCGACACGACTCGATCTCCCCGCCGGTCTCACCGAATTCCCGCGCGAGATCTTCGACCTCGCGGACTCTCTCGAGGTGCTCAATCTCTCGGGCAACGCGCTCGACGCACTGCCCGACGACCTGTACCGGCTGCATCGTTTGCGCGTGCTCTTCTGCTCGGACAACGCGTTCACCGAATTGCCCGCGTCGCTCGGCCGCTGCGCCGCGCTGGAAATGGTCGGCTTCAAGTCGAACCGCATCCGCGTGGTGCCCGCTTCTTCCCTGCCACCCGCGCTCCGCTGGCTGATCCTCACCGACAACGCGATCGAGCAGCTGCCGGACGAGATCGGCGACTGCCTGCGCCTGCAGAAACTCATGCTCGCAGGCAATCTGCTGCGTGCGTTGCCCGACTCGATGGCGACGTGCCGCAACCTCGAGCTCGTGCGCCTCTCTGCCAATGCGCTCGAGGCGCTGCCGGACTGGCTGCTTGCGCTGCCACGGCTGTCTTGGCTCGCGCTGGCAGGCAATCCGCTCGGTGAGGCCGCCGAGCAGGCGGCAAACGTGGCGTTGGCGGTGCCGCGCATCGACTGGCGTGCACTGGCCTTGGGCGAGAAGCTCGGCGAAGGCGCCTCCGGCGTGATCTACCAGGGCACGCAAGCCCCCGGCGCGCAGCCCGTCGCGGTCAAGCTCTTCAAGGGTGCCGTCACCAGCGACGGTTGGCCGCGCAGCGAGATGGCGGCCTGCATCGCCGCAGGCGCGCATCCGAAACTGATTCCGGTGCGCGGCCGCATCGCCGACCACCCCGAAGGCGTCGACGGCCTGGTGATGGCACTGATCGATCCCGGCTTTCGCACCCTCGCCGGCCCGCCGAGCCTGGCGACCTGCACACGCGACGTGTATGCCGCCGATGCCCGCTGGTCGCGGCGCACCGCGCTGCGCATCGCCACCGACATCGCGTCCGCCATGGTGCATCTGCATGCCCGCGGCATCGCGCACGACGACCTCTACGCGCACAACATCCTCTGGCATCCCGAAGATGGCGCACTGCTCGGCGACTTCGGTGCCGCGGCGCTCCTCGGCGGCCTCGGACCCGAGCAGGCGCGAGCGGTGGAGCGCCTCGAAGTGCGCGCCTTCGGCTGCCTGCTCGAAGAGCTGGCAGCGCATTGCGAGGAGGCGCCGGGTGCGTCGGGCGACGCATGGCAGAAGCTCATCGACGAATGCGTGCAGCCCGCGGTCGCTTCGCGGCCCGCATTCGGCGAGATCGTCGAGCGGCTCGCGGCACTGCAGGCGCCGTCGTGACGCTTCCACTGCCCACGCGCGACGGCGTCGGCCCGAGTTGCGTCGGCCTCACGCCCGGCCCGTGGCCCACGATCGCCGACTTTCTGGTCGCGCGCTTCCCGGCCATCCCGCGGGCGACCTGGGCCGCGCGCATGGCGGCGGGCACGGTGATCGACGAGCACGGCCTGCCGGTGACGATGGAGCGCCCGCACCAGGCCCCGCTGCGCGTGTACTACTACCGCGCGCTCGAATCGGAAGTGCGCATCCCGTTCGACGAGCTGGTGCTGTTCCAGGACGAGGAACTGGTGGTCGCCGACAAGCCGCCTTTCCTGCCCGTCACCCCGACCGGCAAGTACGTGCAGGAAAGCCTCCTGGTGCGGCTAAAGCGCAAGCTCGGACTGGACGACCTGGCCCCGCTGCACCGCATCGACCGCGGCACCTCCGGCCTCGTGATGTTCTCCGTGCGGCCCGCGACCCGCGCCGCCTACTCGGCACTCTTTTCGCAGCGCGCCATCGATAAGCACTACGAGGCGATCGTTCATGCCCCAACGGACATCACGCTGCCCGCGGTCTACCGCAGCCGGCTGGCCGACGACGAACACTTCATGCGCATGCGGGAGGTGCCCGGCGAACCCAATTCGGAGACCGCGATCGTGCGGCGTGAATCGAGGGACGGCCGCGCGCTGCTCGACCTTTCGCCCGTCACCGGACGCAAGCACCAGCTGCGGGTCCATTGCATGGCGCTCGGCATGCCCATCGTCAACGACCCGATCTACCCGGACCTGCTGCCGCCCGACAGCGACGATTTCGCGAAGCCGTTGCAGCTGCTGGCCCGGTCCGTCGCGTTCACCGATCCGCTGACCGGCGTTGCGCGGCGCTTCGAAAGCCCGCGGGCGCTCAGCCTGGTTTGACCGGCGCGAGCCGCGAGGTGCGCGGCCACCATCGCGCCAGCCAGGCCAGGTGCGGCGAGGGCAAGGGCCGGCTGCGACGGGGCTGCAGCACGCGCGGGCGCGTCTCGGCGCGCACGATGCGCGGGTCGATCCGGTCGGCCACGCAACCGAAGCGGCAATGCTGCAGGAGCGCCAGCATCGCCGCATTGCCGGCCGGCACGTCGCACCACAGCCAGTTGACGCCTTGCGTCTCGGCCGCCTGGCCGAGCGCCTGGAGCACCCAGGTCGCGACGCCCTGGCGCTGCCAGGCGTCGTCCACCATCAGGGTGAACTCGGCGCAATCCCCCTGCGCGTCGACCAGGTAGCGCCCTTCCGCCACCAGATGCTCCCGCCCTCCATGGTGCAGGGCGACCACCACGGCCACGTGCCGCAGGTGGTCGACGCAGGTGAGGCGCGTGAGCTGGTCGGCGCAGACCGTCTCGCCCGCGCTCGGAAACCGGCGCTGGCGTGTGGCCGGCGACACCCGGTTGATCAGCGCGGCGAGCAGGTCGTCGTCCTGCGGAAGGATCGGCCGGAGCGTGAGCCGCCGCTGGTCGGGCAGCACCCGCACATCGATCAGCGCGGTCGGGTAGCGGCCCGCCAACCCCGGCTCGCTCGTGGCTTCTGTCGCAGGTGCGTGACTCGGGTTCATGGGCCACAGCTTAGGAAAGCATGTCCCGGTCGGCCTCCCCCCGACGAGGGAGCAAAGCGCTGGCGCCAAGGTGACGGCGCCGGACCGGACGCGCCACTAAGCTGCGCGGGCTGCATCTTTTCAGCCCCTACAACTCCAGGAGACAACGCACATGGACACCAGCCAACTCTTTTCGCTCAAGGGCCGCACGGCCCTCATCACTGGCGGCTCGCGCGGCATCGGCCGCATGATCGCCGAGGGCTACCTGGCGCAGGGCGCACGCGTCTACATCTCGGCGCGCAAGGCCGCCGCCTGCGACCAGACCGCGAAGGAGCTGTCGGCCTTCGGCCACTGCGTCTCGCTGCCGGCCGACGTGTCGACGCTGGAAGGCGCGCAGGCCCTGGTCGCCGCGTACGCGAAACACGAGAAGACGCTCGACATCCTCGTCAACAACGCCGGTGCCGCCTGGGGTGCGCCGTACGACGAGTTCCCCGAGAGCGGCTGGGACAAGGTCGTCGACCTCAACCTCAAGACGCCCTTCTTCCTGACCCAGGCGCTCACGCCGATGCTCAAGGCCGCCGCCACCGACCACCTGGCCAAGGTGATCAACATCGCGTCGATCGACGGCGTTTCGGTGAACCCGCAGGAAACGTATTCGTACGCCGCCAGCAAGGGCGGCCTGATCCACCTGACCAAGCGCATGGCCCTGCATCTCGCGAAGCACCGCATCGCCGTGAGCGCGATCGCCCCAGGCGCCTTCGCATCGGACATGAACAAAGACGCACGCGACCACGGCGACGAGGTCAAGGAGCGCATCCCGTCCGGCCGCATCGGCACCCCTGAAGACATGGCCGGCGCCGCGATCTACCTGGCATCGCGCGCAGGTGACTACGTGGTGGGCTCGACGCTCATCGTCGACGGCGGCGTGGCCTACTCGCGCTGAGCGACATCGCCCGGCCGACGGCGCCGGGCGGCCTCAGACGGCGGCCGGTGCGCTCAGCTCTTCGTCGAACACCTCGAGCGCCATCGGCTTGCCGAACAGATAGCCCTGGTAGGTCCCGCAACCGCGCTGCTCGAGGAAGGCCAGCTGGGCCTCCGTCTCGACACCTTCGGCCACCACGTGCAGGTCGAGACTGCGGGCCATGCCGATGATGGTCTGGATCAGCAGCTCCACCTTGGCGTTGACGCCGATGGATTGCACGAAGAACTTGTCGATCTTGACCTGGTGGAACGGCAGCTGCGCCATGTACGACAGCGACGAGAAGCCCGTCCCGAAATCGTCCATCGAGAACTGGATGCCGATGGCAGCCAGCGATTTCATCTTGCGGATCGTTTCCTGCACCTTGTGCTGCAGCAGGCTCTCGGTGAGTTCGAGCTTGAGCTTGCGCGGGTCGGCGCCGGTGCGGATGAGCACGGTGCGCACCTGCTCATCGAAGTGCTCGGTGCGGAACTGCCGCGCGCTCACGTTGACCGAGATCTGCAGCGAACTGCGCAGCGGATCCTGAGACCAGCGGTCGAGCTGCAGGCAGGCCTCCTCCAGCGCCCACAGGCCGATCGGCACGATGAGGCCGGTGTCCTCGGCGAGATCGATGAACGCGGCCGGCGGCAGCAAGCCGCGGTGCGGATGCTTCCATCGAATCAGCACCTCCGCGCCCACCACCTCGCCGCCCGACGCGACCTGGGGCTGGTAGTGCAGGACGAACTCGCGACGCTCGAGCGCCGCATGCAGTTCGCTCTCGAGCGTCGCGCGCGCCGTGATGTTGGTCTGCATCGCGGACTCGAAGAAGCCGATCGCGCCGCCGCCGGCGCTCTTGACGGAATACATCGCGATGTCGGCCTGCTTGAGCAGGTCCTCGAGCGATCCCGCATGGCTGTCGAAGGTCACCGCACCGATGCTGCAGGTGCCGTGGTAGGCCGGCTCGCCCAGCGCGAACGGCTTCTGCAGCTCGGCCAGGATGGTCTCGGCGATCGACTGGGTTTCCAGCACCGCGATCAGCTCTTCCTTGTGCAGGCCGTCGAGCAGCACCACGAACTCGTCGCCGCCGAAGCGCGCCACCGTGTCGCCGTCGCGCATGACACCCAGCAGCCGCATGGCCACGAGCTTGAGCAACTGGTTGCCGATCTCGTGACCGCGCGCATCGTTGAGCGTCTTGAAGTCGTCGAGGTCCAGGAACAGCAGGGCGCTGAGCCGGCCGTGCCGCGCGTTGTTGGCGAGGGTCTGCTTGAGGCGGTGCAACAGCATGCGCCGGTTGGGCAGGCCGGTCAGGTCGTCGTAGAAAGCCAGGTGCTCGATCTCGCGCGCGGCCGACTTGCGCTCGGTGATGTCGCGCAGCAGCACGACGAAGCGGGCCTGTGCGCCTTCGCCGATCGACTTGCGCGCGACCGACACCTCGAACCACATGATCCCCGCCGACCCGCGGCGCTGGAACTGGCGACCCATGGCATAGCCTGCGACGTAGGTCTCCTGCAACGCGGCCATGATCTCCGAGGCGGCCTCGGGCGCCAGAAGATCCCGCACGGAATGGCCGACCGGATCGGGCCAGTCCCAGGCCGCATCCGAGGTACGCGGCGAGTGGAACGCGTGGCAGACACCGTCGAGCCCGAGTTCGAGCATCACGTCCGGCAGCGCATCCAGGGTGGCCTGCAGCTGCGCCTTGCCGGAGACGATGTCGGCCAGGCGCTGGCGCTTCTCGGTGACGTCGTGGTAGAGGCACACCATGCCGCCATCGGGCGTCCGGCTCTTGACGGCCAGGATCACCCGGCCGTTGTCCAGGTGCAGCTCGGTCTCGCCCGGCACGGGTGGCGGTGAGACCGCGTCTTCAGGCAGCGCCTGGGGTAGGTCGGGTGCAGACAGCGCGCCCAGGCCGCTGCGGATGTGCGGCAGGCCGCGGTCGGAGATGCGCTGGAATGGCAACAGCGGCCGGATCACCTCCGCTGCCCAGGGAAACATCTCGACGAAACGGCTGTTCCACGTCAGCACGCGGTTCTGCGGATCCAGCAACGCGAACCCGTCGACCATCGCGGCCAGTGCGCGGTTGAGCGTCTCCTTGGCCCGCCACTGCCGGCGCAATTGCAGGTGCGTGATGAAGCTGACGACACCGACCATCAAAATGAGCAGCCCCGCCGCGGTGAGCACCAGCGTCTGCTGCGCGCGCCACCGCGTCAGCACGGACTCCAGTGGAATGCCCGCGACGATCAGGATGTTCCGGTGGAGCGTCGGCTGCGCGACCACGATCGCCGGCAGGCCGCTCAGCCGCGCCGGCATCCGCCGGGGTTGCAGCGTGCTCTCGCCTTCCTGGAGGACCGGGAGGATCACCTTCCCCGACAGGTCGTCGCGCGGCGGAACGCTGGCGAGCATCGGGCCGGCGTTCTGCTCGAGCGTGACTTCGAGCCCCTCGATGTCGGCGCCCTGGGTAAGGATCGTGGTCAGCAGCGAAACCTGCACCTCGGCGACCGCGACGATCCGGCTGTTGTCCGCCAGCCGGATGACGCGCGTGAAGTACACGACCCGCTGCGAGGTCAGCGCGCTGGCCGAGGGCACGCTCACCGAGAAGGCGGGTGCGGCCGGATCGAGCGCCTGGCGCAGGTGGCCCTGCGGCAGTTGCACGGCGAGTTGCGCCCCTCGGCGGTCCGACGATCCGATGATCTCGCCTTCGGGCGTGACGAACGCGATGTAGCGCACGAGCATGTTCTGCCGGACGCCTGCCCGCACCCGCTGCGCAGCCGCAGGCTGGCCCAGGTCTGCCGCCACGGTTTGCGCGGTCGACGTGCGCACGACTTCACCGGTGGCCGCCAGCAGGATGTCGATGCTCAGCAGGCTGCGGTTCAGGGCGCCTTCCGCACTGCTCACGAAACGGCCCGCCTGGTCCTCGCCGTCGACGATGGCCTGGTTGCGCGTCTGCCAACTGAAGCCTGCGGCAGCGGTCACGATCGCGAGGACGAACAGCAGCGCCACGCCGTACACGACGGCGGCGACGCGACGCGGCATCAAAAGGGTCACTTCGGGGCCGGCGCCTTCATGCCGACGGCAGAGCCGATGCTCTGGTCCCAGATCTGCGCACACGCGGCGCCGCAGCGCTGCATCCATCCGCCCAGCACCTCGCGGCCGAAGATCTCCCGGCGTCGCCGCTCGTCGGCGTCGGTGGCGCGAACCACGGTCATCGCGCCCTTGCTGCCGCGGGTGCAGCTGTCGGCCCCCGAATTGCAGGCTACTCCTTCGAAAGTGTCGCGCTCGGACTCCGCCCACACCGCGGCTTCGAGTTTCGGCAGCTCGGTCTTGAGCAGAGCCTTCAGGGGCTCGGGAAGACTGGCCCAGGCCTCCTGGTTGGCGCCGAACACGGCAAGCCCCCAGTTGAGGGGCAGGGTGTACAGCGTGCCGGTGATCTTGTGAAGTCCGAGCATGTTGCCGGACATCGCACCGGTGATGGCGCACTGGGTGTTGTCGGAGTTCATGTTGGACATCACCTCCGAGAACTCCGTGACCACCGGCACGCCTTTCAGCGCCGCGACGAAGTCGGCCTGGCTGGCACCGGAGACCCGCACGCGCCGGCCGGCGAGATCGGACAGCTGCGCAATCGGCTTCTTGCAGAACACCACCTGCGCAGGGTAGACGTAGACCGCGAGCACCTCGACACCATGGCGCTCGCGCAGCGTTTTCTCGAGGACCGGGCGGAAGGCCGCGACCACCTTGCGCAAGGTGGGCATGTCGGGGCTGAGGCCCGCCAAGTCGGGTGCGGCCAGCTCGGGTGCCTCGACCGCGACCTGGCTCAACAACGCCGTGCCGAAGGGGACGACCCCGAGGCGAATCAGGTTCAGCATCTCGGCGCCCGGGACGCCCGCGCGGTCGAAAGGAACGATGCTGGCGGTGTAGCGACCCTGGCTCAGCACGGCCAGGTCTCGCGCCCAGAAGCGTTCTTCGTGGAGCTTGAACTGGCTGACGCCCGCCAGCCCGCCGACCACGCGCAAGCGTGTTTCCGGACCGTTCTGGGCGTGCACGACGCCGCCGAGGCCGACGCACAGCAGGACGATCCGGGCGACGCGCCACAGCGCCCGGAAAGCCCAGCAGGGGAAGCGTGAGGATGCCTGCTGCAGGTGGCGGGAGAGTGAAGAATGGGCAGTCATGGCATTAAGTGATCGTAGGCGCGCGTCAGCGATTGGAAGCGCAAACACGCTTGTCGACAGCACTGAGTTCGGCATTTCCCGGGGAATCTGTAGCGGTGAGTACTTTGGACCACACGACGCGCGCACTCGACAAAACGCCCGCAAACCACGATTCCCCCTCAAGGAAATTGCCGTCCGGCCGAAACTACTGGCAAGCTCCGCGCAGCGATATGCCCCCCACACCCGCCTCCCTGCTCACCGCCGTCGTCGACGAACGCCTTTCCGACGCGCCGGAGCCGCCGCGCGCATCTCCCTCGACCGCGCTCGACGAGCTCGCACGCTGGGCGGCGCAACTCTGCGGCGCCGAGTTCGCCACCGTGTCGCAGGCGACACGAACACGCTGGGTTAAGGCTGCGGCGCCTTGCCCGCTTCCCGATGCCGACGGCACGGAGGCGCTCCGCCGCCACGCGATGGCCAGTGACGGCGCCGTGCTGGTGGTGCAGGACGCGTCGGCAGACCCGCGCTTCGCCTTGGACGCGTGGGTCCGGGGCGCGCCACACCTTCGGTTCTTTGCCGCCGTGCAGGTCGCGCTGCCGAACGGCGACACGTCCGCCTGCCTCTGCGTGGCCAGCCGCTTGCCGCGAACGCTCGACGCCGCGCAGGAAGAGTCGCTGCGCACGCTGGCCCGACAGTGCGCCACGCTGCTCGCGCTCGAAGCCCGGGTACAGCGCGCCGAGACATCGGCATCCATGCAGGCCGCTGCGGCGCACGCAGCAGAACGCGCGCTGGCCGAGAACAGGGAACTGCTCGACCTGGTGTTGCGCGGCGGCAACCTCGGCCTATGGGACCTGCATGTGCCCACAGGCCACTGGCGCATCAACGACCGGGAACGCCTGATGCTCGGCTACAGCGCCGAGGAAGCCACGCCCGACTCGCTGACCTGGCAGTCGCTGGTGCACCCCGAAGACCTGCAGGCCGTGGGCAAGGCGTTCGACCGACACCTTCGCGGCGAGACCGCGTATTGCGAGGTCGTTCACCGGTTGCGCCACAAGGACGGCCACTACATCTGGACCTTGCACCGTTCGGTCGCCGTGGAGCGCGACGAGTCGGGCCAGCCGGTGCGCGTGGTCGGCACCCACATGAACGTCACCGCGCAACGCGAAGCCGAGGAAGAAAAGCGCAAGAACGGCGAACGCCTGACGCTGGCGCTCAGCGGCGGCGACATCGGCCTGTGGGACCTCGACGTTCCGAGCGGCAAGACCACCTACAACGCACAGTGGTGGCGGATGTTCGGGTACGCCGCCGACGAGATCCCGGTGGTCGACGGACTCTGGAAGAGCATCGTCCATCCAGACGACTACGAAGCCGGGCAGGTCGGCCTGCTGCGGCATCTGAACGGCGAGACCCCGATGTACGAGGGCGAGGTTCGCGTGCGCCACAAGGACGGCCACTGGCTGTGGGTCCAGAACCGCGCCAAGGTGATGGAGCGCGATGCCGCCGGCGCGCCGCTGCGCATCGTCGGCGTCAACCTGAACATCACGGCGCAGAAGGAAAACGTCCTCGCGCTCGAGCGCGTGCGCGACCTGCTCGACCGCACCAGTGCCCTCGCGAAGGTCGGTGGCTGGGAGATCGACCCGGTCACGCGCGCGATGACCTGGTCGGCCGAGCTCTACCGCATGCACGACGTGGCCCCCGGCTGGCAGCCGACGATGGAGAAAGCCATCGCCTTCTACCTACCGGAAGCCCGCGCGGGCATGGTTGACTCGATTTCTGCGGCACTGGCTCAGGGCTCGGGCTGGAACCTCGAGCTGCCGCTCCTCACGGCGGCCGGGCGTCAAATCTGGGTCCGGATGCTGGGCCAGGTCGAGCTGCAAGGCTCCGTCGTGCGGCGCGTGGCCGGCACGCTGCAGGACATCACCGAGACCAAGAAGATCCGCGAGCGCCTGCAGGAAGAGCAGCACCGCCTGCGTGGCCTGACCGACAACGTGCCGGCGTTGCTGACCGAACTCGACCTGGACGAGCGCGTCGTCTTCTGCAACGGCCGCTACCGCACCTGGCTCGGCATCGAGCCGGCCGACGCGATCGGCCAGCCCATCCGCGAGGTCGTGGGGCATGCGTTGCACGACCAGCGCAAACCCCTGCTCGCGCGCGCTTTCGCGGGCGAGACGCTCTCGTTCGAGCAGACGGCCCAGCTGGTCATCGGCGAGCGCGTGCTGCAGACGACCTACCTGCCGCAGCGGGATGCCGATGGCCGGGTGACCGGCCTGTACATCCTGGCCAACGACGTGACCGATCTCAAGCAAAAGCAATTGCAGCTGGATGCGCTCGCCCGCGAGGATGCGTTGACCCGGCTGCCGAACCGGCGATCGTTCGAGGAGCGCATCGAGGACGCGATGGCGCGCGCGAAGCGCACCGGCGTGCCGCTCTGCCTGGCCTACCTCGACATCGATCACTTCAAGCGCATCAACGACACGCTGGGGCATGCCGGCGGCGACGCGGTGCTGGTCGAGTTCGCGAGCCGCTTGCGGGCGGCCGTGCGGCGCACCGACACGCCGGCACGCCATGCCGGCGACGAGTTCGTGGTGCTGCTCGAAGGCATTGCCCATGCGCGCGACGCCGAGCACGTCGGCGCCAAGATCCTGTCGGCCATGCGGGCGCCGTTCCAGGTGCTCGGCAGGCAGCTCACGGTGACCACCAGCATCGGGTTGGCCGTCTCCGGCGCGGGCGAAGAAGACGTGGCCTCGCTGCTGGCGCGCGCGGACGGCGCGCTCTACGCCGCCAAGCACAACGGCCGGGACCGCCTCGCCACCGCCGCACCTCTGCCGCCGCGATCGCCTGACTGAACTGCGCCCGCAGCGGCGTGCCTCAGTTCCAGCGCGGGATCGACTCGTCGCGCAACTGCTTGCGCAGGGTGTCGTAGTCCGGCACCACGGTCTCGACCGTGTCCCAGAAGCGCGCGCTGTGGTCCATCACGCGCAGGTGGCTCAGCTCGTGCGCGACCACGTAGTCGATGACCGGCAGGCGGAAGTGGATCAGCCGCCAGTTCAGGCGGATCGAGCCATCCGAACTCGCGCTGCCCCAGCGCGTCGCCGCGTTCGACAAGGACAGCTTTTGCCAGCGCACGCCGAGCAGCGGCGCGAAGTGATCGAGCCGCTCGATGAAAAGGCGACGCGCCTGGCGCGTCAGCCACGCTTGCGCGGCATCGCGGATCTGCTCGGGGCTCGCGTTCTGGGCCACCGCCAGGCGCAGCGTGCGCTGCCCGGCACCCGCTTCGCCATCGATTTCGAGCACCGCGCCCCCCACGCCGGCGTGACCGTGCCGCGGGTCGAGCCGCACGATCACCGGATCGCCGAGGAACGGAAAACTCACGCCATCCTTCCACTCGATGCGGGCCGACTCCAGCCGCGCATGGCGTTGCTGCGTCTCGGCCAGCTTGCGCAGGATCCACGCGGCCTTCTCCTGCACCGCGGCATCGACATCCCGCAGGTTGACCCAGCGCGGCGCGCGAACCGACAGGCCCTCGGCGCCGACGACGAAACCGATGGTGCGGCGCTTGCCGCGGGTGAACTCGTAGGCGACGCGCGCATTGCCCAGCACCGCTTCGCGCGTGGCGCGCGGATGCGCGAATCGGGCGAGCGTCATCGCGTCGGCCAGCGGAAGGGCTGGCGTCGCGTCGGGTGCCGCGGGCCGCTGCGGTGCGAACTTCTTGTCAGGCACCGGCACCGGCTCGGTATCGCCGATGCCGTCGAACAGGTCCAGCGTGAACTGCAGCAAGCTGCGCATGGCCTGGCTCAGCGGTAGGCCTCGGGGTCCAGCCGCCGCATTTCGCCTTCGATCCAGGCTTCGACTTCGCGCATGAGCTCGTCGGGCTTGCGGCCGATGCTCGGAATCGCCGGGCCGATCGACACGTCGACGATGCCGGGACGCTTGATGAACGCCTTGCGCGGCCAGACCTTCGCCGAGGTGACCGCGATCGGGATCACCGGCGCGCCGGTCTCGCATGCCAGGCGCGTGCCGCCGCTCTTGTACGTGCCCTTCTGCCCGCGCGGAATGCGCGTGCCCTCGGGGAACATGATGATCCAGATGCCCTGCGCCAGCAGCGCGCGGCCCTGCGTCACCACCTTGTTGAAGGCCTGCGTCTTCTGGCTGCGATCGATGTGGATCATGTCGAGCCGCGCCATCGCCCAGCCGAAGAAGGGCACGTAGATCAGCTCCTTCTTGAAGACGTAGGCCAGCGGATGCGGCATCAGCGTCGGCATCAGGAAGGTCTCGTAGGTCGACTGGTGCTTGACCAGGAGGATGGCGCCGGCCTTCTCCGCGGTCGGCAGGTTCTCCATGCCGGTCACTCGCGTGCGGATGCCGAGGATCAGCCGCGCCCCGCCGATGGCCCAGCTCAGCCAGCGCTCGGCCATCCAGTAGAGCGGAATGCCGCGCTTCCAGAGCGAGCTGACGACCATGATGATCCCCCAGGGAATCACGGTGACGAGCATCCACAGCGCGTGGACCAGGGAACGAACGAACGCCATCAGACAGCCACCTGCAACGCGGCCTGCTGCGCTTCGCGCGCGAGCAGGAAATCGACGAAAGCCGCGAGGTCTTCATGCACCCTCGAATTCGGCGGATAGTCCGGCGGCAGCTCGACGCCCCGGCACGCGGCCCCCATGCCGGTGAGCACCAGGTGCGGCTCGCAGCCCACCGCGGCACCGGCCTGCAGGTCGCGCAGGCTGTCGCCGCAGGTCGGCACGCCGGCGAGCGAGATGCCGTAGCGGTCGCCGATCTGCTGGAACAAGCCCGGCAGGGGCTTGCGGCAATCGCAGCCTTCGTCCGGGCTGTGCGGGCAATAGAACACCGCATCCACCTTGCCGCCCACACCGGCCAGCATCTTGTGCATCTTGGCGTGCATCAGGTTCAGCGAGGCCACGTCGAACAGCCCACGCCCGAGCCCCGACTGGTTCGACGCGATCACCACATGCCACCCTGCATGGTTGAGCCGCGCGATGGCTGCGAGGGCGCCGGGCAGCGGCGTCCACTCGACCTCGCTCTTGACGAAGTCGTCGCGGTTCACGTTGATGGTGCCGTTGCGGTCGAGGATGACGAGCTTCATGGGGTGCCAGGCAAAAGGGAAAGTGCGACGCGCCGATCCACCCACGTGTGCAGAGAAGATGGCGGATAGGCGGACGCGTCCAGCGCATCGATACGGCTCTTCAGGATCGACACGTCAACCAGCTTTTCACGGAGCAGTACTTCGACGAATTCGGCATCTTTCTCACGGCGTGCGACGCACTTCGACACTGCAAGATCGTGAAGCTCAGGGCAGATCACCGTGATGTCGCCGACATAGTGCAGCGACGCGCGCGTTATCCAATCGGACGGCATGACAGCTGTCTCCGGGCCGACGCCGTCAGCGTGGTAGCCGAAGGTATCGTCGAAGCTGGAGAGTGCGCCGATGGCGCCATCGATGAGATCGGATTTCTCCGGATGCATTGCCGGATAGAGATCGAGCTCGCGCGACACCAGCAGTGCCGCCGGCACATCGGGCAACAGAAAGAGCACCGCCTGGCTGCCCACCACGACGAATGAATGTTCCTGGGCAATTGCAGCAGCAGCGCGCAGCACGTGCTCTGCTTCACTGCGCCGCATCGGAAGCCTCTCGCGCGGCGCGAAGCATGGCACCCCGCTCGCGCTGCGTGATGAGGACACCGACGGGCGACACGGTCCTGAGCGCGGCCGCATGATCGTCGAGGCCGCAAGCGCCAGCTTCAATGGCATCGACGCCGGCGGCCAACATCACTTGCCATTCGTCCAAATAGCGGTCGGAGCGCGTGACACCCGCCTGTTCACGCCAACGCTCGAGCGTACGCAACACGTCGGCGAGGCGATCCGGCTCAGCGCGCAGTCGCGCCACCGCCAGACGATGCGCCTCGAGCAAAAATGCGTCGATCTGCTGTTGCCGGTTCATGGATGAATTATCCCGTGACGGTCAAGTGGCGAGGCGTTCGAGTTGAGCGACCCGGTTCATGGCTTCGTGCAGCGACTTCAGGAGCCCCAGACGGTTGAGCCGGAGGTCGGCCTGTTCGGCGTTGACCATCACACCGTCGAAGAAGGCGTCGACCGGCGCGCGCAGGGCGGCCAACGTCTGGAGCGAGGCGGTGTAGTCACCGGATTCGAACTGCGTGTTCGCGGTCGGCACGGTGGCCGCCATGGCGGCGTACAGCGCCTTTTCGGCAGGCTCCTGCAACAGGAGTTCGCTCACGTGCGCGTCGGCTTCGGGCGACTTCTTGAGGATGTTGCCGATGCGCTTGTTGGCCGCCGCCAGCGCGGCCGCTTCGGGCAGCGCGGCAAAGGCGCGCACGGCCGCCAGCAGCTTGGGCACCTCGCCCAGGCGTTGCGGTTGCGGGGCGAGCACGGCATCGACTTCCTGTGCGCTCGCGCCCTGCTCGCGCAGGCTGCCGGCGAGGCGGTCGAGGATGAAGTCCTGCAGCGCGCCGGTGGCACGCGCGACATCGAAGCCTTCGATGCCCTCGAACTGCCCGGCCGTTGCACCGAGCAATGCGCCGAGCTCGAGCGGCAGGTCCTTTTCGATCAGCATGCGCAGCACACCCAGCGCATGCCGCCGCAGCGCGAAGGGGTCGCGATCGCCGGTGGGCAGGTTGCCGATGCCGAACATGCCGACGAGCGTTTCGAGCTTGTCGGCCAGGGCCACCACGACACCCACGTCGCCGCGCGGCAGCGTGTCGCCGGCGAAGCGTGGCTTGTAGTGGTCTTCGATGGCGTCCGCCACGTCGGCGGTCAGGCCATCGTGCAGCGCGTAGTAGCGGCCCATGGTGCCCTGCAGCTCGGGGAACTCGCCGACCATGTCGGTCACGAGGTCGGCCTTGGCCAGTTGCGCGGCCTGCGTCGCCTGTGCGGCCAGCGTGGTGCCCGCCGAGCTGTCGAGCTTTTCAGCAATGCCGCGCGCGATGTGCATCACGCGCTGCACGCGCTCGCCCTGCGTGCCGAGCTTGTTGTGATAGACCACCTTGCCCAGCGACTCGACGCGCGAGGCCAGCGACTTCTTGCGGTCCTGGTCGAAGAAGAACTTGGCGTCGGCCAGGCGCGGGCGCACCACGCGCTCGTTGCCCTCGATCACCGCGCTCGCGTCGTCGGGCGTGATGTTGCTGACAACGAGGAACCGATTGGTGAGCTTGTCCTGCGCGTCCAGGAGCGGAAAGTACTTCTGGTTGGCCTTCATCGTGAGGATGAGGCACTCCTGCGGCACGGCGAGGAACTCCGCCTCGAAGGCGCAGGTCAGCACGTTCGGACGCTCGACCAGCGCGGTCACTTCGTCGAGCAGCGCAGCGTCCTCAATGGGCTTTGCACCGCCGCCGACATTCGCGGCCGCGGCGGCCAGCTGGCGCGCGATCTCGTCGCGGCGCGCGTCGAAGCTGGCGATCACCGCGCCTTCGTCGGCGAGCTGCTGTGCGTAGCTGTCGGCGTCGCGCAGCACGACCGGATCGACCTTCGCCTCGAAGCGGTGGCCGTGCGTCTCGCGGCCGGACTGCAGCCCCAGCGCCTCGATGGCGATGACGTCGCTGCCATGCAGCGCGACCAGGCCGTGCGCGGGGCGCACGAAGCTCACGCTGGTCCAGCCGGGGAGTTCGCAGTTGGTTTCGAGCTGGTAGCTCATGACCTTCGGGATCGGCAGCTTCGCGATGGCTTCGGCCAGGGCCTTCTGCAGGCCCTCGGCCAGTGTCGCGCCCTGGGCCGTGCTTTCGTAGAACAGCGCTTCGGCCTTGCCGTCCGTCGCACGCTTGAGACCCGGCACGGCGGAGGCGTCGGCGCCGAGCGCGCCCAGTCGCTTGAGCAGCGCGGGGGTGGCGTTGCCTGCCGCGTCGAGGCCGACGGAGACCGGCATCAGTTTCTGCGAGACGGCCTTGTCATCGGCCTGTGCGGCGACGTTCGTGAGGTGCGCCGCGAGTCGGCGCGGCGAGGCGAAGGGCGTGAGAACCGAGCCCGCGCCGGCCAGGCCGGAAGCGACGAGCTGGTCGCGCAGCACACCGGCGAAGGCATCGCCTAGCTTCTTCAGCGCCTTCGGCGGGAGTTCCTCGACGAACAGTTCGACGAGCAGGTTCCTGGAATTCGTGGTCATGGGATCAGGCCGCCTTCTTCGTGATGGGGGCCATCTGCGCCACCCATTCGGGCGGCGCCATCGGGAAGCCGAGCCGCTCGCGGCTCTCGTAATAGCTCTGCGCCACGGCGCGCGCGAGGTTGCGGATGCGGCCGATGTAGGCGGCGCGTTCGGTCACGCTGATCGCGCCGCGCGCGTCCAGCAGATTGAAGCTGTGCGCGGCCTTGAGCACCTGCTCGTAGGCGGGCAACGCCAGTTGTTCGGTCATCAGGTGCTTGGCCTGCTTCTCGTGTGCGCTGAACGCGGTGAACAGGAAGTCGGCGTCGGAATGCTCGAAGTTGTAGGTCGACTGTTCGACCTCGTTCTGCTTGTAGACGTCGCCGTAGCTGAGGCCGTCGGTCCACGTCAGGTTGTAGACGTTGTCCACGCCCTGCAGGTACATGGCCAGCCGTTCCAGGCCGTACGTGATCTCGCCGGTGATCGGCTTGCAGTCGATGCCGCCGACCTGCTGGAAGTACGTGAACTGCGTCACCTCCATGCCGTTGAGCCAGACCTCCCAGCCCAGGCCCCACGCGCCGAGCGTCGGGTTCTCCCAGTCGTCCTCGACGAAGCGGATGTCGTTCTTCTTCAGGTCGAAGCCGAGCGCTTGGAGACTGCCGAGATACAGCTCCAGGATGTTCGACGGCGCGGGCTTGAGCACCACCTGGTACTGGTAGTAATGCTGTAGGCGGTTCGGGTTCTCGCCGTAGCGGCCGTCCTTGGGGCGGCGGCTGGGCTGCACGTAGGCGGCCTTCCAGGGCTCGGGGCCGAGCGCGCGCAGGAAGGTGGCGGTGTGCGAGGTGCCGGCACCGACCTCCATGTCGTAGGGCTGGAGCAAGGCGCAGCCCTGGTCGGCCCAGTACGACTGCAGTTTGAGGATGATTTGTTGGAAGGTCAGCATGTGAGAGAACGCGAGAGCGGCCCGCGAACGCGGACAGCCCTCGATTTTACGGGCGCGCCACCGGCGAAGGGCTGCCTTCCGACAGTGGCCTGCGCCATTGCGCACTGTGCGCCGGCCATCGCATCGGCGATAAACACCAGATTCCGCTTCACCCCCTGCCCATGACACGCCTTGCGATCGCCGAATCACCCCCCTTGCTGGTCGTCCTGAACGCGGGCTCCGGCCATGGTGCCGCAGGCGACGCGCGCGCCATCATCGAAGCCGGCTGCGCCACCGCAGGGCGCGAGTGCCGCATCTTCATGATCGACGGTCCGGGCAAGATCCAGTCGCTCGCGAAGGAGGCGGTGGACGCCGCGAAGGCGGCGCGCGGGATCGTGGTCGCGGCTGGCGGCGACGGCACCATCAACGCGGTGGCGCAGGCCACGCTGGGCAGCGGCTGCGCCTTCGGCGTGCTGCCGCAAGGCACCTTCAACTATTTCAGCCGCACGCACGGCATCCCTTCGGACACCGCAGAGGCACTCCAGGTGCTGTTGACCGAAACGCCGAGGGCGGTGCAGGTGGGCCTGGTGAACGACCGCGTCTTCCTCGTCAACGCGAGCATGGGGCTCTATGCCAAGCTGCTGGAAGACCGCGAAGCATTCAAGGCGCAGTACGGCCGCCACCGATGGGTGGCTTTCTGGTCGGGACTGGTCACCGTGCTGCGCGGCCAGCGGCCCTGGCAGCTGCGCATGGCGTGGCAGGGGAAGGCGCGCGAGATTCGCACGCAGACCCTGTTCGTCGCCAACAATGCGCTGCAGTTGCACCAGGTCGGGCTGGCCGAAGCCGAGGCGCCGGAACAGGGGCAACTGGCGGCCATCGCGCTGAAACCGCAGGGCGCGCTCGCGATGATGGGCCTGCTCGCGCGCGGCGCGCTCGGACGGCTCGGCGAGGCCGACAGCGTCGAGAGCTTCAGCTTCGAATCGCTCGACGTTCAATCGGTGCGTGCGCGCGGACGCGTCAAGGTGGCGACCGACGGAGAAATCGCCTGGATGCAGATGCCGCTGCGCTTTCGCGTATCGCCCGAACCGCTATGGCTCGTGCGCCCGGACGTCGCGCCCGAGCTCGAGGCCAATCGCCAATGAGCGGGGTGCTGCTGCAGATTTCGGATCCGCATTTCGGCACGGAGCAGGCGCCGGTCGTCGCCGCGCTGGAACGGCTGGCGCACGCGGAGTCGCCGGGGCTCGTGGTCTTGTCGGGCGACATCACGCAGCGTGCCACGCGCGCCCAGTTCCAGGCGGCCAGGGCTTTCGTGACGCGCCTGGGCGCACCGGCGGTGCTGGCGATCCCGGGCAACCATGACATTCCGCTCTTTGCACTCGGCGCCCGGCTGTTCAACCCCTATGGCCGCTATCGGGAAGCGTTCGGCGACGCGCTGGAGCCGGTGGTCGACTTGCCGGATTGCCTGGCCATCGCGATCAACACCACGCGCTGGTATCGGCACGAGGACGGCGAAGTGTCGCGCGAGCAGATCGAGCGCGCAGCCGAACGCCTGGCGCGCGCCACGCCGCATCAATTGCGCGTCGTGGTGGTGCATCAGCCGGTGGCGGTGACGCGGCCCGAGGACCTGTCGAACCGGCTGCATGGCCGGCAAGCCGCGGTGCCGAGGTGGGCCGATGCCGGCGCCGATCTCGTGCTGGGCGGACACATCCACCTGCCGTTCGTCCAGCCGCTGCATGAGACCTTCGCAGGATGCGCGCGTCCGCTGTGGGCGGTGCAGGCCGGCACGGCGCTGTCGACGCGGGTGCGCTTGGGCGCCCCGAACTCGGTCAACCTCATCCGCTATTCGCCGGCAGCATCGGCACGCGTCTGCACGGTAGAGCGCTGGGACTTCGAGGCCGGTGCCCGAGATTTCGAGAGAGCCGCGGCGCACACGCTGCAGCTCGCCGACCACGGCGCCGCCGCGCATGCAGGCTGACCCGATGCCGCTCGTCGTGCTCGCGCAGCGCGTGGGCGAACACGCGTTGCCGGTCTTTCTCGTCGTGCTGGCCGCGCTGGCGCTCCTCGCTGGCCTCGCCAGTCTGCTGGTGCACCGGCGCCACGCCAGCCGCGCCGAGGGTGACATCTCGCCTCCCCGTCTGCGCCGGCTCATCGCCGCGTTCGCAGCAGGCTTCGTGCTGATCGTCGGCGCGGCCAGCCTGTTCGAGGCGATTTCGGACCGGATCGACCCCGCCAACGCGATGGGCCTGGCCGACCAGGCGCTGGCCGATGCGATCGCGCAGCACGTCCCGCTCGGCGCGCTGCGCGTCTTCGCGCTGATCACGCACCTGGCCGACCCTGCGGTGTTGACTGTGCTGGGCATGGTTGTGGCCGTCGTCTTGTGGCGCCGCCGCACGCGCCTGCTGGCCGCGGGATGGGTGCTCGCGCTGGCAGGCAACGCGGTGCTCAATCCGTTGCTCAAGGTGGTGTTCGAACGCGCCCGGCCGGTGCACGACCACGGGCTGGCGCAGGCCACCGGCTTCAGCTTCCCGAGCGGTCACAGCTCGGGTGCGATGGTGGCCTATGCAATGCTGCTGTACCTCGGGCTGCGGGTGCTGCCCCCGCGTTGGCACGCACTGCTCGCGATGGTCGCCGTGACGCTGGTCTTCAGCATCGCGTGCAGCCGCGTCTTCCTGCGGGTGCACTTCGCAAGCGACGTGGCGGCCGGACTGCTGTCGGGCCTGTGCTGGACGGGCGTGTGCGTGGCCGGGCTGGAGTTCGCCCGGGCACGGGCTCAGTATTCCCAGAAGATGCGCTGAAGTTCCTTGGTGTCGCTGGTCTTGGTCAAGGCGACCATCGCAAGGATGCGGGCCTTCTGAGGGCGCAGGTCGTGCGCCACCACCCAGTCGTACTTGTCGTCGGGCTGTTCGGCGTTGCGGATCACGAAGCCGTCGGGCACCCGCGAGCTGCGGATCACGACGATTCCGTCGGCGCGCACCTTCTGCAGGCTCGGCACGATCCGGTCGGCCACCGAACCGTTGCCCGGGCCGCCGTGGATCAGCGCCTTGATGCCGCTCTTGCCGAGCGCGTCGATCGCGGTGGAGGCCACGCCTTCGTAGCCCATGGCGATCTCGACCGCCGGCACCGCGGTCATGGTGTCGATGTCGAACTCCGAGTTCATCGTGTGGCGCTTCACCGGCGCACGGAACCAGTAGTTCTTGCCCTCCACCACCATGCCCAGCGAGCCCCACTGGCTCACGAACGCGCTCGGCTTGATGTTGAAGTTCTTGCTGACGTCGCGACCGCTCTCGATGCTGTCGTTCATGGTCAGCAGCACACCCTTGCCCATCGCGTCCTTGCTGCCTGCAACGCTCACCGCGTCGTACAGGTTCAGCGCGCCGTCGGCCGACAAGGCCGTACCGGGGCGCATTGACGCGACCATCACGATCGGCTTGTTGGTGTGCACGGTGAGCGTCAGGAAGTAGGCGGTCTCTTCCACCGTGTCGGTGCCGTGCGTGATGACGATGCCGTCGACGTCCGGCTGCTTGGACAGCGCAGACACACGCCTGGCGAGCGTGACGAGGTTGTCGTTGGTCAGGCTCTCCGAGGCGACCTGGAAGACCTGCTCGCCGCGAACGTTGGCGATCTTCGAGAGCTCCGGCAGCCCGGCGATCAGCTTGTCGACGCCGACCTTGGCGGCCGCATAGGTCGCGCTGTTGACGGCCGAGGCGCCGGCGCCGGCGATGGTGCCGCCGGTCGCGAGGATCACGACGTTGGGCAGCGCGGTCTGCGCATGGGCGATCGCGGTGGCGGCCATGAACACGGCCGCAGTGGCGAACGTGCGCAGGCGGGAAGAACAGAACATGGGATGCATCCTTTGATGATGATGAGAGGGACTGGGCCGCTATTGGGATACAAGACGCGTGCCGTGCAAGGCCGGGTTCCATGCCAAGGCGGCATCCGGTCATGCACGGCACGCGGGCCTGATGCGCGGCCGTCTGGCGGTACCATCCCGGCCTGCGCACGCCAGCGCCGCCACCCCTCGATCCGCACCTTGGAAAACACCTCCGCCTCCCCCCGCGCACAGGACATGCCCGCGCCCGAGGGCCCGCTCTCGCGCGCCAGACCGGGGCGCGAACGCATCATGGCGGCGATCCGTACCGCGGCAATCGAGGAATTCAGCCTGCACGGCCTGAAGGGCACATCGACCCAGGCGATCGCCGCACGCGCGGGCCTCACCAAGCCGCAACTGCACTACTACATCGCGGGCAAGGAAGAGCTCTACGAAGAGTTGCTCATGCAGGTGCTGCATTCCTGGAAGGTGGTGTTCTCCTTCGACCAGGCGGCCAGCGGGCCGGCCGCGGTGCTGGGCGACTACATCCGCCAGAAGCTCGACCACGCTTTCGACAACCCCGAGATGTCCCGCATCTTCACGCGCGAGGTGCTCGACGGCGGCAAGAACCTCGAGGGCTTCTGGCCCAATTCGCAGGCCTGGACGCAGAAGAAGATCGACATCATCAACGGCTGGATCGCGCTCGGCCTGATGCGTCCGCTCGACGCCCGGCTGCTGCTGCAGCACATCTGGGCCATGACCCAGTACCACGCCGACTACGCGCTGCAGGCCCGCGTGATGATGGGGACGGGGGCCGACACGCCCCTGGACCGAGAGAAGGTCGCCCGGGAGCTGACCGCCTTCGTGCTGGCCGGCTGCGGCGTCAAGACCTGATCACCTGCCCGCTCTGATGCCACGGCCCAGGAGGGCCGCGCGGCATTCCGGAGTGGCCCGCTCCAAGCTGGTGCGAAAGCGTTGGCACATCCTTTGCATGGAACCTGACCACTTGCTCTGATTAAGCGGTCAAACACCATGCGCGTGCTCGTCGTCTACTGCCATCCGGTCGAAACCAGCTTCCATGCCGCCCTCCATCAGGAGGTGCTGAAGAACCTCCGCGCCGCCGGGCACGAGGTGGACGACTGCGACCTGTACGCGGAAGGCTTCGATCCCGTGCTGTCGCGCGAGGAACGTCTGGGCTACCACGATGTGCCCCATAACCGGGTGCCGCTGCAGGCCCACATCGACCGGCTGAACCGGGCGGAAGCCATCGTCTTCTGCTTTCCGACCTGGTGCTTCGGGCTGCCGGCGATGCTCAAGGGCTACTTCGACCGGCTCTTCATGCCGGGCGTGGCCTTCGACATCAGCGACCCCGCGAACGTGAAGCCGATGCTCACGCACATCAAGCGCATCAGCGCCGTGGTCACCTACGGCCGGCCACGCTGGGTGGCGATGTACATGGGCGACCCGCCGCGCAAGATCGTCACGCGCTACATGAAGCGGCTCACCGGGCAGGGCGCCCGCGTGGATTACCACGCCCACTATCACATGAACGTGGCGACCGAGCCCCAGCTCAAGCGCTTCATGGCGAAAGTCGGCAACGCGATGGCGCACTTCGCATGACCGCGCCGACCGTGCTCGACAACGTGCGGCTGCCGCGCTGGCTGCTGCCGACCGACTGGCCGCAGCACGACGGCGTGCCGGTGCTCGCGCGCGTCGGCCTCGACGCAGGCCGCGTGCGATCGGTGCGCCCCGTGCCCGACGCCGGAAGCACCCCTGGCACGCCGCCCGGCGCCTGGGACCTCGCCGGCGCGCTCGCCCTGCCCGGCTTCGTCGACGCGCACACCCACCTCGACAAGGCCTTCACCCTGCCGCGCATGAAGCAGGTGCAGCCCGGCCTGCTCGGCGCCATCGACGCGATGCTCTCCGACCGCGTGCACTGGACGCCCGCCGACGTGCGCGAGCGTGCCGCGCGCGGCCTGCAATGGGCCTGGGAATGCGGCACCACGCATGTGCGCACGCACGTCGACTGGTGGGAGCCCGAGTCGCCTCCGATGGCCTGGCCCGTGATGGCCGAACTGGCGCAGGAATGGGCCGGCCGGGTGCGTCTGGAGCAGGTGAGCCTCATCAAGCTGCCGCTCTTCGAGGACGCGGCGCAGGCGCTCAGGCTCGCGAAGCAGGTCAAGGCCACCGGGCCGCACGCGCTGCTCGGCGGCTTCGTCCACTCCACCAACTGGAGCGAGACCGCGCTGCGCCACCTGCTCGTCGCGGCGCAGGCCTGCGACCTGGACATCGACCTGCACGTCGACGAGGAACTCAACGCCGCGGCCGTCGGCCTGCAGACCGTCGCACGCCTCCTGCGCGAGATCGGCTACGAAGGCCGCGTGGTCTGCGGCCACATCTGCGCGCTGGCGGCCCAGCCGGACGCGCAGGCCCTCGCCACGCTCGACGCCGTGGCGCGCGCGCCCATCACCGTGGTGTCGCTGCCTGCCACCAACCTGCTGCTGCAGGACGCCGTCACCGGCCGCACGCCGCGCCAGCGCGGCATCACGCTGGTGAAGGAAGCGCGCGAGCGCGGTATTCCGCTGCTGTTCGCGAGCGACAACGTGCAAGACCCGTTCTGCCGGCTCGGCAGCTTCGACCCGGTCGAGGCGCTGGGCACGGCCGCCCTGGTGGCGCAGCTCGACGAGCCTTTCGACATCTGGTCGCAGGCGCTGTGCCGCAGCGACTGGCTGCGGCGCGAGCGCGCCCCCGCGCAGCCGACGCTGGTCGACGCGCCGGCCGACCTCGTGCTCTTCACCGAAGCCGACCGATTCGGTTGGCCCTCGCGCACCGCGAACCGCGTGGTGCTGCGCGACGGCCGCGTCGTGCGCGGCGACGCCACGCGCTTTCTCCCCCGATAACTCCGCCCCCCTGTAACGCCCCCAAGGACACCGCATGCTCCACGGCTACATCCCGCCCCACCGCTTCCTGCCCTACCTGAGCTGGACCGAGATCGACGCCCTGCCCGACCGCGAGAACACCGTGATCGTGCTGCCCTGCGGCGCGATCGAGCAGCACGGCCCGCATCTGCCCTGCTCGGTCGACAGCGTGATCAGCTCCGGCGTGATGGGCAAGGCGCTCGAGAAGCTGCCCGCCGAGGTGCGCGCCTTCGCGCTGCCGACCATCACCTACGGCAAGTCGGAAGAGCACCTGCACTTCCCCGGCACCATGACGCTGACCGGCACCACGCTGCTGTCGACCGTCATCGAGATCGGCGAGTCGGTCTACCGCTCGGGCTTTCGCAAGCTGCTGTTCGCCAATGGCCACGGCGGCCAACCGCAGGTGCTGGAGATGGCGGCGCGCGAGCTGCGCCTGCGCCACGGCGACTTCGTGATCGTGCCGCACGGCGTGTCGCGCCTGCCCAGCGCCGCCAGCCAGCAGGTCAGCGAGCAGGAAAAGAAACTGGCCATGCACGCCGGCCATTCCGAAACCGCGCTGATGCTGGCGCTGGCCCCCGAGACGGTGCACATGGAGCGCGCCGCCGCCAATTTCCCGCCGCCCTTCCCGATCAAGCTGCTGTCGCCCGACGGCCGCCCTGCCTGTGCCTGGACCGCGCGCGACTTCGGCCCGAGCGGCGTGATCGGCGACCCGACCAGCGCCACCCGTGCGCAGGGCCTGGAGATCCTCGACACGCTGTCCGACAGCTGGGTGCAGGCCCTGACCGAGCTCTACGCGTTGCGCTGGGTCGTGCGCGACGAGCCGACCTGGGCCCGTGGTCACGAGACCGGCTTCATCCAGACCGCCGCCGGACTGGATGCGCACCGCCAGGCCGCCTGAGGCGCACCTCCCCCGATTCACCCCGCCCGCTCCTTCGTCTCTTCTCAACCCGTACTTCGAAAGGCCCACGCCATGCGCATGCATTCCACCTCCCGTCTCGCTGCACTCGCCGGTGCGGTCGCGCTCGCCTTCGCCGCAGCGACGCCCGCCCACGCCCAGGACAAATTCACCTACATGACCAACTGGTATGCGCAGGCCGAGCACGGCGGCTTCTACCAGGCCGTGGCCGAGGGCATCTACAAGAAGTACGGCCTGGACGTGACCATCAAGATGGGCGGCCCGCAGGTCAACATCACGCAGATGATGGCCGCCGGCCAGGCCGACTGCATCATGGGCTCGAGCGACATCCAGATGATGCAGGTGCGCGAAGGCGGCGTGCCGGTGGTCAACGTGGCGGCTTTCTTCCAGAAGGACCCGCAGGTGCTGATCGCGCACGAAGACGTCAAGAAGTTCGAGGACCTCAAGGGCAAGACGCTGCTGATCGGCGCCCAGGCGCAGCGCGGCTACTGGCCATGGCTCAAGACCAAGTTCGGTTTCACCGACGAGCAGACCCGTCCCTACACCTTCAACATCCAGCCCTTCGTGGCGGACAAGAACGCCGCGCAGCAGGGCTACCTCACGTCGGAGCCTTACGCCATCCAGAAGGCCGGCGTGAAGAGCACCGTGCTGATGTTCAGCGACCACGGCTTTCCGGCCTATGCGACCACGGTGTCATGCATGGACAAGACCGTGAAGGACCGCAGCAAGCAGGTCGCGGCCTTCGTGAAGGCGTCCGCCGAAGGCTGGAAGAGCTACCTGGAGAACCCGGCGCCGGCCAACGCGCTGATCAAGAAGGACAACCCCAACATGACCGACGACCAGCTGGCCTACAGCGTGGCCAAGCTCAAGGAGATGGGGATGATCACCGGCGGCGACGCGGCCAAGCTGGGCATCGGCGTGATCACAGACGCGCGGGCCAAGGCGAGCTACGACTTCCTGGTCGCCTCGAAGCTGCTGGACCCGGCCAAGATCGAATTGGCCAAGACCTACACCACCGAATTCATCAAGGACGCGAAGGTCCTGCCCTGAACCGGCGTCCCGCCCTGACACACGGGGGCCGGCCGGCTTGGCGCGGCCCCCTCGAAAGGCTCTGAATGAATCGCGTCGAACCCGACACCCTCGCCCCTCCGGCGGCACTGGCGAAGGCCGTGCCGGCGGTGGAAATCCTCTCCGCCGAGAAGACCTACCCCAACGGCACGCAGGCGCTGCTGCCTGTGGACCTGACGATCGCCGAGGGCGAGTTCGTGACCCTGCTCGGCCCGTCGGGCTGCGGCAAGAGCACGCTGCTCAAGATGATCGCGGGCATGCTGGAGCCGAGCGACGGACGGCTGCTGGTCTGGCGCAAGCCGGTGCAGCAGGTCGACGAGAGCGGTCGCAAGATGGCCTTCGTGTTTCAGGCGCCGACGCTCATGCCCTGGGCGAGCGTGCGCACCAACGTGCGGCTGCCGCTGGACCTGGCCGGCGTGCCCCGAAAGGAAGCCGATGCGCGCGTGGCCGAGTCGCTGGCACTCGTGGGCCTCGACAAGTTCGCCGACGCGCTGCCACGGGCGCTGTCGGGTGGCATGCAGATGCGCGTGTCGATCGCGCGCGGGCTGGTCACGCAGCCCGACCTGCTGCTGATGGACGAGCCTTTCGGCGCGCTCGACGAGATCACGCGCCACAAGCTCGACGCCGACCTGCTCGACCTGTGGCGCAAGAAGAAGCTCACGGTGATCTTCGTGACCCATTCGATCCATGAGGCGGTGTTCCTGTCGAGCCGCGTGATCATGATGGCCGCGCGACCCGGCCGCGTGGTGGAGCAGTTCACCATCGACGAACCCTATCCGCGCACCCCCGACTTCATGGTGTCGCCCCAGTTCAGCCGCTACGCCAAGCAATTGCAGGACAGCCTGCTGCGTGCGAGCGGCGCACACGACGAGGACATGGCATGAGCGCTCTTCCCCGCACTCGCCCCGCCGTGCGCGTGCCGCTGCTCCAGCAGCCGCGCGTGCAGCGCGTGATCTATCCGGTGCTCGTCGGCATGGTGCTGATCGCGCTGTGGCAGGGCATGGTCACGCTCATGGAGCTGCCGCCCTACCTGGTGCCTTCGCCCTACCTGATGATGGAGACGCTCATCAAGGACTGGGGGCCGCTCGGCAACGCGCTGCTGGTCACGCTGAAGATCACCGTGCTGTCCTTCATCGTCGCGACCATCGCGGGGGTGCTGATCTCCTTCCTGTTCGTGCAGAGCAAGCGCATCGAGACGGCCCTGTTCCCCTACGCCGTGCTGCTGCAGGTGACGCCGATCGTCGCGGTCGCGCCGCTGATCATCATCTGGGTGAAGAATCCGGTCGCCGCAATGACCGTCTGCGCCGCGCTCGTCGCGCTGTTCCCGATCATCGCCAACACGACACTGGGCCTGCGCAGCATCGACCCCGATTTGCAGAGCTACTTCAAGCTCAACCGCGCCACGCGCTGGCAGCAGCTGGTGCGGCTGCGCATCCCGAGTGCGCTGCCGTATTTCTTCGGCGGGCTGCGCATCTCCAGCGGCCTGGCGCTGATCGGCGCGGTGGTCGCGGAGTTCGTCGCCGGCACCGGCGGCTCCGGCGCGGGCCTGGCTTACCAGATCCTGCAGGCCGGCTTCCAGCTCAACATCCCGCGCATGTTCGCGGCGCTGCTCCTCATCTCGCTCACCGGCGTCGGCCTCTTCGTGCTGATGGCCTGGCTCTCCAAGCTCGCGCTCGGCTCCTGGCACGCGAGCGAGCTCTCCCAAGACTGAAGGCACATACACACCATGAACGCCCCTGTTTCCACCATCGAACAACTGCAACTCGAACTGCCCGAGCTCGACTGGATCACCGACCCCGGCCGCATCGCGCGGCTGTCGCAGGACTTCTCCTGGTTCAGCCCGGTGCTCAAGCGCCAGCTGGAGGACAAGCGCGCCGACCTGGTGGTGCGTCCTCGCACAGAAGACGAGATCCGCGCCGTGGTCGGCGCCTGCGTCAGGCGCAAGGTGCCGATCACCATCCGCGGCAGCGGCACCGGCAACTACGGTCAGACCACGCCGCTCGCCGGCGGCGTGGTGCTCGACATGACCGGCTACAACGCGATGTGCTGGGTGCGCAACGGCGTGGCCCGTGCGCAGGCCGGCATCCGGCTCGGCGACATCGAGAAGCAGACGAAGCCGGCCGGCCTCGAGCTGCGCTGCATGCCGTCGACCTATCGCAGCGCGACGCTCGGCGGCCTGTTCGGTGGCGGCTTCGGCGGCGTGGGTTCGATCAACTACGGCCCGCTCGCCGCGCCCGGCAACGTGCTCGGCGTGCGCGCGATGACGATCGAGGCCGAGCCGCAGATCGTCGAGCTGCGCGGCGCCGAGGCGATGCGCATGCACCACCTGTGGGGCACCAACGGCCTGGTGCTGGAAATCGAGGTGGCGCTGGCGCCGGCCCAGCCCTGGCTCGAGACGCTGGTCACCTTCACCGGCTTCGATGCCGCGCTGGCCTTCGGCGATGCGCTGGCACGCGCGCCCGGCATCGACAAGCGCGAGATCGCGTTTTTCGCAAGCCCGGTGCCCGACCACCTGGGCCAGCTCGCCGAGTACCTGCCGAACGGCTGCCATGCGGTGCTGTCGCTGGTCGCCGAATGCGGCGAGCCGGCGATGCTCGAACTCGCTGCCGCACACGGCGGCACCGTCACCTACCGCCGCACCGCGGAAGAGGTGCAGAAGAGCAACCGCACGCTGATCGAGTTCACCTGGAACCACACCACGCTGCATGCGCTGCGCATCGACAAGTCGCTCACCTACCTGCAGAGCAGCTTCACGCCAGGCCAGCACGTGCAGCAGATCACCGAGATGGAAAAGCTCTTCGCGGGCGAGGTGCTGATGCATGCGGAGTTCCTGCGTGGCATGGACGGGCAGCTGAGCTGCAGCGCCTTGCAGCTCGTGCGCTTCACGACCGAGGAACGGCTCGACGAGATCATCCGCATCTACCGCGACCACGGCATTCGCGTCAACAACCCGCACGTCTTCATCGTGGAGGACGGCAAGGCCGGTGGCGCGCTGCCGGCCGAGATCGTCGAGATGAAGCAGCGGTTCGATCCGCTCGGCCTTCTCAATCCGGGCAAGCTGCGCGACTGGCCGGTGAAGGCATGAGCGGCGCCGCTGCACCCGGCATGGGGGCGCCGATGGCGAACTACGCGGCGGCCCGGCGCGTCGGCGACTTCGTCTTCATGAGCGGCGTGGTCGCGGTCGACCCGACTCGGCGCCTGGCCGTGACGGGGTACGAGGACATTCCGGAATCCGCGCGCACGGCGTTGCGGCCCCTGGGCTACGTCACCGGCCAGATGTCGGTCGACGTGTACGAGGCGCCGATCGTCGCGCAGAGCTGGTTCGTGCTGGAACGCATCCGGCAACTCGCGGCGGAACACGGCGGCACGATGGCGGACGTGGTGAAGCTGGTGCAGTACTTTCGCGACCTTCGCCACTACGCGCCCTACAACCGCGTGCGCGGTCTGTTCTATCCGGGCGAGCCGCCGGTCAGCACGGTGGTCGAAGTTTCACGCTTCCTGCCGGGCGACGCGCTGCTGGTCGAGGTCGAGGCGACCGCCTACCTGCCGCTGCCGCGCTGACGCCAGCGCAGGCCCGCGAGGGCCACGGTCAACAGCGCGAGGCTCCACAGCGGCCAGAGGCCGAAGCGCGAGACCCACCAGGCGAAAGGCGTGAGGCCGGCCCGGCCCTCCACCTCGGCCACGAGCACCCCGCGCGTGAGCCGCGGCAGTTGATGCGTGACGCGGGCGTGGTGGTCGATCACGACGGTCGCACCGGTGTTGGTCGAGCGCACCATCGGCCGGGCGAACTCCAGCGCCCGCATGCGAGAGATCAGCAGATGCTGGTCGATCGCGATCGAGTCGCCGAACCAGGCGATGTTGCTGACATTGAGCAACACCGTCGGCGCGTTGGCGGCATCTCGGAAATTCGCGCCGATCTCGTCGCCGAACAAATCCTCGTAGCAGATGTTGGGCGCGATGCGCTGGCCCTGCCAGAGGAAGGGCGCCTGCGCCAGGGCACCGCTGCGGAAGTCGCCGAGCGGGATGTTCATCAGGTTCGTGAACCAGCGGAACACCGAAGGCACGAACTCGCCGAAGGGCACCAGGTGGTGCTTGTCGTAGCGGTAGGTCGTCGTCTGCCCGGGCTGGAAGCCGAGCACCGCGTTGCTGTAGGTGTCGCCGTTGCCGATCGGCAGGCCGACGATCGCCGCCTGCTGGCCAGCGCTGTAGCGTTCGGCGATGCCCTGCAGGTAGCCGTTCGGCAATTGCGACGGCAGCAGCGGGATGGCGGTCTCGGGCGTGATGGTGAGCGAGGCGCGGGGCGCATTCAGTTGCTCGCCGTACCAGCGCAGCGCCGTCGCCACGCCACCCCCGGGGATGAACTTCTCGTCCTGCGGGATGTTGCCCTGCAGCAGCGCGACGCCCAGCGTGCCGCGGGCGAGCGAGGGGTCGTTGGCGATGTCGCTCACGCCCTTCAGCGCCGTCGGCACGACCAGCATCGCCGCCACGGCGACCAGCGGCAGAAATCGCTTGCCCGACGAGACCGTGCCCGGCGCACTGCGCAGAGTCATCGCGAGCGCGGCTGCGATCGCGGCCGACAGCGCGCCGATGCCGTAGACCCCTATCCACGCCGCAGCGGGCGCCAACGGCCCCTCGACGTGCGCATAGCCGCCCGCGCCCCATGGGAAACCGGTGAACCAGCTGTTGCGCAGCCATTCCCCGATGGTCCAGACCGAGGCGAACAAGGCGATGCACCACGTCCTGCCCCGTGGGGCGAACGTCACGAAGAACGCGCAGGCGATCGCGTAGTAAAGCGAGAGCCCGGCAGCCAGCGCGAACACCGCGACCACGGCCAGCGGCGCCGCGAGTCCGCCATAGGTGTGCAGCGAGATGAAAAGCCACCAGAAAATGCCGCACAGCCAGGCCGTGGTGAACACCCAGCCGTAGCCCAATCCCTGGCGCCACGCCTTCGGTTCGGCGCGTGACCGGAACCCGTCGAGTTGCCAGACCAGAAACGCCAGCGAGAGGATCTGAAGCCACCACAACGGCTGCCCATTCCAGGGCGCCGCGATGGACAGCGCCTGCGCGAGCCCCGCCACCGCGAAGCCGGCCAGCCGAGGCAGCGTCTTGCTCAATCCGACGGGTCGTCGCCGCGCGCGGGCGAGACCTTGAACCAGCGCACCGCGCCGCCCTTGGTGTGCAGCACGACGAAGTCGAAGCCGCCGAGCGCGTGGTGCTCGCCGCGCTTGGGCACGTGGCCCATCTCGTGCGCGACCAGGCCGCCGATGGTGTCGAAGTCTTCGCTCAGCTGCTCTTCGTCGAAGGTGATGCCGAAGGCCTCGGCCACGCGCTCGATCGGCGTGTCGCCGCTCACGCGATAGGTATGGTCGGCCAGGCCGAAAATGTCGCCCTCGTCCTCGGCAATGTCGAACTCGTCCTCGATCTCGCCGACGATCTGTTCGAGCACGTCCTCGATGGTGATCAGACCGGCCACGCGGCCGAATTCGTCGATCACGATCGCGAGGTGATTGCGGTTGCCGCGGAACTCGCGCAGCAGGTCGTTCAGGCCCTTGGTCTCCGGCACGAAGGTCGCCGGCCGCAGCAGGGCGCGAATGTTGAGGCCCGGCGCGCGCTGCAGCTTGAGCAGGTCTTTCGCGAGCAGGATGCCGATGATGTTTTCCTTCTCGCCCTCGTACACCGGAAACCGCGAGTGAGCAGTGTCGATGATGAGATGGATCAACGTGTCGTACGGCGCGTCGATGTTGACCAGGTCCATGCGCGGGGCGGCCACCATGACGTCGCCGGCCGTCATGTCGGCCATGCGCAGCACCCCTTCGAGCATGACGCGCGACTCGGCGCCGATCACATCGTTGTCTTCGGCGTCGGCGAGGGTTTCGATCAGCTCGTCGCGGGAATCCGGTCCGGGATGGATGAATTCGGCGAGCTTCTGCAGAAAACTGCGTTTGTCTTCCCGTTCGACGGGGGTTCGGTCAGGGTGAGGTTCGGCCACTGCGGGAGGGCGGAGTTGGGGAAGCGCAAGGATACCGGAAGTGCGTTCCGGTACCGTGTGCGTTCAGGCTGCCGACTTGTCGCGGGCGTCGCGCACGCCGCGTCGCACTTCCTGCATGCCACCGAGAAACGCCCAGAACTGCTTGGCGCGGCTCTTGAGGCGAAAGTCGACTTCGGCGAAATGGTCGAGCGCAATCTGGCTCATTCGGCTGTCGAACGTGGCCGCCGGAAGCTCGAGATGGGCTTCGGATTCGGAGCCGCTGCGCACCACGCTCGCGCCGGCATTGCGCGCGATCTTCAGCATCGCGGCGTTCTCGCTCAGCGCATGGATGAAGAGCATGCCGACGCCTTCGTTGCGGGCCGTGACCACTGCACGTTCGAATAGCCGCGAACCGTAGCCGCGGCCCCGCGCATGACCCGACACCGAGACGCCGAATTCCGCGCAGTCGTTGGGCTGGTCGGCCGGGGCGAATGCCACGTGCGCCATCGCAATCAGATCGAGGCGACGGTTGTAGATGCCGAAAAGCTCGTCGCGCTCGAAGTCGAGACCATCGACATAACGACGGACCTGTTCGTCCGATGCGGCATAGCCGAAACGCAGGTACCTGTCGTGCGCTTCGAGCGCCAGCAGATGGCGAGCGATGCGCTCGCGCTCACCGGGGCCGATCGCGCGGATCGGCACCAGCACAGGTTGCGAGGCGGCCGCGGCACGCGGCTGCGCCTCGACGATCGGCGCCTTCAGGAAGGAACCGACGCCAAGAGAAGCTTTGAGAATGTCCAAGGCGTTCAACATGCCTCAAATGTAAGGGTTTCCCCTTATTCGACAAGAGTCTGACTGTAGGGCAAAAGCCCATTAGTGCACTAGTACCTCATCATCGTGGCGCTGCCACAACCAACTGTTGCCCTGACGGGACAGCTTTTGCGAACCGGCGACATCGCACAATGTCGGCCTCTTCACAATTTCCGGAGTCGGGCATGACACGAATCCCCCCAATGGGCCGCTTTGCGATGTTGGCAGTGGCCGCAGGCTTTATGGCCGGTTGCGCGATGACGCCGCCGCAGGCCACCGTCGGCAGCTCGCACCTCGACACGGTGCAAAAGGCAGCCAACTTGCGCATCTGCACTCCTGGCGACTACCGACCCTTCAGCTTCCAGAAAGCCGATGCGACGTACGAAGGCATCGATGTCGACCTGATGACCAGCTTCAGTGCAACGCTGGGCGCCAGGCCGGAGTGGATCAAGACAACCTGGGCCAATCTGCTGCCCGACCTGGCGGCCGGCAAATGCGACATTGCCGTGGGCGGTGTGTCGGTGACCACCGACCGCCAGAAGCGCGCATTCTTCAGTGCGCCGTACATGGTCAACGGCAAGACGCCGATCGCACGGTGCGCCGACGTGGCCAAGTACCAGAGCGTCGCCGACATCGACAAACCGGCGACACGCGTGATCTTCAATCCCGGCGGCAGCAATGAACGCTTTGCGCGCGCCAACTTCAAGCAGGCAAAACTGACGCTGCACGGAGAGAACGTGACGATCTTCGACGAGATCCTCGCCAATCGCGCGGATGTGTTCGTGACCGAATCCGCCGAGGCGATCACCCAGCAAAAGCTCAAGCCCGGCTTGTGCGCCGTCAATCCTGACAAACCGCTTCAGTACGGCGAGATGGCCTGGATGCTGCCGCGCGACGACGTGGCGTTCAAGTCGTACGTCGATCAGTGGCTCCACCTCTCCCAAGCCGGCGGAGAGTTCCAGCGCGTGATGGATCGCTGGCTGAAGTAAGACGATCAGTCGGCATCGAGCAGCGCCAACGTCTCGCGCTGGACGCGCCGATCGAACACCATGCCGACATGGCCGCGGCCTGAGGCCAGGCGGTTGTCGGCGCGAGGCAGCGTCGCCGTGGAGATGGGAAAGACCACGTTGTCGCAGTCCGAATACCAGCAGGTGAACGTCACGCGCGACTGGCTATTGCCCCCGCTGTCCAGGCGCGTCAGCCAATCGCTGCCCACGCGCATCTGGGTTGCGATGGGCGTGCGTCCGAACCGGGCCAGCCAGGTGCCGGCATGCGGTGTTCCGAAGGTCACGATGCGGTGGACTCGTGAATCGTCGTGCGCCCTCAACCATGCGCGCACGGCGAGGCCGCCCATGCTGTGGCAAAGCAGCACAGGCGGTTTGCCGGTGGCTGCGGCGACGCGTGCGATGGCCTCGTCGATCGCCGGAACGAAGGCATCGATGGAGCCGAGCGGCGGTTCGAGATTCACCGCGACGAAGGCCCGCCCGTCCGTGCGCAGCAGGCGCAGCCACGTGTTCCAGAAGCCGCGATTGCACATGAAGCCGTGAACCAGGACGACGCCCCGCCGGTCGCGCTGCGGCAAATGATCCGGCATGGCACCCGAGCGAAAGGGCTGTTCCCAACAGAAGACCCAAAGCGCGGTGAACGTTTCAGCCCACCACGCTCGACAGAACGTCATCGCACTGGCGCGGGGGCGCAAGTCGGTCGCGCTGACCCGCCGGCTCGCGGCGAATTCGAGTGCCAGCACCGTCGAATGGGCGAATGTCAGGATGGCGAGCCCTGAAAGGGACAGGCCCGGCGAGGTCCGCCACCAGAGCACGACCCAACAGGTGGAGGCAATGAACCAGCTGGCCACGACGAGCTGCTGCAAGAGGGCAACCATGTCCGTGACTATCGCACGCGTGACTTTTTATCCCGCGGGTTAGGACAAGCCCGCTGGCGTGGGCATGTGCTCCGCTCCGACAATCCGCGCCACAGGAGATTGCATGCAGACCTACGCACGACACAACTACCCGGCCGGTGTGCCGCACGAGATCGATCCCGGACAATACCGCTCGCTCGGTCACATGTTCGAGGAAGCCTTCCAGCGCCACGGCAACAGTCCGTTCTCGGTGTGCATGGAGCGATGGATGACCTACGCCGAGCTCGACACCTTGTCGAAAGCGCTGGGCGCCTGGCTGCAATCACGAGGACTGGAGCCCGGCGCGCGCGTGGCGATCATGCTGCCCAACATCCCGCAGTTCGCGGTGACGATGTGCGCGATCCTGCGGGCGGGCTACACGTGCGTGAACGTCAACCCGCTCTACACGGCGCGCGAGCTCGAGCATCAACTGCGCGATTCCGGCGCCACGACGATCGTGATCCTGGAGAACTTTGCCGCGACGCTCGAAAAGGTCATCGAGAAGACGCCGGTCAAGCAGGTCGTCATCACCTCGATGGGTGATCTGCTGGGCGGTGCGTACGGCATGTGGATCACGACGGCCGTGCGTCACCTCGCGAAAATGGTGCCGCCTTTCAAGTTGCCGCTCGACGGTGGCCGGGAGGTGACGCCGCTCTCCAAGGCATTGGCCGACGGCAAGGGAATGAAGCTGGCTCAGGACAGCAGCACGCTCGATTCGATCGCGTTCCTGCAGTACACGGGGGGTACCACCGGGCTTTCGAAAGGAGCGGTCCTGACGCACCGCAACATCGTTGCGGCCACCCTGCAGGCCGAGGCGTGGTTCACGCCGGCGTTGGCGCGCGCCGGCGATCTTTCCAAGGTGAACAGCATTGCAGCGTTGCCGCTTTATCACATCTTCGCGCTGACGCTTTGCCTGCTCGCGATCCGACAAGGATCGCATCTCACGTTGATCCCGAACCCGCGCGATTTCGGGAAATTCATCGAGGTTCTGAAGAAGCGCCCATTCCACATGCTGCCGGCAGTCAACACGCTGTTCAATGCACTGCTAACGCACCCGGAGTTCAAGTCGGTCGACTTTTCGACGTTGTTCGTGTCGCAGGCGGGCGGCATGGCCGCCTCGGCAGGCACCGCACGCCGCTGGTTCGAGGTCACAGGCTGCCCGATGATCGAAGGCTGGGGGATGAGCGAGACCTGTGCGATCGGCACCAACAACCCGGTGGCGAACACTGCGTTCACCGGCAACATCGGGCTTCCACTGCCCAGCATCGACATCGCCATCAAGGACGACGAAGGCCACTCCCTCCCGAACGGCGAGGCTGGCGAACTTTGCATCCGCGGGCCCAACGTCATGACGGGCTACTACAACCAGCCCGCCGAGACGGCTGCCGCGTTTACAGCCGACGGCTTCATGCGCACGGGCGACATCGCGGTGATGCAAGACGACGGCTACAGCACCATCGTCGATCGCAAGAAGGACATGATCTTGGTCAGCGGCTTCAACGTTTTTCCAAACGAACTGGAAAACGTGATCTCCCTTTGCCCCGGTGTGGTCGAGTGCGCGGCAGTCGGCGTGGCGGACGAGAAGCAGGGCGAGGCGATCAAGGTGTTCGTGGTTCGAGGCGATCCCACGTTGTCCGAAGAAGCCGTTCTACAGTACTGCAGCGGGCAGCTCACTGGGTACAAGCGACCAAAATACATCGAATTCCGGGATTCACTGCCGAAAACAAATGTCGGCAAGATTCTCCGACGCGAACTCCGCGTGACAAGTTCGGCCTGAGGGTGGCCACAGGATCCCTGCCAGCCGGGGTCGCGGTCTACGAAAGGGGATGGCTGGCTTCCAACAACGTCCTGTTCGTAGGTTCGTAGGCAGCGACGAATCGCTGCTGGTGGATTCCGGCTCTGGGACATGTGCCGCAAACCCTCGCCCTGGTCGAGGGTGTGCCCGTGACAAGACCGCTTGATCGTCTGATCAATACGCATCTGCACAGTGATCATGACGGGGGCAATGCTGCGCTCCAGTCGCTCTACCCGAAACTAACCACGGAAATTTCTCCGAGGGAGGTTGCAGTGGCTAGGCGTTGGGATGCAGCCACCTCGACCTGTGCCGCGACCGGACAGGAATGACTGCAATTCAGTTTCAATCACCTCCCCATCCGGGATCAACTACTTTGCTGGGTGACGTTCCATGGGAAGTGCATGCTGCCCCCGGGCATGATCCGCACGTGATCCTGCTGTTTGAAACGGAATCGGAAAAGCTCAACACTGCCCATGCACTGTAGGAAAACGAATTCTGGATAGCTTTTCCAAGATTGCTGCCTGAATCGTCAAAAAGGCACGCGCGCTCGCTGGTTTCAGCGAGGACGAACTTTCGACGCTGGTTCAAATG
>JBGMOF010000019.1:0-90519 GCA_041424275.1 Variovorax sp.
GGGCAGCAGTCGGTCAGCGGCAGGTCGTTGTCGATGGTCTTGGGCACATGGATCGCCTGCAGCGCATAGCCGAGTGACTGCGAGAGCTGGCTCACCTTGAAGCAGGTGTCGGCCGAATCGCCGCCGCCGTTGTAGAAGAAATAGCCGATGCCGTGCGCCTTGAACACCTCGATCAGCCGCTCGTACTCGCGCCGGTTTTTCTCGAGCGACTTGAGCTTGTAGCGGCACGAGCCGAAGGCGCCCGAGGGCGTGCTGCGCAGCGCTGCGATCGCCTCGACCGATTCCTGCGCGGTGTCGATCAGGTCCTCGGTCAGCGCACCGAGGATGCCGTTGCGACCCGCGTACACCGTGCCGATGCGGTCGGCGTGCCGGCGCGCCGTCTCGATGAGGCCGCAGGCCGACGCGTTGATGACCGAGGTGACACCGCCCGACTGGGCGTAGAAGGCATTGGAGGCAGGCATGGGCGCATTCTCCTGCCGAGACAACGCAATGCCAAATCGCCTCAGCGCCCTGGCAGGCCCATCTGGCGTGTGATCACCTCTTTCATGATCTCGTTGGTCCCGCCGTAGATGCGCTGCACGCGCGCATCGGCATACGCGCGCGTGATCGGGTACTCCCACATGAAGCCGTAGCCACCGTGCAGCTGCACGCATTCGTCCATCACCTTGCACTGCAGGTCGGTGGTCCAGTACTTGGCCATGCTCGCGGTCGCGGTGTCGAGCTTTTCGGCCATCAGCAGTTCGGTGCACTTGTCGACGAAGACCTGCGCCACCTGCACTTCGGTCTGCAGTTCGGCGAGCGTGTAGCGCGTGTTCTGGTAGCTGCCCACGGGCTGGCCGAAGACCTTGCGGTCCTTCACGTAGGCGACGGTCATGTCGATGGCAGCCTGTGACGCGGCCACAGCGCTGATCGCGATCTGCAGGCGTTCCCATGGCAGCAGCTCCATGAGGCAGACGAAGCCGCGGTTCTTCATCGCGTCGCCGCCGAGCAGTGCATCGGGGGGCAGGTGCACGTCGTGGAAGAAAAGCTCGGAGGTGTCCTGCGCCTTCAAGCCCAGCTTCTTCAGGCGTTGGCCCTTCTCGAAGCCGGGCGTGCCGCGCTCCACGAGGAACAGGCTGGTGCCCTTGGCGCCCGCGGCCGGATCGGTCTTCGCGACGACGATGACCAGGTCGGCGTGCCAGCCGTTGGTGATGAAGGTCTTGCTGCCGTTGAGCCGGTAGCTGCCGTCGGCCTGCTGGAGGGCGGTGCTCTTCACGCCCTGCAGATCGCTGCCCGCTGCGGGCTCGCTCATCGCGATCGCGCCGATCATTTCGCCGCTCGCGAGCTTCGGCAGGTAGCGCGCCTTCTGCGCGTCGGTACCGTACCGTTCGATGTACGGCGCCACGATCTCGCTGTGCAGCCCGAAGCCGATGCCCGTGAAGCCGCGCGCCCACAGTTCTTCGAACTGGATCACCGAATAGAGCAGGTCGGCGCCGGCGCCGCCGTGTGCCTCGGGCAATGCCATGCACAGGAAGCCGTTCTCGCCGGCCTTGTTCCACACCGCGCGATCGACATACCCCTGTTCCTCCCACGCGTCGTGGAAAGGTGCGATCTCCTTGTCCATGAAGCGGCGGAAGGAATCGCGAAAGGCCTCGTGCTCGGCGCTGAAAAGCGTGCGTTCGATCATGCGGGCTTTCAGCGGCCTGGGAAGACGGGCGGGCGCTTCTGCAGGAAGGCCGCGACGCCTTCGCCGAAGCTGGGCTTGTCGATCAGCTCGCGCTGGCGTTCGCTCTCGTAGTGCATCTGCTCGTCGAGCGTGTGGCGCTCGCTGGCCGCGAACGCGCTGCGCGCTTCCTGCACCGCGTGCGCGGGCAGCTTCGCGAGGCGCTGCGCCGCCTTTCGCGCTTCGGACAGCAACACGTCGTCGTCGACGCAATCCCAGATCAGGCCCCATTGCGCGGCCTTCTCGGCGCTCACGCGCTCGTCGAGCAGCGCCATGCCCATGGCCCGCGCGCGGCCGATCGAGCGCGGGATGAACCAGGTGCAGCCGAGGTCGGGCGAGATGCCCAGCTTGGGCAGGAAAGGCAGGTAGAAGAAGGCGCTGCGGGCGGCGAGCGTGACGTCTGCCGCCAGCGCGAGCCCGACGCCCGCGCCGGCCGCGGGTCCGTTGACGGCGCACACCACCGGCACCGGCAGGTTGCACAGGCCGCTGATGAGCGGGTGGCTCAGCGACTGCATCCAGTCGGCGGTCTCCTCGCCGAGCGTCTTCCCGTCTCCGGGCGCATGCATCGCGCTCAAGTCGGCGCCGACGCAGAACGCCTTGCCTGCGCCGGTGAGCACTACCGCGCGCACGGCCTTGTCGTCCGTCACGCGGGCGAGCGCGTCGCGCAGCTCGGCCTGCAGGTCCTTGGCGATCGGGTTCAGCTTGGCCGGCAGGTTGAGCGTGAGCGTGGCGACGCCGTCTTCCAGTTCATAGACCACGAGTGCCATCAGAGCCTTTCGATGATCGTGACGTTGGCCATGCCGCCGCCTTCGCACATGGTCTGCAGGCCGTAGCGCTTGCCGCGCCGACCGAGCGCATGGACCAGGGTAGTCATGAGCTTGGTGCCCGATGCGCCGAGCGGATGGCCGAGCGCGATGGCGCCGCCGTTCACGTTCAGCTTCGCCGGGTCGGCGTGCAGCGCGTCGAGCCAGGCGATCGGTACCGGCGCGAAGGCTTCGTTCACTTCGTAGAGGTCAATGTCGTCGATCGACAGGCCGGACTTCTTCAACGCGCGCTCGGTCGCGGGCAGCGGCGCTTCCAGCATGACCACCGGGTCGTGACCCATCACGCTCATGTGGTGGATGCGCGCGAGCGGCTTGACGCTTTGGCCCAGTGCCCTGAGCCCGCGCTCGTTCACGATCAGCACGCCGCTCGCGCCATCGCAGATCTGGCTCGCGGTGGCCGCCGTGCAGCGTCCGCCTTCGGCGATGAGCTTCACGCCCGCGATGCCTTCCAGCGTCGCCTCGAAGCGGATGCCCTCGTCGACGGTGTGCTGCTCGCCGCTCGCGCTGCCGTCGGCCAGCCGGACGTCGATGGGCACGATCTCGTCGTCGAACAGCCCTTCGCGCGTGGCCGCGATGGCGCGCCGGTGGCTCTCGAGGGCATAGCGGTCCAGCGTGTCCTTCTCGATGCCGTATTTCTTCGCGATCATTTCCGCGCCGGTGAACTGGCTGAACTCGATGCCCGGATAGCGCCGCTGCATGCCGGGGCTCATGTAGGTGCCCAGGCCTGCCTTCGCGGGCAGGGCGTTGGGCGTGAACATGGGCACGCGCGTCATGCTTTCGACACCGCCGGCGATCACCGCGTCCATGGCGCCGCTCATCACCGCCTGCGCCGCGAAGTGCAGCGCCTGCTGCGACGAGCCGCACTGCCGGTCGACCGAGGTGCCGGGCACCGACTCGGGCAACTTCGATGCAAGCACCGCGTTGCGCGCGATGTTGGTGGCCTGCTCGCCGACCTGACTGACGCAGCCGAGGATGACGTCGTCCACTGCCGCCGGATCGATGCCGGTGCGCATGACCAGCGCGTCGATGACTTCTGCCGCGAGGTCGGCCGGATGCCAGCCCGCGAGCTTGCCGCCGCGCCGGCCGCCCGCCGTGCGCACCGCGGCGACGATGTATGCCTCTGCCATGTCGATGTGTCCCAATGGAAAGAAGACATCGATGGTTGGGCGCGACCGGTGCAGGGTCAACCCGTATCAACCCGCGTCACGCGGGCGACAATTTTCAGCGGTCCAGCTGGTCGGCCCACATCAGGGCCTGGAGGTGGGCCCAGTTCACCTGGTGATTGGACAGTTGAAGCTCGTCGCAGGCCTTGGCGAAGGCCACGTCGTCGCCCGTTTCGCAAGCCTTGGTCAGCGCCAGGAACGGCGCCAGCTGCCCCTCGTTGCGCAACAGCGCGTCGAGCACCGGCTCGGGCAGCGTGACCGAACTGAGCGCCTCTTCTAGCGGCACGCCGAGCATGGTGTCGAGCAGCGAGAACACGCCCACCACGAAGGCGTTGTCACAGTCCTCCTGCGGCATCAGTTCGGCGGCGAGCAGTTCCATGAGGCGCCCGCGGACCACGGCCGTCGTGCCGGCAGCCGGCGCGGCGCCACCGGGGCGGGAGATCGTCATCAGCAACGTGGCCCAGCGGAACAGCCGGTTCATGCCGAGGATCATCACGGCGTGGCGAAACGACGTGATCTCCACGCTCAGGCCGAAGCCGCACGAGTTGATCATGCGCAAGAGCTTGAACGACAGCGTCGGGTCGCGCTTGATGACGTCCTCGATCTCGTCGAGGTCGGCCTCGCGCCGCACCAGGTTGATGAGCTGGATGATGGTGGTCTGGGACGCCTGCACCGACTTGTCGGTGATGGTCGAAGGCTTCGAGAACCACTGGCCCTGGAACAACGTCACGCCGAAGCGTTTCATCATTTCGTACTGCTCGACCGTGTCGACCTGCTCGGCCACCACCTGGGCCTTGCCCGAGGCGCGCGCGGCCTTGACGATGCGTTCGGCCTGGTCAGGCGGGATGTGGTTCATCTCGAGCTTGATGAAGGCCGCCATCGGACGCCATGAAGCGAACGCGGGCTCGAGCACCGTCGGGCCGAACGCCAGCCTGAAGCCGTTCTCGCGCATCTTCGCGAGCGCCAGACGGCCCTGCTCGATGACTTCGGCGCTGCTGCCTGCCGGTGCATTGACTTCCAACACGACTTTTTCAGGGTCGAGCAGGTCGAAGTGAAGCGCTTCCAGGTTTTGGAGCGCGCAATGGATGAACACCATCTTCTCGCCGGCCACTGCGTTGGACCCCGAGTCAGACAGGGCATCGAGCACCACCGTGGAATCGTTGGCACCTCCACGTGGCTGTTCGAACAGGGCGTAGCCATACACCGCGCGGCGCTCGTCCACGATCGCCTGCCGCGACAGCGCGGAAACGCCTTCGGTGCGGGTATCGGTTACAGGTGAACGTTCAGCAATCATCGGGATCCGGATCAAAAAAAACTCAGTAAAGCGTCAAGCGACGCTGGCGTCCATTCGACGTGCGGACTGGGGGCTGCTGCTGGCCAACGTGCGCAACAGGGCACGGTTCACGTCCTCGGGCGCCAGGCCATAGGTGTCCCGCGTCGCACGCAACGCGGCAGGGTTGTCGGATTCGAGCGCCAGCGCGGCCAGGAGGCTCGGAGCATAGGGCCCGCTGTGGGTCACGATGGCCGACACGATGCGATCGGACAACGGGATGCGCGCCAGGCTCGTGCGCAAGGGTTCGTCCAGCACCACGTCGAGTTGGGCGAACAGCCCGCACAGGTGCACCTCGCGGCGCAGGTCGTCTTCGATCCCGGCATCCATCAGGTGCTCCATCAGATGGCCGCGCAGGACCATCGTCGCGTTGACGGGGCGCAGATCGGCGTCGTCGGTGGCCTGCGGCAGCTGTTCGGCGAGCCATGCGCTAAGCGAGCGGTAGCCGAGCATCATGAAGCCGTGCCGGAGCGACGCGACGCCGCTGCGCAGCCCGAGGCCGGCCGAGTTGAGGTACAGCAGCAGGCGGTAAGCCAGTGTCGGCTCCTCGCCCAGCATTTCTTCGACCTGGTCGAGCGAGGGCTCGGCGTCGAGCGCGTTCATGATGTGCACGATGGCGCGGCGGCTCGGCGGCAGCGGCTGGCCCGCGTGGCGGTGCACCACATCTTCCACCGGCCAGCCCGCGACGGCCCATGCCCCCTGCTGGTCCAGTGCGTGATCCGCCAGGGCGCGGCTGGCCACGCCTTCCACCACCGAATTGGGCAGCACCGGGCTGCCCTCGGCGCGTGGCGCGAGCCGGCCGACGGCCGCAGACTCGCGGGCACGCGCGGCTGCGCGCAGTGCGTTGCCGGCAAAGAGAGCTGTCAGCGGCATCATGCGGCGCTCGAAGCAGCGCGCGACGTCTTCGGGCGGTGCCTGCGTCACTTCGCCGCGCGCAACCAGGCGCACGCCGCGCGACCGCGCATGGTGCACGCCCGCGCGCAGGCGTGCATCGTTCATCCAGTCCAGCGGCACCTCGATCAGCGGGTCGCCCGCCGACGCATGGGCGAGCAGGCCGGCGAGCAACGCGCGCGAGCGCAATGACAGCAGCAGCTCCGGCGACTCGGCCGTTCGCAATTCGGCCAGCATGCGCAGCAGATGCTGGCCGTCCACGCCTTCGCTGTCTTCGTGCACGAACAGTTGCACGCCGGCGAGCATGCGCTGCCGCCCCCAGAGCGGCCGGTAGCCGAGCGAAAGACTGCCTAGAACGCTTTGCGCCACGGCGCCTCCCGATGAGTGAGCAACATGATCAGCTGATGAAGTTGAAGAGCGTCTGCTTCTGGATCTGCGCGTACGTGCCGAGCGCGGCCGAATACGCGGTTTCCTGGGTCTTGAATTCCGATAGACCCTTGACCATGTCGATGTCCTCCGCGCGCGAGCGGTCGGCCTCGAGCTGGATGCTGCGGTTCTCCTGCCGGCCCGAAATGTCGTCGACGCGGTTCAGCAGGTCGCCTGCGACGCCGCGCGAGGCCTGCAGGCGCGCGAGGCCGGAATCGACCTGCACGAGCGCCTGCGCGACGTTCTGCGCGACCGCGCCCGGCGTGGTGGCGTCGCGCACGCCGGCGATCGCACTGTCGAGCACGCCAAACAGGCTGGCGGTCGTGCTCGGGCTGACCTGCAGCGCGGCGCCATTGGCCGGCGTCCCCTTGGCGACCATCGAGAGGCCGTCGAATGCAATCGCCTGGCCTGTCACGAAAGGCTGCGCGCTGGCCACCGCGGTGCCGGTCGTGGTGTTCATCACGTCGTAGGTGGTCACGCCTGCGGCCACGGTGAAGGTGATGCTGTAGCTGTCGCCGGTGAGCGCGCTCGGGTTGGTGACCTGCCCCGCGTCGGTGTAGACCGTGCTCGTGCCGGGGGCTTGAGCGATCCTGAAGACGCCGTTTCCGGTCGGCACGTTCATCCAGGTGGCGTGACCGTCGAGGGTGGCGGGCACCGACACCGAGCCGGTCGCGGCCTGGCCGGCAACGCCGTCGAAGGTCACGCCGCCGCCCTGGTCGACGAAGGGCGCCGCGGTGCTGCCGAGGCCACCGAAGAGCGGCTGGCCGTTGCTGTCCTTCTCGTTCGCGTAGCCGAGGATCTGGTCGCGCAGCGTGGTCATCTGCTGCGCGATGCTGGCGCGGTCGGTCGTGGTCAGCGCCGTGTTGCCGGCCTGCACCGCGAGCGCGCGGAAGTCCTGCAATGCCTTGACCGCATCGCCAAGCGTGGACTCGGCCGTGGACATGGCGTTGCGCTGCACCTCGAGGGCCCGCTGGTCGGTGTCGACGCGCGACATGCGCGTGCGTGCGCGCTCGGCCTGTGCCGCACCGGTCGGGTCGTCGCTCGGGCGCAGGACGGACTTGCCCGCAGTGAGCTGCTCCTGCAGCCGGGAGAGCTGCGATTGCCGCGTCGTGAGTTGGCGCAGGGCGTTGTCGTAGGTGTTGGCGGTACCGAGCCGCGCGATGCTGGACATGCGTCGTTCCTTCCGTTTCAGCGCATGCCTTGCAGCAGCGTGTCGAAGATGTTCTGTGCGATCTGGATCATCTTGGCCGAGGCCTGGTAGGCCTGCTGGTACTGCAGCAGCTTGGCCGCTTCCTCGTCGAGGTTCACGCCCGACACGGCGGTGCGGCGCGTCTCGAGGCTGGAGGCAATGGAGTCCGAGATACCCGCCGCGTACTGCGCGCTCTGCGAGCGCACCCCGACCTGCGCCATGAGCGAGGCATAGCCATCGGACATCGGTGCGCCGTCGAACACCGCGGCATCGCGCAGGCCGAGCAGCGCGGTCGCGTTGCCGGCATTGAGATTGCTGTGGCCCGGTGTCATGGCCTGCACGGTGATCGTGTCGCCCGGCTTGGGCGTGCCCTTGAGCGTCAGCGTCCAGCCGTTGTAGCTGATGGGCTGGCCGGCCGCGTAGCCCACGCCGGTCGGGTTGCCGGTGCCGGTGCCCGACACGTCGAAGGTGCCGGCCGCGGTGAAGGTCAGCGTCACCGGTGACGTGAGGTTGGCACTGGACGTGGTGGGCGACAGCGCCGAGACGGTCACGTTGCCGGTGTTCGTGGTCGCTGCGCGTGCCTCGACCGGACTGGCCGCGGCCAGTGCGCGTGCCGAGGTCAGCGCGGAACTCACCTGCCCGGCCGCCGTCGCATAGGGCTTGAGCGTGAAGCTGTCGCCCGCATTGGGCGTGCCGCTGCCCACGGCGAGCGTGAGGCCGTCGATCTGCACCGGCAGCGGACCGGCGAAGTTGCTCAGCTGGCCGTCCGACAGCCGCTTGACCTGCAGGCTCCCGCCCGCACCGAAGGTGAGCTGGTAGGACGACGCGGCCAGCTTCGACGGGTCGGCCACGGAGGCGCCGATCGCGGCGCTGCCGGTGTTGCCGGCGCCCGGCAGCGCGTCCGGCAGCGCGATCGGCTGAAAGAAGTTGCCGCCGGCACTGCCGTCGAGGTCGACACCGAGCCGATGCTGCGCATTGACCGCGCTGGTGATCGTGAGCGCCATGCGGCCGAGCAGGTCGCGCGCTTCGGGCAGGTCGTTGTTCTGGAAGCGCAGCAACCCGGCGACCGCGCCGCCGGCCAGCGTTTCGCCATCGATGGTGCTGGCCACTCCGCCGCGTGTGAGGGTGAGGTTGCGGGTACCGCCATCCCCGTTGGTGAGAGACACCTGGGCGGCCGAGGTGCCCAGCACCAGCGCCTGGCTGCCGATGAAGACGCTCATCGTGCCGTCGTCGGCCGCCACGGTGGTGGTCTGCACCTGCTGGTTGAGCTGGCGCATCGCCTGGTCTCGCGAGTCGAGCAGGTCGTTCGGCGCCTGGCCGTTGCCTTGCGAACGCGCGATCTGTTCGTTCAGCGTCGCGACCCGTGCTGCCAGGCTGTTGATGCTCTTGACCGCGTCGCCGAGCTGCGAGCTGACGCCGCCCTGCAGGTCGTCGAGCCGGCCTTGCGCATCGCGAAAGCGCGCGGCCATTTCGTCGGCGCGCGTGAGCACCACATTGCGCGCGGTGATGTCGGTCGGCGTGCTGGCCACGTCGGACAGCGAGTTCAGCATGTCCGACACCGAAGCGCCGAGACCGCTCGCGCCGCCGCTGAAGATCTCTTCCAGCGACGCCAGCTGGTTGGCGCGCGTGGTGTCCATGGCCGACACCGACTGCGCGAGCGTCGCCTGCTTGGTCAGGAAGTCGCTGTGCGCGCGCTCGATGGTCGACACCTCGACGCCCTTGCCGATATAGCCGCTGCCGCTGAACTGGCCCGGGACCGCCTGCATGACCGCGGTCTGGCGCGAATAGCCGACCGTGCTGGCGTTGGCGATGTTGTTGCCGGTGGTCTGCAGCGCGATCTGGTTCGCGAGCAGGGCGCGTGCGCCGACGTTGAGCAGGCTCATCCCTGATTCCTCTGCAGCTGAAGGCTGGTGTTGATGGCGCGGCTCAGCTTGGCGGCATAGGACGGATCGGTGGCGTAGCCGGCGCGCTGCAGTTCGGTGGCGTAAGCCGTGACCGAGCCGGTCTGCGCGCGGGCCTGCGCATAGCGCGGGCTCTCGCCGATCAACCGCGCGTAGTCGCGAAACGATTCCTCGAACGAGTTGTAGGCACGGAACTTGGCCGTCATCTTCTTCGGCTCGCCGTCGACGTATTCGGTGGTCGTGATTTCCGCGACCTTGCCGGTCCAGCCGCCCGTGGCCTTGATGCCGAACAGGTTGAAGGAATTGCTGCCGTCGGCGTTGCGGATCTCGCTCTTTCCCCAGCCGGTTTCGTGGCCGGCCTGGCCGATCATGAAGGCCGCGGGGATGCCGGTGGCCTGCGCCACGCGCTCGGCCGCATCGCTGTGCTGCGACACGAAGCCGCCCTGCGTCGCGTTCGGGTTCACACCGGCCGCGCCGCCGCCGAGCGAAACGTTCGGTACCGTGCTGCGCGCGTTGCCGGTCATCTGTTGCGTGAGCTGGCGCGTGATCGCCTCGGTGAGCCCGCCCGGCATGCCGGCCAGCTGCACCGCGAACTGCTGGTCGAGCAGGTCGGTGCCGAGCTTCTCGCCGTCGCTGTCCATCAGGCCGGATTTCATCGTCGCCTCGCGCATGCTCTTGATGAGCTCGCGCATGAAGAGCGACTCGAACTGCTTGGCCGCTTCCTTGACCGCCTTCGGGTCGCTCGTGCCCGCGGCCAGCTTGAGCGAGTCGAGCGAGCGCGCATCGGCGGCCAGCGCGTTGGTCGGCATTTGCGGCGTGGAGAGCGAGATGGCCATGTCAGATCACTTCGAGTTCGGCGTGCAATGCGCCCGAGGCTTCGATCGCCTGCAGGATCGCAAGCAGGTCCTGCGGCGTCGCGCCGAGCGCGTTGAGCGCGCGCACCACGTCCGACAGCAACGGCGCGTTGGGCACCTGGATCAGGATGCCGGGCTCCTGCTTGATCTGGATGCTGGCCTGCTCGGCCACCACGGTCTGGCCGCGCGAGAGCGGCGCCGGCTGGCTGATCACCGGCGTCGAGCTGATCGTGATCGACAGGTTGCCGTGTGCGATCGCGCAGGGGCCGAGCGTCACGGCCTGGTTCAGCACCACCGAGCCGGTGCGCGCATTGATCACCACGCGGGCCGACGGTATGGGTTGTTCGAGCGTGATCTCCTCGAGCTGGGCGATGAAGCTCACACGCGCGTTGGCGTCGGTCGGTGCCTGCACCTGCACCGTGCGGCCGTCGAGCGCACGCGCGTTCCCGCCACCGAGCTTGGTGTTGATCGCGGCTGCGACGCGGCGCGCGGTTTCGAAATCCGCCGACTTCAAACCGAGGTTGACGCTGTCGCCCTCGTTGAGCGGCGTGGCCACCGCGCGTTCGACCTGTGCGCCGTTCGGCACGCGGCCCGCGCTCAGGTGGTTGATCTGAACCTTGCTGCCGCCGGCCGAGGCGCCGGCGCCGCCGATCACCAGGTTGCCTTGCGCCAGCGCATAGATCTCGCCGTCGGCACCGCGCAGCGGCGTGGCGATCAGCGTGCCGCCCTTGAGCGACTTGGAATTGCCCATCGACGAGACGTTGATGTCGACCATCTGGCCCGGCTGCGCGAAGGCCGGCAGCTGCGCGGTGACGATCACCGCCGCCACGTTCTTGAGTTGCAGCTGCGACGCCTTGTTGTCGGGCAGCGTGATGCCGAGCTGCTGCAGGTAGTTGGCCACGCTCTGCGTGGTGTAGGGCATCTGCGTGGTCTGGTCGCCCGTGCCGTCGAGGCCGACGACCAGGCCGTAGCCGGTCAACTGGTTGGTGCGAACGCCTTGCACCGCGGCGAGTTCCTTGATGCGCACGGCATGGGCGGGCAAGAGAAACAGCAGACCCAGCAAGAAGACGGTGAGCAACCTGCCGGGAACACCGCGGAACCGGCTCTGCCGGGCCGCCGGTGTTGCCCCCGGCGAGGGGGTGGGCGAAGCGACACGAAGTGCGCGAAGACTGGGGGTGTTCATATCAAAACGGAAGAACGCTCATGAAGAAGCGACCCAGCCAGGGCATCACTTGCGCCTCTTGCTGCGCACCGCGGCCGCGCGACTCGATGCGCACGTTCGCCACCTGCGTGGAGCTGACCGTGCTGCCGGCCTGGATCGCGCGCGGATCGATGGTGCCGGAGAAGCGCAGCACGTCGACGTTCTGGTTCACGCCGATCTGCTTCTCGCCGGTCACGACCAGGTGGCCGTTCGGCAGCACTTCGACGACGGTCGCCGTGATCGATCCCTGGAAGGTGTTCGCGCTTTCGGTGCCGCCCTTGCCGGCGAAGTTGTTGGCCGACTCGGCCGTGGCGCTGGCGCGTGCGAACGAGTTCGACTTGAAGAAGGGCACGGCGCTGATGCTGGTGTCGATGCCGCTCTTCTTGTCGATCGTCGACGTCGACTTCTGGCTTGCGCTCACGTTCTCGACGATCGTGATGGTGACGGTGTCGCCTTCCATGCGCGCACGGCGGTCTTCGAACAGCGGCCGGTAACGCACCGCGTGGAAGAGGCTGCCGGTGACGGGCCGCGGTGCATGCGCTGCAGCGCTCGCCACCGGCGGCGGTGGCGCGGTCGACGGCATCTCGACATGCGGCGTGTTGGCGATGGTGCTGCAGCCGGTGACGACCACACTGGCGGCCGCGGCCAGAAGAAGCGTGATGGTGCGACGGATCACAGCTGCCCCAGTTTCTGCAGCATCTGGTCGCTGGTCTGGATGGCCTTGGAGTTCATCTCGTAGGCGCGCTGCGTCTGGATCATCGACACGAGTTCCTGCACCACGTTCACGTTCGAGGTTTCCAGGAAGCCCTGCATCACGGTGCCCAGGCCGTTGGTGCCAGCGGTGCCGCCGCTGGGCTGGCCGGAGGCTGCGGTTTCGGCGTAGAGGTTTTCGCCCTTGGGCTCGAGGCCGGCCGGATTGATGAAGTTGGCGATCGCCAGCGTGCCGATGGTCTGCGGCGCGGTCTGGCCCGAGATGGTGGCCGACACGGTGCCGTCGGTGGCGATGCTCACGTTGGTGGCACCGGTCGGCACCGTGATGCCGTTGGCGACGGGCAAGCCCGAGGAGGTGACCAGGCGGCCCTGCGCATCCACCTGGAACGAGCCGTCGCGCGTGTAGCCGATGGTGCCGTCGGGCTGCGTCACCTGGAAGAAGCCGTTGCCCTTGATGGCCAGGTCGAGCTGGTTGTTGGTCTGCTGCATGCTGCCCTGCGTGAACGAGCGGCTGGTCGCCACCGTGCGCACGCCCAGGCCGAGCTGCAGGCCGGTCGGCAGTTGCGACTGCTCGGTGCTGTTGGCACCGACCTGGCGCAGGTTCTGGTACATCAGGTCTTCGAACACCGCGGTGGCGCGCTTGAAGCCGGTCGTCGAGACGTTGGCGAGGTTGTGCGAGATGACGTCGAGCTGCGTCTGCTGCGCTTCCATCCCGGTCTTCGAAATCCAGAGCGAGTTGATCATGGTGGTGTCCTGTCAGGGCGAGGTGTGCGCGGGCATCAGCCCTGCACGGAAAGCAGTTGGGAGGCCGACTTGTCGGAAGCCTCGGCGGATTGCAGCAGGCGCATCTGCGCGTCGAACTGGCGGGCGGCGGCGATCATGCCGACCATGGTCTCGACCGGGTTCACGTTCGAGCCTTCGAGCGCGCCGGTCTCCAGGCGTGCCGTGGTGTCGCTCGGAACCGGCTCCTGCGAGGCGGTGCGGAACAGGCCGTCCTCGCTGCGCCTGAGAGGATCGTCCGGCGTGGGCGTGGCGAGCTTCAGGCGGCCCAGCGTCGACACGGGTTGGCCACCCGTCTTCGACGTCACGGTGCCGTCGCTGCCGATGCTGATGTCGGCGCCGGGCGGCACGTCGATCGGCGCACCGCCATCCGACATCATCATGAGACCCGAGCTGTTCACCAGCGTCCCGGTGGGCGAGACCTGCAGCGCGCCGGAGCGGCTGTACGCCTCGGTGCCGTCGAGGCCCTGCACCGCGAACCAGGCATTGCCCTGGGCCTGCACGTCGAGGCTGCGGCCGGTGCGCTGCACCGAACCCGGCGTGCTGTCGTGGCCCGAGGTGGCCTCGAGCGCGAGCACGCGGGTGCTGGCGCCGTCGCCGCGCACCGGCACCGCGCGGAAGGTCGACAGCTCGGCACGAAAGCCCTGCGTCGACGCGTTCGCGAGGTTGTTCGACAGCACGGCCTGCCGCTGCGCCGCCGCATTGGCGCCGCTCATCGCGGTGTAGATCAGGTGGTCCATCGGGCAGCGGCTCCGTTCGATTCAGCGATCAGCGCAGGTTCACCAGGGTCGACATGACCTGGTCTTGCGTCTTGATGGTCTGTGCGTTGGCCTGGTAGGCGCGCTGCGTGGTCATCATGTTCACGAGCTCGGCGGTCAGGTCGACGTTCGATTCCTCGAGGGCGCCCGAGCGCAGCTGGCCGAAAGTGCCTTCGCCCGGCGCGCCGCGCACCGGCTGGCCCGAACCCGCCGTCTCGATCCAGTAGCCCGAGCCCGTCGGCGCGAGGCCCTGTGCATTGCGGAAGTTCACCAGCGCGACCTGGCCGGCGGCCTGGGTCTGGCCGTTGGAATAGGTGGCGGTCAGGATGCCGCTGTCCTCGATCTTGATGCCGGTGAGCTGGCCCGACGTGTAGCCGTCCTGCGAGAGGTCGGCCACCGCGAAGCGGGAGTTGACCTGCGTCATCTTCGACAGGTCCAGGGTGACCGGGAAGTTGCCGTTGGCCGAATTGAGCGTCAACTGCGGGATGGTCGAGGTGGCGAGGTCCAGGCTGCCGTCGGCCTTGAAGTTCACGGTGAAAGGCGTTGCCGCTGCGGGGTCGCTGCCATTGATGCTCGTGCGAACTTCCCAGCTGTTGTTGGCGGTCTTGGTGAAATAGAGGCCGACCGGCACTTCCAGGCCTTGCGAGTCGAAGGCCGTGAGCGAAGTGCCATATGTCTTGATGGGGGTGGGCGGCGTGGCGGTGGAGGCCACCACCGCGCTGGCGTCGAGCGTGACTTCGGCCGTCATCTTCGTGGTCTGCTTGGCCGGGATCGGCGTGCCTGTTGGCAGTCGCAGGGGCTGCGCGTCGAAGCTCTGGCGCACGCCGGCGCTGTCGGTCGGGTAGCCCATCACGGCCGAGCCGTTGTTGGTGACGATGTTGCCGTCCTTGTCCAGCTTGAAGTTGCCGGCGCGCGTGTACGCGGTCGTGCCGTCGGGGCCACGCACCTGGAAGAAGCCCTTGCCGTTGATCGCCACGTCGAGGTCGTTGCCCGTGATGGTCAGCGTGCCCTGCGTGAACTGCTGCGCCACTTCGCCGACTTCGACGCCCAGGCCGACGTTGGTGCCGCCGATGGAGCCGGCCGAGCTCGCATAGATCTCGGCGAACTCGGCGCGCGAGGACTTCATGCCGGTGGTGCCGGCATTGGCGATGTTGTGGCCGATCACGTCGAGGCTGCGGCTGGCGGCGTTGAGGCCGGAGAGGGCTTGCTGGAAACTCATGGAGTGGCTCCTGGAAAGAAGAGGGAGACGGGTTGCGTCAGAGGATGGCGTGGACGGCGCTGTACGACTTCACGCCGGCCGACAGCAGCGTGAGGGTCACGCCGGCGCTGTCGCTCCCGACGGCGACCACCTTGTCGCGCATCAGCGAGGTGGTGGCCACGGTGTCCTTGCCGTTGGTCGCGACCACCTTGAACTGCAGCGCCTGGCTGGTCGGGTAGTTGGCCGCGTCGAGGCTGAAGCCGTGCTGGCCGGCATCGAGCGCGCCGAGCGAGACGGTGTCGATCAGCGTGCCGCCGGCCGTCATCACCTGCACCTTGACGTCGGTCGCCTTGCCGTCGAGTTCGATCGCGCCGATCGCGCTGCCGCTGTCGACCGCGAGCGTGTTGCCTTCGGTGAGCACGCTGCGCCCGATCATGTTGCCGGCCGACAGCATCTGCGTGGCGGTGGCCTGCGCGGCCATCGCCTTCATCGTGTCGTTGAGCTGCGAGATGCCGGTGACCGTGTTGATCTGCGCGATCTGCGTGGTCATCTGCGCGTTGTCCATCGGGTTCATCGGGTCCTGGTTGTTCAGCTGCGCGACGAGCAGCTTCAGGAAGCGGTCCTGGACTTCGTCGGACCCGGTCTTCGCGGTCGATGCGCTGTCGGCACTCGAGGTGACGGCGAGGGAGGAGGTGGCTGCGGTGACGGTCATGGGGTGTTCCGGTTCACTGGCCGAGCTGCAGCGTCTTGAGCAGCAGGCTCTTGGCGGTGTTCATCACTTCGATGTTGTTCTGGTACGAACGCGAGGCCGAGATCATGTTGACCATCTCCTCCACCGCGTTCACGTTGGAGTGCGTCACGTAGCCCTCGGCGTCCGCGGCCGGGCTGGCCGGTTCGTGGACCTTGCGGCCGGGCGTCTGGTTTTCCGTCACCGCGTCGATGCGCACGCCGGCGTCGCTGCCGTTGCCGTAAGCGACGGTCTGGAACACCACCTGGCGGGCCTTGTAGGCCTGGCCGTCGGGCCCGGCCACCGCATCCACGTTGGCCAGGTTGCTGGCCACCACGTTGAGCCGCTGCGACTGTGCGCTGACCGCGCTGCCGGAGATGCCGAAGATCGAGAACATCGACATGGTTTATTGCCCCTGGATGGCCGCGAGCATCGTCTTGCTCTGGCCGTTGATGAAACGCAGCGTGGCTTCGTAGCGCACCGCGTTGTCGGCGAAGGCGGCGCGCTCGCGGTCGAGGTCCACGCTGTTGCCGTCGAGGGTGGGCTGCGTCTGCACGACGTAGCCGCGGTCGCCGCCATCCGCGCCGGTGGCGCTGCCGGCGCCGAGCGCGATGTGGCGCGCGGCAGTGCCGGTGCTGCTGCCTGCACTGGTGCGCATCGCGAGCGGGCTGCCGCTCGTCATCTCGCCGGTGGCGCTGCGCATCGCGTCGGCGAAGTTCATGTCGCGCGCGGCGTAGCCCGGGGTGTCGGCGTTGGCGATGTTGCTGGCGATCAGGCGCTGGCGGTCGGCGCGCAGCACCAGGGCCTTCGTTTGGAAGTCCAGTGAGTTCGTCAATTTGTCCAGCATGGTCGCCTCGCAATGGGAGTGGGCGGCCCACCTCGGGCCGTGCGGAAATTATGGAAACCGGACCGTTTCCGGAAGCACGGAGTAAAGGGGGGAATCGCGGCCTGTTCGGCGCTTTGCCACGCGCCGGGCTGCCTAAAGTTCTCATCGCGGCAATGGGTCCGCAGCTCCCCCTTTGGAAGGCGCGTCATGCCCTCTCTTCGATTCCGTTTCCCGCTGGCCGGCGCCGCCCTGCTGGCGGCACTGCTCGCGCCCGCGCAGGCGCAGCAGCTGGTGCCGCAGGTGCCCTCGCAAGGCGCCGAGGTCGCGCCCGAATTCGTCACTGCCACGCAGCAATGGCTGGACGACGCGGTGGCCCGTGCGCAGTCGGCCTCGGCATCGGCACTGCGGATGGAAGTGAGCATTGGCTCGCTCGACAACCGCCTGCGGCTCGCGCCCTGCACCCACGTGGAGCCTTACATTCCGGTCGGCATGCGGCTCTGGGGTCGCACCCGCCTGGGCCTGCGCTGCACCGATGGCGGCGGGCGCTGGAACGTCTTCCTGCCTGTGACCGTGAAGGCGTTCGGGCCCGCCTGGGTGCTGCGCGACAACGTGGTGGCTGGCGCGGTGCTGACCGCGGCCGACGCGGTCGAGGCGGAAGCCGACTGGGCGGCGGAAGCCTCGCCGGTGGTGGCCGATGCGGGCCAGTGGGTGGGCCAGACCGCCTCCCGCTCGCTCGTGGCCGGGCAGCCGCTGCGCCAGTCCATGGTGAGGCCGGCCCAGGTGTTCGCCGCAGGTGCGCAGGTGCGGGTGGTGGCGCAGGGCCCGGGCTTCGAGGTCACCTCCGACGCCCAGGCCCTCACGCCGGGCGTGGTCGGCCAGACGGTGCGCCTGCGCATGGACAATGGCCGCATGACCACGGGCATCGTGCAGGATTTGCGCACCGTGCGCCTTTCGATGTAAACAGGCACGAAAAAAAAGCTCAAGTTCCGTTTCCGCGTGTCGAAACTACAGGGACGATGCTTCCGCACAGGGGGCACTGGAGTGAAACATGAAGATCAATGCGTTGAACGATGCTGCCCTGGCAGCCACCTCGCTCGCTGCCACCAAGGCCGAGCGCGGGGGTGCGACGGCCGGCACAGCCGCACCGGATGCGGCAGGCAAGGTCGCGTCGGGCGTGCCGGTCACGGTATCGGCCACGGCCCGCTCGCTGGACGTCTCGTCCGCCGGGACCGGCATCGACGAAGCCAAGGTGGCAGCCGTCAAGGCCGCCATTGCCGACGGCACGTTCACCGTGAACCCGGGTGCGATCGCAGACAAGCTGCTGTCCAACGCCCAGGAAATTCTCAGCCGCGTGAGGAACTGACCATGCCCGATACCCGCTCCTCCACCGAATCCATGCTGGTCGAAGTCGAGCGCCAGCTCGACTCGGTCGATGCCGGCCTGATGGCCGCCGAACCGTCCGGCCTCCAGAGCGCCTGCAACGAACTCCGCGACGTGGCCGTGGCCTTCGCCCGGGTGCTCGAAGCGGCCCTCTCGGCCGAAGTGTTCGACCAGGCCTTCCGCCGCCGCATCGAAGCCGTGGCCCAGCGCCTGGCCACGTTGCGCCAGAGCATCGCCCGCCGCAACGTGGTGGTCGAGCGCGCGCTGGCCTCCATCTTCCGGCCCTCGGCCGAGGGCACCTATACACGGCCGGGCGAACGCCCGGTCTTCGCGACGCACTGAGCTGCGCGGGCGGCCTGTGGGGCCGTCCTTCTTTCTTTCTTCCTGATTTCCTGACAGTCCATCGAGACGGCGCCCTCCGGTGCCGGGGATGGCTGCGTGCGGCTTGCTGGACGAGGCTTATGTGAAAACCGTCATTCCCTTTGCGCTGCTGTTGACGTGTTCGCTCTGTGCCGCCGAGTCACGCATGGGCGAGCAGGGCACGGCGAGCGCGCACCTGAACTTCAGGATCGTGGTGCCGCCCGTGTTCCGCGTGCTGCAAGTCACGCAGGTCGGCGCGGACCAGGAGTACCGCGTCTGGACCAACATGAAGTCGGTCAAGTTCAACAGCGTGGAGTACCGCTTTTCACAGGTCGGAGAAACCGTGCTGCGCGTGCCGCGGGCGCGGGACGCCTGGATCGTGCATGGGCTCTAGCCTAGTGACTCCGCATCTTGGCCCGCAGCCGCGCGATCGACTGGCTGTGCAGCTGGCACACGCGTGATTCGGTGATGCCGAGCACCGCGGCGATTTCCTTCAGGTTCATGTCCTGCTCGTAGTACATGCCCATGATGTAGCGCTCGCGCTCGGGCAGGCCTTCGATGGCGACCACCAGGGCCTGGCGCAGGCGCTGGTCCTTCAGCAGGCTGAGCGGATCGGCTTCGGCGTCGGCGGTGTGTCGGTCCAGGAAACCGTCGCTGTCGTCACTGCCGGCGCCGATGTCTTCGAGGTACACCAGTTGCGTGCCGCGCACGCGGCCCAGCAGGGACTGGTATTCGGCCAGTGGCATCTTGAGTTCCGCGGCGATCTCGGACTCGACCGGCGAGCGGCCGAGCCGGTGCTCCAGCCTGTGCACCGCCTTCTCGATTTCCTTCTGGCTCTTGCGCGAGCCGCGCGAGAGCCAGTCGCCTTCTCGCAGCTCGTCGAGCATGGCGCCGCGGATGCGTTGCGTGGCGAAGGTCTCGAACTGGACGCCCTGGCTGGCTTCGTAGCGCGAGAGCGCGTCGGCCAGGCCGATCATGCCGACCTGGATCAGGTCGTCGAGCTCCACGTTGGCGGGCAGCTTCGCGATCATGTGGTGCGCGAGGCGCTGCACCAGCGGCACGTACTGGCGGATCAGTCCGTCGCGGTCGAGGCGGCCCTGCGGGTTGTACATCTGGGTGGCTTTGGCGGCAGTGGAAGCGTGGGCGAGCATTGCGCGTGTTCGTTCAGGCGCCGGTGCCGGCCGGGGAAAAGTAGCAGGGCAGGTCGGCCGTCTTCGGGTCGAACGCCGAGCGCTGCGAGGCCTGCATGGAGGCGCGCACCAGGCCGCGCGCGTCGCCGGTCTTCCAGTCTTCTGGCACGCGCTGGCCGTTGCTGATGCCGCGCACGGTGAACTCGTGGCGCATCAGCGTGTCGAGCACCGGGCCGATCTTGGCCGCTTCGTCGAGCTTGGAGACGATCGCCTGGCGAGTGCCGCCGATCTTGAAGGCGATGGCGATGTCTTCCAGCGTGTCGCCATGGGCGCCGGCATTGAGCACGAGCACGCGCTTGATGCAGGGAATGTCGAGCATGTCGAGCAGTTCGCGGCGGCGCGGGTCGTGCGGCGCCACGCCGGCGCTGTCGATGATGACGACCTTCTTGCCCGCAAGCAGGTTGAGCAGGTCGATCAGCGCGGCGCGGTCGTGCGCCAGGTGGGCCACCACGCCGAGGCTGCGGCCGTGGGCGCGCAACTGTTCGTGGGCGCCGGCGCGCTGGGTGTCGAGGGTGATGAGGCCGACGCCGGCCGCACCGTGCAGCTGCACGCTCATCGCGGCCAGCTTGGCGGCAGTCGTGGTCTTGCCGACACCGGTGGCGCCGATCAATGCGAAGACGCCGCCCTCCTGTGGAATCGAGGGCAGCGGTGCGAAGTTGCCCAGGCGCGATTCGAGGGCTTCCATCAGCCAGCGGACCGCGTCCACGGCTTCCAGTCCCTGGGGCATGGATTCGAGCACCGCGCGCGAGAGGGTGGGCGAGTAGCCGGCACGCACCAGCTTGAGCATCAGATTGGACTGGATCGGGTCCTGGCGGGCATAGCCGAGCCAGGCCAGCGCCGCGAAGCGCTCGTCCATCATGTCCTTCATCGACTGCAGTTCGGCCATCACGCCGGCCTGCGCCTGCGAGGCCTGGAACGGCTCGGCTTGTGGCGTCGGCAGGGAAGCCGGTACGGATGCGACCGCTGCCGGTTCCGGTGCGATCTCGCGTGGCGTGACGGCGACGGCGACGACAGGTGCAGCTTTCGGCATCGGCATCGGCGCCGGCTCGGGCGCGCGCTCCGGCATCGCGGCCGCAGGAGGCGTGGCGGGTACCGCGTGCGTCGCAGGCGCTGCGGCCTCGTGCTGACGGCGCAGCATGCGTTCGCGCACATAGTCCTGGAAGGACAGCGTGCTCATGGCGAGCTGCTCGGTGTCGGCTTCCACGCCGATGTCGAGCGCGGGTGCCGGCACGGGGGCGATCGTCACCGGCTGCGGCGCGGGGACGGGCGCCGGGGCAGCGTGGCTGCCGCCTTCGATCATCGCCAGCGCGGCTTCCGTGGCGGCCATCACCTCGACGCCGTCGGGCAGCTGCCGGTTCGACAGGATCAGGGTGTCGTCGCCGAAGACGGCACGTGCCTTGGCCAGGGCCTCGCGGGCGGTCGGTGCGACAAAGCGTTGGATGTTCATGCGGATGCACCTCGAAGGATCGGGCCGATGCGGATCGTGTGGGTTTCAGGAATTTCGCTGTGCGCCAGCACCTGCAGGCGCGGCGCCACGCGGCGCACCAGGCGCGAGATGGCGCTGCGGATCGCGTCGGGCACCAGCAGGCAGGCGGGCACGCCCTGCTCTTCCTGCTTGTTCGCCACTTCGGCCGCGGTGCGTGTGAAGAGTTCGGCCACGCCGGGGTCGAGTGCGGGTGCCTGGGCATTGGCCAGCGCCTGCACCAGCAGGCGTTCGAAGCCGGGCTCGATCGCGATCACGTCGAGTTCCTTGGTCGCGCCATAGATCTGCTGCACGATCGCCGGTGAGAGCGCCACGCGCACCCGGCGCGCCAGCTCGGCGGCATCGGTGGTCTGTGCGGCGTGCTCGGCCAGCGTCTCGACGATGGTGCGGATGTCGCGGATGTGCACGGATTCTTCCAGCAGCAGCTGCAGCACCTTCTGGAACGTGGCGAGCGGTACCAGCTTGGGCACGACTTCCTCGATCAGTTTGGGGGCCAGCTTGCTCACGTGTTCGACCAGTTGTTGGGTTTCGGTACGGCTCAGCAGACGCGCTGCCTGAACCTGCATCAAGTGTGAGAGATGCGTGGCCATCACGGTGGGCGAATCAACGACGGTAAAACCGGCCATTTGCGCGGCTTCCTTCTGCCGCTCCTCGATCCAGTGCGCCGGCAGGCCGAACGCAGGGTCGGTCGTCGGGGTGCCGATCAGCGGTGTCGTGATGCCGCCCGGGTTGATCGCCAGGTGCATGCCGGGGAAGGCTTCGCCCTCGGCCACCACCACACCGCGCAGCGTGACGCGGTAGCCGCTCGGCTTGAGTTCGAGGTTGTCGCGCACATGCACGGCCGGCGGCAGGAAGCCGACCTCCTGCGCGAACTTGCGGCGCACGCCCTTGATGCGCGTGAGCAGGTCGCCTGCGCGGTTCTTGTCGACCAGCGCGATCAGGCGGTAGCCGAGTTCCAGGCCGAGCAGGTCGACCGGCTGCAGGTCGTCCCAGCTGGCTTCGGCATCGGCCGCAGGCGGTGCGGGCGGTGCATCGACCGCGGGCGGCGGGCGCCGCGAGATCACCCAGGCGCCGTAGCCGAGCACCCCGGCCATCGCGAGGAACACCACGTTCGGCATGCCGGGGATCACGCCCAGCAACGCCAGGATGCCGGCTGTCAGGCCGAGCACGCGCGGCGAGGTGAAGAGCTGCTGCACGATCTGGTGGCCGACGTCTTCTTCCTTGCCCACGCGCGAGATCACCATCGCCGCGGCGACCGAGATCAGGAGGCCGGGGATCTGCGCGACCAGCGCATCGCCCACCGCCAGCAGCACATAGGTGTCGGCCGCCTTGCCCACCGCCAGCCCGTGCTGCAGCACGCCGATGGTGAAGCCGCCGATCACGCTGATCACCAGGATCAGGATGCCGGCGATCGCGTCGCCGCGCACGAACTTGGAGGCGCCGTCCATCGCGCCGAAGAAGTTGGCCTCTTCCGCCACTTCAAGGCGGCGACGACGGGCTTCCTTCTCGTCGATCACGCCGGCATTGAGGTCGGCGTCCACCGCCATCTGCTTGCCGGGCATCGCGTCCAGCGTGAAGCGCGCCGACACTTCGGCGATGCGCTCCGCACCCTTGGTCACCACCACGAAGTTGATGACCACCAGGATCGCGAACACGATCAGGCCCACCGCGAAGTTGCCGCCGATGAGGAATTGACCGAAAGCCTCGATCACCGCGCCCGCTGCGCCTGGACCGGTGTGGCCTTCGAGCAGCACCACGCGCGTGGAGGCCACGTTGAGCGACAGGCGCATCAGCGTCGTGAGCAGCAGCACCGACGGGAAGGCTGCGAAGTCGAGCGGCCGGATCATGTAGGCCGCCACCATCATCACCATCAGCGCGACCGCGATGTTGATCGTGAAGAAGGTGTCGAGCAGCCACGGCGGGATCGGCAGCACCATCAGCGCGAGGATGGCGACGACGAGCAGCGGCGCGGCGGCGCGCTGGAACATCGCGCCCTGCGTGCTGAACCACTGACGGATGGCTTGGGGGTTCATGCGGCGGAGCTTTCGGCGGACGGTTTCTTGTGGAGCGGATCGAGCTCCGGCGGCACGAACGGCTCGGGCACGACCAGCGGCATCGGCGCCTCACCGCGCAGCGCGGCCTTCAGGCGATACACATAGGCGAGCACCTGCGCCACGGCGGTGTAGAGGCTGGCGGGAATCGGTTCGTCGAGCTCGGCGTGCGCGTAGAGCGCACGCGCCAGCATGGGCGACTGCACGACCGGGATCGAATGTTCTTTCGCGATGTCGCGGATCTTCATGGCCAGCAGGTCGGCGCCCTTCGAGATCACCTGCGGCGCGCTCATTTCCTTTTCGTCGTAGCGCATCGCCACCGCGAAGTGGGTCGGGTTCATGAGGATGAAGTCCGCGCGGGGCACCGCGGTGATGCTGCTGCGTTGCGCCATCTCGCGCGCGTTGTTGCGCTGGCGCCCCTTGGTGTGGGGGTTGCCGTCGGCTTCCTTGTGTTCCTGCTGGATCTCCTGGTGCGACATCTTCAGCTTGGCGCGGTGGAAGTGGTTCTGCAGCGGCACGTCGATCAGTGCGGCGCCCAGCACCACCAGCAGCACCAGGCTCAGGCCGGTGACGAGCCAGTCGCCCAGCGCAGCGAGCCCGGCCGGCGAGTGCTGCATGCCGAGCTGTGCGATGGTGTGCAGCGAGCCGGCCGCGAACATGTAGCCCACCGTGCCGAGCAGGCCCGACAGGAACACGAGCTTGCCGACGTTGACAAGCTGCTGCTTGGACACCAGGTTGCCGATGCCCGAGAGCGGGTTGAGCCGGTTGAGGTCGGGCGTGATCGACTTGAGGCTGGCCACCCAGCCGCCGGTGGCCACGGTGGTCGCGATGGCAGCGAACAGCACGATCGCCGCGAAGATCGCGCAGGCGATCAACCCGACCGTGGTGTACGCCGTGAGCCGCGCGAGCATGTCCGCGGGTTGTTGCACGGTCGAGGCGTTGAAGTGGAAGGCCTGGGCGAGCCCGGCGCGCATGCGCTCGAAGGCGGTGGGCGCCAGCAGCAGCAAGGCCACGCCGCCGGTGCCGAGCACCGCGAGGTGCGGCAGGTCTTTCGAGCGCGCGGCCTGACCGTCGCGACGCGCCTGGTCGAGCTTGCGTTGCGTGGCGGGGAGTTGACGATCCTGGCTGCTGGACATGGAGGGCTTCGGGAGTGCCCTTCATTGTCCGGAGCGGTGGCGCTTTCGAAGCGCCGATAAGCGGGTGCCCTGCCGGTCAATTCCCGGTGTTGCCGGTGCCGGTGACCTTGTCGGCGACGCCCGCCGCCTTGCGGTCGCGCTGCACCTGGTCGGTGATCGCCTTCACCGCATCGGGCGCATCCATGCGCGCCGTGCCGAGCAGGCGCGACTCGGCTTCGCGCGTGAGCACCGTGATGCTGATGCGCCGGTTCACCGGCGACAGCGGGTTGCTCTTGTCCATCAGGTCGCTCGCCGCGAGTCCGACCACGCGCACCAGCTTGTCGTCGGGCATGCCCGAGGCCACGAGTTCGCGGCGCGATGCGTTGGCGCGGTCGGCCGAGAGCTCCCAGTTGCCGTAGCCGCGGTCGCCGTTGCCGTAGGGCGCGGCGTCGGTGTGGCCGGCCAGGCTCACCCGGTTCTCCACCCCGTTGAGCGAGGTGCCGATGGCGCGCAGGATGTCGCGCATGTAGGGCTTCACCAGCGCCGCGCCGGTGTCGAACATCGGACGGTTCTGCGCGTCGACGATCTGGATCTCGAGCCCGTCGAGCGTCACCTCGAGCCGGATCTGCGACTTGAATTCCTTGAGGATCGGGCTGTCGTTGATGAGCCCCTCGATCTTCTTCTGGAGCGTGGCCATGCGCCGCGCGTCCTGGCTGGCGACCTCGCGCTTGAGGTCGTCGTCGTTCATGCGCGCGCGGTCGTTGCTCTGCCCTTGCGACTTGCGCACCTGCCCCACGCTGCGCGTGAGGTCGGTGCCGCCGCCCGGAATGATGCTGGAGCTGTTGCCTGCGCCCGAGCCGCCCGGCATCGCCACCTGGAGCGGCGAGTTGAAGTACGACGCGATGCCCTGCAGGTCGCCCTTGGCGGTGGAGCCCAGCAGCCACATCAGCAGGAAGAACGCCATCATCGCGGTCACGAAGTCGGCGTAAGCAATCTTCCACGCGCCGCCGTGGTGGGCGTGGGCCGACTTCTTCACCCGCTTGATGATGATCGGCTGGAGTTTCTTGGTGCCGGGACTGGTGGCCATGGAGTGTCTTGCCTACTTCTTTTTGACGTGGGCTTCGAGCTCGCTGAAGCTCGGGCGGTCGGTCGAGAACAGCACCTTGCGGCCGAACTCGATGGCGGTGGTCGGGTTGTAGCCCTGCATGCTCGCGAGCAGCGTGGTCTTGATGCACTGCAGCTCCTTCGAGGCGTCTTCGGCCTTCTGCTCGAGCAGGCCGCCGAAGGGCTCGACGATGCAGTACGCCAGCAGGATGCCCAGGAAGGTGCCGACCAGCGCCGAGCCGATCATGGCGCCGAGAATCGCCGGCGGTTGGCCGACCGAGCCCATCGTGTTCACCACGCCGAGCACGGCCGCCACGATGCCGAAAGCCGGCAGCCCGCCGGCAAGCCGTGCGATGGCAGCCACGGGCGCGTGTTCTTCCTGGTGGTGCGTCTCGATCTCGCTGTCCATCAGCGCCTCGATCTCGTGCGCGTTCAGGTTGCCCGAGACCATCATGCGCAGGTAGTCGGTGGTGAACTCGACCACGTGGTGATCCTTGCCGACGACCGCGTACTTCTGGAAGATCGCCGAATCCTGCGGCGCCTCGACGTCCTTCTCGATCGACATCAGGCCGTCCTTGCGTGCCTTCTGCAGGATGTCGTAGAGCAGCGCCATCAGCTCCATGTAGCGCGCCTTCGTGTACTTCGAGCCCTTGAAGGCCTTGGGCACCGCCTTCATGGTGGCCTTGAGCACCTTGGGCTGGTTGTTCACGATGAAGGCGCCGATGGCGCCGCCACCGATCACCATCATTTCGATGGGCAGTGCGTGCAGCACCACGCCGATGTTGCCGCCGTGGATGATGTATCCGCCGAAGACGCAACCCAGCGCGACGAGGTAACCGATGATGACGAACATGGAACAGTGATCAGTTCAAGGGCAGTGGACGCGGCAGCAGGCAATGCACCACGCAGGCCTTGATTGGGCCTCCGGTCGGTCGATGGCGCTCCATGGAAAAGGGCCCGTTCAAGGGCCCTTATCGCGTCTTTGACCGGTGCGGTCCTCTGCAGAATTCACTGCAAATGAATACCACCCGCTGCCGCCCCCTTGCCTGCCCGCGCCGGCGGAACGCACAGGCCGCACACGTAGTGCTTGGCGTTCTCGTAGGGCTCGGTGACGAAGTGGCCGCCGCATTTGGAGCAGGTCGTCATGGCGAGCATGTTGTTCTCCATGAAGCGCACCAGGCGCCAGGCCCGCGTGATCGACAGCTGGGGCTCGAGCTCGCAGGAGCTGATCTGCTCGGTGTAGAGCTGGTAGGCCTTGATCAGCACGTCGACGGGTTCGAGGTCGCTGGTCTTGGACAGGTAGCTGTGGATGTTCTGGAACAGCGACGCGTGGATGTTGGGTTGCCAGGTCAGGAACCAGTCGGTCGAGAACGGCAGCTGCCCCTTGGAAGGCGACTTGCCGGCGACTTCCTTGTAGAGACGCAGCAGCCGCTCGTAGGACAGTTCGGTCTCGCTCTCGAGCACCTGCAGGCGCGCGCCGAGTCCGATCAGACTGACGGCGCGGCCGATCTGCCGCGAATCGCCGAGAACGCTTTTGGAGGTGGCCATGTCGGTTGCTCGCGTCTTCTTCGTTCAGGGCTGGATGGTTTCGGCGTAGCGGCCGGCCATCACGATGCCCGCATGCAGACGCGTCGTCGCGTCGTTCACGGTGCGGCCGCTCAGGTTGTGTTGCGTGAGCAGGCTCCAGACCATGTCGTCGTCGGCGCGGAAGCGGCACAGCAGCATGCTGCCCGAAGCGATCTTCATGATCTGCGCCGGGGAGAGCGCTTCGATCAGGTCGGCCGATTCTTCCGGCAGACCGAGGCGGAACAGGGCCTGTGCCTTGTCCGCGCGGATCAGGCTCTGCGCCAGCATCAGGTAGGTGAGGTTGGCTTCACGAATCTCGGCAAGGATCTGTTCGCTGGTCATGTCGGTGGCTTTCGTAGGACAAGGTCCCGTTTACGTTGAGGCCGATTCTGAAGGCCGTAACAAAAACTTTAATAAGTAAACAACTGTTAACAGCGTCTCCTTCCGAATCGGTTTTGTCGTCCTCCTCCCTACGCCCAAAGTGTTCATGTGAACTTTCCGTCTACAAAAAACGCTGCGCCCTCGACAGCTTTGAGTTCGAAGGTACTCATTCACGTAATCGCGCCCAGGGTTGCTGTAGGTCTTTCTGCATGGACAACCGATGCACCTAAGCGTGACTTTGTTGGCTTGGTTGTTACAGGTGTGGCGCAACAGACACGGTTTGCCGAGGCGCAGCCTCTGCCGTTCGGGCCGTTTCTTGAGGGTGCGTTACGAAAAATAAAAGACTCAAGAGCGGTCCGCATCGGTCCGAAAACAAACCCAACGGGCCGCGATTGCGATCCGCCAGGTGGCCAGTCTCTTAGCTGGCGCAACGTTGGCAGCAATGCCGGATTTATTCAGCTTTAAAGGAGCTTTTCCATGGCCTCGATCATCAATACCAACATCAGTTCGCTGACCGCCCAACGCAACCTCTCGATGAGCCAGTCTTCCCTGGCCACGTCGATGCAGCGTCTGTCCTCGGGCCTCCGCATCAACAGCGCCAAGGACGACGCTGCCGGCCTCGCGATCTCGGAGCGCATGAGCTCGCAGGTCCGCGGCATGAACCAGGCCGTGCGCAATGCCAACGACGGCATCTCGCTGGCGCAGACCGCTGAAGGTTCGCTCGGCGAAGTCGGCAACAACCTGCAGCGCATCCGCGAACTCGCAGTGCAGTCGGCCAATGCGACCAACTCGTCGTCCGACCGCACGGCACTGAACGCCGAAGTGACCCAGCTCGTGTCGGAAATCGACCGCGTGTCCAAGCAAGCCGACTTCAACGGCACCAAGCTGCTCGACGGTTCCTTCAGCAGCCAGCTGTTCCAGGTCGGCGCCAACGCAGGCCAGACCATCGCTGTCGACAAGATCGCCAACACGACCGCCGCTGCACTTGGCAACGTGAAGTTCACTGAAGCGCAGACCGGGACGGCCATTGCCGACGCCACTGCCAACGCCACCATTACCGGCATGTCCATCAACGGCGTCACGATCGCAGACGTGAAGGTTCTGGATGGCGACACCGGCATCAAGACATCGAAGGCCGTGACTGCTGCGATCAACGCCAAGATGGGCGAGACCGGCGTCTACGCGACCGCAGACGACACGGGCGCAGTCACGCTTACCTCCATCAAGGCCGGCAAGGATCTTGTCATCGCTGGCGGAACCGACGCTGGTCTCACAGATGGCACCACCGCTTTTGCCGACACGGCCGATTTCAGCTTTGCCAAGGACCTCGACATCACGTCGGTGGCCGGTGCCCAGAAGGCGCTGGAAATCGTCGATGCTGCACTGTCGCAAGTCAACGGTAGCCGTGCCGACCTCGGCGCGATCCAGAACCGCTTCACCTCGGTGGTGACGAACCTGCAGACCAACGCGGAAAACACCTCGGCTTCGCGTTCGCGGATCCAGGACGCCGACTTCGCGGCCGAAACGGCCAACCTGTCGCGCGCCCAGATCCTGCAACAGGCCGGCACGGCGATGGTGGCCCAGGCCAACCAGCTGCCACAACAGGTGCTGAGCCTGCTGAAGTAATCAGGCGAAGCAAAAGACCCGGCATGCGGCGGCAAGGGCGCCCCGCATGCACAAGGCGGCTGACGGATTTCCCGTCCGCCGCTTTTTGGCCATTCGGCCGAAGGAGCAACGACATGGCAGCAGCGATCTCATCGGCCGGCATCGGCAGCGGTCTCAAGGTGGACGACATCATCACGAGCCTGATGGCGATCGAGAAGAAGCCGCTGACCGCGCTGAAGACGCAGGCAGCGGTGCTCGACAGCAAGATATCGGCGTTCGGCACGCTCACTTCGCAGCTGGCCTCTCTGAGCGACGCTGTGGACAAGCTCAAGCTGCCTGCGACGTGGAACGCCAAATCGGTGGTGTCGTCGACGCCGACCGCCGTGGGTGCCAGCGTGTCGGGCGACAGCGCCCAGGCCACGTCGTTCAGCGTGGGGGTGTCGCAGCTCGCGCGTTCGCAGTCCGTGGCGTCGAGCGCGGTGACGGCCGGCAGCGGCTTCGGTGCCGGCACGCTGTCGATCCAGCTCGGCAGCTGGGCGAGCGGCGCGACGCCGGCCTTCACGGCCGGCAGCGCAGCGGCCGTCCCGATCACGGTTGACGAGGGGGACAGCATGTCGACCATCGCTTCCAAGATCAACGCATCGGGTGCCGGCGTCACGGCGACGGTGCTCAAGGATCTGTCGGGCGAGCGCCTGCTGGTCCGCTCGTCGGCCACCGGCGAGGTGAACGGCTTTCGCATCCAGTCGACCAACGATGCCGCGGCCACCGGGCCGAGCCTCGGGGCACTGGCGTTCGACCCCGCGGCCGGTGCCACCGGCATGGCGGCCAACACGGTGCAGTACGGGCTCAACGCCCAGGCCACGATCAACGGCGTCGCCATCGAATCGGCCAGCAACACCCTGGTCGACACGGTGCCCGGCCTCACGCTCACGCTGTCACAGGTCACCACCGCGCCGGTCGAGGTGGCGGTCGGCATCGACACCACCAAGCAGACCGACGCCGTCAACAATTTTGTGAAGGCCTACAACGCGATCAACCAGCTCATCAACGCCGCCACCAAGTACGACGCCACTGCGAAAAGCGGTGCGTTGCTCCAGGGCGACGCCACCACCACGGGGCTGCAGACGGCGATGCGCAGCATGATCGGCGCGATCTCCGGCAGCGGCAGCACGCTGCAACGGCTGTCGGACCTGGGCGTCTCCGTCGCCAAGGATGCGGCGGGCGACCTCGCCGTGGATTCGGCCCGGCTGGCCACCGCGCTGAAAGACCCGGCCGCGGTGAAGCAGTTCTTCATCGGTGCGCCCGGCGCCGCCGATGGCAGCGCAGGCTTCGCGACGCGGTTCTCGGGCTTTCTGCTGGCCGCGATCGGCAGCAGTGGCGTGCTGGGCACCAAGACCAGCTCGCTGCAGGACCAGAAGGCCTCCAACACCAAGAACCAGGACAAGCTGAGCGACCGCCTCACGCTGGTGGAAGACCGCATGCGAAAGCAGTACACCGCGCTCGACACCAAGATGGCCTCGCTCAACGCGTTGAGTGCCTATGTCACGCAACAGGTCGCCACCTGGAACAAGTCGACGGGTTGATTGGACGACAGGCATTGAGTTTGCCCACCGGGTGCCGATAACAAAGGTGTGAAGTGAATGCTGCGCACCCTCTGCGAAGCACCCAAGGAACAGACCACCATGTACACACCGCCCAGTCTCCGTGCCGCCAATGCCTACAAGAGCGTCGGCGTCCAATCCAGCGTCGATGGCGCGAGCCCGCACCAACTGGTGACGTTGCTGTTCGAGGGTCTGCAACAGTCGGTTCAGGCCGCACGCGGCGCCCTGCAACGCGGCGATGTGGCGGTCAAGTGCGCGCAGATCATGCGTGCGGTGCGCTTCCTGGAAGAAGGCCTCAAGGCCGGCCTCGACGCCGAGCGCGGCGGTGAACTGGCCGAACGGCTGCGTTCCCTTTACGATTACTGCATCGAACGCCTGACGCTTGCCAACCTGCGAAACGACGGCGAGATGCTGAGCGAAGTGGCCGCCCTGATCGCCCCCGTGGCAGACGGCTGGAAAGAAATCGGTCGACAGTCTCACCATGCTGTCAGCCAGCCCGCCTGAGGGCAGAACGGAGTTTCCGATGGAAGACCGACTGCTGGACTACTACAAGGCCATCGAAGCCTCCAGTCTCCAGATGCTCGATGCGGCGCGGCGCGAGGACTGGGACGCCGTGGTGCGCTGCGAAGGCGCCTGCGCCGTGCTGATCGAACAGCTGCGTTACCGCTCGAAGGGTGAACAACTCCCGCGCGAGCACAGAGGCGAGAAATCGAAGATCATGCAGCGCATTCTGCGTAACGACGCCGAAATCCGAGTGCTCGCCGAGCCATGGCTCAGCGATTTCGCGCAGATGTTCGACGCGAAACTGCAGTTGATTCATTGAGAGGGTACAAAGAGTGCTCGCAGGCTCAGGGAGCATTCAAAGTCATTCGGGCGCCGGGAGCGCCCCGCTTTCCATGAAGTCAGCCAACGCCGATCAAGGCCATCCGTGGCCCCTTCCCGCCGGCGCCGCACCGCTCGCCTACGCAGAATACGCACCCCTCTGCGAGATCGTCGGACTCAACGGTCAGCGCGCCACGGGCCGCCTGATCCAGTTCGCGGCGGCCGAGAAGGTGGTGCACGTTCAACTCAACCAGATGCGCCGCCCGGCCGAGCTGCGCTTCGACCAGTTCCGCATGCTGCAGCTGGCAGAGCCGCTGGCTGTCCAGCCGGGGGCCGAATTCACCCCTTTCGAGATCGTCTGGGCCGATGCCTCGTCCACCACCGGTGAAAGCCTCGGCCGCGAAGAGACCCCTTTCGGCCTGTTCCTCTTCATGCCGACGGAGGGACGCGACGCGGTCCGCCGTGTCTTCGTGCCGCGCGAGAGTTTCCGTGGCGTCGCCTGGCGGCCGACTGCGAGCGCGCAGGCCGCCGGGTCGGCGCCGGGCGAGCAGCCGCTCGATGCGATCCCCGGCGAAGTCACGACGCCCGAGCAGCTCCTGGCGCAGCTTGCGGCGCAGAGCCGCATGCCGATCGTGCGCATCGGGCAGGCACTCACGTCGCTCGGCATGGTCACCGAAGCGCAACTCGCCGAAGCGCTGGCCGAGCAGCAGCTCGATCGCAGCGTGCCGCTCGGCGAAACGCTGGTGCGCATGGGCGTGGTCACGCGCGCCGACCTGCAGATCGCGCTGGCCCGCAAGATGGGCTATCCACTGGTCGACCTGAACGTGTATCCACCCGCAGCCGATGCGCTGCACAAGGTGCCGCACGACGTCGCGCGCCGTCTCAACGTCATGCCGCTGATGCTGCACGAAGGGCGCCTGATCGTCGCGCTCGACGACCCGGCCAACCGGCGCGCGGCACTCGACGAGATCGAGTTCGTCTCGCAGGCCAAGGTGGTGGGCGTCATCGGCCAGTGCCGCGACCTGGCCGCGGTGCTGTTCAAGGCCTACGACAAGATCGGCGCGTCGTCCCAGGGCAAGCCGATGACGGGCGATCCGAGCCAGCCGATCGAGTTCGACATGGCGGGCACCTCCGAGCTGCTCGAGACGCTCGAGAAGGAAGGCGGGTCTCGCGCCGACGAAGACACGCCGATCGAGCAGTCCGACAACTCGCTGGTGCGGCTGATCAACCGCATGATTCTCGAGGCGCATGGCCAGGGCGTCTCCGACATCCATGTGGAGAGCTATCCGGGGCGCGAGAAGATCCGCATCCGCTTTCGCCGCGACGGGCACCTCTACACCTACCTCGAGTTGCCGCCCAACTACCGCGGCGCCCTGATCGCGCGCATCAAGATCATGTGCGACCTCGACATCAGCGAGAAGCGCAAGCCGCAGGACGGCAAGATCAACTTCTCCAAGTTCTCGCCGCAGCACAAGATCGAGCTGCGCGTGGCCACCATCCCGACCAACAACGGTCTCGAAGACGTCGTGATGCGCATCCTGGCCTCCGCCAAGCCGATCGCGCTCGACGCACTCGGCCTGTCCACGCGCAACCTTGCGCAGCTCAAGGGATCCGTCGAGCGGCCCTACGGCATGGTGCTGTGCGTGGGCCCGACCGGCTCGGGCAAGACCACCACGCTGCACTCGGCGCTGATGCACATCAACACGCCCGAGCGGAAGATCTGGACCGCCGAAGACCCGATCGAGATCACGCAGGCGGGTCTGCGCCAGGTGCAGATCAACCCCCGCATCGACTGGACTTTCGCCAAGGCGCTGCGCGCGTTCGTGCGCGCCGACCCGGACGTGATCATGGTCGGCGAGATCCGCGACGAAGAGACGGCCAAGACGGCGATCGAAGCCTCGCTCACCGGCCACCTCGTGCTGTCCACGCTGCACACCAACAGCGCGCCGGAGACGGTCACGCGCCTGCTCGACATGGGCATGGACCCGTTCAACTTCGCGGACTCGCTGCTGGCCGTGCTGGCGCAGCGGCTCGTGCGCCGGCTCTGCACGCAGTGCGTGGAGCATCGGCCGGCGCGGGCTGAAGAGGTAGAGGAGCTGCTGGGCGACTACATGCATGCCTTCGCGGGCCAGGAGTCGCCGGAAGAAAGAGCAGGTGTGCATGCGGGATGGCTGCAGGCGCACGGCCACGACGGCGAGCTGCAGATGTACACCGCGCGCGGCTGCAAGCACTGCGGCGACACCGGCTTCAAGGGCCGGGTCGGCATCCACGAGCTGATGGTGGTGTCGCGCGCCTTGCGGCGTCTGGTGCAGAACGGTGCGCGCGCCGAGGAGCTGCAGGCCACCGCGCTGCGGGAAGGCATGCGCACGCTGCGCCAGGACGGCATCGACAAGGTGCTCGCAGGCCAGACCACCATCGACGAAGTGCGGGCCACCAGCAACGCCTGAGCGGCAGTGCGGCGGCCCGCGCCGCGCGCTTCAATGTTCGGGCAGGGCCGACGCCGGCGCCAGCGCGATCTGGAAGTTGTTCCGTCCGGCCGCCTTGGCCTGGTAGAGCATCTCGTCCGCCATGCGGATCAGGGCCTCGCTGCCCAGGCCGTCGCCTGCGTGGCACGCCACGCCCACGCTGGCACTGACCTGCAGCGTGCGGTCTCCCAGCGTGAAAGGGTCGCTCAGCGACTTCAGGATCTTGCGCGCGACGGCCTCCGCGTCTTCGGGTCGCGTCATCGCCTCCAGGATCACCGTGAATTCGTCACCGCCGAGGCGCGAGACGAAATCGGTGTTGCGCGTGGCACGCGACAGGCGGGTCGCCACGGCACGCAGCAGCGCATCGCCGCAGGGGTGGCCCCACTGGTCGTTGATCTGCTTGAAGCGGTCGAGATCGATGTAGAGCAGCGCCATCGACGCACCGGACCGGGCGCATCGGTCCATCGCTTCGGCCAGGCGCATCTCGAACGCGCTGCGGTTGCCCAGCCCGGTCAGCGGGTCCTGGCTCGCGAGGCGCACCAGCCGCCGCTCTTCACGCTTTTGACGGGTGATGTCGAGGGTGACGGCGTGGAAGCCGACGATGCTCAGCCCGTCGACGCTGCGCTGGGGGATGTAATGCGCCTCGAAGCAGACCGTGTCCGTCAGGGTGGTCAGCTCGCTCTCGAAGCGGACGCGCTCGCCCGAGAGCGCGGTGCGGATGTAGGGCTCGATGGCGCGGTACCGTGCCTCGCCGAACAGCTGGGCCACCGTGAGACCGCGGATCGCCTCGCGCGACATGCCGAACACGCCCTCGTAGGCGAGGTTGACGAACTCGTAGCGCTCGGCCGCATCGATGTAGGCCACGCGCATCGGCAGTGTGTCGGCCACGGTTCGCAACCGCGCTTCGCTTTCGGAGAGCGCTCGCTTGGTGGCCTTGTCCACCGAGATGTCGCGCATGATGGCCGAGAAGCGCTCGATCTTGCCGTTGCTGTCGCGGTGCGCGATCACCATTTCGCTCACCGGAAACGCCACGCGATCGGCGTTCCAGATGTCCATCTCGCCGACCCAGACGCCTTGCGCGGCGGCCATCGGGACCACCTCGGTGCTCAGCCGCGCGACCGTGGCCTGCGGGTTGAGGTCGGCGATGGTCAGGCCGGACACGTCGGCTTCCGGTGCCATGCCGGTCATCTTTCGGGCCGCCGGGTTCATGTACGACAGCCGGCCCTTGGTGTCGAGCTGCACCACGTAGTCCGTCGTGGCTTCGAAGATCGCGGTCAGCGTGCGCAGGGCCTGCTCGGCGCGCGTGCGTTCGGTGATGTCCGAGAGCGTGCCGACCTGGCCCGTGACCTGGCCATCGGTCAGGATGGGGCGCATGTGCAGCGACACCAGCACCTCTTTCCCGTCCAACCTTCGCAGCCACCGCGTGAAGTGGAAGGGCTTGTCCTGGTTCACGAGCTGTACCCAGTCCTGCCATGCGCGCTCCCGCGCCGGCTCGTCGACCAGGTCCAGCCAGCCCTGGGCCGCGTCGGCGCGTGCAAGGCCGTGGATGTCCAGGTAGGCATCGTTGACGTACACCAGTTGGCCCGACGTGTCGCAGCGGAAAAGGCCCATCGGCGAGGCGTCGGTGATGTTGGCCAGTTCGGTGCGCTGGTGACGCAGCTGCGTCATGAGTGCATCGAACTCGCGCGCCAGATCGCCAAGTTCGTTCCTGGCTTTCACGTCGAGCCGGACCGCGCGGTCCGGCGCCTCACGCAAGGCCTGGATCGCGCCGTGCAGCCGGCCGAGCGGCCGCAGCATCCAGACAGTGCCGATCCACACCAGCAGGCTGCACAGGACGCCGAGCACCAGCATCTGCCCCAGCAAGACCTCGCGCGCCCGGGCGAGCGGGGCATAGGCCGCGGCCGCCGGCAGCACCACGCGCAGCATCCAGCCGGTTCCCGGAATCGGGGCGCTGGCGATCAGGTCGCCGCCTTCGGCCGGGCTCCCGGTCGCGGCCGGCTTGAGCACGCGAGCAGGATCGGGATGCACCACGTACACCGGCTCCGGGCCGCTGGTCTCGATCAGGTAGTAGCCGCCCTTGCCGACGCGGGTGCGCGCCAGATCGCCGAGCACGTTGGCCTGGGAAAGACTCAGTCCGCCGCCCACCATGCCCGCGAGGCCGGCCGCGCCATCCCGGACCGGGACCACCATCACGATGGCGGCCTGGCCGGTGGTGCGTGCCAGCAGCGGGGGCGATATCGCGGGTTCGCCGCTGTCGCGCGCACGCTGGAAATACTCCCGGTCTGCAATGTCCAGGGTCTTCGGGTTGGGTGGGTCGCTGGCAAGGATGATGCCGTGCGTGTCGATCACTGCGAGGCCGTCGAACCGCGGGCGCAACGTGCTCTGCTGCAGGAAGCGCTCGCCGGCCTCGGTGCTGGAAAAAATGGCCGTCTCTGCGCGCCGCGCCTCGCGCTGGAGGATGTCCAGATGGCTGGCGATCTTGTAGTCCACATCGCTGGCCGCCAGCTCCGCGAAGCCCTGTTGCTGCTGCTGCACCAACACGACGTATTGCCTCGACAGGCTGCGGTACTGCCAGGCACCGGCGGCTCCCACGGCACACAGGACCAGCGCGGTCGTCAGCACGGCCGTCTTGGTCGGGAGCGACAGGCGCATCACATGGCGGGCCAGTTCACGTCCGGCAGTCGGCCCACGGCCGGCCGGGCGAACAGATAGCCCTGGAACAGCGTCACGCCGACCTGCCGCAGGGCGGTCAGTTCGTCGACGCTTTCCACACCTTCGGCAATCACGCGGATGTCGAGCTCTCCGCAGGTCTGGACAAAGCCCTCGACGATGCCGAGCTGCGCCGGGTCGAGGTGGATGTCGCGCACCAGGGTCATGTCGATCTTCACGACGTCGGGCTGGAAGGACGACAGCATCTCGAAGCCGGCGAACCCGGAGTTCGTTTCATCGATGGGCGAGCTGAAGCCATAGCGCTTGAAGGTGCGAAAGGCGGCCGCCAGTCCGGGCAGGTCGGCCACGCGTTCGCCTTCGGTGATCTCGAACATCAGCTGCTGGATCGGGAACCCGCAAGCCGCGGCGACGCGCATCGCGGTGCGAAAGCATTCGACCTGGCCGGTCACATCGGCGGGTGTGACGTTCAGGCTCAGGCGCGTGTCCATGCCGATGGCCGCGGCCATCTCGATGGCCCTGGCGCGGCAGGCTTCATGGAATGCGAAGCGCTGCGCCGCATCGATGCGGCCCAGCACCTCGGCCGCGCCTTCGCCTTGCGGGCCGCGCACCAGCGCTTCGTGCGCGAAAACGTCGTGGCGGACCACGTCCACGATCGGCTGGAAGGCCATCGTGAAGTCTGTATCGAATGTTTGAGCTTCGGTCACGGTGAGGATTAGACCTGCATGTTCATGATGTCTGTATAGGCTTGCACCATGCGGTTGCGCACATGCAACGTCGCCTGGAATCCGACCTGCGCCTTCTGCAGCGCGACCATGGTCTGTTCGAGGCTGACATTCGGGTTCTCCAGCTGCACTTCGCGCTGGAGGTTGGTCGCGTCGCCCTGAGCGGCGCTCACGGCTTTGAGTGCGCCGGACAGGGCGCCGGCGAAGCCGGTTTCCTGCACGGCGCCGGTTGCGGCGCGCGCGGCCCCGGCCGGACGCGACGTGAGCGGGGCGGTGACGGGGTTGAGGCGCAGTTCCATGGCCGTGATGCTAAGGCGGGCGGCGCGGGCCGTGGCGGGGAATTGAGCCGGAAAGGCGCGCCTTATCGGGCTTATGCGGAACGGGTCGGCCCGAATAATCGTGCCACGCCAAGAGCCAACCAACCCGCCATGTCCGCCGTCGCCGAAATACCCGTCCCCCTCGCCACCACCGCCCCGTGGTCGCGCAAGCTCGCCAGCCTGGATTCGCGCCAGCGCATGCGCTTTGCCATCGGTGTCGTGTTGCTGGTCGGGGTGGCCATCGCGGCCATCGTGATCGGCCGCCAGCCGGACTGGCGCGTGCTCTACGCCAACCTGGCCGACAAGGACGGCGGCGCCGTCATCGCGCAGCTGGCGCAGATGAACGTGCCCTACAAGTATTCCGAAGGCGGCGGCGCGGTGATGGTGCCGGCCGATCGCGTGCACGACCTTCGCCTGCGCCTGGCGTCGCAAGGCCTGCCCAAGGGCTCGGTCACCGGCTTCGAGCTGATGGAGAACAACCGCTTCGGCATGACCCAGTTCCAGGAGAAGCTGAGCTTCCAGCGCGGACTGGAAGGCGAGCTGACCCGCTCGATCCAGGCGCTCGGCTCGGTGCAGGCCGCGCGCGTGCACCTCGCGCTGCCCAACCAGAACGGCTTCTTCCGCGAGCAGCAGAAGCCCACCGCCTCGGTGCTGCTCACGCTGCATCCGGGCCGCACCCTCGAGCGCAACCAGATCGCCGGCATCGTGCACCTGGTCGCCTCCAGCGTGCCCGAGCTGAACCCGGCTGCCGTGAGCGTGGTGGACGACACCGGCAAGCTGCTGTCGAACAACAGCAACGAACCTGGCAGCGGCGCGGACGCACAGCAACTGCAGTACACCCAGCAGCTCGAGCAGCAGTACGCCCGCCGCATCCTTGACATGCTGGAGCCCGTGGTCGGTCGCCAGAACGTCAAGGCGCAAGTGACCGCCGACGTTGATTTTTCGCAGACCGAAGCCACGTCGGAAGAGCACAAGCCCAACCTCTCGGCCGACGCGAGCGCGGTGCGCAGCCAGCAGACGGTGGAGAGCACCGGTGCCGGTGCGGCGGCCGCTGCGCCTTCGGGCGTGCCGGGCGCCACCTCGAACCAGCCGCCCGGCCCGTCGTCGGCGCCGGTCAACGGCGCCGCTGCGCCGCTCACGCCCGCCGGTACCACCGCCACCGCCGGTGCGGCTGCTGCAGCCCGCCCGCCGGGCAAGCGCGAATCCACGATCAACTACGAAGTCGACAAGACCACCCGAACCGTGCGCAGCGCGACCGGCCAGGTCAAACGCCTGAGCGCGGCGGTCGTCATCAATTACCAGAGCGTGGTCGACGCCCAGGGCAAGGCCGGGCCGGCCACCGCGCTGTCGGCCCAGCAGATCGAACAGATGACGGCGCTGGTGCGCGAGTCGATCGGCTTCAGCAAGGACCGCGGCGACTCGGTCAACCTGATGAACGCGCAGTTCCTGAGCGAACGCAACGACGTGGCCGACGTGCCGATCTGGAAGAACCCGCAGACGCTCGACATGGTGCGCAGCTTCGCCTGGCCGGTCGGCCTGGTGCTGATCGGCGCGATCGTGCTGCTGGGCTTGGTGCGCCCGGGCCTCAAGACGCTCGCCGCCGCCGCGCCGCCGCCGCAGCTGCCGGGCGCGCAGCTCGATGCGATGCTGTCCGAGACGCCGCAACGCCCCGCGCTCGCCTCCGTCGCCGAAGCGCTGCCACCGCCGGCCGCGCCCGAACAGGCCCGGCTCGAAGGCGCGCGCCAGATGGCACGGCAGAACCCGGTCGCCGTGGCGAACATCGTGAAGACCTGGGTCAACGGCGACGAAGCCGCGGCCGCTTCGGCCTGACCGGCAAAGAACGCACACGATGGACGAACAAGGTCTCAACGACGCGGCGATCCTGCTGATGTCGCTCGGCGAACACGAAGCCGGCGAGGTGCTGCGCCACCTGTCGCCGCGCGAGGTGCAGAAACTCGGCGAGACCATCTCGAAGACGCGTGCGGTCTCGCGTGAGCGCCTGGGCGCCGTGGCCGACCGCTTCGTGGTCGCCACCGAGGGCCAGAGCCTTTTCGCGGCCGACACCGGCGACTACGTGCGCGCCGTCATGAAGCACGCGCTGGGCGAAGAGAAGGCCTCGATCCTGATCGACCGCATCCTGCAGTCCGGCGACATGAGCGGCATCGAGAACCTCAAGTGGATGGACCCGCCCTCGGTGGCCGAGCTGCTGCGCGTCGAGCACCCGCAGATCGTGGCGGCCATCCTGGTCCACCTCGAGCCCGAGCACGCCTCGGCCATTCTCGTGAAGCTGCCCGAACAGCAGCGCGCCGAAGTGCTGCTGCGCGTGGCCACGCTCGAAGGCATCCAGCCCGCCGCGCTGGAAGACCTCAACGAGGTGATGTTCCGCGTGCTGGCCGGTGGCGCCAAGGTGTTGAAGCCGTCGCTCGGCGGCGCGCGCACCGCGGCCGGCATGATCAACCTGCTCGGCGCCGGCGTCGACACGCAGGTGATCGAGGCCATCCGCAGCCACGACCCCGACCTCGCCTCCGAGATCGCCGACCTGATGTTCGTCTTTGACGACGTGATGAAGCTCGACGACAAGTCGATCCAGCTGCTGCTGAAGGAAGTGGCGTCGGAGACGCTCATCATCGCGCTCAAGGGTGCGGCACCGCCGCTGCGCACCAAGTTCCTGTCGAACATGTCCTCGCGCGCGGCCGAGGCATTGCGTGAAGACCTGGAATCGCGAGGGCCGATGCGTCTCTCCGAGGTCGAGGCGCAGCAAAAGGAAATCCTGCGTTCGCTCAGGCGCCTGGCCGACGAGGGCCAGATCGTCCTCGGCGGCGGTGGCGGCGGCGGCATGGTCTGACGCGATGCGAAGCAGCAGCACACGACTCATCGCCAGCGAAGACATCGCGCATGTCGCGCGCTGGCAGTTCGGCGCGGTCGGCAACGGCGGCGCCGTGCCCGAAGGCGGCATTTCCGATCCGAAAGCGCTGCGCGACGCACACGCCGCGGGCCATGCCGAAGGCTTCGCGGCCGGCCGCGCCGCGGCGCTGGCCGAGGCCGAAGCGCAGCACGCCATCTACCGTGCCAACGAAGGCCAGGAGGCGGCGCGCCGGTTGGCGTCGTTGCTGCAGACGGCAGAAGCCGGCCTGGCCGATGCGCAACAGTCGATCGCACGCGGCACGCTGGAGATCGCCTGCGCGCTCGCACGCCAGGTGCTGCGGCGCGAGCTCGCCACCGACCCCCACGCGATCGAGCCCGTGGTGCACGAGGCGCTCTCGCTGCTGCTGGCCGACGGCCGCGCGGCGACCGTGCGGCTCTCCCCGGCCGACTTCGACCTGCTCGACGCCCCGTTGCGCGCGCAGTTCTCGGGCCAGCCGGTGACGGTGCTTTCGGACACGGCGGTGCAGCCCGGCGACTGCCTGGTCGAATCGGCCGGTGCGGTGGTCGATGGCAGCGTCGCGTCGCGCTGGTCGCGTGCCGTCGCGAGCCTCGGCCTCTCGATGCCGTGGCGCGAGGAGCGCACTCTGGAAGATGGCGATGCCGCCTGAACGCCAGGTCTGGCAACGCTTCATGGACGACGCGCATGCACGCGCGTCGCAGGACCCGGGGCTCGCGCTGCGCGGCACGCTCACGCGCCTCACGGGCCTCGTGCTGGAGGCCGCGGGCCTGCGCGTGCCGGTCGGCTCGCAATGCCTCGTGCGCATGGGCAATCAGGCGCCGGTGCTGGCCGAGGTGGTCGGCTTCTCGGACCAGCGCGCCTACCTCATGCCGGCCGGCGATGTGCACGGCCTCTCCAGCGGGGCCAGCGTGATGCCGGCGCCGCCGTACGTGCCGATCCCGCGCCTGGGCGAGCCCGAGCGCGACGTGACCGCACGCGTGGGCGTGTTGCGGCTGCCGCTCGGTGCCGGGCTGCTCGGCCGCGTGGTCGATCCGCAGGGCACGCCGCTCGATCACCAGGGCCCGCTCGACGATGTGTCGGCCGAGCCGCTCGACCGCCAGCCGATCAACGCGATGGACCGTGACCCGGTGCGCGAGCCGCTCGACACGGGTGTGCGAGCGATCAACGCGCTGCTCACCGTGGGCCGCGGCCAGCGCATCGGCCTGTTCGCCGGCTCGGGCGTGGGCAAGAGCGTGCTGCTCGGCATGATGGCCCGCTACACCGAGGCCGATGTGATCGTGGTCGGCCTGATCGGCGAACGCGGCCGCGAGGTCAAGGAATTCGTCGAGGACATCCTCGGCCCCGAAGGCCGCGCGCGCTCGGTGGTGGTGGCCGCGCCGGCCGACGCGCCGCCGCTGCTGCGCATGCAGGGCGCCGCCTACGCGACCGCGGTGGCCGAGTACTTTCGCGACCGCGGACAGCACGTGCTGCTGCTGATGGATTCACTCACCCGCTACGCGATGGCGCAGCGCGAGATCGCGCTGGCCATCGGCGAGCCGCCGGCCACGAAGGGCTATCCGCCCTCGTGCTTCGCGAAGCTGCCGCAGCTCGTGGAGCGCAGCGGCAACGGACTCAACGGCGTCGGCTCGATCACCGCCTTCTACACGGTGCTGTCGGAGGGCGACGACCAGCAGGACCCGATCGCCGACGCGGCACGCGCCATCCTCGACGGCCACATCGTGCTGTCGCGCGCGCTCGCCGAAGAGGCGCACTTCCCGGCGATCGACGTCGAGCAGTCGGCCTCGCGCGTGATGCACAACGTGGCCTCGCGCGAGCACACCGAGTGCGCACGCCGCTTTCGCGCCACCTACTCGCGCTATCGCCAGAGCCGCGACCTCGTGCGCCTGGGTGCCTACGCGCCGGGCAGCGACCCGGCGCTGGACGAGGCGATCCGCCTGCAGCCCGCCATGACCGCCTTCCTCCAGCAGGACATGTACGAAGGTGCGGCGCTCGGCGCCAGCATCGGCGCCATGGCCGCCACGCTGGGCTGAACCCGTTTTCCAGTGAACCCATCGAAAGTCGCCCCATGTCCAACCTGAGCGCATTGCAGACCGCCGTCTCGCTCGCCACGCGCGAGCGAGACGCCGCCGCCCAGAGGCTCGCACAGGCCCGTCAGGGCTGGCTCGGCGCACAGGTGCAGCTCGAACAGCTCGACAGCTACGCGCAGGAAACCCTGGCGCGCTGGAAGGTGCAGGCCGCGCGCTGCACGCCGGAGATCATGGTTCACCACTACCAGTTCATGGAGCGTCTGACGCATGCGATCGGCCTGCAGACCGGCACCGTGGCGCAACAGGCCAGCATGGTCGCGCTGATGGCGGACCGCCTGCGCGTTGCGGAGATGCGGCGCGAAAGCCTGCTGCAGGTGTACGCGAAGCGCGAGAGCGAACAGCGCCGCGCGCTCGACCGACGTGAACAGAAGGCCTCGGACGAACAGGCCGCATTGCAATACCGTCGCCTGGCCGGCGGCGTGCTGGGAGGTATCTGATGGCCATCGAGATCGCACGCAGCAATGAAGTGACTTCCGGTGCTTCGGGCACGGCGTCGCGCGGCAAGTCCGGCGCATCCGGCGCGTCCGATGCCGCCGGCAGTTTCGGCGCGGTGCTCGCATCGATGGACGAGGCACCGGCGGCCGATGCGGCGCCCGCGCCGAAGCGCAAGGTGTCGGACACGGCGCAAGACCCGTCGAAGGCGAGCGACAGCAGCACGCCGGCCGATACCACGCAGGCGACGGCCTCCGCCGCGGCGAGCGCCGCCGCCACTGCTGCCGCTGCATCCGATGCGGCATCGCAGGCCGCAACGCCTGCGCCCACCACGCTCGACCCTTCCGCCTTGCTGCTCGCACAGAGCACGCTCGGTGCCGTCAACGTCACGCCGGCGCCGATGCCGGTCCGCGCCGCTGTCGCGGCAGCGTCCGATGCCGTCGCCATTACCGGCGTGACGACCAGCCTCGCAGCGGGCGTGACCGCGGGGGCGGCCAACACGACCGCAGGTGCCGGCATCACCGATCCGTCCATCGCGCCCGAAGCGCCTGGCCTGCCGACCACGCCACTGGCACCGCGGCCCGCTGCGACCACGCCGGGCGTGGCGAAGGACACCGGCACGGTCGAGAGCCCGTCAGCGGCCCTGGCGGTGAACCTGCTCGGCCGCGGCGATGGCAGGAAGGACGGCGTCAAGGACTCGCTGCGCGCGAGCGCCATGCCGGATGCAGGCGCCGTCAGCGCCACGCGACAGGCGGCCGCGAGTGCCAACGCCGCTGCGGCGGCCGCCGATGCAGCCGCCACGGCCCGCGCGCTCGCGCCGGCGGCCGACGCGGCCCAGGTCTTGCCCGCCGTCACGACTGCGATCGCCAACGAAATCCCCGCCCCCTGGCGTCGCCTCGAGCGCGCGCCGGAGGGCAGCGCACCCCACGCCAGCCTCGCAACGGGCAACGACACGGCGCTGTCCGCATCGCCGTTCATCACGGCGCCCGATGCGGCGGGTGCTGGCGCGGCCATGAACGGCGCGGGGTTCACCGAGCGGCTGGTCGAACAGGTCAGCTGGTGGATGGCGCAGCGCAGCCAGGGCGCCGAACTCAAGCTCGAGATGCCGGGCGGTGCACCGGTGTCGGTCAGCGTGCAGGTGACCGGCAACGAGGCCCACGTGGCGTTCCGCAGCGATTCGCCCGAGGCCCGCCAGTGGCTCGGCGCCGCCCTGCCGCAGCTCAAGGAAATGTTCGGCAACGAAGGGCTCATGCTCTCGGGCGCCTCGGTCGGCCAATCGGGCACCGGCGCCGAGCAGGAGGCTGCGCGCGACGCGCAGCGCGCCCTGCGCTCCGGCGCACCGACGGGCGCTTCCGGCGGCGTCGATGCCATCGCATCGCCGGCCGCGCGGCCCCGCACGGCGACCGAACGCGCACTCGACCTGTACGTCTAGCTGCGGTCGAAGCATCGCTAAAGCGCCGCTTTCCCCCCTTTTATCGGGGCTTGGAAAAGGCGGCGGACTCGAATAATCGGTTCCATGCAGACCCTGCCGCGCGTGGCGTGACGGGTCGTTCCGCTGCCGAACCGAAGGAAATCCCGTGTCCGCCCCTGCTGCCACCGCTGCCGCTGCCCAGGCCCCCGAAGCGCCGAAGAAGGGTGGCAAGAAATCGATGCTGATGCTGATCGTCGTCGCCGTGCTGATGCTCGGCGGCGGGGCCGGCGGCGCATGGTTCTACATGCAGAAGCGCGCCGCGGCTGCCGCGACCGATGAAGAGCCCGTGGCTCACAAGCCGGCCGAGAAGCACGCTCCGACTTACCTGCCACTCGAAAGCATGGTGGTCAACCTGGCCGACGGCAGCGGCGAGCGCTTTGCGCAGATCGGCGTCACGCTCGACATCGACAGCGAGAAGACCGCCGAGAAGATCAAGACCTACATGCCTGCGATCCGCAGCAGCGTGCTGATGCTGGTGTCGCAACGCACGGCCGACGAGCTGCTCAAGCGCGACGGCAAGGAGAAGCTGGCGGACGACATCGTTGCCGAAGTTTCGCGTGCACTCGGCTACGAGGTCGACGAGCCGGCGCCGAAGGTCAGCAAGAAGGCGAAGGCCGACGCCGAGGGCGATGACGAGGAGCCGGCCCCCAAGCGCAAGAAGAAGCGCAAGGCCGAGCCGAGCCCGATCAACGGCGTGCTGTTCTCCAGCTTCATCGTCCAGTAAAGACGCGCCCGCCTGCCATGGACGAACTGAGCGATATCCCCACCGAAGCGGTCGCACCGGCGGCCGACGACGTCGTCGAGCGCATGGCCGACGCGGTCGTGCGCGAGTACGACATGGCTGCGCAGGAGCGCATGGTGCGCCGGCCGATGCCGACGCTCGACATCGTCAACGAGCGCATGCAGCGCTACCTTCGCACCAGCCTCTTCCATTTCTCGCGGCGCAGCCCCGAGGTGGTGATCGAGCCGGTCACGGTACAGCGCTTCTCCGAATTCCTCGGCATGTTGCCGGCGCCCGTGCACTTCAGCGTCGTGGCCTTGCGCCCGTTGCGTGGCAGCGGGCTCGTGGTGTGCGAATCGAGCCTCATCTCGGCACTGGTCGACTCGCTCTACGGCGGCGCAGGCACGCTGCACGCGCCGATCGAAGGCCGCGAGTTCTCGCCCGCCGAGCAGCGTGTGATCCAGCGCCTGCTGGGCCTGGTGTGCACCGATTACGCGAAGGCGTGGAAAGACATCTATCCGCTCGAGCTGGAGTTCCAGCGCTCCGAAACCCATCCGCGCTTCGTCAACATCGCGGCGCCGGCCGACCTGGTGCTGGTCACCACGCTGCAGGTGAGCTTCGGCGGCCTGCAGGGCGCGGTGCGCATCTGCAAGCCCTGGGCGGTGCTCGACCCGGTGCGCGACGTGCTCTACGGCGCACAGCAGGCCGACGCCATCGCCGAAGACCGGCGCTGGGTGACACAGCTCACGCGCGAGATCCAGGCCGCCGAGGTCACGCTCACGGCCGAACTGGCCCAACCCGAACTCACCGTGGGCCAGCTGCTCGCGATGAAGCCCGGCGACTTCATCCCGCTCGATCGCGCCTCGCGCATCGTCGCGGCGGTCGACGGCACCCCTGTTTTCGCCTGCCACTACGGCACCCACAACGCGCGCTACGCCCTGCGCATCGACGAATGTGTGCGCAGCGACAGCGCCCACTGGCTCGGAGGCTCCCATGTCCATTGAAGAACAGCAAACCCTCTCGTCTTCCAACGGCGCCGACTGGGCCGAAGCCCTCGAAGCGCAACAGCCCGGTGCCAATGGCAGTGCAGCCAACGCCGCGCCGCTCAACGACATCCAGCGGGTCCTGGACATCCCGGTGCAGCTGTCGGTCGAGCTCGGCCGCAAGAAGGTGCCGATCAAGCAGGTGCTGCAGCTGGCACAGGGCTCCATCGTCGAACTCGACGCGCTGGCCGGCGACCCGATGGACGTGCTGGTCAACGGCTACCTCGTGGCCCAGGGCGAAGTGGTGGTGGTCAACAACAAGTTCGGCATCCGCCTGACCGACGTCGTCACGCCGTCGGAGCGGCTGCGCCGCATCCACCGCGCCTGAGCGAGACCGGATGACCCAGAGTCTCATCACCGTCGTGCTGTTCATCGCGCTGCTCGGCGCGATGCCGTTCGCCTTGCGCCGGCTGCAGCAGCGCCGGCTCGGCGCCGCGGGCATCGACATCGGCAGCGCCTCGAAGCTGCTGTCGACCGTGGCCCTGGGCCCGCAGCAGCGCGTGGTCACGGTCGAGGTCGGACCACCGGGTGCGCGCACCTGGCTCGTGCTCGGCGTGACCGGTCAGGCGATCACCTGCCTGCACACCTTGCCTGCCGCGACAGCCGCTGCCGAAAGCACCGTCGATGTCTAAGGCGCGCTCACTCGGGCTGGCGGCACTGGCGCTGCTGGTCGCGGTGCCCCTGGGCGCGCTCGCGCAGACGGCCCCCGGCGGGCAGTTGCCGTTGGTGATCGGCACGGGCGCGGGCGGCAACAGCTACTCGGTGCCGGTGCAGACGCTGCTGTTCTTCACCGCGCTGTCGTTCCTGCCCGCCATCCTGCTCATGATGACCGGCTTCACGCGGATCGTGATCGTGCTGTCGTTGCTGCGCCAGGCGCTCGGCACGCAGTCGGCGCCGCCGAACCAGGTGGTGATCGGCCTGTCGCTGTTCCTCACCTTCTTCGTCATGGGGCCGACCCTCGACCGCGTCTATGAAGATGCGTATGTGCCGTACACGAACAACACCTTGAGCTTCGAGGCGGCCATCGGCAAGGCCGAAGCGCCGATGCGCCAGTTCATGCTCAAGCAGACGCGCGAATCCGACTTCGCACTCTTCGCCCGGCTCGCGCGGCTGCCCGCCGAGGTCAAGGCCGACACAGCGCCGATGCGCGTGCTGATCCCCGCCTTCGCGACCAGCGAACTCAAGTCGGCGTTCCAGATCGGCTTCATGATCTTCATCCCGTTCCTGGTGATCGACATCGTGGTCTCGAGCATCCTGATGTCGCTCGGCATGATGATGCTGTCGCCCGTGCTCGTGGCCCTGCCGTTCAAGCTCATGCTGTTCGTGCTGGCCGACGGCTGGAACCTGCTGATCGGCTCGCTCGCCGCCAGCTTCGTGCAGTAGCGAAGAACGGTTCACATGAACGCACAGACCGCCCTCACGCTCGGCCAGGAAGCCCTGGTGCTGCTCCTCACCGTCTCATTGCCGGTGCTGCTGGCCGTGCTTGCCGTCGGCCTGCTGGTGAGCATTTTCCAGGCCATCACGCAGATCCACGAAGCCACGCTGGCCTTCGTGCCCAAGCTCATCGCCGCGGTTGCGGTGTTTGCCATCGCCGGGCCATGGATGCTCAACACGCTGGTCGACTACATCCGCCGCATGATCGAATCGATTCCGCAGATGGTGCTGTAGCGCCACCATGCTGACCTTCACCGAAGCCCAGCTCATGGGCTGGCTGATGCCGGTGCTGTGGCCGTTTCTGCGCGTGCTCGGGCTCTTCACCACCGCGCCGATCTTCTCCACGCGCGCCATCCCGATCCGCGCGCGCATCGGCCTGGCTTTCATGATCGCGCTGTGCGCGCAAGCTTCGCTCCAAGGCCAGCCGGTGATCCCTCTCGACAGCCCCGCGCTGCTCGGCACGCTGATCCAGCAGGTCGGCATCGGCATGGCGATCGGCTTCATCGTGCGGCTGGTGTTCACCGCGGTGGAACTGGCCGGCGAACTGGTCGGCCTGCAGATGGGCCTGAACTTCGCCTCGTTCTTCAACCCGATGAGCAACGCCCAGGCCAGCGCCGTGTCGACCTTTCTCGGCAACATGGCGATGTTGCTGTTCATCGCGATCAACGGTCACCTCACCATCGTGATGGCCGTGATGAAAAGCTTCGATGCGTTCCCGATCGGCGGCAGCTTCATGCAGGCGCTGGGGCGCATGCGCATCCACGAACTCGGCGCCGATCTGTTCGCCAGTGCGCTGTGGATCGCGCTTCCGATGATCGGTCTGCTGCTCTTCGCCAACCTCGTGCTCGGCGTCATCTCGCGCGTGGCACCGCAGATGAACATCTACGCCATCGGCTTTCCGGTCACGCTGGTGGCCGGCCTCGTGGGCATCACGCTGACGCTGCCGTTGATGGAGCAGCCGCTGGTGATGTTGATGGAGCAGATGATGGGGCGGATATAAGCCGGCGATGGACATGTTGAAAATTTCACTCGCCACCGCCGTTCTTACGGGCCTCCTGTTGGCAGCCTCAACGGTCGCGGCTGCGCCGGTGAACAAGTGCGTAGTCAACGGCACGGTCACCTACCAGCAAGGCCCGTGTGCATTGGAAGCCGGGAGAAAACAGCCTACGGTTCAGCAATTGAACGCTGAGGAAAAAAAGCGTCGGGCGTCCGCTGCCGCAACGCCAGCCGACAAGATTTCGCCACTGCCGGCAGCCGCGCCGGGGCAGTTCAGCTGCGACGGACGAAAGTACTGCTCACAAATGAAGTCATGCGCCGAAGCGAAATACTTTCTCGCGAACTGTGCGGCGGTGAAGATGGACGGAGACAGGAATGGAATTCCCTGCGAGCAGCAGTGGTGTGGTCGCTAGCACGCGGGTCGTGTTACGTCACGAACGCGGCTGTGGCACGCCACTGCCTCAAATCAGATTGTTCCTGATCGCATAAACCGTCAGCGCCGCATTCGTCGGCAGCCCGAGCTTTTCCATCACGCGCGTGCGGTACACGCTCACGGTCTTCGGGCTCAGCATGAGTTCTTCGGCGATGTCGGAGAGGCGCTGTCCGGAGGCGATCTTCACCAGCGTCTGCAGCTCGCGTTCCGACAGTGCAGCGTGCGGCGCCTCGAGCGAGGGGCGGGCGACCGAGTCGGCCAGCATCTGCGCCACTTCGGCGGTGACGTACTTTCGGCCCTGGGCCACGGTGCGGGTGGCGGTGATGAGTTCGTCGGGGTCGCCGGCCTTGCTCACATAGCCCTTGGCGCCGGCGCGCAGGCAGCGGATCGCGTACTGGTCGGCCGGGAACATCGAGACCACGAGCACCTTCACCGGCGAGTCCGTTTCGTTCAGGCTGGTCATCACCTCCAGGCCGCCGCGTCCGGGCATGCTGAGGTCGAGCAGCAGCACGTCGCAGGGGGTGGTGCGCAACATTTCGCGCAGTTCGGAATAGCTGCCGGCTTCGCCGGTCACCTTGATGTCGACCGCCTCGGAGAGCGTGTCGCGAATGCCGCGACGCACCACGGCGTGGTCGTCGCAGAGGACCACGTGAATCATGATTCTTGAACTTTCTCGCCCAGCGGCACCGACAGGATGATCGAGGTGCCCACGCCGCCGTGGTTGGTGATGTCGAGCCAGCCGTCGACCGTGCGGGCGCGCTCGCCCAGCCCCTTGAGGCCAAAGGTCTTGGGCTTGTCGAGCTCGGCGCGCGTGAGGCCGCGGCCGTTGTCGGTGATCTCCAGCGTGAGGACGTTCTCGCCGTCGGACAGGTCGATGCGGACCTCGCTGCATTCGGCGTGCTTGGCGATGTTGGTCAGCGCCTCCTGCGCGGTGCGGTAGGCCACGAGCTGCACCGCGTCGGGCGCGGCGATGGTTTCCTGCGTGGCAGTGAAGGCGGTCCTGACGCCGGTGCGCCGCTCGAAGGCGGCGGCCAGCCAGTCGACCGCGGCGACGATGCCCTGGTCGAGGATGGGTGGACGCAGGTCCTGCACGATGCGCTGGCTCGCGCCGATGGCGTGCTGCAGCGTCTCGGTGGCGGCGTTCACGTGGTCGAGCACCGCGGGGTCCCGGGCGTGCCGGCCGATCCAGGCCAGATCGAACTTCAGGGCCGCGAGCCAGCCGCCGATGTCGTCGTGCACATCGCGGGCGATCGACTGGCGCTCCTCCTCGAGGCAAGCCTGCAGGTATTCGTTGAGCTCGGACGAGCGGCGCATCGATCCGGCCAGTTCGACATGCGAATCTTCCTTGGCTCTGCGCATCTGGTTGACGTCGTGGGCGCGCACGATGGCGCGCGGCAGGCCGGCCATGGCGTCCTTGCGCACGAAGTCGCTCACGCCGCGCCGCACCGCGTCGATCGCCTCGGCTTCGCTGGCCGAGCGCGACAGCACGATGAACGGCGGCGGCACGCCGGGCAGACCCAGCAGTTCTTCCCATGCGTGCATCGCGGTGAAGCCTGCGCAGTGGTAGGCGGACAGCACGACGTCGAAGGCCCGCTGCGTCATCTGTTCCCTGAAGGCCGCCAGCGTCTCGACGCGCGCGATCTCGCCTTGGGCGCGACCCAATCCGAGAGCGTCGCACACCTGCTGATGGTCTGTGGCCGACGGCTCGATGTGAAGGATGCGCAGCTGTCGCACGAGGTGGTCAGTTAACATTTGTGCCCAATGATAGTCAGCGCGCCCTTGCCGGCACAATCGGGCGCCCATGACCGCGCCTTCCGACCTCCCGCTGACCTCGTTCCCTGACGGCTTTCGCGCGATCGTGATCGGAGACTCCGGCGCCATCGGTGGTGCCATGCTGGCCTGCCTGGCGGCGCATCCGCGTTGCGCCCTTGCGATCGGCGTTGGCCGCGAAACGACGCCTGCGCTCGACCTCGGCGACGAGGCCAGCATCCGTGCTTGTGCCGAATCGCTGGCGACGCAGGGTCCGTTCCATCTGATCGTTCACGCAGCCGGCGTGCTGCACGGCGCCGACTTCATGCCGGAGAAGCGATTGCAGGAGCTCGATGCCGGCCACATGGCCGAGGTGTTCCGCATCAATGCATTCGGGCCGGCGATGGTGCTCGCGCGATTTGCGCCGCTGCTTCACAGCGCGCGTGGCGTGCTTGCCGTGCTGTCGGCCAAAGTGGGCAGCATCGGCGACAACCGCCTGGGAGGTTGGTACAGCTATCGCGCATCCAAGGCGGCGCTCAACATGTTCGTGAAGACCGCGGCGATTGAGATGCGTCGGCGCAACCCGCAGTTGGTGCTGGTCGCGCTGCATCCGGGGACGGTGAATTCGCGGCTCTCGGCACCCTTCAAGGGTGCCGAGATCGGCCGCGCCGCAAGCGATGCGGCGACCGACCTGCTGCACGTCATGGACCGTTGTGGCCCCGACGACAGCGGCGGCTTCTTCTCATACAGCGGCGAGCGGCTGCCCTGGTAGGACGCCCCCGCCGTGTGGCCGGGATCAGCCCGGCAGCAGCACCTTGTTCACGACGTGGATCACGCCATTCGACTGGTACACGTTGGCGATCGTCACCGTGGCACTGCCGCCCTTGGCATCGGTGATCAGCACGTTGTTGCCGCTCATCGTGGCGGTCAGCGTGCCGCCGCTTGCGGTCTTGAGCATCGCGCGGCCACCGCCGGCTGCGATCGCGCTCTTCAGTGCGGCGGCGTCCATCTTGCCCGGCACCACGTGGTACGTGAGCACCTTGGTCAGCGTCGGCTTGTTCTCGGGCTTGAGCAGCGTGTCGACCGTGCCGGCCGGCAGCGCGGCGAAGGCTTCATTGGTCGGCGCGAACACCGTGAACGGGCCCGGGCTCTTGAGCGTGTCGACCAGGCCGGCGGCCTTCACGGCGGCGACCAGGGTCGTGTGATCCTTCGAGTTGACGGCGTTGTCGACGATGTCCTTGTTGGCGTACATCGGGGCGCCGCCGACCATCGGGTTGGACATGTTCGACGACATGCCGCTGCCCGACATGCCCATGCCGTCGTTCTTCATGCCCATGCCGCCCGCGCACGCGCTGAGCAGGACCGAAACGCCGACTGCAATCATGAGTTTTTTCATCTGAGGCTCCTGGAAATAAGTTGATTCTTGAAGTTCTGTGGAAACCGCCAACAGCGCGGGGGCGCAGAGCGCTTGCAACCATTACGGCCAGCATGCGCAACTGGATTCGTAGGACAACACCTGATGCACCACCCGCCGGGCCGCCAATGAAAAACGGCACCCGAGGGTGCCGTTCGCTTGACGGGGCGTCAGCCGATCAGGCTTCGCCCTTCACCTTCAGGCGCCACGCGTGCAGCAGCGGCTCGGTGTAGCCGCTCGGCTGCGCCACGCCCTTGAAGACGAGGTCTTGCGCAGCCTGGTAGGCGGCAGAGGTCTTGAAGTGGCCGGCCATCGGCTGGTAGAGCGAATCGCCGGCGTTCTGGCCATCGACGACCGCGGCCATGCGCTCGAAGGTCTCGTTGACCTGGGCCTCGGTCACGATGCCGTGCAGCAGCCAGTTGGCGATGTGCTGGCTCGAGATGCGCAGCGTCGCGCGGTCTTCCATCAGGCCGACGTTGTGGATGTCGGGCACCTTGGAGCAGCCCACGCCCTGGTCGATCCAGCGCACCACGTAGCCGAGGATGCCCTGCACGTTGTTGTCGAGTTCCTGCTGCTTTTCGGCGTCGCTCCAGTTCGGCGTCGCGGTGATCGGCACCTGCAGCAAGTCGTTGAGGATGTTATAGCGCTCGGCGTCGGCGTCGATCTTTTCCAGTTCCTTCTGCACATCGGCCACGCTCACCTGGTGGTAGTGCAGCGCGTGCAGCGTTGCGGCGGTGGGCGAGGGCACCCAGGCGGTGTTGGCGCCGGCCTTCGGGTGCGCGATCTTCTGCTTGAGCATGTCGGCCATCAGGTCGGGCATCGCCCACATGCCCTTGCCGATCTGCGCCTTGCCGCGCAGGCCGCAGTTGAGGCCCACCAGCACGTTGTTCTTTTCATAAGCGGCGATCCACTTGGTGCCCTTGATGTCGCCCTTGCGCAGCATCGGGCCGCCCTGCATGGCGGTGTGCATCTCGTCGCCCGTGCGGTCGAGGAAGCCGGTGTTGATGAAGGCGACGCGTGCAGCGGCCGCGGCGATGCACGCCTGCAGGTTCACGCTGGTGCGGCGCTCCTCGTCCATGATGCCGAGCTTCACGGTGTTGGCCGGCAAACCGAGCAGCTGCTCGACGCGGCCGAACAGTTCGCTCGCGAAGGCCACCTCCGCCGGGCCGTGCATCTTCGGCTTGACGATGTAGATGCTGCCGGTGCGCGAGTTGCCCTTGCGCTTCAGGTCGATGGTGGCGATGGTCGTCGTGACGACCGCGTCCAGGATGCCTTCGGGGATTTCCTTGCCGGCGCCGTACAGGATCGCCGGGTTCGTCATCAGGTGGCCCACATTGCGCAAGAACATCAGCGAGCGGCCATGCAGCTTGAGCGGCTTGCCGTCGGCGCCGGTGTATTCGCGGTCGGGGTTCAGGCCGCGCGTGAAGGTCTTGCCGCCCTTGGCGACTTCTTCGGTCAGCGTGCCCTGGATGATGCCGAGCCAGTTGCCATAGGCGACCACCTTGTCGGCGGCATCGACCACGGCCACCGAATCTTCGAGGTCGAGAATCGTCGACAGCGCCGCTTCCATGATCACGTCGCTGATGCCGGCCGGATCGGTCTTGCCGATCACGGTGTTGCGGTCGATCTGGATGTCGATGTGGATGCCGTTGTGCTTGAGCAGCACCGAGCCCGGTGCCGCCGCGTCGCCCTGGTAGCCGACGAACTGCGCGGGGTCGGCCAGCACGGTGCTGCCGCTCTGCAGCGCGATGTGCAGTGCGCCGTCCTTCACGCTGTAGCCCGTGGCCAGCTTGTGCGAGCCGTTGGCCAGCGGTGCGGCCTGGTCGAGCGCCTCGCGGGCGAACTCGATCACCTTGGTGCCGCGGATCGGGTTGTAGCCCTTGCCCTTGTCGGCGCCGTCGGCCTCGGAAATCGCGTCGGTGCCGTAGAGCGCGTCGTACAGCGAACCCCAGCGGGCGTTGGCGGCGTTCAGCGCGTAACGTGCGTTCAGGATCGGCACCACCAGCTGGGGGCCGGCCTGTTGCGCGAGCTCGGCATCGACGTTGGTCGTGGTGGCCTGCGTGCCTTTGGGCGACGGCAGCAGGTAGCCGATCTTCTCGAGGAAGGCGCGGTAGGCGGGCATGTCGGCGATCGGGCCGGGGTTGGCCTTGTGCCAGGCGTCCATCTCGGTCTGGATGCGGTCGCGTTCGGCCAGCAGCGCGATGTTCTTCGGCGCGAGGTCGGCCACGATCGCATCGAAGCCCTTCCAGAAAGTCGCGCTGTCGACGCCGATGGCCGGCAGCACGGTGCCGTCGACGAAGCGATGGAGTTCGTTGGCGACCTGCAGGCCGTGGACGGTGGTGCGTTCAGTCATGGTTCTTGCCTCTGAAAAGGGATGGGATGCGGGGGAGCACGCGCCGTGCAAGGCGCATGCCGCTACTTTATTTGATACCGCGCCCGCCATTAAGAAGCCGGAAGGCGATTGATTGCTGACCAAAAGCGACCTAATCGACACCCGGCGATGGGCGCAGCACAATGTATCGAGCCACCAGGAAATATGTTTTGACGCCCGCTTTCTCCCCTGTTCCCGACATTCTCATCAGCGAGGTCGGCCCGCGCGACGGCCTGCAATCGGTGAAGGCGACGATGCCGACCGCCGACAAGCTGCGCTGGATCGACGCACTCCACGCGGCCGGCGTGCGCGAAATCGAGGTCGCCTCGTTCGTGCCGGCGCACCTGCTCCCGCAGATGGCGGACGCCGCAGAGGTCGTCAGGCACGCCATCACCCTGCCGGGCCTCACGGTGATGGCGCTGGTGCCGAACCGGCGTGGCGCCGAAGCGGCGCTCGCGGCCGGCGTCCACAAGCTCACGATGCCGGTGTCGGCCAGCGCGGCGCATTCGCTGGCCAATGTGCGCAAGTCCCGCGAAGAAATGGTCGAGGAAGTGCGCGCGATCTCCGAGCTGCGCCGCGCGATCGCGCCGCAGGTGAAGCTCGAAGCCGGCATCTCGACCGCGTTCGGCTGCACCTTGCAAGGCGACGTGCCCGAGGATGAAGTGATCCGTCTCGCCGCGCAGTGCGTCGAAGCCGGCGCCGACGAAGCCGGTCTTTCGGACACGGTCGGCTACGCGAACCCGGCGCAAGTGCGCAGGCTGTTCAAACGCCTGCGCGCCGAACTCGGCCCGCGCGCCGGTGCGGCCCACATGCACAACACCCGCGGCCTCGGCCTGGCGAACTGCCTGGCCGCGTGGGAAGAGGGTGTGCGCACCTTCGATGCATCGCTCGGCGGGCTCGGCGGTTGTCCGTACGCGCCGGGTGCCTCGGGCAACGTGGTCACCGAAGACCTCGTCTTCATGTTCGAGGCGATGGGCGTGCGCACCGGCATCGACATCGAGAAGCTGCTCGCCGCGCGCGCGCCGCTGATGGCCGGCCTGCCCGGCGAACCGGTCTACGGCATGACGCCCGAAGCCGGGTTGCCCCGGGGTTTCGTGCAGGGAGCGTGGCATGTCTGAGCCCGTCAATCCGCTGCCATACGCCGGCATCCGCATGGTCGAGTTCACCCACATGGTGATGGGGCCGACCTGCGGGATGCTGCTCGCCGACCTCGGCGTGGAGGTCATCAAGGTCGAGCCGATCGGCGGCGACGACACGCGGCGCCTGCTCGGCTCGGGTGCGGGCTTCTTCCCGACCTTCAACCGCAACAAGAAGAGCATCGCGCTCGACCTCAAGCAGCCCGCCGGCGTGGAGGCCGCGCTCAGGCTCATCGCCACCGCCGACATCGTGAGCGAGAACTTCAAGCCCGGCACGATGAAGAAACTGGGGCTCGACTACGAGACGCTCAGGAAGCTCAACCCGCGCCTCGTCTACGTGAGCCACAAGGGTTTCCTGCCCGGCCCCTACGACCACCGCACCGCGCTCGACGAGGTGGTGCAGATGATGGGCGGCCTCGCCTACATGACCGGCCGCGCCGGCGATCCGCTGCGCGCCGGCACCAGCGTGAACGACATCATGGGCGGCATGTTCGGCGCCATCGGCGCGATGGCCGCGCTGCGCCAGCGAGAGCGCACCGGCATGGGCTGCGAGGTGCAGTCCGCGCTCTTCGAGAACAACGTGTTCCTGGTCGCGCAGCACATGATGCAGTTCGCCGCGACCGGCCGCGCCGCCGACCCGATGCCCAGCCGCATCTCGGCCTGGGCGGTGTACGACGTCTTCAGCGTGAAGGACGGCGAGCAGATCTTTCTCGCGGCCGTGAGCGACAAGCAATGGGCGATCTTCTGCAAGGCCTTCGGGCTCGACGCCATGCTCGCCGACCCGCGCCTCAAGACCAACAACGACCGCGTGCGGGCACGCGACTGGATGATGCCGATCCTGCGCTCGCACCTGGCAGGCCGCAGCGCGGCGGAGCTGTCCGAGGTCTTCGAGCGGAACGAACTGCCCTTCGCGCCGATCACGAAGCCGCAGGACCTGTTCGACGACCCGCACCTGAACGCCACGGGTGGCCTCGGCGAGGTGCGCATGAACGACGGCAGCACATCGAAGGTGCCGCTCGCGCCGTACACGATCGACGGCGAGCGGCCTGGCATCCGGCTGCAGCCGCCGCTGCTGGGTGAGCACACCGTCGCGCTGCTGGCCGAAGTCGGCTACAGCGACGAGGCGATCGCGCGCCTGGTGCAGGCCGGCGTGACCGCCGCGCACTGACCGTCTAAACGCCGCGTACGAAGCAGTAAATGCTCGGCAGCGTGCCCGCCGCAATGCGAGGGCATTTGCTATCGAATTGATAGCTGACTGCGCAATATCAGCGGGCGCTGGAGCCCGATTTGGCTTGTAACTCCGGCTGCCAGCCGCCGCCCAGCGCACGGTAGAGCGCGACCTGTGCGGCGAGCTGGTCGGCGCGCAGCTGCAGCACTGTCTGCTCGGCGCTGAACAGGTTGCGCTGCGCATCGAGTTCGTCGAGGTACGAGGCATAGCCTTCGCGGTAGCGGTTGGTCGCGACGCGCACGGCCTCCTGCAATGCGGCGCGCTGCGCCTCGGCCTCGACGCCTTGCCTGCCGAGTTCATCGCGCGCGGCGAGCTGGTCTTCGACCTCGCCGAAAGCGGTGAGCACGGTCTTCTCGTAGCCCGCCAGCGCCTGCTCGCGCCGCGCGTCGGAGGCGCGCACCTGCGCCCGCAGGCGTCCACCGTCGAACAGCGGCGCCAGCACGCTGCCGCCGAGGCTCCAGAGCTTGAACGGGTCGCCCGTGAGCGCGGTCGAGCTGATGCTGCCCAGGCTGGCCGACAGGCGCACGGACGGCAGCAACTGCGCACGCGCAGCCGCCATTTGCGCATCGCTGGCGACCAGTTGCGATTCGGCGCCGGCGATGTCGGGCCGGCGCCGAAGCAGCTCGGACGGCACGCCCGCGTCGGGCAACGCGGGCAACCGCAGCGCGTTCAATGCGAGGCCGCGCGGCACCGTGCCTGGCGCGGCGCCGGTCAGCAGGTTCAGCGCATGTTCCTGCTTGCGGATCGCCAGCGTGAGTTGCGGCACGGCCTGCGCGGTGGCGCGGTATTCGGCTTCGCTCTGCTGCGTTTCCAGTGCCGAGCTGTAGCCCCGTTCCTGGCGCGAGCGCGCGAGCTTCAATGCGTCTTCGCGTGCGGCGAGCGTGCGTTGCGCCACTTCGAACCGCGCGTCGAGTGCGCGCAGGTTGATGTAGCCGGCGGCGGTGGTGGCGGCCACGCTGAGCGCCGCGCTGTCGCGTGCCGCGGCACTGGCCTGCCATTGCGCTTCGGCCGCACGGTCGAGCGACGCCACGCGGCCCCACAGATCGATTTCGTACGCCGCCTGGAACTGCGGCTGCATCACGTTCGCGATGTAGGGCTTGCCGGTGGCGGCGCTGATGCTGCGGCTGCGCGAGCCACCGGCGCCGAAGTCCAGCGTCGGCAGGCCGGCAGCCATCTGCACGTCGGCGAGCGCACGCGCTTCGGCGACGCGCGCGGCGGCCGTGCGCAGGTCGGTGTTGCGGGCCAGCGCCTGTGCGACGAGGCCGTCGAGCACCGGGTCGCCGAAGGCGCGCCACCAGCCGTTCTGGACGGTCGGGCCGGCGGCCGAGGCACTGCCTTGCCACGCGGCGGGCACGGCCGCAGAGAGCGCGGGCGCGGTGGGCGTGCTGCTGCAGGCTTGCAGCATCAGCAGGCCGGACAGGCTCAGCGTGATGGCGAGTGCGGCGCGCTTCATGACGTGCTCACCGCGCGATCGCTGGCCTTGGCGCGCGTCTCGACATTCACCACCACCGACATGCCCGGCCGCAACCGTTGCGCGGCCGGCTGGTCGGCGTCGATCGCGATGCGCACCGACAAGCGCTGCGGGATCTTGGTGAAATTGCCGGTCGCGTTGTCCTGCTTGATCACGCTGAACTCCGACCCGGTGGCGGGCGAGAGCCGCTCCACATGGCCGGTGAGTTCGGCACCGGCCAGCGCGTCGACGTGAAAGCGCGCGGGCTGGCCCGGCGCCATCGCGGCGGTCTGGGCTTCCTTGAAGTTGGCGACGATCCAGACCTGCGACGGCACCACCGCCACCAGCTGCGTGCCGGGCGTCACGTACTGGCCCAGCTTGACGCCGACTTCGCCCACGTGGCCGTCGCGCGGCGCGCGTATTTGCGTGTTGTCCAGGTCGATCTGCGCCAGCGCCACGGCGGCCTGCGCCGACGCGACCGCGGCCTCGACCGCATCGCGGTTCACCACCACCGTGCGCAGGTCCTGCGTGGCGACCGCACGGCCGGCCTCGGTCTGGCTCGCGCCGGCCTCCGCCTGCTTCACGGCCGCTTCGGCCTGGTGCAGCGCGGCCTCGGTCTGGTCGCGCTCGCGTTGCGAGAGCGAGCCGTCTTTCGCCAGCGGCGTGGCACGGCGCATGTCGGCCTGGGCGCGCGCCAGCTGGGCGCGCATGTTGGCGAGGTTGGCCTGTGCGCTGGCGATCTGCGCCTGGCTGCTGCCGATCGCCGCTTCGCGTGAACGCCGCGCCTGCGCGGTGTTGGCCAGGTTGGCCTCCTGCGCGGCCAGGGCGCTGCGCGCCTGTTCGAGCTTTTGGCGGTAGATGCGGTCGTCCAGCTTCACCAGCACCTGGCCGGCCTTCACTTCCATGTAGTCCTGCACCAGCACTTCGGCAACGTAGCCGTCGACCTTGGGCGCCACGATGGTGACCATGCCGCGCACGTAGGCGTTCTCGGTCGATTCGGTGCCGGTGTGGAAGGGCGGCAGCCGCCACGCATAGAGCACCAGCGCCACGCAGGCGAGGGTGGCGGCCAGCACGATCCAGGTGCCGCGTGAACGAAAGGGAGCAGGAACAGAAGACATGACGAAACCGATCAGGGAGAAACGAGGGCGGGCGTGGCGGCGCGACGGGCGCGGTGCCAGCGGTGCGTCTTGACGCCCGCGAAAACAAGGAAGCCGAGCGTGGAGACCAGCGCCACCGCATGGAACAGGTCGTTGTAGGCCATCACGTAGGACTGCTGCGTGACCTGCTGGCCCAGCAGCGTGAGCGCTTGCGTGCCGCGCGCGGCCGTGTCGTTGAGCGTCGACGCATAGGCGCCGCCCAGTTGCGCCAGGCGCTGCGCCACCTGCGGGTCGCTCAGCTGCAGATGCTCCGTGAGCTGCGCGTAGTGCAGCCGTTGACGGTCCACCAACAGCGTGGAGAGCCAAGCCTGGCCCACCAGTCCGGCCAGCGCCTGTCCGCCGCTGAAGACGGCGATGAAGCTGATGAGGTTCTTCATGCCGCCGGCGACGACGTTGCCGAAGCCTTGCAGCATCGCTGTGGCGAGGAACAGTGCACTGGCCGTGGCCAGCAGCGTTTGCGACAGATAGAAATCGTCGGGTCGCGTCAGCACCGTGGCACGGCCGTCCATCAGCGCGCCGACGATGATCAGCATCAGCGCGGTGTCGCCCAGCAGGGCAAAGCGCCTGGACGGGATCGCCAGCAGCGCCAGCAGGAAGCCCGCCACCGTGCCGACCGTGACCCAGATGAACAGCCAGTGCATCTGGTCGTTGGTGAAGCCCAGCGTGTTCATGAGGCCGACGGCGCCCACGGTCTGCTCCGACAGCACGACGCGAAACAGCAGGATCGCGAACATGAAGCGCAGCATGAACGGGCTGACCAGCCAGCGCAGGTCGATCAGCGGCTTGGCGCGCGGCAGCTCCAGCAGCACATAGAGCCCGAAGCAGGCGGCCGAGGCGGCCAGGCAAACGCCGAGCCAGGGCGTGTCGGTCCACCAGTGCAGCCGCCCCTGGGTCAGGACCACGCACAGCAGGGCGAGCGACACCGCGTAGAGCATGAAGACGACGCCGTCGCCTCGCTCGAACATCTTCTGCGTGGGCATCGGCTTGGGCCGCACCACGTTGATCGCGGCCATGCAAAGGATGGCCAGCGCCGCGTCGACCATGTTGAGGCCGCGCCACTGGCCCAGTTGCAGCAGGTCTTCGGAGATCACGCGCGACAGCGGCGCGCCCAGTTGCAGCGCGCCGAACGCCAGCAGCACGCCGACGATGGCCTTGGCAGCCGGCATGCCCTGCATCATGTAGAGCACCGTGAGGCTGCTGAGCGGTGCGGCGGCCAGCCCCAGCGCCGCGCGCACCAGCACGGCCGAGCCGAGGTTCTGCGTGAACAGATGGGCCAGCGCCAGCAGAAGATAGATGCCGATCACGATGTCGGCGAACCAGCGCAGACCGTACTGGTAGCGCACCTTGGTCAGCAGCAGCGAGGCCGACAGGTTGGTGGCGAAGTAGGCGGTGGTGAGCCAGCTCGCCTCGGTGGCGGTAGCGCCCAGCGAACCCTGGATGCCGGTGAGGTTGGCATTGACCAGATTCACGCCCAGGCCCTGCGTGATCGCGAGCAGCAGAGCCACCCCGATGTAGCGCAGGCCCTGGCGCGCCTCCCACGGCGCATCGGCCGGCGGTGCCGGTGGCGCGCTGACCGTGGCGGTGCTGTCGCTCATGGCCGCGTCCCCTTGCCGCTCGCGGGCCGGACCAGGGGCATCACGATGCCGTCCACCAGTTTGGCGATGGCCGCGCGTGTGACCTTCACGGCGCGCGTGTTGTAGCGGTAGAAGATCATCGAGGGCACGATGTCGAGCAGCGCGTCCATGTCGGCCGGCCGGGCGATCTCGCCACGCGTCACCGCGCGATCGAACAACGCACGCACCTGGGCGCGCCGCACGGTCAGGCGCTCGGGCGCGACCTTCTCGGTCCAGGCGACGTGCTGGCGCATGTTGCCCAGCATCTCCTGCAAGGCGGCCTGCATCACGTGGTTGCCGGCACCGTAGTACTGCCCGTAGAGCTTGACCAGGTCACCCCGCAGCGTCCCGGTGTCGACGGCGACGTCGACCGGGGAATGCAGCGCGAGCGCATCGGCCAGCAGTTCGTCCTTGGACTTCCAGCGCCGGTACAGGGACGCCTTGCCCGCGCCGACGCGTTGGGCCACCGCGTCCATGGTCACAGCGGTGAGCCCGCCTTCACCGAGCAACTCCATCGCGGCCGTCAGGATGCTGGTGTCGAGCGTGGCGTCACGTGGGCGGCCCAGAGACTGTGCGGGAACGGTGGAAGCGGACATTTGTTTCGGAACTGATGAGTATCGAAACCGTATTGTATCGAAAAGCGCCGCATGGTGCAGGCGGCCCGGCCTTTGCATAATCCCGCGCAATGGATCGCCTCACCCAACTCGAATCCTTCGTTTCGGTCGCCACGCGCGGCAGCCTCACGGCTGCCGCCAAGGCAGAAGGCGTTGCGCCGGCCATCATGGGTCGGCGCATCGATGCGCTGGAGGAGCGGCTCGGCGTCAAGTTGCTGGTGCGCACCACGCGCCGCATCACCCTCACGCACGAAGGCAGTGCGTTTCTCGAGGACTGCCAGCGCCTCTTGGTCGAGGTGGCGAACGCCGAAGCCAGCGTGAGCGCGGGCGGCGTCAAGGCGAGCGGCCACCTGCGCGTGACGGCGCCGGCGGGCTTCGGCCGCCGCCACGTCGCGCCCTTGGTGCCGCGATTCCACGCCTTGCACCCGGACGTACGCATCTCGCTCAACCTGAGCGATCGGGTGATCGACGTCGCGGCCGAGGGCTACGACTGCGCGGTGCGGGTCGGCGACATGCCCGATTCGTCGCTCGTGAGCCTGCGATTGGCCGACAACCGGCGCCGCTGCGTCGCGACGCCGGAGTTCGTCCGCCGGCACGGCGCGCCGCAGCATCCTTCCGACCTGGCGCGCTTCGCGTGTCTCACGCTGTCGAGCGATGCATCGCAAACCCGCGGCTGGGCGTTTCGCGTGCCGAAGACCGACGGCGACGACCCCGGCACCGACGTCATCCACCTCAAGCCCAGCGGTCCGCTCGACTGCTCCGACGGGCAGGTGCTGCACGACTGGTGCCTCGCCGGCCACGGCATCGCCTGGCGCAGCACGTGGGAGGTCGAGGCCGAGATCGACGCCGGTCTGCTGGTGCCGCTGCTCGATGCCTTCGCGGCGCCCGCCAACGGCATCTACGCGGTGTTCCCGCATGCAAAGCACTTGCCGCTGCGGGTGCGCCTGTGGCTCGACTTTCTCAAGGCGCAATACGGACGGCCCGAGTTCTGGGGTGGGGGAAAACATGCGGCGTAGGCAAAATGGCCCGATCCCACGACGTTTCCTGAAAGCACCACGATGACGCTCGAAGCCATCCTCGCGTACCTGCACATCCTCGCCATCCTGACGATGGTGGTTTTCATCTCGAGCGAGGCCGCGCTGTGCCGCGTGCAGTGGCTGAACGCCGCGGTGGTCGAGCGGCTCGCGAAGATCGACCTGGTCTACGGCCTCGCGGCGCTCGCGGTGCTCGGCACCGGGATCGCGCGCACCGTGTGGGGCGTCAAGGGCACGGCCTGGTACTGGACCAACCCGCTGCTGCACGTGAAGCTCACGCTCTTCATCGTCATCGGCGTGGTGTCGATCTTCCCGACGCTGACCTATTTCCGCTGGCGGAAGGCGTTGCGGGCGACCGGTGCACTGCCGGCAGAAGTGGATATCAAGAAAACGCGCCGGCTGGTGATGGCGCAGGCGCACCTGATCGCGGTGATCCCGCTGGTCGCCGTGTTTCTCGCGCGGGGTTTCGGCAAGTAGGCTGGAGCCCGGCCAGACGCAAAAAAGCCCGCTCGACGCGGGCTTTTTCGTGGGTGACGCAGCGAGCGTCTGCGCGGACTCAGCCCTTCGCGTCGGCTTCGCACTTCTTCATGAAGCTGGTCTTGGCGGCGCCGGCGAGCGGCTTGCCGTTCTTGTCCATGGCTTTGGTGGCGCATGCGGGTGCGGCCGAAGACATCGTGTCCTTCTCGCACTTCTTCATGAAACTGGCTTTCGCGGCGCCGGCGAGCGGCTTGCCGTTCTTGTCCATGGCCTTGGCGTCGCAGGTGGCGCCGGCGGCCGGAGCCGCCATCTTGTCTTGCGCATGGGCGCCGAAGGAAAGACAGGCACCGAGCGCGAGCAGGGAAAGGAGCTTTTTCATGGCGTATTCGTCCTTGAGGAGTGAAAGATGACGGCAGCCCCGAAGCGGGGCCAGTCATGCTAACGGCCCAGACTGACCGGCGGATGACCGATGCGACGGCCTGCGGGTTTGGCCCCGGTAAAATTCGCAGATGCTATTGGTCAAACAGGAGCTGCTCGCGGCGCTCGCGAACACGCTCGAATCCTTCTCGCCCGGCGCTGGCTCCAAAGCCGCGTTCGAGTCGCCCAAGGTGGCAGCGCACGGCGATTTCGCCAGCACGGCCGCGATGCAGCTCGCCAAGCCGCTGGGGCGCAAGCCGCGCGAACTGGCCGAGCAATTGAGCGCTGCGCTGCTCGCCACCCCCGCTTTCGGCCAATGGGTCGAGGCGATCGAGATCGCCGGCCCCGGCTTTCTCAACATCCGCCTGAAGACGGCGGCCAAGCAGCAGGTCGTGCGCGAGGTGCTGTCGGCCGGCAACGGCTTCGGCCAGCAGCCCGCCACCGGCGAAAAGGTGCTGGTCGAGTTCGTCTCGGCCAACCCGACCGGCCCGCTGCACGTCGGCCACGGCCGCCAGGCGGCGCTGGGCGATGCCATCTGCAACCTGCGCGCCTCGCAGGGCGAGAGCGTGTGGCGCGAGTACTACTACAACGACGCCGGCGTGCAGATCCAGACGCTGGCCAACAGCACGCAATTGCGTGCGCGCGGCTTCAAGCCCGGCGACGCCGAATGGCCCAGCGGCGAAAAGGCCCCGGCCTACAACGGCGACTACATCGCCGACATCGCCGAAGACTTCAAGGCGAAGAAGACCGTCAAGTCGGACGACCGCGAAGTCACCGCCACCGGCGACATCGAGGACATCGACGCGATCCGCGAGTTCGCCGTGGCCTACCTGCGCCGCGAGCAGGACCTCGATCTGCAGGCCTTCCGCGTGCACTTCGACCAGTACTACCTGGAGTCGAGCCTCTACACCAGCGGCCGTGTCGAGGCCGCCGTGCAAAAGCTCGTGGCCGCCGGCAAGACCTACGAACAAGACGGCGCGCTGTGGCTGAAGTCGACCGACTACGGCGACGACAAAGACCGCGTGATGAAAAAGCAGGACGGCACGTACACCTACTTCGTACCCGACGTGGCGTATCACATCGCCAAGTGGGAGCGCGGCTTTCACAAGGTCATCAACATCCAGGGCACCGACCACCACGGCACCATCGCGCGCGTGCGCGCCGGCCTGCAGGCGGCGGGCGAGGGCATCCCCGAGGGCTACCCCGACTACGTGCTGCACACCATGGTGCGCGTGGTGAAGGGCGGCGAAGAGGTCAAGATCAGCAAGCGCGCCGGCAGCTACGTCACGCTGCGCGACCTGATCGAGTGGACCAGCACCGATGCCATCCGCTTCTTCCTGCTCAGCCGCAAGCCCGACACCGAATACACCTTCGACGTCGACCTGGCCGTGACGAAGAACAACGACAACCCGGTGTACTACGTGCAGTACGCGCATGCGCGCATCTGCTCGGTGCTGGCCGGCTGGGGCGGCGACGGCGCCACGCTGGCGGGCGTCGACCTGTCGCCGCTCGAAAGCCCGGCGGCCCAGGCGCTGATGCTGCTGCTGGCCAAGTACCCGGCCATGCTCACCGCCGCAGCCAAGGATTTCGCGCCCCACGACGTCACCTTCTACCTGCGCGAGCTGGCCGCTTGCTACCACAGCTACTACGACGCCGAGCGCATTCTGGTCGACGACGAGGCGGTCAAGCTGGCCCGGCTGGCGCTCGTCGCCGCGACCGCGCAGGTGCTGCACAATGGCCTCGCGATTCTCGGCGTCAGTGCGCCGAGCAAGATGTGAACCTCCATCCATGAAGAAGACAAGCAGGAACCCCGGCCCGCAGCGCGGCAACATCGTCATCGGGCTGATCATCGGCCTGGTGCTCGGGCTCGGCGTGGCGCTGGGCATTGCGGTGTACGTGACCAAGGTGCCGATCCCGTTCATGAACAAGACGCAGCGCGGCGGCGTCGAGCAGGACGAGGCCGAGGCCCGCAAGAACCGCGACTGGGATCCGAACGGCCCGCTCGCCGGCAAGGCCGGCGCGAAGCCGTCGAACGCCGTGGCGCCGGTCACCGCACCGGCCACGGTCGGCCCGCTCAACGCCCCGACCACGCCTGCCGCCCCCGTGCCCGTGGTGGTTGCTCCGACCGTCCGCCCGAAGCCGGCAACGCCGGTCGAGGCTTCCAGCGATCCGCTCGGCGACCTCGCGCGTGCGCGCGCCGGCACCGGCGGCAGCACGGTCCAGGCCTCGGCCGCGCCTACGGCGCAACCGAACGCCGCCGCGGGCGCCGACCCCTTCATGTACTTCGTGCAGGCGGGCGCTTTCCGCTCGACCGAAGACGCCGAGGCGCAGCGCGCCAAGCTCTCGCTGATGGGCGTCGAAGCCCGGGTCACCGAGCGCGAACAGGCCGGCCGGACCGTTTACCGCGTGCGCGCCGGCCCCTTCAACAAGAAGGACGATGCCGACCGCCTCAAGGAGCGGCTCGACGGCGGCGGTCTCGAATCCGCGCTGGTCCGCGTGCAGCGCTGAACGGCGCTTGACCTTTCTTTACGGACAGCGCGGGGGAACTCCGCGCGGTGCATCGGGCTCTGTCTGCCCACAGGAGAACCTTCAACATGAAACGTCGTGATTTTTCGCTGGCCGCCACTTCGCTCGGCCTGATGTCCATTGCCAATCTGTCGCATGCCCAGGCGCGCATGCCCAAGGCCGGCACCGAGTACATGGTGCTCGACAAGCGCGCGCCCAGCGACGCACCGGCCGGCAAGATCGAGGTGGTCGAGTTCTTCTCGTACAACTGCCCGCATTGCAATTCCTTCGAGCCCGAACTCGAAGCCTGGGTCAAGACGCTGCCGAAGGACGTGGTGTTTCGCCGCGTGCCGGTGCCTTTCGTCGGCAACGACGTCGAAGCCAAGCAGCGCCTGTATTACGCGCTCGAGGCAATGGGCAAGATCAACGAATACCAGCCCAAGGTGTTCGACGCGATCCACAAGCAGCGCCAGAACGTGAACGGCGACGCCGCCATCATTGCTTGGGCCGAGAAGAACGGCCTCGACAAGGCCAAGTTCACAGAAGCCTTCACCTCATTCGGCGTGGCCAGCAAGGCCAAGCGCGCGTCGCAACTGACCGAGGCCTACAAGGTGAGCGGCGTGCCGGCGCTGGGCGTGGCGGGCCGCTTCTATGTCGACGGCGAGCTCGCCGGCAACATGACGAAGTCGCTGCAGACGACGAACTTCCTGATCTCCGAGGCGCGCAAGGGTTGAACCTTTCGACTGCACTGGCGGGATTTTTCGACGAAGGCGCGCCAGTTGGGCGTCTACAATCAGCAGCAAGTTTCGTGCCTCTATGAACCTGCGCTCCATCTCCTCTCCCCGCCTCCTGACCGCTGTCGCCGCCGGCGCGCTTGCGCTGGCCGCCGTCTTTCCGGCCCATGCCGAGAAGGCCGACCGCCTCAAGCCCATGAACATCGAGTCGGACGCGCTGCGCTACGACGACCTCAAGCAGACGAGCGTGTTCACCGGCAAGGTGCTCGTGACCAAGGGCACGATCGTCATCCGCGGCGCCCGCATCGACGTGCGCCAGGACCCCGAGGGCTACCAGTACGGCGTGGTTACGCCGGAGCCGGGCAAGCAGGCCTATTACAAGCAGAAGCGCGACGCCCCCGGTGACGAATGGACCGAGGGCGAGGCTGACCGCATCGAGTACGACAGCCGCGCCGACAACGTCAAGTTCATCGGGCGCGCCGTGATGCGCCGGCTGATCGGGGCCAAGCCCAACGACGAAACCACTGGCGCGTTGATCGTCTACGACCAGAGCAACGATACCTTCACGGTGAACGGGTCCGCCCTTCCGCCGGACGCCAGCGTTGCAGCCGGCACGCCCGGCGGCCGCGTCAGGGCCGTGCTCACGCCGCGCCAGCCGGCGAACGGCGCTGCGGCGGGTGGCAAGGGTGCACCGGCGCCGGCTGCCACGCCAGCTGCGGGTGCCGGCCTGCGCCCGAGCACCACGCTGAACGGCGGAGACCCGCGCAAGTGATCGAGACCGCAGGCACGGTAGACATCGGCGTCAAGGGAAGCAGCCTCGAGGCTCGGGGGCTGCAAAAGAGCTACGGCAGCCGCAAGGTGGTGAAGGACGTCTCGCTCGACGTGCAGAAGGGCGAAGTCGTCGGACTGCTCGGCCCCAACGGCGCCGGCAAGACCACGTCGTTCTACATGATCGTCGGCCTGGTGCGTGCCGATGCCGGCCAGATCACGATCGACGGCGAGCCGATCGCGCACATGCCGATCCACAAGCGCGCGCGCATGGGGCTCTCGTACCTGCCGCAGGAGGCGTCCATCTTCCGCAAGCTGAACGTCGAGGAGAACGTGCGCGCGGTGCTGGAGTTGCAAAGCGAAGACGACGGCAGCGGCCGCTTCGTGCCGCTCTCGAAGGCGCGCATCGAAGAGCGCCTGACCGAACTGCTCACCGACCTGCGCGTGGACCATCTGCGCGATTCACCGGCGCTGGCGCTGTCGGGTGGCGAGCGCCGCCGCGTCGAGATCGCCCGCGCGCTGGCCACGCAGCCGCGCTTCATCCTGCTGGACGAACCCTTCGCCGGCATCGATCCGATCGCCGTGATCGAGATCCAGCGGATCATCAATTTCCTGAAGGAGCGCGGCATCGGCGTGCTCATCACGGACCACAACGTGCGCGAAACGCTGGGCATCTGCGATCACGCTTTCATCATCAGCGACGGGCAAGTGCTGGCACAAGGCACGCCTTCGGAGATCGTCGACAACGCCGAGGTACGGCGCGTGTACCTGGGCGAGCACTTCCGGATGTAGGCGGGGCCATGAAGCAGGGCCTCTCGCTGCGCGTCTCGCAGCATCTCGCGCTCACGCCCCAACTTCAGCAGTCGATCCGGCTGCTCCAGCTCTCCACGCTCGAACTGAGCCAGGAAGTCGAGCAGATGCTCGACGACAACCCGTTCCTCGAACGCACCGCCGAAGAAGCACCGCGCGAGGAATTCGGGCTCGACAACGCCGACGCGCCCGCGCCTCGCGAAGACGATCGCGAAGCCGACTTCTCCGCCGGCACCACCAGCAGCGCTTCCGAGGACACGAGCGCTTCCGCCAGCAGCGACGCCGAGAGTCCGTTGACCGAGATGTCCGATCGCGAGCCCGACTGGGAAGGCGACGGCACCGTCGAGATGACGCCCGACGACGGCGAGTGGGGCGGCGATGCGCAGGCCAGCAGCAACAACCTCGGCCCGAACGACGGCAGCGAACGCACCGATGCGACCGAACTGGCGCGCAGCCAGGAATCGCTGCAGGCGTTCCTGCACCGCCAGGCGCTCAGCCTGCGGCTCAACGCCAACGACCAGGCCGCACTGCGCTTCCTGATCGAATCGCTCAACGACGATGGCTACCTGGAGGACTCCCTGCCCGCGCTCGCGTCCGGGCTGGCCGGCGACGACAACGACCAGTTCGACGACCTGGTCCACCATTTCCAGGTTGCGCTCGGCCTTTTGCAAAGCCTGGAGCCGGTCGGCGTCGGCGCACGCGACCTCGGCGAATGCCTGGCGATCCAGCTGCGCGCGCTGGCACCGGCGAACGCCGCCAGCGAAAGCGAAGCGGCCAGGCAGGTGCGCAAGACCGCGCTGCTGATCTGCAAGCAGCCGATGGAGCTGCTCGCGCGGCGCGACTTCAAGCGCCTCGCCACGCTCACCCGCAGCAACGAGGACGAGGTGCGCAGCGCGCTGCAACTCATCGCGCGGCTCGAACCCAAGCCGGGCCGCCGCTTCGTCGACGTCGAGCGCAACATCGTGGTGCCCGACGTGATCGTGACGCGCACCGGCCGCGGCGCGTCGCTCAAGTTCCGCGTGATGCTCAACCCCGACGTGATGCCGCGGCTGCGCGTGCACGACATCTATGCCGGCGCACTCAAGGCGCACAAGGGCGAAGGCAGCCAGGCGCTGTCGCAGCGGCTGCAGGAGGCGCGCTGGTTCATCAAGAACATCCAGCAGCGCTTCGACACGATCCTGCGCGTGAGCAACGCCATCGTCGAGCGCCAGAAGAGCTATTTCGTGCACGGCGAACTCGCCATGCGCCCGCTGGTGCTGCGCGAGATCGCCGACGAACTGGGGCTGCACGAGTCGACAATCAGCCGCGTGACCACCGCCAAGTACATGGCGACGCCTTACGGGACGGTCGAACTCAAGTATTTCTTCGGTTCGGCGCTGGGCACCGAAACCGGCGGCAACGCGTCGAGCACCGCGGTGCGCGCGCTCATCAAGCAGTTCGTGACGGCGGAAGACATCAAGAAGCCGCTGTCGGACAGCCAGGTGTCGGAGATGCTCAAGGAACAGGGCATCGAGTGCGCCCGCCGCACCGTCGCCAAATACCGCGAAGCGTTGCGCATTGCGCCGGCCAATCTGCGCAAGGCGCTGTAGCGCCAAAGCGCCCACGGATCGATTCGCGGGCAGGGCGGCGACAATCGCAGGGTGAACGATCTCTCTCTCTTTTTGCCTTGCGCCGCCGGCGTCGAGGAATTCCTGGCGCAGGAAGTCCATGCGCTGACCGGCCGCGTCGGGCAAGACCTGCTCACCCTGCGCGGCGGCGTGCGGGTGCGTGCCGAGTGGCGCGACGCGCTCAAGCTCAACCTGCACAGCCGCCTGGCGCAGCGCGTGCTGATCGAATTGGCCCAGGCGCCATACCGCAGCGAGAACGATCTCTACGCGATCGCGAGTGGCGTGGCCTGGGAGATCTGGTTCACCCCGAAGCAGACGTTCAAGATTGAAACGACCGCGCAGCACAGCCCGTTGCAAAGCCTCAACTTCGCCACGCTGCGCATCAAGGATGCGATCGCCGACCGTTTTCGCGCCAAGGCGAACGGGGTGCGGCCCAGCATCGAGACGCAGTGGCCCGACTGCCGCGTCTTCGCGCACCTGACCACCGACACCTGCACGCTCTACATCGACACCAGCGGCGAGCCGCTCTTCAAGCGCGGCTGGCGCCAGGACAAGGGCGATGCGCCGCTGAAAGAGACGCTGGCTGCCGCAATGCTCGCCGCCAGCGGCTGGTGGAACCCCGAAACCGGCGAGGTCGCGCCTGCGCCGCTCTACGACCCCTGCTGCGGCAGCGGCACGATCGCGATCGAGGCGGCGCAGATCGCGGCCGGCATCCCGGCCGGGTGGCTGCGGCGCTTCGGCTTCGAGAAGCTGTTGCCATTCCAGTCGCATGTGTGGGACGCCATCAAGTCGCATGCCGAACCCGCGGACGAAGCCGACGGCGCACCCGTGCTGATCTACGGCTCCGACGTGTCGCACCGGATGGTCGACTTCGCCGAGCGCAACGCAGAACGCGCCGGCGTCGCGGCACAGATCGAATTCCGCGGTGGCGATGCGCTCCAGCGCATGCCGCCGGCCGAGGGCGGCGTGATCGTGCTCAATCCGCCGTACGGCGAGCGCATCGAGGTCGGTGGCGTTGCCGGGCCCGACAGCGCGGGCCGCTTCGGCGCGCGCGAGGCTGCTGACGTCCAGGGCGGCGATGCCAGCGGCGACTTCTTTCCGCAGCTCGCCACGCACTGGAAGCGCAACTACGCCGGCTGGACGGCCTGGGTGCTCACGCCCGACCTGCAGCTGCCCAAGCGCATGCGCCTGAAGGAATCGCGCCGCGTGCCGATGTGGAACGGGCCGATCGAGTGCCGTCTCTTCAAGTTCGAGATGGTGGCCGGCTCGGCGCGTGCGAAGCCTGCGGCAGCGTGACGTGCGGGCGGCTCGCGCCGCTCCGGAAGAACTGGCCGCGGCGCCGGGCCGCGATCGCCGCCACGAGCGAGCAGCACACCGCGTTCAGGATCGAGATGGCGACGAAGAAGCCGTCGTGGATCACCAGCGCGCCGTACAACGTGCTCGTCACTTGCGCGATCACCCACGACCACCAGGTCAGCAGCGAGATGGACCGCGCGCCATCGGTGCAGCGCCACACGGCCACGATCTGCGGCACGTAAGTGATCGCGCGTGCGGAATTGGTGGCGAGGTAGAGCCACGCGATGATCGACTGCATCGATGGCGATGAAATCAGGAGGCTGTCCGGTGTCATGGGGAGCGCTTTCTTCAGGGGTGATGCAGCGAGAACTGCATCGACCCAATGTAGAAAGACGACGGACGGCAAGGAATGCCGTCTTCGGATGCGGCCCTACCGCATGAGCGGGATGCACAGCCGCACGCAGGTGCCGCCTGCATCGTGCGCCACGTCGAGCTGCCCGCCGAGTTGCCCGGCGCGGGCCTGCATGTTCAGCAGGCCGCGACCCTGATTTTTGGGCGCCCCTGCAGCGCCGCAGCCGTCGTCCTCGATCTCCAGACACAGATGCCCTGCGTGGTGGCGCAGGCGCACCTGGACCTGGTTCGCGCGTGCATGCTTCACCACGTTGGTGAGCGCCTCCTGCGCGACCCGCAGCACCTGCAGCGTGGTGTGGGGCGGCACCGGCGCGGCGTCGTCCGGCATGTCGATCGTCCAGGCCGAGCGCACGCCCGAGGCGTCCAGCGTCGATTGCCAGCGGAACAGGAAGTCGCCGATGGCGGTGCGGAAGTCGTGGTCTTCGGGCGCGAGCGCGTCGAGCGCCAACCGCATGTCGGCGATGCAGGCGCGCAGCGACTCCGCGATCTGCGCGCTGTCCATGTCGCCGCGCTCCACGCGCGACAGCGAGGTGAAGAGCTTCGAGCCGAGGCCGTCGTGGATTTCCCGCATGATCAGTTGCCGCTCGCTCGCCGCCGCGTTCACGCGCTCCAGCGCGGCGAGTCGGGTGTAGTTTTCCGACAGCGTGCGCTCGCGGTCGGCCACGCGCGACTCCAGCGATTCGTTGAGCTGCTCGACCGATGACAGCGTACGAATGAAGCGCAGCGTCAGCAGCACGCCCATGGCGAGCAGCAGCAGATTGGCCGCGTGGTGCAGCAGGAAGAACCGGTGGGCCGACCAGTCCGGCAACAGGCGCGCGAGCGGTGCGTAGTCCCATGAGAGCATGTAGTCGTGCACGCCCGCGAGCACCGCGATGCCGATGGCCGCGGGCATCACGGCCGAAGCCCACGTGCGCTGGCGCCACACGGTCCAGAACGACAGCGCGACGATGCCCGCACCGACCGGGATCAGCCCACCGGTCCACCAGCGGTTCACGAAGGATTCGGCGCCTGCTCCGCTGAACAGCAGCCATGCCGGACCGATCGCCCAGTAGGCGAGCAGCACGCGTTCGGCCCGCGGATGGCGCAGGCCCGCGAAGCGCAGCGCGAAGAACGCCATCACCACCACGAAGCCGCCTGTGGCGGCCAGGTAGACGACGCGCCACAGATGCCACCGGTCGGCCGGCACGACCTCCATCACGAAGGTCAGCGTGCGCACGCCCCACATCGCCGTGGCCAGACCGAACAGGCCGTACAGCACCTCGGTCGGCCGCCGCCACCAGATGAACAGCACGAAGGCCGAAACGATGAGGCAGGCGACCACTGTCGTCTGCGGCATGCTGCGCACCCAGAAACTGCGGCGGTCGTGCACCGGTGTCAGGGCTGCCAGCGGCCCCACGTCGACGCGCGGAAAGCGCAGAGCGGCGTCGCCGGGTGTCGGCGCGGCGCGAACCGCCAGCTCGTTGCCGCCATTGCGCAGCAGGTTGGCCGGCAACTGCACGAGATGCGGGCGCTCCCACCGAATGCGCAGCTTCTCGTCGGCCTCGGGAATGCGCGCCACTTCCACGCCGTTGAGCCACACCCGTCCGCCGCCGTGCAGGTAGGGCAGGTAGACCGCCCAGGGATCGGCTGAAAGGTCTGCCGGATGCATGAAGGGGATGCGGAACCACGTGGCCTGTGCTGCCGCGCCGTCGGGCCGCACCACGCTGTTCGGTAAAGGTACCGGCCCCCACGCGGCTTCGGCAGCTGGCGGCGTCGTGGCCGGATCGGTCAGCCGCAAGGCGAATTTCTGCGTGACCACGGCTGCAGTGTTTCCAACCGCTGCGAGGTCCGCGGTCTGTGCAGTCCCTGCAAGGGCGAGCAGACACCCCGCGGCCAGCGCGCATCGCAGTGCCGTGCGGCACGCGGTGCGCCACTGGGTCACAGCAGGCCCATCTGGCTGGCTTCGTAGACGGCTTCGCCGCGCGAGTGCACCGCCAGCTTGCGGTAGATCTTCTTCACATGGGCCACCACGGTGTGCGGCGAAATTTCCAGCAGTTCGCCGATCGCCTCGAAGCTCAGGCCCTTGGCGGTCAGGCGGAGCAACTCGGTTTCGCGCGGGGTCAGGACCGAGGGCGCGGGCTTGTCGTTCGGCGGGCGTTCCGGCGCCACCCGAAATCGCGCCAGCACGCGGCGCGCGATGCCGGGACTGATCGGCGAGCCGCCATCGTGCAGTTCGTGGATGCTCGCCGCGATGCGATCGGCGCCGGCGTCCTTGAGCAGGTAGCCGGTGGCGCCGGCTTCGAGCGCCGCGATGACGTGCTGGTCGTCGCCGAACATCGTGACCACGAGGGCATCGCAGTCGGGATGGTGTGCGGCTGCGTGGCGGATCACCTCGGTGCCGTCCATGTCGGGCAGGCCGAGGTCGACGAGCAGCACGTCGGGCGACTGGGCCGACAGCATGGCCAGCGCGGCGCGGCCGTTCGACACGGCGGCCATCAGGCTCAGCCGGGGGTCGGCCAGCACCGCGTTGGAGAAACGGCGCAGGAATTCCGGCTCGTCTTCGACGATCAACACGCTGACTTTCATGCGCGAAGTGTTGCGGCTCTTCGTCCTTTTGACCATAGCGCGAACGCGCTATCGCAGTGCGGGACGGCTGACGCTATGGTCGCTGCCAACCTTGAGAGGAGACCTTCATGCCGAACGTTCAGGAAGTGTTGGACCGCGCGCGCGCCGCGTGCGGCCAGGGCACCGTGTACTGGGCCGGCGCGGGCGGGGCGCGGGCCGACACGGATTCGCCGACGACGCCGCTGGCGGTCGGCAGGCTGTGGCCCTCGCTCCCGCCGGCGGACCAGGCCGAGTTCGGGCCCATCGCGCAGGCCGCCGGGCTCGACGTGCACAACCCGGCGCTCGTGGTGTGTGCCTGCGATTGCTCGGGCTTCGTCTGCTGGGCGCTCGGCTTCGGCCGCCGCACCACGCCGGCGCCCTTCACCGACGCGGCGGGATGGATCTTCACCGACAGCATCTGGAACGACGCGATGGGCGACGGCGTGCGCTTCCAGCGTCGCGAGCGCGCGGCGCCGGGCGCGCTCGTCGTCTACCGGAAGCCACCGATGGGCGAGCGCTTCGGGCATGTCGCGCTGGTCACCGAAGTGGACGCCGCGGGCAAGGCGACCCGCGTGATCGACTGCTCTGCCGCCAACTTCAGGAATGCGCCGTTCGACGCCATCCAGGTCACGCGGCCGGAGGCGTTCGAGCGCCAGCCCGAGAGCGTCTATGCGTGGTGCCGCAGCGTGGGATGATCCCCGCCGATGCGCCTCGTGATCGACACCAATATCGTCCTCGACCTGTTCGTCTTCGACGACGCCGCTGCGAAGCCGCTGCGCGCCGCGCTGGAGGCCGGCGAGGTTGAATGGCTCGCGACGTCGCCCATGCGCGTCGAGCTCGAGCGCGTGCTGGGCTACCCGCAGATTGCGCCGCGCCTGGCTTTCTACGAGCGCACTGCGGGCGAGGTGCTCGCCGCCTTCGACCGCCACGCACGCCTCGTCGAGCCCGCGCCCAAAGCCTCCGTCACCTGCAGCGATGGGGACGACCAATGCTTCATCGACCTCGCGGTCGCGCACCGGGCGCCTCTGTTGAGCAAGGACCGGGCGGTGCTGACGATGAAGAAGCGCTTGGCGGCGCTCGGTGTGGCGGCGCAGCCGGTATGGGCTTCGCCGCCCGCCTGATTCAACCGGCGTGCCAGCGCGCCAGCAGCCGCGCCACCGCACGCACCCGTTGCGTGTCGCGCCCCCAGCGCCGTCCCGACGGCAGATGCCGCAACCAGCGCATGCGACGCGCGGCCGTCGCAAGGCGGTCTCGGACTTCGGCGGTCGCAGGCTCGAGCACCGCGTGCCAGTGTTCTTCGGCCGCCTGCGGCGACGCGGCGCGCACCAGCATCGCGGTGGAGTGCAGGTAGCTCAGCCAGTCGCGCGTCTGGCATTCGGCAAGGGGCAGCGTTTCGCCGGGGTCGTCCTCGAAATCGATGTAGCCGATCACGCCGTCGGGACACTGCACGAGGTTGCGGTCGAAAGCCTGGCTCAGGTACTTGCCGCGCGCATGGACGACGGCGATGGCGTCGAGTCCTTCGCGCCAGACCGCGAGCAGCGCGGCGGGGCCGGCGGCCGCGGCCTGGTCGAGCCGCTCCTGCAGCACGACGGTGGCGCGGCCGCTCTCGCCGAGGTCCGAGATGAGCAGGCCGTCCGGCTGCTGTGCCAGCACGGCCGGCACGCGCAGGCCGGCGGCACCGAGTTCGCGCAGGCGCCGCGCTTCGATCGCGATCGCTGCCTCGCCGCCCGGGTTCGGCACGGGCTTGAGCACGTCGAGCCGCAGCAGGCCGGCGATGGCGGCCATCAGGTGATAGCGCAGCTTGCCATGCCGCGCACCGGCCTTCTTGAGCCAGACGCGTTCGCTGCCGAAGCGGTGGCTCACCACGTTCTTCGGCTGGCGCGGCAGGGTGATGCGCAGGAACGCGGCGTAGTCGCCGTGCACGGCGTCGTGCGCAGGCGCGTCGAGCGGCGCGGGTGCCGAGGCCGCGCCCTTGCGCATCTGGATGCGCGATGAACCGGGTCGTCGGGGATTCATGCGGCGAGGACGAGCTCCTGCGAAGCCGACGAGGGCGTCAGCACCGGCTGGAAGCTGGTCGCGGTGGCCAGCGGCCAGTAGGTGCGGAACACGGTGTGCTGCTGGTCGAGCGAGCCGAGCAACGCGCCGGGCTGCACCTGCATCACGAGGTTGCTCAGGAGGCGCACTTCGGTGTCGGAGATGCGCCGCACGATGTGGTGCGCGGTGATCCGGCGCGGATGGTCGAGGCCCGCGGCCTGCACCAGCTCCTGCAGCGCGTGCAACGTGCTGCGATGAAAGTTCTGCACCCGGTCGGCCTTGTCCGGCACCACCAGCGCCTGCTGACGTTGCGGGTCTTGCGTGGTCACGCCCGTCGGGCAGTGGCCGGTGTGACAGGTCTGCGCCTGGATGCAGCCGAGCGCCATCATGAAACCGCGCGCCGCGTTGCACCAGTCGGCGCCGAGCGCCATCATTCGCGCGAGGTCGAAGGCGGTGATCACCTTGCCCGCGCAGCCGATCTTGATGCGGTCGCGCAGGCCGACGCCGATGAGCGTGTTGTGCACGAGCAGCAACCCTTCCTGCAGCGGTGCACCGACGTGGTCGATGAACTCCACCGGCGCCGCCCCCGTGCCGCCCTCGGCGCCGTCCACCACGATGAAGTCGGGCGTGATGCCGGTCTGTTGCATCGCCTTGACGATGGCGAACCACTCCCAAGGATGGCCGAGGCAGAACTTGAAACCGGTCGGCTTGCCGCCGGAGAGTTCGCGAAGCTTCGCGATGAATTGCATCATCTCGACCGGCGTGGAGAACGCGCTGTGCGACGACGGCGAGATGCAGTCGATGCCGACCGGCACGCCGCGCGCCGCCGAGATCTCGGCGGTCACCTTGGGCCCGGGGAGCACGCCGCCGTGGCCCGGCTTGGCGCCCTGGCTCAGCTTGATTTCGATCATCTTGACTTGCGGATCGCGCGCGTTTTCGACGAAGCGTTCTTCGCTGAAGGTGCCGTCGTCGTTGCGGCAGCCGAAGTAGCCCGATCCGATCTCCCAGATCAGATCGCCGCCATGCACCCGGTGGTGCTGCGAGATCGAGCCTTCGCCCGTGTCGTGCGCGAAGCCACCTGCCTTCGCGCCCTTGTTGAGTGCCAGGATCGCGTTGGCCGACAGCGAGCCGAAGCTCATCGCCGAGATGTTGAACACGCTCGCGTCGTACGGCTGCGCACAGTTGGCGCCGATGGTGATGCGGAAGTCGTGGTTCGCGAGCTTCGTCGGCACCATCGAGTGGTTGATCCATTCGTAGCCCGCGATGGTCACGTTCAGCTGCGTGCCGAAGGGGCGGTTGTCCGGGTCGCCCTTGGCGCGCTGGTAGACCAGCGAGCGCTGCGCGCGCGAGAAGGGCGCGGCCTCCGAATCGCTTTCGATGAAGTACTGGCGCATCTCCGGGCGGATGTACTCCAGCAGAAAACGCAGGTGGCCGATGACCGGGTAGTTGCGCAGGATCGCGTGGCGCGCCTGGCGCAGGTCGTGCACGCCCGTGGCGCTCAACGCAGCGAACCCGGCAACCGCGACCCATGCGGGCCAGAGCGCGGGCGAGACCAGCACGGTGGCCAGGCTCGCCAGAAGGCCGGCCACGCAAAGCGCGAATGCGCTGTAGCGGGTCGGGAAAGGGGTGCTTGTCGATGTCGAAATGAGGTGTCTCCGGGAGCCCTGCTGGCATCATAGAGGGCTCATCCGCCTCCACCATGACGACCTTGCCCGACACCCCAGCCACCCCACCGACCACCGCGGCCGGCACGCCCGAACCCCTCGGCCCCGATGATTTCGACGCGCTCGACAACGCGCTGGACGCCCTGCGCGAGCACGACGACGAGGTGCCGCAGTGGGAGTTCTGCGAAGGCTTCATGGCCGCGCTGGTGTGCACGCGCCGCCCGATCCCGCCCGCCGAGTACTGGCCGGTGCTGCTGGGCGAGGGCTTCGTGCCCGCACAGCAGATGGAATTCGTCTGGCGCTGGAAGCGTCGCTGGGCCGAGATCGAGGAGGGGCTCGATGCGGACGTGCAGTCACTCGACGACGAGCGCACCTGGCAGCCCGAAGTGCTCGACACGCGGGGCGCGATCGCTTCTCTGCCCGAAGAAGAGCGCACCGAGATGGCCGGCGAGGCGATCCCGTCGTTCGCGCAGGTCTGGGCGCTCGGGTTCATGTACGCGGTCGAGAACTGGCCCGACGAATGGACCGCGCCGCGCGACAAGGAAGCGGCCGACATGCTGAACGACGCGCTCGACAACCTCGTCGCGCTGACCGAGGACGACACGGCCAAGCCTACCGTCTCGATGTTCAGCGAGGACGGCCCGCCGAGCGTGAGCCAGCAGCGCCTGGACGACTTCGGCGCCGCTATCTGGGCGGTCTACGACCTGCGCCAGTTGTGGAAGAGCATGGGCCCGCGCCAGGAAACGATCCGCAAGGCACCGACGCCGGGCCGCAACGACCTCTGCCCGTGTGGCAGCGGCAAGAAGTTCAAGAAGTGCCACGGGGCGTGAGCGCCCTGCGGCTGCGCCCGAACGCTACTTGACCTGCTGCTTGCCGAGCTTGCGCGCCAGCGTGCGGCGGTGCATGCCCAGCCGCCGCGCGGTTTCCGAGATATTGAAGCCGGTCTCGGCCAGCATCTCGTGGATGCGCTCCCACTCGAGCGTCTTGATCGACGTCGCGCGGTTGGTCAGTTCCACTTCGGTGGTGCCGGCGGCACGACCAAATGCTGCTTCGATGTCGTCGGTGTTCGACGGCTTCGCGAGGTAGTGGCAGGCGCCCAGCTTGATCGCCTCGACCGCCGTCGCGATGCTCGCGAAGCCGGTGAGCACGACGATCAGCATCGCGGCATCGTGCGCATGCAGCGCCTGCACGCACGCCAGGCCCGACGCGTCGCCGTGCAGCTTGAGGTCGACCACCGCGTAGTGCGGCGAATGGTTCTGCAGCAGCGCCGTCACCTCGTCGAAGCTGGCGGCGTGCAGCACCGTGTAGTCCCGCCGCTCGAAGGATCGCCCGAGCGTGCGCGCGAAGGCGGCGTCGTCTTCGACGATGAGCAGCGTGCGGTCAGTCGTTTCCATGGCCACCATCTTCCCCCGCCAGCGCGATCGCTGCCAGCGGCAGGGTGATCGTGACCCGCGCGCCGCCGCCCGGCGGGTTTTCGGCCGTCACGTTGCCACCCAGGGTGCGCGCCACGTTCACGACCAAAAACAACCCTAGCCCGCCGCCGGGCCGGCCCTTGGTCGACTCATAGGGTTTGCCGAAGTTCGTGAGCACGCGCGTCGCGAAGCCGTGGCCGGCGTCGGTGACTTCCAGCTTGAGCGCATCGCCGTCGCGCGAGACCGCCAGGTTGACGCGGCCGGGCGACGCTTCCAGCGCGTTGTCGAGCACGTTGCTCACCATCTGCTTGACGGCCGAGTCGGCGACCATCGGCATGTCCTGGCCGAAGCGGTCGTCGTACGCGAAGGCCGACGGATTGCGCGTCGTGCGCCACTCCTCGGCCAACTCGTCGAAGAAGGTGCGGATCGTGGTGCGGGCAGAGGATTCGCCGCGCGCTTCGCCGGCCGACAGCAGGATGCCGCTCACGATGCTCTTGCAGCGCTGCACCTGGGTCTCCATCTCGGCAATCTCCTGGCGCAGTTCGGCGTCCGATGCGAAATGCGGCAGGCGCCGCCAGTCGCCGAGGATCACCGCCAGCGTGGCCAGCGGCGTGCCGAGTTCGTGTGCCGCGCCCGAGGCCAGCAGGCCCATGCGCACGATGTGTTCTTCTTCGGCGGCGCGCTGGCGCAGTGCGGCGAGCCGCGCATCGCGCTCGCGCAGGTTGCGGTTGATGCGGGTGATGAAGGTGACCAGCAACGCCGCATTGAGCGCAAAGCACACCAGCATGCCCTGCACATAGGGGCTTGCCAGGCCGCGGTCCTGGTCCAGCGGCAGCTCGAGCGGCCGGCCGAACAGCGCCAGGCCGGCGAAACAGCAAGTCGTGACACCCACGATGGTCCACGTCGACCACGCCTCCAGCAGCACGGCACCGAGGATCACCTGCAGCAGGTAGAGGAAGACGAAGGGGTTGGTCGCGCCGCCGCTCAGGTAGAGCTGCACGGTCAGCATGCCGATGTCGACCAGCAGGGCGAGGAAGAGTTCGCCGTTGGTGACGGCGCGGTGGCTGTGCCAGCGCAGCAGGCTCGCACCGTTGAAGGCGACCAGGCAGCCGAGCACCACCAGCATCTGGTCGAGCGGCAGATGGATGCCGAACCCGTTGTGCACGGCCTCGATGGTCAGGAACTGGCCGACCGCGGCGAACCATCGCAGCTGGATCAGCTGCTGCATGTTCTTGAAGCCGGTGGCGTCGTCGACGCGCACCGCGCCGTCAATCGGGTTGGACATCGCTGCGATTGTCGCGATGGCGCCGGCGGCTCTCGCGGCGCACCAGCCAGGCCGCACCCACGACCATCGCCGCGAGGGTGTACCAGGTGATCGCGTAGACCAGGTGGCTGTTGTGAAAGGCGATCACGGTCAGGCCGCCCATGGGCCACGTGGCCGGCGGCGTGGCGTCGGCATCGACGAAGTACGGTGCCACCGGGCGCAGGCTGCGCGCCTCGGCGATGGCGGCCACGTCGCGCGAGAACCAGCGGTCGGCACCGGGATCGTTCTTGCGCAGGAAGCCGCCGCCCGGTTCGGTCAGGCGCAGAAGGCCGGTCACGGTGGTGGCGCCTGCCGCTTCTGTCGCGCTTCGCGTGTCGCGTTCGCGCTTTTCAGGCAGCACGAAACCGCGATTGACCAGCACCGCGCTGCCGTCGGCCAGGCGTAGCGGGGTCAACACCCAGAAACCGCTGCCGCGCTCCGTCACGGCCTGCACGAACGTCTCGCGGTCGTGCATGAAGGTGCCGGTCAGCGCGACGTGGCGGTATTCGTCCGCAGCCTGGGTCACCGAGGCCCACTGGTCGGGCCCGGGTGCCGCAGCGGGTGCGGCATGCACGCGTGCGTCGACGCGGGCGATGAGGTCCAGCTTCCAGGCCCTGCGTTCGACCTGCCAGGTGCCCAGCGCGATGAAGCCGGCGAACGCCAGGGCGGCGACGGCGATCCAGCCGATGCCTGCGGGCCGCATCGCAGCGGGCCTCAAGGCATGTTCTTCATGTCGTGGACCGACATCGGCATCATGTTGTGGTTGAGGTGGTACATGACCCAGATCGAGCCAGCCAGCGTGATCACCACGAGCACCACCGTGAAGACCAGCGCCAGCATCGACCAGCCGCCCTCCGACTTGGTGTTCATGTGCAGGAAATAGATCATGTGGACCACGATCTGCACCGCCGCGAAGGCCAGGATCACGAGGGCGGTCGTGCTCGACTTGTCGAACACCTTGCCCATCACGAGCCAGAACGGAATCGCGGTGAGGACGACCGACAGGATGAATCCCGTCATGTAGCCCTTGAAGGTGCTGTGCGGCGCGCCGTCATCGTGATCGTGCGCGTGGTGTTGGTCGTGTGCACTCATGGCAGGGAACCCATCAGGTAAACGAAGGTGAAGACGCCGATCCAGACCACGTCCAGAAAGTGCCAGAACATCGACAGGCACATCAGCCGGCGCTTGTTCTCGGGGATGAGGCCGCCGCGCGACACCTGCACCATCAGCGTGACCAGCCAGATGATGCCGAAGGTGACGTGCAGGCCGTGCGTGCCGACCAGCGTGAAGAAGGCCGACAGGAAGGCGCTGCGCTGCGGGCCCGCGCCTTCGTGGATCAGGTGCGCGAACTCGTAGAGCTCGAGGCCCAGGAACGCCAGGCCGAAGAGGCCGGTGATGCCGAGCCAGACCAGCATCGGCTTGAGGCGATCCTTCTGCATCTCCAGCATCGCGAAGCCGTACGTGATCGACGAGAGCAGCAGCATCGACGTGTTGAGCGCAACGAGCGGCAGGTCGAACAGGTCCGCACCGGAAGGACCGGCGGCGTAACTGCGGCCCAGCACCGCGTAGACCGCGAACAGGCACGCGAAGATGAGGCAGTCGCTCATCAGGTAGAGCCAGAAGCCCAGCAGCGTGCCGTTCTGCGGATGGTGCTCTTCCGTCTCGTAGAAGCGGAGCGTGTCGGCGTTATTTACGACGCCGTGCGCCGAGGTGAAAGTGACTTCAGACATGACCGGCCGCCAGCAAGGTTGTGCGCGCGGCTTCGGTGCGGGCGACGTCGTCGGCCGCGATGTAGTAGTCGCGCTTGTAGTTGAAGGTGTGTGCGATGGCCGCAACGATGAGCACCACGAACGAAAGGATCGCCAGCGCCCACATGTGCCAGATCGCTGCGAAGCCGAAGACCGCGCTCAGGCCGGCCAGTACCACGCCCGCGGCCGTGTTGCTCGGCATGTGGATCGGGATGAAGCCGGTCGTCGGACGCTGGTAGCCGCGCTTCTTCATGTCGTGCCACGCATCGCCGTCATGGATGCGCGGCGTGAATGCGAAGTTGTAGGCCGGCGGCGGCGACGAGGTCGACCACTCCAGCGTGCGGCCGTTCCACGGGTCGCCCGTGGTGTCGCGCAGCGATTCGCGGCGGATGAAGCTCACCACCAGCTGGATCAGGAACGAGGCGATGCCCAGCGCGATCAGCACGGCGCCGAAGGCGGCGACCTGGAACCAGATCTGCAGCGACATGTCCTGGAAGTGGCTCATGCGGCGCGTGACGCCCATCAGGCCCAGGATGTACAGCGGCATGAAGGCCATCCAGAAGCCGACGATCCAGAACCAGAACGAGCACTTGCCCCAGAACGGATCGAGCTTGTAGCCGAAGGCCTTCGGGAACCAGTAGGTGATGCCTGCCAGCATGCCGAACAGCACGCCGCCGATGATCACGTTGTGGAAGTGGGCGATCAGGAACAGGCTGTTGTGCAGCACGAAGTCGGCCGGCGGCACCGCCAGCAGCACGCCCGTCATGCCGCCGATGGTGAAGGTGAACATGAAGCCCATCGTCCAGAGCATCGGCACTTCGAACCGGATGCGCCCGCGGTACATCGTGAACAGCCAGTTGAAGATCTTCGCCCCGGTCGGGATCGAGATGATCATCGTCGTGATGCCGAAGAACGAGTTCACGCTCGCACCCGAACCCATCGTGAAGAAGTGGTGCAGCCACACGAGGTACGACAGGATCGTGATCACGATGGTGGCGTACACCATCGATGCGTATCCGAAGAGGCGCTTGGCGGAGAACGTCGACACCACTTCGGAGAACACGCCGAAGAGCGGCAGGATCAGGATGTAGACCTCCGGGTGGCCCCAGATCCAGATCAGGTTGACGTACATCATGGCGTTGCCGCCAAGGTCGTTCGAGAAGAAGTTGGTACCGACGTAGCGGTCGAGCGAGAGCATGCCCAGGACGGCGGTCAGCACCGGGAAGGCGGCGACGATCAACACGTTGGTGCACAGCGCGGTCCACGTGAAGATCGGCATCTTCATGAGGCCCATGCCGGGCGCGCGCATCTTGACGATCGTGGCGATCAGGTTGATGCCTGACAGCAGCGTGCCCACCCCCGCGATCTGCAGCGCCCATATGTAGTAGTCGACCCCTACGTCAGGGCTGTACGCGATGCCCGACAGCGGCGGATACGCGAGCCAGCCGGTGCGTGCGAACTCACCCACGAACAGCGACGCCATCACCAGGCCCGCGCCGGCGGTGGTCATCCAGAAGCTGAAGTTGTTGAGGAACGGGAAGGCCACGTCGCGTGCGCCGATCTGCAGGGGCACGGCGAAGTTCATGAGGCCCGTGACGAGCGGCATCGCCACGAAGAAGATCATGATCACGCCGTGCGCGGTGAAGACCTGGTCGTAGTGGTGCGGCGGTAGGAAGCCCTCGTTGCCGTTGAAGGCCATGGCCTGCTGCGCGCGCATCATGATCGCGTCGGAGAAGCCGCGCAGCAGCATGATCAGGCCGAGGATCATGTACATGATCCCGATCTTCTTGTGATCGATGCTGGTGAACCACTCGCGCCAGAGGTAGCCCCAGGCCTTGAAGTAGGTCAGCGCGCCGACGAGTGCGATGCCGCCGAGCGCCACCGCGATGAATGTGAAGAGCAGGATCGGATCGTGATAGGGAATCGCTTCCCAGGTCAGGCGGCCGAAGATGAGCTTGGTGAGATCGAGATGATCGAACATCGTGAATGCGAATGCCAGTTATCAGTTCTGCCGGGCCACAGGCGCGAGGAGCGCATCGGACGGGTCGTTGACGCTGCACATGGCAGCGACATAGGGGCGGCTCTTCCTGCCCGCGAGGGCCGGGTCGAGCGAAGACAGGTTGTAGGCGCCGGGTTTGCCGAGGCCGCCACCAGCGTCGATCGCCATCATTTCCTTCATGCACATCTTGCTGCGGTCGACGCAACGGTTGAGGATGGCGTCGTACAGGTCGGGTGCGACAGCCGCATAACGTTGAACCGGGTTGCGCTCGCTCGGCTTCTCGAGTTCCATGTAGGCCTCGCGCGAGAGCTGGCCGGCGTCGCCCTTCTTCGCGTTGGCGACCCACTGGTCGAAATCGGCAGTGCTCAGGCCGTGGAACTTGAAGCGCATGTTCGAGAAGCCGGCGCCGCTGTAGTTGGCCGAGAAGCCGTCGAACACGCCGGGCTTGTTGATCACGGCGTGCAGCTTGGTCTCCATGCCCGGCATCGCGTAGATCTGGCCCGCCAGCGCCGGAATGAAGAACGAGTTCATCACCGACGACGCCGTGATCTTGAACATGATCGGCCGGTTCAGCGGCGCAGCCAGTTCATTGACCGTGGCGATCCCCTGTTCCGGGTAGATGAAGAGCCACTTCCAATCGAGCGCGACCACTTCGACGACCATCGGTTCGGTGCCTGGAATCACGTCCTGCTCGGCTGTGATGCGCGTGAGCGGCCGGTACGGGTCGAGCGTGTGGGTGCTGATCCAGGTCAGCGCGCCGAGCGCGATGATGATCAGCAGCGGGGCCGCCCAGATCACCAGCTCGAGCTGCGTGGAATGGTCCCAGTCGGGTCGGTAGTCGGCCTCGGTGTTCGACTTGCGGTAACGCCAGGCGAAGATAAAGGTGAGCGCGATCACCGGTACGACAATCAGCAGCATCAGCACCGTGGACTGGATGATGAGGTCGCGTTGCTGAACCGCCACGTCGCCGGACGGGTTCATGAGCACCATGTTGCAGCCGGACAGCAGTGCGGCAGCGGGCAACAGGAGCAGTCCACGGAGGGTCTTGAGTGATGGCATGCCGTACAAACGTACTAGGGGTGGAAAGCGTGAGAGGGAACGCGCAGAATCTACGTCCAACGGAGCCCGGGGGGCATTGGACGTTTTGTCCTATGGCGGCTTTGGGCGAGCAATGAGACCCTCCGGTGTCAGTGTGACAACACCCTAATCACAAGCGAGCACGATGTCTAGCGTCCCCCACGACCACAACGAACTGTCGCCACGGCAAATGGAGCAGGACGTTCGAAACGTCACTGCCGATCATTCCGGCATCGCCCCGAGCGAGATCGCCGTGGGTGTGATCATCGGCCGCGCGTCAGAGTATTTCGACTTCTTCGTCTACGCGATCGCGTCGGTGCTGGTGTTCCCGGCGGTGTTCTTCCCGTTCGCCGAGCGGCTGGAAGGCACGCTCTATTCTTTCGTGATCTTTTCGTTCGCGTTCATCGCGCGTCCGATCGGCACCATCGTCTTCATGGCGATCCAGCAGCGCTGGGGCCGGGGCGTCAAGCTCACCGCGGCGCTGTTCCTGCTCGGCGTGTCGACCGTCTGCATCGCGTTCCTGCCGGGCTACGCCAGCATCGGCCCTGCGGCTATCGTGCTGCTGTCGATCCTGCGCTTCGCACAGGGCATCGCACTCGGCGGCTCGTGGGACGGGTTGCCTTCCCTGCTGGCACTCAGCGCGCCGGAGAAGCGCCGCGGCTGGTACGCCATGATCCCGCAGCTCGGCGCGCCGATCGGTTTCATGATCGCGGCCGGCCTGTTCATGTTCCTGCATGCGAACCTCTGGAGCGGCGACTTCCTCGACTGGGGCTGGCGTTACCCGTTCTACGTGGCCTTTGCCATCAACGTGGTGGCACTGTTCGCCCGGCTGCGCCTGGTGGTGACCAACGAATACGAAGCCCTGCTCGACCGGAACGAACTGGAGCCGGTGCCGGTCCGGGAGCTGTTCAAGGCCCGCGGCGGCAATCTGTTCATCGGTGCGTTCGCTTCGCTGGCAAGTTATGCGCTTTTCCACCTGGTGACCGTGTTTCCGCTCTCGTGGATCACGCTCAAGGCGTCGCAGCCGGTGCGCGACGTGCTGATGCTCCAGATCATCGGCGCGGCGATCTGCATCGTCGGCGTGATCGTGTCGGGCTGGGTGGCAGACCGTTTCGGCCGCCGCACCACGCTGGGCGTGCTGGCCGTCATGATCGCAGTCTTCAGTGGATTTGCTCCCACCCTGCTCACCGGCGGCGAGTTCGGCGAAGACGCGTTCATCCTGATCGGCTTCGCGCTGCTGGGGTTGTCGTACGGCCAGGCGGCTGGCGCCGTGACCTCGAATTTCGAGGCCAAGTACCGCTACATGGGTGCTGCGCTCACTTCCGACTTCGCCTGGCTCATCGGCGCGGCTTTTGCGCCGCTGGTGGCCCTCGGCCTGTCGGCCCACTTCGGGCTGGCCTTCCTCAGCGTCTACCTGCTGTCGGGCGCCGCCTGCACGCTGGTCGCGCTGCAGGTCAACCGCTCGCTCGAGATCCGCGACTAGACCGGGCGGTCCGGCATGGCCGGTTCCGCAATGTCAGATCTTGAACGCGCGGCGGACGTCTTCGCGCACCAGGTCCACGTAGTCCGGGTGCTTGCGGATGTAGCCGGCGATGAACTGGCACACCGGAATCACGTGCAGTTTCTTCGCCCGTGCTTCGTCCAGCACATGCTTCGCGATCGCGGAGCCCACCCCCTTGCCCTCGAATGCCGGGAGCACTTCGGTGTGCGTGAACATGATCGCGTCGGTCAGCAGGTTGTATTCGGCGAACCCCGCGAGCTGGCCGCCGAGGGTGGCTTCGTAGCGGTGCTGGGGCGCGTTGTTCGTGAAGGCGATGTCGGTCGTCATGGGAAAAACCCTTTCAGGGCTGGCGGTCGAGGAAGGCCGCAAGATTGGCGGCAGCGGTCTTTCGCACCTTGGCGCGCAGCATGGGCGTCCAGCCCAGCAGCAGGCCCGGCGTGCCGAGTGCCTGTCTGGACCACGTCCAGAAAGCGAAGCTGTCTTTCTGCACCGTGATCAGGCCGTCGGGCGCGAAAGTGAAGTGCGAGTCGATGCTGTTGTCGACGATTCGGCCCGTTGCGCTGAAACGGTAATGCGCATCCCAGTGCGCCTGGCCGGTCGTGGCGTCGGCCTTCACACCGCGGTATGTCAGCTTCCACACGTCGGCGCCCTTGGCCCGGGTGCCGGCGCACAGCATCTTCCACATGCCGCCGACCTCGCGCGCGCCGTGCAGCGAAAACGCCTCGTCGTCGAATGTCGCGTCTGGCGCATAGCAGGCGGCCATGGTGTCGGCGTCGAGCCGTGCGAACGCGTCGTAGAAGCGGCGCAGGGTCTGTTCGTTGTCAGGCATGGTGCGCGTTCCGCGTCGTTGGGGATGGATCAGTCGACCTGCTGCAAGAGCTGCACCAGTGTCTGCATCGAATGCTGCACGGTGGCGGAACGCACGGCGGCGCGGTCGCCCTCGAAGCGGCGCCGTTCGGTGCGGACGCGGCCTCCGACCGACCAGCCGAACCAGACGGTGCCGACCGGCTTGTCGGCGCTCCCGCCACCCGGTCCGGCGACGCCGGTGACGGCCAGCGAGACCTGCGCGTGCGAATGGGCCAGCGCGCCCTCGGCCATGGCGCGCGCCACGGCCTCGCTCACCGCGCCGTGCGCAACGATGAGCGCGGCATCGACGCCGATCTGCTCCGTCTTGGCGTCGTTCGAATAGGTCACGAAGCCGCGTTCGAACCAGGCGCTCGAACCGGCGAGGTCGGTGCAGGCAGCGGCGATCATGCCGCCGGTACAGCTCTCGGCCGTGGCGAGCTGCCAGCGCTTGTCTTGCAGCAGTTCGGCCGCTTGAGCGACGAGCGCGGGCACGGCGGAATCTGGAATCGAAAGTGAGTCGGTCATGCGTGTTACCAAGCGCGCCAGGCGGCGATGACCAGCAGCGTACAGAAGGCGGCCACCAGGTCGTCCAGAATGATGCCGAAGCCCGCGCGCCACCAGTCGGGCTCGGCCGCGTCGCGCTGCTTGAAGAGGCCATCCGCCCATTTCACCGGCCCGAACTTGGCAGCATCGAAGAAGCGGAAGAGGCCGAAAGCGATGGCCTGGGCGAGCAGCCCGGCCGGCGTCACGAGCCAGAGCACCAGCCAGAACGCGACCACTTCGTCCCACACGATCGAGCCGGGGTCGGCGATGCGCATGTGCTTGGCCGTGACCGAGCAGGCCCACCAGCCCACCGGCAGCGACACGAGGATCACCCAGCCGATCGTCGACGGCGCCAGCCAGCGCTGCATGACGACGAACGCCACCCAAGCCCACAGCGTGCCCACGGTGCCCGGCGCGATGCGCGGCAGGCCCGAGCCGAAGCCGAGCGCGATGCAATGCGCCGGGTGCGCCAGCATGAAGCGGGCGGTCGGGCGGAAAGGAGGGGTAGCTGAAGACGCCATCGGGCTCACTGGAAATGGTCGAACGAGGTGAAGCGCTGGCCGATGTCCGCGCCGTGCGCGTCGACGATGCGCAGTCCGGCTTCGGCTTCGATGCGTCCGATGCGGGTGACAGCGGTGCCGCTGTCGCGTCCCGCCTGCAGCACGGCGGCATGTGCGGATTCCGGCGCGGTGAAGACCAGCTCGTAGTCGTCACCGCCCGAGAGCGCGCAGGTGCGCCAGGTGTCGATGTCGATGTTCCCGGAGTCGTGCCCAATCGCGTGGCGCGCCGCGATGAGGTCCACCGCCGCATCGGCATCGAGACGCGCGCCCACGCGGCTCGCGCCGAGGATGTGGTTCAGGTCGCCCATGAGCCCGTCGCTCACGTCCGCGGCGGCGGACGCGATGCCGCGCAGCGCCACGCCGAGCGCCACGCGCGGCGTCGGCGTCTCCATGCGGGCCCGTGCCGCTTCGAAGACCTCGGCCGGCAGCGCGACGGTGCCGCGGAAGACTTCGAGCGCGAGCCGGGCATCGCCCAACGCGCCACTGACCCAGACATCGTCGCCTGTTCTCGCGCCCGAGCGCAGCAACGCCGCGCCGACCGGCACTTCGCCGAGCACCGTGATGCAGATGTTGAGCGGGCCGCGCGTGGTGTCGCCGCCGACCAGCGCGCAGCCGTAGGCGTCGGCGAGCGCGAAGAGGCCGCGCGAGAAACCGGCGAGCCACGGTTCGTCGACGGCGGGCAGCGACAACGCCAGCGTGAACGCCAGGGGTTTCGCGCCGCACGCGGCCAGGTCGCTCAGGTTGACGGCCAGCGCCTTGTGGCCGAGCCGCGCCGAATCGACCGTCGACAAGAAATGGCGTCCTTCGACCAGCATGTCGGTCGACACCGCGAGCTGCATGCCGGCGGCCGGCGCGAGCAGTGCGCAGTCGTCCCCCACGCCGAGCGCCACACGCTCCGCAGGCGAGTGCTTCGCCGGCCGCGTGAAGTAGCGCGCGATGAGGTCGAACTCGCCCAGGGACGGCATCAGGCCTGCCCCCGGAAGCGCAACGCGGCCTGGCGCACGACTTCGGCGAGAAGCCGTTCCTTGCCCTGCTTTTCGCGCAGCCAGCGCGCGTCGTTGCGGTTGGCCTCCACGCTGGTGCGCAGTTCGCCGAGCACCTGCGTCGCGCCGAGCGCCTCGCTGTGCCATTCGAGCTGCGTCATGGTCATGAGGATGTGGTCGCGCAGCGGCATGTGCTCGCCGCTCGCGGGGTCGACGTACACCGCGTCGAGTCCGAAGCGGCAGGCCTGGAAGCGGTTGTAGGTGTAGACGAGGTAATCGTCCTCGGTCGGCACGAACGGGTCTTCCTGCAGGAACCAGGCCGCGAGCGACTGCACGTAGCCGGCCAGCGCGGCGGCGCGCTCGACCGTGAGCGGCGTGTCGAACACGCGGATCTCGATGGTGCCGAACTCGGGCTTGGGGCGGATGTCCCAGTAGAAGTCCTTCATGCTGCGCACCACGCCTGTGCGGGTCATGCGCTCGAAGTAGTTCTCGAACTCCTTCCAGCTCAGCGTGAAGGGCGCGCGGCCCGACAGCGGAAACGCAAACACCGAATTGAGCCGCGCCGAATCGAACTGCGTGTCCTGCCCCTGCACGAACGGCGACGAGGCCGACAGCGCGATGAAGTGCGGGATGTAGCGCGACATGCGGTGCAGCATCAGCA
>JBGMOF010000020.1:0-87810 GCA_041424275.1 Variovorax sp.
TCATGGCTCAATCCTCTCAGAGATTTGAGCCTCCTCAAAACCCGGGGCGATTCAGAAGGCCGTCTTCGGCCCGTTTGCGCAAGCGACCAATGCCAGCGCCGAAGCCAGCAGCAAGGCTTTGCACAAAAGCCTGACGATTGAATTTTTCATGGTGCTGCTCCCTGATTGATGCTTATGGTTGGATGAAGGTGTTGGACGGGTAGATCTCGTACGTGACGTGGTACCTGGACTTGGTGGTCCTTAGCAGTGGCGGGTCGTTCTCATGCTTGGGCTTCGGTGTCACCAGATACACGTACAACTGCCGGTCATCGATGACGAAAGTCAGGCTGAAGTCCTCCATGCTGGCGGGCAGCAGCGGGCGCAGATCGACACGGTCTTCGCGCACCTCGCCCGTGGCCTTGATACGCCACTTGACGTAGAGAAAGTCACCCACTGGCATGGTGCCGGCAACGCCGGTGCTACTCGACAGTTTTGCAAGTGGAGGCTCGGCCTTGCGCCGAACCATTTGGTACTGGTCGCCATAGCTGTACTCCAGCAGATCAATGGTGGCATCCCACTTATCGGAGAAGCCATCAAATGAAAATGCATGAAATGCTGTCTTCGGCCCGTTTGCGCAAGCGATCAAAGCCAGCGCCGAAGCTAGCAGCAAGGCTTTGCACAAAAGCCTGCCGATTGAAGTTCCCATGGTGTTGCTCCCTGATTGATGCTTATGGTTGGGTGAACGTGTTCGACGGATAGATCTCGTACGTGACGTGGTATCTGGACTTGGTGGTCTTGAGCAGTGACGGGTCGTTCTCGTGCTTGGGCCTGGGCGTCACTGAACACTCAAACAATTGCAGATGAAGGCTTCCCACGGACATGGCTTCTCCGATTCCGCTGTGGCTCGCTCGCGCAAGCGTCAGGGACGAGCCTCGAAGCCACAGGCACGGCGTTGCATCAGCCGGTGCACCGTGGCTGACGAAGGAAGGAGGAGGTGAGGCACTGCGGCCGACGCAACGGCCACGCTGGAGGCCCGGTTCATCCGGACGTGCGGGCGCGCGAATCTGCAATCAGCCGCGTCGAAGCGGGCCTGGCGACCAAAATGTGCATGGTGCTTCTCCCTGAAGCTCGTTATTTGGGCGCGATGTTAGCGCGCCGCCCACCGTCGCTGACACGAAGCGGCCGAGCGCCTCGTCGTCGATGACGTGGGGTGCGATCAGTCCTTCACCGACTGGCCACGAAGTGCGGCGCCGTCTCCACCGCATCGCCCTGGTAGAACCGCGGGAAGCGATCGAACTGGCGCTGTGCATCGGATGCATCGACGCCTTCCTTCAGCACGGCGCTCGAAAAGCCAGTGCGTTCCATCTGCACCAGCTGGTCGATCAGCACGTCGCCGGTGGCGCGGATGTCGCCCTTGAAGCCGAGGCGGCGGCGCAGCAGGAAGGCCTGGCTGTAGGCGCGACCGTCGGTGAACTTCGGGAAGTTCAGGTCAATGCGCTCGACGTCCTGCAGGCAGTTCTCGATGGCCATCGGGTCGGCGTCGTTGCCGAGCTGCAGCACCTTCGGGTCGCCATCGTCGATGTGGTCTTCGGCGGCGACCAGCTTGAGCGTCTTGTTCATGCCGTGGCCTCCACCTTGAAGCGTGCACCGTTGGCCGACGCCTTGAACGGGTCGTGCCCGACGCGCCGCAGCGTGTCGATGAACGTCTCGCCCGCGTTGCGCGTGTCGCGGTAGGTGCCGAGCACGGCCTCGATCACCTCGGGCACTTCGGCCGCCGAGAACGACGGGCCGACGGCCTTGCCGGCCTGCGGCGTGCCGCTGAGCAGCGAGCCGTCGGAGCCGCCGAGCGTCACCTGGTACCACTCCTTGCCGTCCTTGTCGACGCCGAGGATGCCGATGTGGCCGCTGTGGTGGTGGCCGCAGCTGTTGATGCAGCCGCTGATGTGTAGGTCGATCTCGCCGAGGTCGTCGAGCTCGTCAAGGTCCTGGTAGCGCTCGGTGATGGCTTCGGCGATCGGGATCGAGCGGGCATTGGCCAGCGCGCAGAAGTCGCCGCCGGGGCACGCGATCATGTCGGTGAGCAGGCGCACGTTGGCGCTCGCGAAGCCGGCCTCGCGTGCGACGAGCCACAGCGCATGCAGGTCTTCGGCGTGCACCCAGGGCAGCACGATGTTCTGGTCGTGCGTCACGCGGGCTTCGCCGGCGCTGAAGCGGTCGGCCAGGTCGGCGATGGTGTCGAGCTGGTCGGCGTCGGCATCGCCGGGCGCCTGGCCGAGGCGCTTGAAGGAGAGCGTCACGGCGCGCAGTGCCGGATTCTTGTGGGGCGCGACGTTGCGGGCGAGCCAGCGTGCGAACTGCACGTCGTCGGCCGCAAAGGTGCGCAGGGCGGCATCGGTTTCCCCGGCGCTCTGCCGCACGCGGGTGGCCAGCGTCGGCGGCACGAAGGAGGCCGCCACGCGGTCGTATTCGGCCTGCGTGATGGTGTGTGGCGCGCCGTCGTGCGTGAGGATCTGCTGGTACTCGGCCTCGACGTCGTCGATGTAGCGCTGGCCTTCGGCCTTCACGAGGATCTTGATGCGCGCCTTGTAGATGTTGTCGCGCCGGCCGTAGCGGTTGTAGACCCGCACCACGGCTTCGAGGTAATTCATGATCTGGTTCCAAGGCAGGAACTCGCGCAGCACGCTGCCGATGATCGGCGTGCGGCCCATGCCGCCGCCCACCTGAACCCGGAAGCCCAGCTCGCCGGCTTCGTTCTTCACGAGCTTCAGGCCGACGTCGTGCCAGCCGGTCGCCGCGCGGTCTTCGGTCGCGCCGGTGATGGCGATCTTGAATTTGCGCGGCAGGAAGGCGAACTCGGGATGCAGCGTGCTCCACTGCCGCATGATTTCGGCGAAGGGGCGCGGATCGGCAACTTCGTCGACCGCGACGCCGGCGCGCTCATCGCTCGTGATGTTGCGGATGCAGTTGCCGCTGGTCTGGATGCCGTGCATATCGACCGAGGCGAGCAGGTCCATCACGTCGGCGCTCTTAGCCAGTGGAATCCAGTTGTACTGGACGTTCTGGCGCGTGGAGAAATGGGCGTAGTGCGTGGGCAGCGTCTGGGTGCCGAGCTTGCCCTGCGTCTCGAGCGCGGTCTTGTAGACGGCGGCCTCGGGCTCGTCGTAATCGCGCGCGATGGTCGCCAGCACGCGGATCTGCTTGCTCGAGAGTTCACCGTAGGGCACGGCCACGCGCAGCATCGGTGCGTAGCGCTGCACATACCAGCCGTTCTGCAGTCGCAGCGGCTTGAACTCGTCCTCGGAAAGCTTGCCGGCTTGCCAGCGTTCGAGCTGGTCGCGAAATTGCGCCGCGCGCTGGTGCACGAATTGGCGATCGAAGTCTGTGTATTGGTACATCGTGTTGAGCAGGTTCTTCTGGCGGCAGCGCGTCCGTGGCCAGCCAGGGCCCCGGACTTTAAAAGCGCGGCTTATGGAAACAAACGATTTTCTGGTTCACGCCTTATGCGGATAAGCATATTCACCAGCGCTCATGCGGGTTGCAGGGCGATGGTGAGCCGATTCCGGATAAGGAGGGACCGGCTGGCGCGGAGCGGCCAGCGGTGATTGTAGAAAACAGGGCCCGGACCGTTGCGGCACGGGTCGCGGGCTCACTGCAGCGTGGTCGGCGCGAAGTCGATGCGCGGTTGCTCGTAATCCAGAACCGGCGGGAACGCTCGGCGGTCCAGCACCTGGGCCTTCATGCGGCGCTGCAGGGCCGACGTGCCCGCCATCAGGGCGAGGCCATGGCTGGGGAGCGGGCCTTCCGCGGCCTCGACGGCACGGCACTGGACGCCGTCTTCGCGCTGGAGAATCCAGTAGTAATGGCCGGGGATGGGTTCGTCGACGATCAGGGCAACACGGTCGGGGTTCACGGCAGGGTCCTTTCGGGAGCCAATCAGGAACCTCCGTTGTAACGATCTGTGTCACCCCCGGCAAGCGCACTAGTTCACGATTTGTTGACTATTGCGCTGGCGCACGACCTCGCCGCTCAGGAAATGCTCTTGCCGGCATTCACCAGCGCCGGCTGCGCCCGGTAGTTCTCGGGGAAGAGCCGCTTCAGGTCTTCGATCTTGGGCAGGTCGTTGACCACGATGTAGCCGTGGTTCGGGTGCAGCGTGAGGAAGTCCTGGTGGTAGGCCTCGGCCGGGAAAAACGCCTTCTGTGGCTCGACCGTGGTGGCGAGCGACTTGCCGAAGGTCTTGGCCTGGTCGAGCTGGCCGATGTAGGCCTTGGCGATCCGGGCCTGCTCGGCGTTTTCCGGGAACACCGTCGAGCGGTATTGCGTGCCGGTGTCCGGCCCCTGGCGATTGAGTTCGGTCGGGTCGTGCGCGACCGAAAAGTAGATCTGAAGCAGCTTGCCGTAACTGATCTGCTTGGGGTCGTAGCTGATGCGCACGGCTTCGGCGTGCCCGGTGCGCCCCGACCCCACCTGCTCGTAGCGTGCGGTCGTGGCCGCGCCGCCGGCATAGCCCGACACCGCATTGGTCACGCCCTTGACATGCTGGAACACGCCCTGCACGCCCCAGAAGCACCCGCCAGCGAACACGGCAGTCTCGGTCTGGTCGCTGGCTGCGGCAGGCATGTCGACCGCAGCCGCTGGCACTCGGCGCGCCGGCTCGGCCGAAGAGGGGGCGGCGTGCCAGACCAGGGTGGCGGCGGCCACGCTTGCGGCAGCCCATGTCCATGCTTTCATGTCTTTTCCTTTTGCGCTTCGTCCAGCAATTGCCGGATCACCTGTTCGGATTTTTCGTATTCGCCTTCGCCGAAGTGGTGAAAGCGAATGCGGCCCTTGGCGTCGACGAAATAATTCGCCGGCCAATACTGGTTGGAGAACGCCCGCCAGATGGTGAAGTTGTTGTCCACCGCCACCGGGAACACGACGTCCAGGTCGCGCAGTGCGCGCTTGACGTTGTCGATGTTCTTCTCGAATGCGAATTCCGGCGAGTGCACTCCGATCACCACCAACCCATCATCCTTGTATTTGCGAGCCCACTCGCGCACATGGGGCAAGGCGTTCTTGCAATTGATGCACGAGTAGGTCCAGAAATCGATCAGGACGACCTTGCCCCGCAAGGATTCCTTTGTCAGCGGGGGCGAGTTCAGCCATTGCACCGCGCCGTCGATCGACGGCATGTTGCCCTCGACCGGCAGTTGGAGCAGCGGGCGCGCCGGGGCTTGCACCGTCATCAACCCGCCTGCGCTGGCACCCGCCTTGGCCATCGGCCGTTGAAACCGTTGCAGCAGGCGGTTCTCGAGAGACGCCGTGCCTTCCGACCCGCCTTGCGCGAGCCAGCCTGTGTCCAGGCCGAGCGCGACGGCGGCAACGCCCGCCAGCACGGCGACGCCCAGGCCCTTGCGGACCCATTCGCCGACACCCAGCGATCGCTTCATCGCCGCGAACACGCGCCCGCCCGCCCAGAGGGCCAGCGCGAGGGAAGTGGCTGCACCCGCGGCGTACGCCAGCAGCAGGAGGGAGGTACGCGCGTTGGCGCCCTCGATGGCGGCGCCTGTCAGCACCAGCCCCAGCACGGGACCGGCGCAGGGCGCCCACAGCAACCCGGTCGCGACACCGAGTGCGAAAGACGGCAGCACCGACCCGGAAGCGCCGTGTTGCCGGACCTGTGCGGTTTCCGCCAGCCGTGCGCCGAGCGCCGCGACCGGCTGGAGCAGCCGCGCACTCACGGCCGGCAGCAGCAGGGTGATGCCGAGCACCGCCAGCAACAGCATGGCGGCGATCCGCCCGTATTCATTGGCCTGCACTGCCCACGCCCCGCCCACGGCGGCTAGGCTGGCCACCCCGGCGAAGGTGACCGCCATGCCCGCAAGCATCGGCAGGCCGTTGCGCAGGAACGGCTGGTCGACCCGTGCGAAGACGAACGGAACCACCGGCAGGATGCAGGGCGCGAAGAGGGTGAGCGCGCCGCTCAGGTACGACAGGATGAAGAGGGTCATCTCGAGGCTCCGGTTGAATCGTGCGAGCGGGGCGTCAGGCGCTGCGCGTTACTTCTTCATCGCGTCCTTGCCCATGGCGTCCTTGGACATCCCGTCCTTGGCCATCGAGTCCTTCTTCATGCTGTCCTTGGACATGGCGTCTTTCGACATGCTGTCCTTGGCCATCGAGTCTTTCTTCATGCCGTCCTTGGCCATGGAATCCTTGGCCATGGAGTCCTTCGCCATGGGGTCTGCGGCGAAGGCCGAGGCCGTGCCCAGGGCCATGCAGGTGGCGAGGAAAGTTGCAGTGAGCTTGTTCATGTGAAGTCTTTCAGTTGGGTTTTCAAATCGGCTCGGTTCGGATGAACACGGCCTCGCGCTTTTCTTCGGCAGTCGAGCTTCTTGCTCAACTGCCTCCGAACCAGTTGTAGCCCTGGTCTTCCCAGTAGCCGCCTGTGTAGGTGTTGGTGACGAAGATCGCCTGGATGTGCTTGGGGTTCTTGTAGCCAAGCTTGGTCGGCATGCGCAGCTTCATCGGAAAGCCGTATTTCGGTGGCAGCGGCTGGCCGTCGTAGGTCAGGGCGAGCAGCGTCTGCGCATGCAGTGCGGTCGGCATGTCGATGCTCGTGAAGTAGTCGTCGGCGCACTTGAAGCTGACGTACTTGGCAGTGGTGTCGGCGCCGACGCGCTTGAGGAAGTCGCCGAAGCGCACGCCGCCCCATTTGCCGATGGCGCTCCAGCCCTCCACGCAGATATGGCGTGTCACCTGGTCTTCCTGGGGCATGGCGCGAAGCTCGGGCAAGGTCCATTTCTTCCTGTCGGCCACCATGCCGGTCACTTCCAGCTTGTAGGTGGCCTCGTCGACTTCGCGGATCTCGTCCTCGCCGTAGTAGGCGTTGAACGGGAAGGGGCGGGTGATCATCGAATCCGGGTAGGTCGGCGCCAAGCGGTCCGGGTCGAACAGCCAGCCCTGCACCTCGTCGTTGAGGCGCGAGATGCGCGTCAGTGCGGCGTCGACCTGCGGCTGGTCGGTGATGCTGCAGCCCGTGAGCAACGACAGGCCGCCGAGCGTCAGCGTGCGTTGCATGAAGACGCGGCGCGCGGGCTGGTCGAGCTGCCTTGCGATGAGCGAGCGGGCTTCGCGCACGACGGCATCGCCATCGATGCCCGTCACGGTGGGTGCTTTGAAGATTTTCATGAGGCTTCCGATGCATCGGTGGCGCGGCCGCCGCGAACCATGGTCAGCAGCGTGCGGGGCACCAGCGCCACCATCACGAGGTGGACCGCCACGAACCCGACGATGCCCGCCATGGCGAAGAAATGGACGCGGCGCGCCGACTCGTAGCCGCCCATCAGTTCGCGCAACAGCGGAAACTGCACCGACTTGAAGAGCACCAGGCCCGACAGCACCAGCACCGTGAGGTCCAGCATCACGAACAGGTAGGCCAGCTTCTGCACGCTGTTGTAGCGGCGCGGGTCGGCATGCGAGAGCGTGCCCTTGAGCGCGGCGAGCGCGTCGTGCCAAACGGCCCCTGGCGACACCGGGAAGAACTTGCGTGCCAGACGCCCGCTCATCACGTTGAGCACGAGGTAGACGATGCCGTTGAAGCCCAAGAGCCACATCGCCGCAAAGTGCCACTGCAGCGCCCCGCCGAGCCAGCCGCCGAGCGTGAGCGACTTGGGAATCGTGAACGGAAAGAACGGCGCCGCGTTGTAGATGCGCCAGCCGCTCGCCACGAGCACCAGCACCGCGAGGGCGTTGAGCCAGTGGGTGATGCGCATCCATGCCGGATGGATCGGCTGGCTGCGCGAGGGCGGCGTGGAGGGCAGGGTGGCGCTGTTCATGTGGCGGATTCTTGGGCCCACCCGTTCGCCGATTCATCACGCAGAGTTCAATTAATCGTGATAACTCCCAAGCGCGTATCGCGGGACAATTGCCCGATGGACACCTCCAAGCGCGTACTGATCGTCGAAGACGACGCCCACATCGCCGAGCTGCTGCGCATGCACCTGCGCGACGAAGGCTACGCGGTCGAGCATGCGGCCGACGGCCACACCGGCCTGCGTGAACTGGAGCGTGGCAACTGGGACGCGTTGATCCTCGACCTCATGTTGCCCGGCATCGACGGCCTCGAGATCTGCCGCCGGGCGCGCGCCATGACGCGCTACACACCGATCATCATCACCAGTGCGCGGTCGAGCGAAGTGCATCGCATCCTCGGCCTCGAGCTGGGTGCCGACGACTACCTGGCCAAACCGTTCTCGGTGCTTGAACTCGTGGCGCGGGTGAAGGCGCTGCTGCGCCGCACCGATGCACTGGCGCGCAACGCACGCATCGATTCGGGCAGCCTCGACCTCGCGGGACTGCAGATCGATCCGTTGGCGCGCGAAGTGCGCGTCGGCGGCAAGCCCATCGAGCTGACACCGCGCGAGTTCGACCTGCTGTACTTCTTCGCGCGACATCCGGGCAAGGTGTTCTCGCGCCTCGACCTGCTCAATCAGGTGTGGGGCTATCAGCACGACGGCTACGAGCACACGGTCAACACCCACATCAACCGTTTGCGCACCAAGGTCGAGGCCGACCCGGCCGATCCCCGCCGCATCCTCACCGTGTGGGGCCGCGGGTACAAACTGGCCGCGCCGGCGCTGGTGGAGGGCAGCGCGTGATGTGGGGCGCCACGCTTTCAAGACGTTTGTCGCTGGTGTTCGCTGCGCTGCTGCTGGCCTGCTGCGGTGCGTCAGCGTGGCTGCAGACACGGTCGAGCGGGCAGTACGAGCAGGAAGTCGTCCAGCGCCTTTCGGGCGGTCTGGCCGCCCGCATCGCGGCCAGTTCGGAGTTGATGGCGGGCGACCGCTTGAACCCGGACGCGGTGCGCGTCCTGTTCGGCAAGCTTATGGACGTGAACCCGAGCGTCGAGGTCTATCTCCTGGCGCCCGACGGCCGCGTGGTCGCGCAGGACGCACCGCCGGGAAGCCTCAAGCGCGAGCGGGTCGACACCGCGCCGATCCGGCGGCTGCTGGCGGGTGATCGCCTGCCCATCGTGGGCGACGATCCGCGCGGCAACGATGCACGCAAGGTGTTCGACGCCGCGCCGTTGAAGGTCGATGGCCAGGACGCGGGCTACGTGTACGTGGTGCTGCAGGGAGAAGCGCACGATGCGCTCGCTGCGAATGTCTCGTCCGACAACGTGCTGCGCACCACGCTGTGGTCGATGGCGCTGGTGGCGCTGCTCGGGCTGCTGGCGGGTCTTGCCGCGTTCTGGCTCATCACCCGCCCGCTGCGCGAACTGACGGTGGCGGTGAAGCGTTTCGAGACCGAAGGCATCGAAGCCCTCGCGCGGGAGACCCCGACCTTCGAGCGGCTGGCGCACAGCGGCGGCGAGATCGCGCTGCTGGGCGATGCCTTCGCGCGGATGACGCAACGCATCACCGAACAGTGGCGTGAACTCACGCTGCAGGACCACCAGCGCCGCGAACTTTTCGCCAACATCTCGCACGACCTGCGCACGCCGCTCACCTCGCTGCACGGTTACCTCGAAACCCTGTTGATCAAGTCCGGCACCCTCGACGAAGCGGATCGCCGGCGCTACCTCGAGATTGCGCTCGGGCAGAGCCGCAAGGTCGGGCGGCTCGCGCAGGAGCTGTTCGAGCTCGCTCGGCTCGAATACGGCGTGGTCAAGCCCGAGAAGGAAAGCTTCGCGCTGGCCGACCTGGTGCAGGACGTGTTCCAGAAGTTCGAGCTGGCCGCCGAAGCGCGCCAGCAGCAGCTCACCCCCGACATCGCGCCCGGCCTGCCGGTGGTCACCGCCGACCTCGGAATGATCGAACGCGTGCTGACCAACCTGCTCGACAACGCGATCCGCCATACGCCCACGGGCGGGCACATCGAAGTGCAGTTGCGTGCTGCAGAAGCCGGCGTGCAGGTGCAGATCAGCGACACCGGACCGGGCATCCCGAACGAGCTGCGCAAGGGCCTTTTCACGCGGCCTGCGTTCATGACGGGCGGTCGCGGCGACGGCTCCGGGGGCGGACTTGGTCTGGTGATCGTGCAGCGCATCCTGCAGTTGCATGGCAGCGACATCCGGCTCGTGCATCAGGCGGAGAAGGGCGCGGTGTTCCGGTTTCGGCTTGGCAGTTGATCGTGGACCGCAGGCGCGCGGGCTCGGTCTGAACGGCAATGTCCGCGATATGTCTATAAAGCGACACTTTTCGTTGTTACATACAAAAGTGTGACTTTTGCAGGTAACAAACGTGCTCGAAAGTTAATTATTAGAAATAAAGGTTTCTAATTGTCAACACTACAACATTGTTGACAACCAAGAGTCTTGATGAATTCCCCTCACCGCGCTGCGCACCGGATTCCTTCTTCCTTCAAATCTCGCGCGGTTGCGCGGGTGATCGCAGCGGCGCTCTCGCCAGTGCTGCCCGCGCTGGGTACCGGTGCGATCCTGATGAGCGCCCCCATGGCGTGGGCGGACGGTGGCTCGGGCGGCAATGGTGCCGCGGGAGGCGTGGGCATCGATGGCGCGGCGGGCAGCGCCGCAAGCGCTGCGGCCGACGGTGGCGGCGGCGGAGCTGCGGGGCTTACGGGCGGCGCTGGTGGCGGGTCCGGTTCTTCGGTTGGGGGTGTTGGAGGCACCTCGAGCCTCCCGAACGGACAGAGCGGCGCTTCTAACAGCTCCGGCCTGATCGGCGGCGGCGGCGGCGGCGGCGGGGCTCACGCGTCGGTGCCGACCACGCTTGCCAATGCGGCCAATCTGGCCGGTGGCAATGGCGGTAATGGCGGCAATGTCAGTATTCCCAACGCAACGTCCGTTGCGGCCGTGGGCGGCGGCGGCGGCGGAGCCGGCGGCTACGGTGCCATCAGCGCCGGCATCGCGAGCAGCAACGCCGCAAGCATCAGTGGCGGTGCCGGCGGAAACGGCGGCCAGGCCAACTTGAATTCAAACTACTACAGCGGAAACAACAGCGCTGTCTCCTCGTACACGGCGGCGGCCGGTGCTGGCGGAAGTGGTGGTCTCGGTGTTGCATTGTCGAGCGCCGATGCCGGCCTCGCGAACGCGGCGAACGCTTCGATTGCAGGTGGCCGCGGTGGCGACAGTTCGAGCAACGCACAGCTTTACAACTACTACAGCAACACCCCGGCCAAATCCGCGACGACCGCGTCGACGGCGACTTCCGGCGCGGGCGGCGTGGGCGTTCAGTTTGCGAACACCAACGGCTCGATGACCAACCTGGGCAGTGTGTCTGGCGGCGATTCGGGAAATGCGTCGACAAACGCGTATGTCTATCAGCAAGCCGCCGACGGCTATGCGGGATTTGCCACGGCCAAAGCGGTCGGGGCCGCAGGCGGCGCCGGCGTTCAGTTCCTTGGCACCGGCAGCACGCTGACCAATGACAGCACCGGCACGATCGTTGGCGGCAATGCGGGCAATACAGGCGCGAGTGCACAACTTCAGATTTATTCGAACAACGGCACGGCGATCACTGGCCAGCTCACCTCGCTCGCTGTAGCGCAGAGCGGCCGGGGCGGCGACGGCGCGCGTTTCGAAGCAGGCGGCGCGATCGTGAACAACGCCGGCAGCATTTCCGGCGGCCGCGGCGGCGATGCCTCTGCCAGCAGCTATGCCTATAACAACTACGGCGGAATGGCGTCGTCTAATGCTCTCGTCGGCAGAGGCGGCACTGGCGGTGATGGCGTGCACGCAGCCGCTGATGCCAGCGTCTTGAACAGCGGCACGATCACCGGCGGTGCGGCGGGCGGTGCCCAGGGCAATAGCTACAGTTTCAGCACGAACGGAACGCCCAACGCCTCCGGCAATCGCGTCGAGGCCGGTACCGGCGGAAGCGGCATCGACATCGCTTCTGGCAGCGTGACCAACCTGGCCAATGGCACGATCGTCGGGGGCTTGAGTTCGTCTTACTTCTATACGCAACTCTACGGGTCGTCATTCGATTCGAAGGCCGTCTTCGCGTCCGCCGGTGCGGCGGGAGTAGGCGTCACCATCGGCACCGGAAGCGTGACCAATGCGGGCAGCATTGTCGGTGGTGGTGTGCAACAGTACTTTCAGTCCTACGACGAGCTGTACAGCGGCAATCAGCAAGTTGCGGACGGCGCCACTGTCGCCAATCAGCTGACCAATGTCGCCACGAGTGCAGCCGGCGGTGCAGGGATCCGGATGGGCGGCGGAGCGGTGCTCAACCAGGCGTCGGGCGTCATTCGTGGCGGCGATCTTCTGAACAGCGGTGCGGTCCGGCCCTATGCAATTCTCCAGCCCAGCAACGGGCTGAACAACGTCAACGGCGTCAGCGAGACCGACTCGCTGAACATCAATGTGACAGGCGGCAGCGCAGGGCGGGGTGTCGAGGTGACGGGCGCAGGTGTCGTGCGCAACGACGGCGTGATCGCGGGTGGACAGGCCGGGTCAAGTTTCGGCCACTACGCGCAGATCAACGCTTACACGCAGAACAGTGGCTCCAAGAACAGCACGGTGGGTGCGCTGACAGCCACCTTCACGGCGGGCGCCGGTGGTGACGGTGTCTCGGCTGGCGGGACTTCCACGGTGGTCAACAGCGGCACGGTCTCGGGCGGTCTCAGCGCCAACGTCGTCCACGGCGATGCCAATCTTTCCTACAGCAACTACAGCTCGGGCGGTGGCAGCGGGAACACGATCGACGTCTCGGGAACCGTCAACACCGTCGGCGGATCAGGTGGCAATGCCGTCCTGATCGGCGACGCCGCGAAAGTGACGAACTCAGGCGCCCTGGTCGGCGGCAACAGCACAGACACATTCACCCAGACCTTCAACGCCAACAACAACAGCAACCAGCAGACCAACGGCACGGTGTTCACCGGCAAGTTCAATCTGGGCTTTCAGGGTGGTGCCGGCGGCAACGGCGCGCTGCTCAACGGCGGCACGTTGACCAACAGCGGCAGCGTGACCGGAGGCAACGGCGGCTCGATCGACCTCGCCGGTTTTTCAGCGCAGGACAACCTTGGCGGCTCGCTCGCCTGGAGCGCCAATGCGGGTGCTGGCGGCGCAGGTGTGCGCTTCACCGGAACCGGTGCAGCCTCGGTCTACAACGCGGCGGGAGGCACCTTGCAAGGTGGTGATGGCGGCGTGGTCACCGGCACAGCCAACGGCGCGATCGCAGTCACTGGCCTGAAGCCGGGTGCGGGTGGCGCGGGCGTCTCCGGCGCCAACGTGAACCTGAGTAATGCGGGCACGATCCAGGGCGGTCTCGGCGGCGACGGCGCGCGCGCGCCGTCGATCGAGTTCACCGGCGGCACGAACAAACTGACCATCGAAGCGGGTTCCAACATCGTCGGCAACGTGCAGGCTTTCAGCCGCGCAGACACCTTCGGTCTGGGCGGCGCCGTCGATGCGAGCTTCGACATCTCGCAGATCGGCGATGCCGCCAAGTACCGCGGCTTCGGCGAGTTCGAGAAGACAGGCACCAGCAAGTGGACGCTGACCGGCGCCAGCGCCGATGCGGTCGACTTCGTTGTGCGCGGCGGTCGACTGGCCAACAACGCGTCGCTGCCCAACACCGAAGTCACGGTGGTGAGCGGCGGCACGCTGGCCGGAAACGGCACGGTGGGCGGCATCTCCGCTTTGGCCGGTTCGATAGTGGCGCCCGGCAACAGCATCGGCACGTTGAACGTCAACGGCAACTACGCAGCGGCGGCGGGCTCGATCTACCAGGTCGAATACGACGGCGTCGCTTCCGACCTCATCAAGGCGACCGGCACCGCGACCATCGCTTCGGGCGCAGGCCTGCAGGCGATTCATTACGGCACGGCGCCGATCCCGCTGAACGTGCGCTACACGGTGGTCAGTGCCGACGGCGGCGTGAGCGGCAAGTACACGCTGAGCGGCGAAACCGTGGCTTCGCCCTTCGTGACGCTGCACGACACGTACGACGCCAACCATGTGTATCTGGAAGCGGTGCAATCGGCGTCGCTGGTACCGGGCGCGACCGGGTCCGTGGCGCTGATCTCGGGCTACACCACCAACCAGATCAACACCGGCTTCGCGGCCCAAGGCCTGGCGATCACCAACGGCCTTCGCCAAGCGCTGCTGTTCCAGCCGACCGTGGCGGCCGCCCGAGCCGGCTTCGACCAGATTTCCGGTGAAAGCCACGCCTCGGCCAAGACGGTGCTGCTGGAAGACAGCCGCTTCGTCCGTGAAGCCGCGACCGATCGCTTGCTGGGCGCGTTCTGCGCCCCTGGCGCCGGCACGCTGGCAACCGGGTCGGCAGCGACGCCGGCCTGCGCGCCGGACTCGGGCACCCTGACCTGGGGCAAGATTTTCGGCTCCACGGGTCGCATCAAGGGCGACGGCAACGCACAGCAGGCAGAGCGCGACATCGGCGGCATCGTCGTCGGTGCCGACGCATTGGTGGGCGGCGGTTGGCGTGTCGGCGGGTTGGCAGGCTACAGCCGCAGCGACATGGACAACGTGCGCAGTTCCTCCGTCAAGACCGACGACTGCACGCTCGGTGCCTATGGCGGCAACCAGTGGAACAAGACCAGCCTGCGCCTCGGCGCGAGCTACACCTGGCACAAGCTGGACACGAAGCGCACGGTCGCGTTCACCGGCTTTGCCGACAGCCTGTCGGCGAAGTACGACGCGTCGACCTCGCAAGTGTTCGGCGAACTCGGCCAGCGCTTCGACATCGGACGCGTGGCCTTGGAGCCCTTCGCCGGCCTTGCCTACGTGAACGTCAAGACCGATGCCTTCGGCGAACGCGGCGGCGTGGCCGCACTGCGCGGCGCCAGCGGCTCGACCGACGTGACCTTCGGCACGCTCGGTCTTCGCGCATCGAGCGAGGTGAGCGACGGCCTGCGCCTGCGCGGCATGGTCGGCTGGCGCCACGCGTTCAGCGCGGTCACGCCATCGAGCACCAACGCCTTTGCCGGCGGCTCGGCCTTCACCGTGTATGGCGTGCCGATCGCCAGGAATGTCGCGGTGGTCGAAGCCGGTCTGGAAACCACGCTGCGACCCAACCTGACGCTGGGCGCCAGCTACAGCGGCCAGTTCGGCAGCGGCCTGAAGGACAACGGCTTCAAGGTCACGCTGGGCATGAAGTTCTGATCGCTCCAGGCCGATTGCACCGCCCTCAACGGCACATCGAGAAGCCGCCAGTTTCCAGGTGGAAATGGTCGCGGTGTACCGCGTTGTAGTCGGGGCCGAGCACGCCGTCGAAGTAGCGGCAGGCCCCGCGATGCACATCGCGCAGCAGCGCCGCACCCTCATTGGGTGCGGCGCTTTTTTCATTGGCGGCGGTGACCCAGTCCTTGCGCACCGAGAGGCGGCGGCCGTCCCGGAGCGTCAGGCCTGCGACGTCGAGCGCATCCGCGGTCGCGTGGCGGCTGCGCGAGGCGCCGGGTGTCTCGCCCTCGCCGCGATTGACGTTGCGGCAGGCGTAGCTCCCGAGGTGCTCGATCGCGACGACAGGCTGGCCGAAGTGCTCCGCCGCCGCCGGTTGCAGGGCATGCCGCTCCCACATGAAGAAAGAGAGCGCCATCGGGCAGCTCAACGTCAGCGGCGCACCGAGGCGCACGTTGGCCTGGCGCATCCGCACGGCGTTCTCGAAGCCGCAGCCCGGGCCGGTCGCGCGATCGGGGACCGTGTCGTACTGCATGCCCGTCGTTGCCAGCGCCGCGTTGCAGCGGACCGGATCGCCTTTGGCGCGCGACAGTTTGAAGTCGGTCAGCATGTCGGGTGGCGCGTTGACGTCCAGAGGTGCCCAGGGATCGAAACGTTCCGGCACGACGATCGCGCCGCTGTAGAGCCCGAAAGCGAGGGCGAGGGCGACGAGGGTCAGGCTCCAGCCCATCACGCGCGCGAAAGAAGTTTTCATGGGCGAGAGCTTTGACGCGAGTGTCCGGCGGGGTCGTCGGCATTCGACCGACGTCCGCGTCGGAGGTTCAGGCGATCATCGCGAGCATGAAACATGCACTGCTGATCGCCGCGACCCTGGGCCTTGCTGCGCTGCCGGCCGCAGCCGATGTCAATCCGCTCGTGGCCGAGCGATGGAAGACGCGGCCGATCGTCGTTGTCGTGCCGACAGCCGACGATGCGCTTCTGCGCAAGGTGGACACGGCCTTGCAGCAAACTGCCACGCGTGAGGCGTTCATCGAGCGCGACATGGTGCTCTACACGGTTGCCGCAGGCCAGGGCCGTCGCAACGAAGTGCGATTGAGTCCGGCGCAGACACGCGCGCTGCTGGCCGCCCTGAAACTCGACGCCGCCGGCCCACCGACCTTTCTGCTGGTCGGCAAGGACGGCGGCGTCAAGATGACCGAAGGTTCTTCGGTCGATCTTTCGGCGGTGTTCGCCGAGATCGACCGGATGCCGATGCGGCAGCGCTGAGGCTTCCGCGCGCGTTGGTCAGGGAGGGCAGGCGGTGGTTCCTGGATCCAGCGCAATGGCGCCACGCAGTCGCGCGGTGGTGCCGCCCGGAGCGTCGTCCGGGCCGAGGGTGTTGCGCGTGAACGTGCAGCCATATGTCGGTGCCGCGACGGTTGCTGGCGTCACCACATCGTCGCCGGCCGGCTTCGCGCCACCCTGTTCCCACTTCAACATCGCGTCGAGCGTTTCCGCCTGCTCGGCGGAGGTAAAGTCGCAATGCGACGCACCCCGCACCGCGCGCTGCACGAGCCATGTGCTGTTGCCCTTGGCCGCAACGCGCTTCTGGTAGATCTGCTCCATGCTGAAGGGCACATAGAAGTCGCCGAGCGTGTGCAATGACACCACCGGGATCTTGAATTCGCCGTTTGTCTTCGGAATCCAGCGCAGGCCATCCGTGCGCAGACGGTTTGCGTCTGCGGCGGCGGTGATCTTGAGCGCGGAGTTGTTGATCGTGGTGGACGTGGTCGCGTCGCCGTCGACCAAGTACGTGAAGCGGTTGGTGTCGACCACACTCTTGTTCAGGATGCCGTTGACCGTGCCGTCGCTCCCGAACACGCCGAACACGACGGGGATGGTGCCGCCGTAGCGGTAGCCCAGGGCTGCGACCGGACGCTCGCCGCCTGTCAGGTTCTTCACGACGCTCTCGAACTTTTCGCCCGTGGGAAAGGTAGGCTGCAGCGGATACGCTGAAAAATCAGTGAACAGCGCGCCAGTCACCTGCTTCGCGATGTCGCTGAAATTCGCGAACGGATACTTTGGCACCGAGGCCAGCACCTGCGCCGTCACCTGGGCACCGGCGAAGTAGTCGAACAGCTCGGTGTCGCCGAGCACACCGCACATCGGTGCTGCGCCGTTGTAGCGGATCTTGTTCTTCGCCGTGGCGAACGCCTCGTCCTCGATGGCCGCGGCGGTGATGTGGCCACCCATCGACACGCCGGTGATGTAGACCTTGCTTGGCGCCGCCAGCGTGCGGCCGTTCGCGGTGGCGATGGTGTTGAAGGCGAGCGCCAGCGCGTTGGTGTCCTCGACGCCTGCGCGCACGTCGTAGAAGTTCTTGCTGTAGCTCGATGCGGCCCAGGCGTAGCCGTTCTGGATCAGGTACCTGCGCAGGCCGGGTGCGTCGTCGACCGTCAACACGCTGCCCTCGCCGCGATAGCCGTGCGCGTACATCACGAGCTTGCCGTTCCAGTTCTGCGGTACTTCGACGTGGTAGAGCGCGCCGCCGAGCACGCCCGACCAGCGGCTCGTGGTGGTGTTGTCGACGGTGTCGCTCGCATCGAGCTTCAGCGCTGCGAACGTGGTCGCGGCCGCGTCGGCCGGGGAGGGCGCGAAGGTCCGGGTGTCCTGGATGCGCGTTTCTTCGGGTACCGGCGGTGGCGCAGGGGCTGGGGGAGGTGGCGGGGCGGGCACGGGGGCCGGGGCAGGTGCCGCGGCGATCGGGAAGAATGCGCCGTTGTTGCCACCGCCGCCGCCGCCGCAGGCGGCCAGGGAAAGCGTCGCGGCCACGAGCAGTGGCAGGTGTCTTTTGTCCATGTTGTCTCCGTTATTTTTTGGATTGCCTTTCGGCGGACAGAGACTAGGTGGCGACGGCCGGCTGCGTTTGGGTGCTTTCCCTGAGGAGGCCGAGGATGGCGGGTCGTCCTACGCGGCTGTGCCGTTCACGACGAGATGCGCCGGACCTGCACGATGGCGGTCATGCCTTCATAGGCATCGGCTTCGCCGAACCAGCTGCCGGAGATCGGCGCGGCGAGCGCCGGATCGCGCGCGACGCCGACGCGGATGAGCTGGCTGCTGCCCATCAGGTTGTTGGTCGGGTCGTAGGCCACCCACCCTGCGCCTGGCAGGTAGGCGTGCATCCACGCGTGCGTCGAGCCGGCCCCCATGACGCCCGTGTCCACCGTGGCGCCGGAAGCCTTCGCGTCGAGCGCGGCGTCGTACAGGTAGCCCGAGACGAAGCGCGTCGCCACGCCGAGGCGGCGCGCCGCTTCCATCATGAGCAGCGCGTAGTCGCGGCAGCTGCCGCTCCCCAGCTGCAGTGTCTCGAGCGGCGTCTGCGTGCCTTCCTCGTCGCGCGCGGCGTAGGTCAGGCTCTTGCCGATGTGCGCATTCATGCGCGCGAGCACGTCACGGGTGCTGTTGGGTGCATCGGTCTGCAGGAACTGGTGGGCCCAGCGGATCAGTTCGCCCTGCGGGTCGTCGTGGTGCGGGCGCAGGTAGTGCTCGAGGTCGAGCCGGTCGGGCACCGAATACGCGAAGGGCAGGAACTCGGCGGCCGGATGCAGTGCGAGTTCGTCGAGGCGGGAGGGCACCTGCTCGATGGTGAAGGAGCAGACGATCTTGAGCTCGGTCGCCTCGCCCATCGGCTGCACCAGCGCGACTGAATTGGAGTGCGGGTCCTGGATGAGGCGGATGTTCGCGTTCGGGCTGACCTTGAGGTCGGTGGCGAGGACACGCAGGTCGTGGCTGTCGCGCGGCCGGAACATGACCCGGTGCAGGCCGAAGGTCACCGGCGTGTGGTACCGGTAGATCGTGGTGTGGGTGATGTCGTAACGGATGGCCATTGCGCATTCTCCCCGCGTGTCAAAGCCGGCGTGTGTCCAAAGCGTTTGAAAGGGTGGTTGGCAGCGGCAAGGGTTCCCCATGCCACCGCGCTGCGAGCAACTCTGCACACAGCGCCGCGAACGAGAGGCCGCGCGAGCCCATGGCGGTGCTGACCCAGACCCCGGGCAGGGCGCTTTCGTCGAGCGGGCCGACCAGCGGCCGGCGGTCGGCCGAGGCGCATCGCACGCCGACCCATGTTTGCGTGCAGCCGCGGTCGAAGTCGGGCGCCAACGAGCCGGCGGCGCCCGGGTCCAGCCGCAGGAGCCGTGCGCGGTTGGCCGCGGTGTCCGCTGCGCGGGGCGACAGGTCGCACCGGTCGCGGTCGAAGGTCGCGCCGGTGAGCCACAGCGCGCCCTCGGCGTCGGGCACATGGGCGATCAGGTGACCATCGCCGTTGACCGGCATGGCAGGCAGTGCCGCGCCTTCCGCGTGGCCCCATTCGACCTGGCCGCGCACCGGCTGCAGGGGCAGGGCGGGGGCCAGCGCCACGCTGCCCACGCCACCCGCGATGACCACGCGATCCGCCTCGACGAGCGTCGCACCGCCGGCGTCGACGAGCCGCCAGCCTGCGCCGACCGCCTCCATGTGCGAGACCTGCGCGCCGAAGCGCAGTTCGATGCCGGGTGTGCGCAGCCACGCTGCGACCAGTGCGCGCGGGCGGACCCAGCCGGCGCGGGCATGGCAGAGCGACGTGGCGCCCGCAGGAAACGATTCGTTGGGCCCGTCGGCGTGCCACTCGGTCGGCACGCGCACATCGCCGTCCGAGCGGCGCTCGCGCACGCCGGTGGCGGCCCAGTCCTGGCCGGCTTCCAGCAAGCGCTCCAGTTCAGTCCAGGTGGCGCGAATTCCGGCGCGCGTGAGCCGCGAGAGCAACGCATCGTCGGCCGACACGTGCGGCGCCAGCATGCCGACCGGGAGGTCGGAGGCGCCCGCGGCTGACCGGTCGGCGGCTTCCAGCACCGTCACGCGCCAACCGCGTCGCGCGAGGCTCGCGGCAACCGCCGAGCCGGCAAGCCCTGCGCCGATCACCGCGCAATGCCCTGGTGCGCCGATGCGCTCGGGCGGCGGGCCGCGACGACGCACCGTCCATGCGGGTGCGAACACGCCGCGCAGGCAATCGCGTTTGGGCGGCAGGCCCTGGCGCTTCTCGACCTGGAAGCCGTTCTGCGCCAACGCGTCGCGCACCGCCCGAGCGATCGTCCAGGTGGCGATGCCGGTGCCCTGTCGGGTGAAGCGCGAGACCGCCTTGAGGGTCTCGGCAGACCACATTTCCGGGTTGCACTGTGGGCTGAACCCGTCGAGAAAGATGCTGTCGGCCTCGAAGCGCTGCGCGCGCAGCATCGGATGGACATCGCCCACGCACAACGTGAGCAGCACGCGCCCCTCGTCGAAGCAGAGGCGGTGAAATCCTGGCAGCAGTCCGTGCCATTGAGAAGCCAGCGCTTCGGCCAGTTCGCCGAGTTCCGGATAGGCGGCCGCACCGCGCAGCAGGTCTTCTCGGCCCACCGGATGCGCCTCCACGGAGACGAAGTGAAGCATGCGAGGACGCTGCGGATCGTCGCGCCAGGCCTGCCAGGTTGTCAGGAAACTGAGTCCGAGGCCGAACCCGGTTTCGAGAATCAGCCATTGCGGCCGATCGGCCCAGGCCTCGGGCAAGCCGCAGCCGCCAAGAAATACGTGCCGCGACTGTGCCAGCGCGCCGGTTTCGGTGTGATAGATGTCGTCGAAGCGCGGGCTTTGCGGCACGCCGTCTGCGCGCCAGTCGACTGGCTCGGACACAGCGCGCGCAGCGGAATCAGGCGGCCGGCGGCGGGACGTAACCCTGCGCCACATCGGCGCCTTCGCCGAAGAAGTGCTTTTCCATCTGGCGCTTGAGGTACTCCCGGGCGCGCAGGTCCGCCAGGTTCAGGCGGTTTTCGTTGACCAGCATGGTCTGCTGCTTGAGCCACTCGGCCCAGGCCTCCTTGCTGACGTTTTCCCACAGGCGCTTGCCGAGGTCGCCGGGATAGGGCGGAAAGTCGAGGCCTTCGGCTTCCTTGCCGAGCTTGACGCACTGAACCATACGAGCCATTTGATGCCTGCCTTTGAAGTCGAGGGGTGTCTTAGTTGATTTAGCTATTTAGAACTGAAAACTCGGTCGTTCCAGTTTCTATATGCCGTATTCAGAATCGGCGGCTTCATTGATATGCATTTTGAGCAGAACACCATGAGCCTTCGCCGCGACTTTATCAAGCTTTCCCTCGGTGCCAGCATTGCGAGCGCCATGGCCCTGACGACGATGGCGTCGTTTCCGGCCTTCGCGCAAGGTGCCGCGCCCGTCAAGCTACTCAACGTGTCGTACGACCCGACGCGGGAGCTCTATGTGGACTACAACAAGGCCTTCGCCGCGTACTGGAAGGGCAAGACCGGCCAGGACGTCACCGTCAAGCAGTCGCACGGTGGCTCGGGCAAGCAGGCCCGGTCGATCATCGACGGCATCGATTCGGATGTCGCCACCCTGGCCCTCGGCGGCGACATCGACGCGCTCGTGAAGAACGGCGGGCTGGTCAAGGCCGACTGGCAGAAACGCCTGCCGCACAACTCGGCGCCGTACACCTCGACCATCGTCTTCCTCGTGAAGAAGGGCAATCCCAAGGGCCTGAAGGACTGGGACGACCTCGTCAAGCCGGGCGTGCAGGTCATCACCCCGAACCCGAAGACCTCGGGCGGCGCCCGCTGGAACTACCTTGCCGCGTGGGAATTCGCCAAGCGCAAGTACGGCGGCGATGCCAAGGCGCAGGAATACATCGGCAACCTGTTCAAGAACGTGCCGGTGCTCGACACCGGCGCCCGCGGCAGCACGATCACCTTCGTGCAGCGTGGCGTGGGCGACGTGCTCCTGGCTTGGGAAAACGAAGCCTTCCTGGCGCTCAAGGAATTCGGCCCCGAGAAGTTCGAGATCGTGGTCCCCTCCATCTCCATCCTGGCCGAGCCCAGTGTGGCGGTGGTCGACAAGGTCGTCGACAAGAAGGGCACGCGCGCCGTGGCCGAGGAATACCTCAAATACCTGTATTCGGATGAAGGCCAGGACATCGCCGGGCGCAACTTCTACCGCCCGACGTCGGACAAGGCCAAGGCCAAGTACGACAAGCAGTTCCCCAAGCTGACGCTGGTCACCATCGACCAGGCCTTCGGTGGCTGGGCAAAGGCCGACAAGGCGCATTTCGCCGATGGCGGATCCTTCGACCAGATCTATACCAACAAGCAAAAGTAAGACTCGCCCCGGTCTGCGCGCACTCCGTGTCGCTTCGCCTGCCGCCACTGAATCACCTCTTCTTCTCATGACCGTTCTTCTGATCGCTGGCAGCCCATCGGCGCCCTCCCGCTCCACCGCCTTGCTCGAGGCCGTGGGTGAGCGCATGGCGCGGCGCGGAGGTCGCATCGATCGCCTTCAGATCCGCGACCTGCCAGCCCAGCCGCTGCTGCTCGCCGAATGGAGCCACCCTGCCATCGAGCGGGCCATCGCCCAGGTGACGCAGGCGAGGGTGATCGTGGTGGCGACGCCGGTCTACAAGGCGGCCTACAGCGGCGTGCTGAAGGTCTTCCTCGACCTGCTCTCGCAGAACGCGCTCAAGGGCAAGACGGTGCTGCCCCTGGCCACCGGCGGCAGTCCGCATCACATGCTGGCGCTCGACTACGCCTTGCGGCCCGTGCTGCATTCGCTGTCTGCGCGGCACATCCTGCCGGGGATCTACGCCACGGATTCGCAGATCACGCTCACGCCCGAAGGCGCCTACCAGGTGCACAACGACCTGGCCGAGCGCCTCGACGAGGCCGCTGATGTGCTCGCGACGGAAGGCCTGAAGCTGCCCCCGAAAACCGGCTTCGAGTCCGTGTCGTTCTCGGATGTGCGATGTAGCGTCTGACGCACTTCGTCGCCGTTCCCGACCCCTCCTGATTTCCCTCGGTTTCAAGCCGCCAGCGCGCGGCCGGGGGATGGCTTTGCCCTTCATTTGCACCTTGCGCCCGAACACACTGAAAGCAATTCCATGACGCCTCTCTCTCTTCCAAGACGCCGCCTGCTCCAGGGCGCCGCCGCCGCGATCGCGTTGCCCACCTTTGCCAGCTTTGCCCAGACCGGCGCTGCACGCACCCTGCGCATCGGCAACCAGAAGGGCAGCCTGAGCCTGCTGAAGGGCCGTGGCACGCTCGAGAAGCGCCTCGCGCCGCTGAATGTCTCGGTCAAGTGGACCGAGTTCACGGCCGGCCCCGTCCAGCTCGAAGCGTTGAACGTCGGCTCGATCGATTTCGGCGACGTGGGCGAAGCGCCGCCGATCTTCGCGCAGGCCGCCGGTGCGCCGCTCGCCTATGTCGCCGCCACCGTGCCACGACCGCAATCCGAAGCCGTGCTGGTGCCCAGGGGCTCGCCGATCAAGACGGTCGCCGATCTCAAGGGCAGGAAGATCGCGCTGAACAAGGGCTCGAACGTCCATTACTTCATCGTGAAACTGGCCGAGAAGGCGGGGCTTGCCTACGGCGACCTGAACCTGGTCTACCTGCCGCCGTCGGATGCGCGCGCCGCGTTCGAGAAGGGCTCCGTGGACGCTTGGGTCATCTGGGATCCGTTCCTCGCCGCAGCCGAAAAGACGCTCGATGCGCAGGTGCTGGCCGACGCCACGGGCGTGGTTGGCAACCGCGCGTACTACTTCTCTTCGCTCGACTACGTCGCGAAGAACCAGGATGTGCTGGCCATCCTCACCGAGGAAATCAATCGCATCGACCAATGGGCGGTGGCCAACAAGGGTGTCTACGCGACAGAGCTGTCGACGTTGTGGGGCATCCCGAAGCCGGTGGTCGACCTGTCCGTGGCGCGTGCGCAGTACGGCACCGGCCCCATCACCAGGGCCATCCTGGCCGAACAACAAAAGATCGCCGACACCTTCTTCGAGCTGAAGCTGATCCCGAAAAAGATCAACGTGCTCGAAGCGGCCGCGGCCGGCACCGCCTGAGGACTCACCATGCAGATTTTCTGGTTCCTTCCCACGCACGGCGACAGCCGCTACCTCGGCACCACCGAAGGCGCGCGCACCGTCGATCTCGACTACCTGCAGCAGATCGCCGGGGCTGCCGACAACCTCGGCTACGAGGGCGTGCTCATCCCGACCGGCCGCTCCTGCGAGGACCCGTGGGTCATCGCGTCGAGCCTGATCGGATCGACGAAGAAGCTCAAGTTCCTCGTCGCGGTACGGCCCGGCCTGCACCAGCCCAGCCTGGCCGCGCGCATGGCCGCGACCTTCGACCGCCTGTCCGGCGGCCGCGTGCTGGTGAACCTCGTCACCGGCGGCGATCAGGCCGAGCTCGAAGGCGATGGCGTGTACCTCGACCACGCGGCGCGCTACGAACAGTCGGCCGAGTTCATCCGCATCTGGCGCGAGATCATCGCGCGCAGCCACGATGGGCAGAGCTTCGACTACGACGGCAAGCACCTGAGCGTGAAGGGCGCCAAGCTCCTGTTCCCGCCGACGCAGAAGCCGTATCCACCCGTGTGGTTCGGCGGCTCCTCGGAAGCCGCGCACGAGCTCGCGGCGGAGCAGGTCGACACCTATCTGACCTGGGGCGAGCCGCCCGCCGAAGTGGCCAGGAAGATCGCGGACGTGAAGGCGCGTGCGGCGCGCAAGGGGCGCACGGTCAAGTTCGGCATCCGCCTGCACGTCATCGTGCGCGAGACCGACGACGAAGCCTGGCGCGCTGCCGAATCGCTGATCAGCAAGGTCGACGACGCGACGGTGATCCGCGCGCAAGCGGCCTTCGCCAAGATGGACTCGGTAGGCCAGCGCCGCATGGCTTCGCTGCATGCCGGTGGCGCCAAGCGCACGCGCGCCGATCTGGAGATCTCGCCGAACCTGTGGGCCGGCGTGGGTCTGGTGCGTGGCGGTGCCGGCACGGCGCTGGTGGGCGATGCGAAGACCGTCGCTGCCCGCATCGAGGAATACGCGGCACTGGGTCTGGACAACTTCATCCTGTCTGGCTACCCGCACCTCGAAGAGTCGTACCGCTTCGCGGAACTGGTGTTCCCGCTGCTGCCGCGCAAGCAGCGTCCGGGTCTGCCAGGCCAGACGCTGACCGGCCCGTTCGGCGAGGTTGTCGCCAACCTCGATGCGCCATCGCGCCTCGTTTCCCAGAGCTAGACATGTCATACACCCCCAGTCTTCGCGCACTTCGTGTCGCTTCACCCACTCCCTTGCAGGGGGCAACACCAGCGGTCCGGCAAAGCCGGTCCCTCGGTGCTTCACGCATCGCACGGGGCCTTGTCCAGCGCCTCGTGCCCTGGATCGTGCCCATCACGCTCATCGCGGTGTGGCAGATCGCCTCGTCGCTCGGGTGGCTCTCCACGCGTGTGCTGCCTGCGCCGCTCGACGTGATCAAGGCCGCGTGGACGCTCACCGCCTCGGGAGAGCTCTGGACGCACGTCAAGGTCAGCGCGGGCCGGGCGCTCGCGGGCCTGGCGGTCGGCGGCGGGCTCGGCCTGGCGTCCGGCCTCCTGACCGGCTCCGTGAAGTTCTTCGAGACGCTGCTCGACTCGACCATCCAGATGGTGCGCAACATCCCGGCGCTGGCACTCATCCCGCTGGTGATCCTGTGGTTCGGCATCGACGAGACGGCCAAGCTCTTCCTCATCAGCGTGTCGGTCTTCTTTCCGATCTACCTCAACACCTTCCACGGCATCCGAAACGTCGACCCGCAGCTCATCGAGATGGGGCGCACCTACGGGCTCACGCGCTGGCAGCTCTACAAGGAAGTGATCCTGCCGGGCGCGCTTTCGTCGATCCTGGTCGGCCTGCGCTTCTCGCTCGGCCTCATGTGGGTGATCCTGATCGTGGCGGAAACCATCTCGGCGCAGTCCGGCATCGGCTACCTCACCATGAACGCCCGCGAGTTCCTCCAGACCGACATCGTGCTCGTGGGCATCCTGCTCTACGCGCTGCTCGGCAAGCTGGCCGACCTGTTCGCCCGCGGGCTCGAACAGTGGTGGCTTCGCTGGCACCCCGGTTATCAAAAGAAAGCGGCATGACCATGAACACCCCCCGTCTCTCCCGGCGTACAGCCGTGCTCGCGCTGGCCGCCTTCGCCAGCGCCACGGCCTTCGCGCAGCCCAACCCCGTGGTGCGCATCGGCTACCAGAAATCGTCGACGTTGATCGCAGTGCTGAAAGCGCAGGGCGCACTCGAACGGGAGCTCACGCCGCTCGGCGTCAAGGTGAGCTGGCACGAGTTCACGAGCGGCCTCCCGCTGCTCGAGGCGCTGAACCTGGACAACCTCGACTTCAGCGCCGACGTCGCCGACACCGTGCCGGTGTTCGCACAGGCTGCCAATGCCGAGCTCACCTTTGTTGCGCAGGAGGCACCTTCGCCCTCGGCGCAGGCCATCCTGGTGCGCGCCGACTCGCCTCTGAAGTCTGTGGCCGACCTGAAGGGCAAGAAGATCGGCTTCGCCAAGGCGGCAGGCTCGCACTACCTGCTGCTCGCGGCGCTGGCGAAGGCCGGCCTTTCGTTCAAGGACATCGAGCCCGCCTACCTCACACCGGCCGATGGCCGCGCGGCTTTCGAGAAGGGCGCCATCGACGCATGGGCCGTGTGGGACCCTTTCCTCGCCGCTGCGCAGAAGCAGTCGAACGCTCGCGTGCTGGCCGACGGCACGGGCATCGCGTCGTACCAGCGCTACTACCTCGCGAGCACCAAGTACGCCAAGGCACGGTCCGATGTGCTGCGCGTGATCTACGCAGAGCTCGACAAGACCGGCAAGTGGGTCAAGGCCAACCCGAAGGGCGCCGCGGCACTGCTCTCGCCGGTGTGGGGCCTGGACGCCGACACCATTGAGCAGGCCAACAGCCGCCGCAGCTATGCCGTGCGACCTGTGACCGCCGAGGGCCTCGCCGAGCAGCAGAAGATCGCCGACGCGTTCTTTACCGAGAAGCTGCTGCCGCGCAAGGTCAACGCGGTGGACGTGGCGCTCTTCAAACCAGGAGTCCAGCCATGAGCGCGGCATCGAACGAACATGCGATCCCCGGTGGCGTGAAGCTCGAGATCCGCGGCGTGCACAAGCGCTACGGCGAACGCGAGGTGCTGCGCGACACGCAACTCACGATCGAGCCGGGCCAGTTCATCGCGATCGTCGGCCGCAGCGGCTGCGGCAAGAGCACCTTGCTGCGTCTCGTGGCGGGCCTCGAGAAAGCTTCCGACGGCGTGCTCGCGACCGACGGCAAGGCCATCGACGGCCTGCACGACGACACCCGCATCATGTTTCAGGAAGCGCGCCTGCTGCCCTGGCGGCGCGTGCTCGACAACGTTACGCTCGGCCTGCCCAAGAGCCTGGTCCAGCGCGGCCGCGAAGTGCTGGCGAACGTCGGCCTGGCCGAGCGCGAGAACGAATGGCCCGCTCGCCTGTCGGGCGGGCAGCGCCAGCGCGTGGTCCTGGCGCGGGCGCTGGTGCACCACCCGCGGCTGCTACTGCTGGACGAGCCGCTCGGCGCCCTCGACGCGCTCACCCGCATCGAGATGCACCGGCTGATCGAGAACCTCTGGCAGCGCCACCGGTTCACCGCGCTGCTGGTCACCCACGACGTGCAGGAGGCGGTGGCGCTGGCCGATCGCGTGATCCTGATCGAGGACGGCCGCATCGCGCTGGACGAGAACATCGCGCTGGCACGGCCACGCTCGCAGGGCGATCCGGCCTTCGCCGCCATCGAGAAACGCATCCTCGACCGCGTGCTGCAGAAGCCCGACGCGCTCGAAGAAGAACCTGCCAATGACACACGCTGGGCCGACGGCCCGGCGCATGCCCTGCGCTGGGCGCTCTAGTCCCATCTCTCCGTTTATTACCTGAAGGAACCATTCCATGTCCATCCAAGCCATCAACGTCCGCAATCAGTTCAAGGGCAAGATCAAGGAAATCATCCGCGGCGACGTCGTCTCCGAAGTCGATGTCGAAACGCCCTGGGGCATCGTCACGTCGGTGATCACCACGCGCTCGGTCGACGAGCTGCAACTCAAGCCCGGCTCCGACGTGGTCGCGCTGGTCAAGTCGACCGAGGTGTCGATCGCGAAGCTCTGAGCGCTCCGCCAGCGAGATCGCGAACCTCGCGACCTCGTATGTCCTGGAGCACCCCCCATTTGCACATCTGCTGCACATGCGCGAGACTGCGGCGGCCCGCTCACACCATGCCCGACGCTTTCTCGCCCGCCATCGACACCCTCACCGAGATCAACATCGACGACCTTCTGGACGCGATGGGTTGGCTGCGCATCCGCAACTCGCCGGTACGGCGGTTGTTGCGGCCCATGGCCCGGCGTTTCGCGTTGCTGGCGCATGAGTTCGATGCGCGCGTGGGCCGGCTCGGGTTGACGCCGGGCAGCGCCTGGCTCATGAGCCGCATGACGGCGGGCATGCGCAACTCGGGCATGGAGCACCTTACGGCCCGGGGCCCGGTAATCATCCTGGCGAATCATCCGGGCATGACCGACACGGTCGCGCTTTTCGCCAGCCTCGCTTCGCGCCCCGACTTGCGGGTGCTGGCACTCGACCGACCTTTCCTGCGCGCCTTGCCGCATGTCGCTCGGCAGCTGATCTTCCTGAGCGAAGACGCCTCCGGGCAGATGGCCGCCGTGCGCGCTGCGGCTCGACATTTGAAAGAGGGCGGCGCGCTGCTGACCTTTCCGGCAGGCGCGATCGAACCCGATCCGGCCGCCTTCGGTGCCGAGCGGGCGCAGGCCTCGCTCGCCCGATGGTCTGGGAGCTACGGCCTGTTGGCGCGCCTGGCGCCGCGGGCGCAGCTGGTGCCGGCGCTGGTCAGCCACGTGGTCTCGGGCGCCGCGCAGCGCCATCTGCTGGCACGGCTGCGTCGCATGCCGCACGATCGCGAGAAGCTTGCGGCCGCGCTGCAGGTGGCGATGCCGCGCTACCGCGACCTCGAGGCGCGGGTGGACTTCGGTGCCCCGCTGGCAGCGCGTGCAGGGCAGGGCGAAGGTCTCTCGCTGGACGGCGCGATCGCCGCGCGCATGCGCGAGCTCATCCAGGCCAGCGTGGCGGTGCACTGAATGGCGCCGATGTCTGCCCAGGCGCTCTGGCTCGCGCAACCGCACCATGCCGAACTGCGGACCGAGCACCTGCCTGAGCCCGCGCTCGACGAGGTGCGCGTGCGGGCGCTGCACAGCGGCGTCAGCCGTGGAACCGAGACGCTGGTGTTTCGCGGCGAGGTGCCCGCCAGCGAGCACGCGCGCATGCGGGCGCCGTTTCAGTCGGGTGACTTTCCCGGGCCGGTCAAATACGGCTACTGCAGCGTGGGTGTCGTCGAGCAAGGGCCGCCTGCGCTGATGGGGTGCGCTGTGTTCTGCCTTTACCCGCACCAGACGCGGTACGTCGTGCCCGCGGCGGCGGTGCATCCGCTGCCCGATGGCGTGCCGCCGGCGCGCGCCGTGCTGGCGGCCAACATGGAAACCGCGGTCAATGCGCTCTGGGACGCCGCGCCCCGCGTGGGCGACCGCATCGCCGTCGTCGGCGGTGGCACGCTGGGCATGTTGGTGGCCTGGCTGGCGGCGCGCCTTCCCGGCACCCACGTGCAGCTGGTGGACACGCAGCCAGCCCGGCGCGCCTTGGCCGATCGGCTGCGCCTTGAATTTGCTTTGCCGCAGGACGCGCGCCCCGAGGCCGACCTGGTCATCCATGCAAGCGGCCAGGCATCGGGCCTGACCACCGCGTTGCAGCTGGCCGCTTTCGAAGCAACGGTGCTGGAGCTGAGCTGGTATGGCGCGCAGCCGGTCAGCGTGCCGCTCGGGGAGGCCTTTCACGCGCGCCGCCTGACCCTGCGCAGTTCGCAGGTCGGCCAGATCGCGAGCGCGCAGCGCGCGCGATGGAGCCATGCCCGCCGGATGGCGCTGGCGCTGTCTCTGCTGACCGACCCGGCGCTCGACTGCCTGATCACCGATGTCGCGCCTTTCGCGACCTTGCCCCAAGTGCTGGCGCGCCTGGCCGGCCCCGATGCCGGCGACGTGCTGTGCCAGCGCATCGACTACCCATAACGAGGAATTGCCATGTACAGCGTCAACGTTCGCGACCATTTCATGATCGCCCACAGCTTCACCGGTGAAGTGTTCGGCCCAGCCCAGCGCATGCATGGCGCCACCTATGTGGTCGACCTCGAGGTGCGCCGCGCCGAGCTCGATGCCGACGGCCTGGTCGTCGACATCGGCCGCGCCGCCGGTGCGCTGCATGCGGTGCTGGACGGGCTGAACTTTCGCAACCTCGACGAGGAATCGGCCTTCGCCGGGAGAAACACCAGCACCGAGTTCCTGGCGCGCGTCGTCTTCGACCGGATGGCCGCACGGATTGCCGCAGGGGAGCTGGGCCCGCACGCCCACGGGCTCGGGCAGATGAAGGTGACCCTGCACGAATCGCATGTGGCCTGGGCCGCCTACGAAGGCACGCTGCCCGCAGCGGGTTGACGCGCAAAAAGATGCCTGCGCCATCGCTCGTTTTCCTGGTGCCCGGCGATCTCGCCACGCTGACGGGCGGCTACGTCTATGACCGGCAGATCGTCGAGGGCCTGCGTGCGATGGGCTGGGACGTGGAGGTCGTGACACTGGGCGAGGGCTTCCCGCACCCCGACCCGGCCTTGCGCCGGCAGGCGTCCGAACGGGTGGCCGCCATCGCGGACGGGCGACTCGTGGTCGCCGACGGACTGGCCTTCGGCGCCTTGCCCGACGTCGTGGCGCAGCATGCGCGGCGGCTGCGCTGGGTGGCGCTGGTGCATCACCCGCTGGCGCTCGAGACGGGTCTGGACGAGCCCACGAAAGACCAACTCTTCGCCAGCGAGCGGCGCGCCCTGGCCGCGGCCCGCCTCGTCATCGTCACCAGCCAATCGACCGGCCGTGCGCTGGCCGACTACGACGTGCCCGTCGAGCGCATCCGCGTGGTGGAACCCGGCGTTCGACGGCCCACCGCACCGGCGGCTGATCCGGTAGCGGCGCGCGCGCCCGGCCTGTCGATGCTGTGCGTGGCCACGGTGACGGCCCGCAAGGGCCACCTGACCTTGATAGAGGCTCTCGCAGGCCTGCAGAACCAGGCCTGGACGCTCCATTGCGTCGGCAGCCTCACGCGCGACGAGGCCACGGTGCGTGACCTTCGCGCCGCCCTGGTCGCGCATGGCCTGGCCGGTCGTGTGCATCTGCACGGTGAGCTGGACGGAGACCGCCTTGCCGCGCATTACGCGCAAGCACAGCTGTTCGTGCTGCCATCGTTCCACGAGGGCTACGGCATGGTGCTGGCCGAGGCACTGGTGCACGGCCTGCCCATCGTCAGCACCAGGGCGGGTGCCATTCCGGACACGGTGCCCGGAAGCGCCGGCCTGCTGGTGCCTCCCGGTGACGTCACGGCCCTGCGTGCCGTCTTGCTTCGCCTGCTGCAGGAACCGCAGCTGCGCGCCACCTTGGCCAGCGGCGCGCGCGCTGCCGGTGCGCGCCTGCCGGATTGGCCCGAGGCCGTCGCGCGCTTCGACCAGGCACTGCGGTCCGTCGCGCCCCACACATCACTGGACCCATTGCCATGACCGGATTTGCGCTCGACTGGCTGACCCTGCGCGAAGGCTTCGACGGGCAGGCACGCGCGCAGAGCGCCGTGGCGGCTGCGGTGCAAGCGTGGCGCGCGCAACGCAGCAATGCGCCCTTGTCCGTGCTGGACATGGCCTGCGGCAGCGGCGCCAACCTGCGCGTGCTCGCACCCCTGCTCGGCGGGGCCCAGCAATGGCGCCTGGTCGACCATGATCCTGCGTTGCTCGCGGCCGTGCCGCAGGCGCTGGTCCGCTGGGCCGAGGCCCACGGCCTGAAGCACAGCGTCCGGCCCCACGGCGTGTCGCATGGGCCGGACATCGCGGTCAGCGGTCCCGGCTTCACCGCCGAGGTCACGCTGCAGCAGCTGGACCTGGTGCGTGAGCTGCACCAGCTTCCGCTGGCCAACACCGACCTGGTGACGGCCTCGGCGCTGCTGGACCTGGTGTCGGCTCCCTGGCTGAAAACGATGCTGGACCTGGCACGCACCGCCGATGCGGCGATGCTGTTCGCGCTGAGCGTCGATGGTCGAATCACTTGGGAGCCAACCGATCCGCTCGATGCCGCCGTGCAGCAACTCTTTGCAGCGCACCAGCGGCGTGACAAGGGCTTCGGTCCCGCCCTGGGCGAAGGGGCGGTTCCACTGGCCGCGCAGCTGGCGCGCGAAGCCGGCTACGTGGTCACGCAAAGCGCCAGCGACTGGGTCATCGACGGCCTGCGCGGCCCATCGGACGGCGGCCCCGACGGCCCTGCCATGCTGGCCGCCATGGTCGACGGCCTCGGCACCGCTGCCCTGGAGCAGTGGCGCGGCTCGGACCCTGCCGCCGCCGCATGCACCGAACAGGACCTGTTCGACTGGTCCGCGCGCCGGCATGCATCGCTGCCATCCACACGCCTGTCAGTCGGGCACGTGGACTTGTTCGCCGCGCCGCGCTAACGGCGCAGCGCTAAGCGCGCATCTGCAGGTCCCACATCTGGTCGACGCCCATGGAGTGCACCCTGTGCGCGGGCCGCTGGCAGTCGGCCAGCCGCGCTGCGCCCTCGAAGCTCAGGCCCGGTCGGCCATTGCCGATGATCAGCGGCGCCACCGCCAGGTGCAGCCGGTCAAGGCAACCCTGCGCCACGAAGCGCGACACCGTCACACCGCCGCCTTCGACGAAGAGGCGCTTGAGCCCACGCGCGCGCAAGGCGGCCACGGCGAGCGCCAAGTCGGGCGTGCCGTCGTCACGCAGCAGGCCGTCTACCGCCAGTGTGCGGTCGGCGTCCAGCAGCGCCTCTGCCCGATCGCCCCAGCGCGCGTCGCACAGCCAGAGCGTGGGCACCTGCCGGTCGACGAACAGCTGCGCCGTCGACACCTGCGCTTGCAGGCCCAGGCGCGGATCGAGCACCACCCGCACCGGGTTCGGCCCTGGCACCTTGCGCGTGGTCAGTTGAGGGTTGTCGGCTGCCACCGAGCCCGCACCGATCAGCACCGCATCGCTCAGTGCGCGCAGCCTGTGCAGATGCCGGATGTTGTCCGGGCAGTTGATGAACTGCGAATCGCCGGTGCGGGTGGCGACGCAACCGTCCAGGCTCTGGCCTAGCTGGGCGACCACCCATTCGCCTTGGCGGGCCTGCAGGTCCAGCAGGGGTTTGAACAGGTCGAACAGCATCTGCGCCGGGGTGGGCCAGATGTCGTGCAGCTGCCAGCCGGTGTCGGCCTGCCAGTGCAGCGGGCTGTCCAACGCTTCGTCGGCGGCTGGTGCCGACCTGTCGCCATGAACCTGGCGCAGCAGAGACAGCCAGAGGCTCTCGACCGAGCGCGGCGGCGCTGTGCTCACCAGGGGCGGGGCTGCTGGAAATGAGGGCAGGAGCATGGGCAGGGGGCGATCGAGTTTGGGGAGCACTGTGCGGGCGCACCCGCAAAAGCGCAAGCGATCCTGCTCGCCGATTCGTGCCGGAATGTTGACTGACCGGCCTGACACCGACAAAGCCAGCGCGCTGCCCTTGGATATTTTTGAAATAAGCAAGCAAGGAAAAGGTCGTTCCGAATCTGAAGGCCCCGGCCTAGAGTCCACGGATGACTGCTGTTCTCGCTCCCGCCGCGTCGACCCAAGACTTCGAAGTGCGGCCTTTTGACGCGCCCGTCGGCGCAGAAATCATCGGCCTCGACATTTCGAAACCGATCAACGACGCTGACTTCGCGCGCATCCACCGTGCGCACCTCGATCACCATGTCGTGGTGTTTCGCGACCAGCGCGTGTCGCCCGCCGACCACATCGCCTTCAGCCGGCGCTTCGGCCCGCTCGAAATCCATGTGCTGCACCAGTTCCAGCTGCCGAAACACCCCGAGATCCTGATCGTCTCGAACATCAAGGAGAACGGCGAGCCCATCGGCCTCGGTGACGCGGGTGTGTACTGGCATTCCGACATTTCGTACAAGCCACAGCCCAGCCTGGGTTCGCTGCTGCACGCGCAGGAGCTGCCGAGCGAAGGCGGCGATACGCTCTTCGCGGACCAGCATCTTGCGTGGGAGGCGCTCAGCCCCGAGCTGCAGCAACGCATCCTGCCGCTGAAGGCCGAGCACAGCTACCTCGCCAAATACGAGGACCTGCGCGCGAAGAACCCGTGGCGGCCGAAGCTGTCGCAGGCACAGATCGACCAGGTCGCGCCGGCGGTGCAACCGGTGGTGCGCACGCACCCCGAGACCGGCAAGAAGGCGCTGTTCGTCAGCGAGCATTTCACGACGGGCATCGTCGGCTTGCCGAAGGAAGAGAGCGATGCGCTGCTGGCCGAACTCTTCGCCCACAGCGTGCAGCCCGAGTTCGTCTACCGCCACCAGTGGAAGCCGCACGACATGGTCTTCTGGGACAACCGCTCGCTGATGCACCTGGCGGCCGGCACGCCCGATGACCTGCGCCGCAAGCTCTATCGCACGACCGTGGTCGGCGATCTCCCTTACTGAATCCACTCGAAAGCCTCTTCATGAATCGCATCGCTCGCAGGGCCGCGGCGCTCGCCACCGGTTTGACCCTGCTGGTCGGAAGCCTCGCGGCCCACGCCGAAGGCCAGATCCGCATCGCCGAGCAGTTCGGCATCGTCTACCTGCTGCTCAACGTCGCGCAGGACCAGAAACTGGTCGAGAAGCACGCCAAGGCGGCCGGCGCCGACGCCAAGGTCGAATGGGTGAAGCTCTCCGGCGGCTCGGCGGTCAACGATGCGCTGCTGTCCGGCAACATCGAAATTGCAGGTGCGGGCGTCGGCCCTCTGCTGACCATCTGGGACCGCACCAAGGGCCGGCAGAACGTCAAGGGCGTGGCATCGCTCGGCAACTTCCCGTACTACCTTGTCAGCAACAACCCGGCCGTGAAGACGATCGCCGACTTCACCGACAAGGACCGCATCGCGGTGCCGGCCGTCGGCGTGTCGGTCCAGTCGCGCGTGCTTCAGCTGGCGTCGGCCAAGCTGTGGGGCGACAAGGAGTTCGCGAAGCTCGACAAGATCAGCGTCGCGCTGCCGCATCCGGACGCGGCAGCTGCGATCATCAAGGGCGGCACCGAGATCACCGGCCACTTCGGCAAACAGCCGTTCCAGGACAAGGAGCTCGCCGGCAATCCGAATGCGCACATCGTGCTGAATTCGTACCAGGTGCTCGGCGGTCCGGCATCGGCCACTGTGCTCTATGCCACCGAGAAATTCCGCGCCGAGAGCCCGAAGACCTACAAGGCGTTCGTCGAAGCGCTCGACGAGGCCGCGCAGTTCGTCACCGCCAATCCAGAAAAGGCGGCCGACATCTACCTGAAGGTGGGCAACGCGAAGATCGACAAGGCGCTGTTGCTCAAGATCATCAAGAACCCCGAGGTCCAGTTCAAGACCACGCCGCAGAACACGTACGCACTCGCTGAGTTCATGCACCGCGTGGGCGCGATCAAGAACAAGCCGGCGTCGGCCAAGGATTACTTCTTCGACGACGCGCAGAACGCAGCGGGGAATTGAGTTGACCCCCAGTCTTCGCGCACTGCGTGTCGCTGCGCCAACCCCCCTTCCAGGGGGCGACACCTGTGGACCGGCAGAGCCGGATCCACGGTGTCTCTGGAGCAGAGTCGGCGTCTGACGGCAGCGCCGCGCTGCTTCAGGTCGACGGCGTGAGCCTCGAATACCGCACGCCGGAGCGGGTGGTGCGAGCGACGCACCGCGTGAGTTTCGACGTCTTCGGTGGCGATCGTTTCGTGCTGCTCGGCCCTTCGGGTTGCGGCAAGTCGACGTTGCTCAAGGCCATCGGCGGTTTCATCGCGCCGGTGGAAGGCGAGATCCGGCTCGAAGGCCGCGTCGTGACCGCGCCGGGCCCGGACCGCATCGTCGTGTTTCAGGAATTCGATCAATTGCCGCCGTGGAAGACGGTCAAGCAGAACGTCATGTTTCCCTTGCTGGCGTCGCACACGCTGGGCCGCAAGGAGGCTGCCGAACGTGCACTCCACTACCTCGAGAAGGTCGGCTTGGCCAAGTTTGCCGATGTGCACCCGCACCAGCTGTCGGGTGGCATGAAGCAACGTGTGGCCATCGCACGTGCGCTCGCCATGCAGCCGCGCGTGCTGCTGATGGACGAACCCTTCGCAGCCCTGGATGCGCTCACGCGGCGCAAGATGCAGGACGAGCTGCTCGAGCTGTGGGACGAAGTGCGTTTCACTTTGCTCTTCGTCACCCACTCGATCGAGGAGGCGCTGCGCGTGGGCAATCGCATAGCACTGCTGTCGCCGCACCCGGGCCGGATGCGCGCCGAAGTCAACAGTGGTGGCGACATGCAGGCGACGGCCGATCGCATCCATCGCATGCTGTTCGAAGAAGAGGGTGCGACGTCATGAGCGGGATCCTCGTACCGCCGGTCAGGCCCGAATACGAACACCGTCTCGAAGCCTTCACAGAAGTGCCGGTGGAGCGCGTGCTGCCCCTGACGACGCGCCTTTGGGCGCAAGGCTGGTTGCGCAAGAGCCTGATTCTGGTCGTCATGGCCGCGCTGTGGGAACTGGCCGCGCGTTGGCAGGACAACGACCTGCTGCTGCCGACCTTCACGGCAACGGCGCGTGCGCTGGTCGAAGGCCTGGCCTCCGGCGAGTTGATCGAGAAGGTGCGCATTTCCTTTGGCGTGCTGCTTCAGGGCTACGTGGCCGGGGTCCTGCTCGCGTTCGCATTGACGACATTGGCCGTCTCCACGCGGCTGGGTCGCGACCTTCTGGACACGCTCACCTCGATGTTCAACCCGCTGCCTGCGATCGCCCTGTTGCCGCTGGCCTTGCTGTGGTTCGGGCTGGGGCGCGGCAGCCTGGTGTTCGTGCTCATCCATTCGGTGTTGTGGCCGATGGCGCTCAACACCTACGCGGGCTTTCAGGGCGTGCCCGAAACGTTGCGGATGGCGGGGCGGAACTACGGGCTCAAGGGCCTGCGTTACGTGCTGCAGATCCTCGTGCCGGCCGCATTGCCCGCCATCCTCTCGGGGCTCAAGATCGGCTGGGCCTTCGCATGGCGCACGCTGATCGCTGCCGAACTCGTGTTCGGTGCCTCCTCCGGCAAGGGCGGCCTCGGCTGGTACATCTTCCAGAACCGCAACGAGCTCTACACCGATCGCGTGTTCGCGGGCCTGGCGATGGTGGTGCTGATCGGCCTCTTGGTCGAGAGCCTGGGCTTCAAGACGCTCGAGCGCCTGACCGTGCGCAAGTGGGGCCAGCAGCGCTGAGGGAGTGCGCGCGGACGGGCGCTGCGGCTCGCTGAGAATAGGGCGCTTCCAAATCCAGGTTTTTGAGCGCCCATGAGCACCTCCGAGATATTCCTGATCGCGATGCTGATCATCTTCACCGTGCCGTATCTGATCTGGCGGCTCGGTCGCACGGAGTATTTCGCGCCGTTGGTGGTGGTGCAGATCATCACGGGCATCGTGCTCGGCCCGGGCGTGCTCGGCGCGGCGTTTCCCGATTACTACAAGTTCGTCTTCAACGCGCCGGTGATCCAGTCGCTCAACGCGATCGCCCAATGGGCGGTGATGCTCTTCGTGTGGATCGCCGGCATCGAGCTCGACCTCAAGAAAGCCTGGGTGCATCGCTACGAAAGCGGCGTCACTGCTGGCCTGGCGCTCGGCGTGCCTCTGCTCTTCGGCAGCGTCGCGGCCCTCGGCATGCTGATGTATCCGGGATGGATCGGTCCCAAGGCGCTGACATGGCAGTTCGTGCTCGGCATCGGCATGGCGTGCGCCGTGACGGCGTTGCCGATCCTGATCCTGCTGATGGAAAAGATCCAGATCCTGCGCCAGCCCATCGGCCAGCGGATCCTTCGTTATGCGAGCGTCGACGACATCGCGATCTGGGGCGTGCTGGCGCTGATCCTGATGGACTGGGAGCGCGTGGGCAAGCAGGCCGGCTTCCTGGTCGCCTTCGCACTCGCGGCCGCAGCGTTCCGTTGGCTCATGGTGCGCATCCCCGAAAAAGACCGCTGGTATGCCGGGCTGATCTGGCTGGCCGCGTGCGGGCTCGGTGCCGACTGGTGCGGCCTGCACTACATGGTCGGCGCCTTCATTGCGGGCGCGGTCATGGACGCCGACTGGTTCGACCAGCAGCAGATGGACTGGCTGCGGCACAACGTGTTGCTGGTGATCATGCCGGTGTTCTTCCTCAGCACCGGGCTGCGCACCAACTGGCAAGTGGGCGGCGGGGCGGTGTTCGTGGCGGCCGCCGTGCTGCTGCTGGCGTCGGTCAGCGGCAAGCTGATCGGCACGCACGTCGCGGGGAAGATTCTGCGCTGGCAGCCCGGCGAGGGGTCGCTCATCGGGTGGCTCCTGCAGACAAAGGCCCTGATCATGATCATTTTCGCCAACGTGCTGCTCGACAAGGCGATCATCACGAACGAGGCCTTCACCGCGCTGCTGCTGATGGCGGTCGCGAGCACGATGCTGACGGTGCCGGTCGTTTCGCCCAAACTGGCGCGGATGAAGGAGATCGTCTTCCGCGCGAAGTAGTGACGACTCAGATGTCGTAGTGCGAGGCGTTCGCCTCGTCGCCGAGGGCGAGCTCGACCACCGCGCGCGTGAGGGTCGGAGCGAAGGACTCGATGAAGGCGTAGACGTACTTGCGCAGGTAGGTGCCGCGTCGCACGGCCAGCCTGGTGAGGTTGATGCCGAACAGGCGTCCCGCGTCGAGCGCACGCAGTTCGGTGTCGCGTTCGGCGTCGTAGGCGATGCCGGCCACGATGCCGACGCCCATGCCGAGCGCCACATAGGTCTTGATCACGTCCGCGTCCATCGCGGCCAGCACGATGTTCGGCTGCAACCCGCGTTGCCCGAAAGCCTCGTCGATGCGCGTGCGGCCGGTAAAGCCGGTGTCGTAGGTGATGAGCGGGTGCTGTGCCAGCGTTTCGAGGGTGAGCGGTGTGTCGAGCAGTGGATGGCCCGGCGGCACGATGACCGAGTGCGTCCAGCGAAAGCAGGGCAGTGCGACCAGCTGCGGATATTCCGTCAGCGCTTCGGTGGCGATGCCCACGTCCACCTCGCCCGCCATGAGCATCTGAGCCACCTGTTTGGGCGAGCCCTGGTGCAGGTGGAGCTTGACGTTCGGGAACTGCGTCCGGAATTCCTGCACCGCCACGGGCATGGCGTACCGCGCCTGTGAATGCGTCGCGGCGATCGAGAGCAGCCCGCTTTGTTGCGCGACGAATTCCTGGCCCGCGTGACGGAGGTTCGTGCTTTCCAGCAGCATGCGTTCGATGATCGGCAGCACATGACCGCCGGGCTCGGTGAGCCCCGTGAGGCGCTTGCCGGCCCGCACGAAGAGTTCGATGCCGAGCTCGTCTTCCAGCTCGCGGATCTGGCGGCTCACGCCGGGTTGCGAGGTGTGGAGGGTGTTTGCGACTTCGGTGAGGTTGAAGCCGCATCGCACGGCTTCGCGCACAGAGCGCAGTTGCTGAAAGTTCATGTCGTGCGGAAACTTCGCCACAGCGTGGCGTGGATGCGCATTCTCCGAATAAGCCCTCGCTTGGGGAACGATCGATTCACAGGTAGCAAATGAGCCAAACATCTGTGGCGCAGGCGCGCCTGGCCCGAAGCCGCAACAATAGGCGGCAGGAGGACTTATCCATGTCTCAATTCGAAGTGGCTGGCATCGTGCAGCAGCTGCACCAGGTGCGCGATGAATGGCGCGATTCGCAGCGGCGCGCGCGCGATCCGGGCGGGCGCGAATTTCCGTCGCGCGAGGAAATGACACAGGTGGTCGAGTCGCTCAAGGGCGCGCTCTTCCCGATGCGGCTCGGCCCGCCGGACCTGCGCCACGAAAGCGAGGACTTCTATGTCGGCCACACCCTGGATTCGGCGCTGCAGTCGTTGCGCGTGCAGGCGCAGCTCGAGCTGCACTACGTCGCCCGGCACCAGCCGCGCGACGATGCCGCAGTGGACGCGCAGGCCACCGCCGCGGTTCGCGAATTCGGCCTGGCATTGCCGGGCATCCGCAGGCTGCTGGACGGCGACGTGCTCGCGGCCTACCAGGGCGACCCGGCCGCGCGCAGCGTCGACGAAGTGCTGTTGTGCTACCCCGGCGTGCTCGCGATGATCCATCACCGCCTGGCCCACTGCCTTTACTGGCTCGGCCTGCCGCTGCTCGCGCGCATCGTGGCCGAAGCAGCGCACAGCCAGACCGGCATCGACATCCATCCCGGTGCACAGATCGATGCGGGCTTCTTCATCGACCACGGGACGGGCGTCGTGATCGGCGAGACGGCGATCATCGGCAAGCGCGTGCGCGTGTACCAGGCCGTCACGCTGGGCGCCAAGCGGTTCCCGACCGATGCCGAAGGCAACCTGCAGAAGGGCATGCCGCGCCACCCCGTGGTGGAAGACGACGTCGTGATCTACGCCGGCGCCACCATCCTGGGTCGCGTGACCATCGGCAAGGCGTCGACCATCGGGGGCAACGTCTGGGTGACCAACGACGTCCCGGCGGGCGCCAGCGTGACGCAGGCCAGCCTGCAGCCGCAATCACCTTGCTGAGCGGGCGAAAAAGGCCAAAATGCAGCCATGACCCCACTGATTCCACCCCGCCTGCTGCTCGCGCCCGATGGCGCCATCGACCACATCCAGGGCCCTCCGAATGCGAAGGTCACGCTGGTCGAATACGGTGATTTCGAGTGCCCTTCCTGCGCGCAGGCGCATGCGGCGCTGAAGATCATGCTGGCGCATTTCGGGCCGCAGGTGCGCTACGTGTTCCGGCACTTTCCGTTGCGCGAAGTGCATCCGCACGCCGAGCTGGCAGCGGAAGCGGCCGAGGCAGCGGGTGCGCAGGGCAAGTTCTGGCCGTACCACGACATGCTGTTCGATCACCAGCAGCACCTCGACGAGAAGCACCTGGCGCAGTACGCGAAAGATCTCGGACTGGACATGGCGCGCTTCGAGAACGAGATGCGCGACCACGTCTATCTGCAACGTGTGCAGGAGCAGATGCAGGGCGCAACCGCGCTCGGCGTGCGCGCGACGCCGAGCTTCTACGTGAATGCGGCTTTCTGCGATGTGTCGTTCGGCCTGGAGCATCTGCACCAGGCGATCGACAAGGCGCTGGCGCAAGGATGAGCGCGATGGAAGACCTGCAGACGTGCGACGTTCTGGTGGTGGGTGGCGGCCCGGCCGGCTCGACCATTTCGGCGCTGCTGGCGCAGCAGGGGCGCAACGTTGTGATGCTCGAGAAGGCGCACCACCCGCGCTTTCACATCGGTGAATCGCTGTTGCCCGGCAACGTGGAGCTGTTTGAAAAACTCGGCGTGCGCGAGCAGGTCGACAAGATCGGCATGCCCAAGTACGGCATCGAGTTCGTGCCGCCGGACCTCGACTACTGCAGCTACGTCGATTTCTCGGAAGGCTGGGACCCGTCCAAGGATTCCGCCTGGCAGGTGCGCCGCGCCGACCTGGACGAACTCCTGTTCCGCAATGCCGCCACCAGGGGAGCGACCACCATCGAGGGCGCTCGGGTGAACCACGTCGATTTCGACGATGCGGGCGCGACCGTTCGCGCCGTGCTCGACGACGGCGCCACGCGCACATGGCGCGCGCGCTTCGTGGTCGATGCGAGCGGCCGCGACACGGTTCTCGCCAACAAGTTCAAGAGCAAGCAGAAGAACCCGAAGCACAACAGCACCGCGCTGTACGGCCACTTTCGCAATGCCCGCCGGCTCGAGGGCAAGCGCGAAGGCAACATCAGCATCTGCTGGTTCGAGCACGGCTGGTTCTGGTTCATCCCGCTGGCCGACGGCACCACCAGCGTCGGCGCGGTTTGCTGGGCCTACTACCTGAAGGCGCGCGACAAGCCGCTCAAGGATTACTTCTACGACACCATCGCGCTCTGCCCGGAGCTCCAAGACCGCTTGAAAGACGCGACGCTGGTCGATGACGCAGTGCACGCGACCGGTAACTTCTCGTACAGCAGCACGCACGCGACCGGCGATCGCTACCTGATGCTGGGCGACGCCTACACCTTCATCGACCCGATGTTCTCGTCGGGCGTTTACCTGGCGATGCAAAGTGCGTTCGACGGTGCGGCGCTTGTCGAAACCGCTCTCGACCGTCCTGCCGGCCTGCGCGCGGCGCGGCGGTCGGTCGAAAAGAAGATGCGCGACGCGCCGCGCGACTATTCGTGGTTCATTTACCGGGTCACCAACCCGACGATCCGCGACATGTTCATGCACCCGCAGAACGTCTTCAACGCAAAGCAGGGCCTGATGTCGCTGCTGGCGGCCGACGTGAACCCCGCACCGGGCTACCGGCGCTCGCTGTTCATGTTCAAGATGGTTTATTACTTTGTCTCGCTGATCAACTTCAAGCGGACGTTGGCGGGTTGGAAGCGGCACCGTTTTGCGATCCGCGACATGGGCGCGGTGCAGGGCGAGACGGTTCTCAGGCCGGAGTAGTCGCCCGGCGCGCGCGCTGCGCTTCGTAGGCCTTGAGGTGAACGTAGGCTGTGCGCAGCACACCGGGCGCAATGGCGAGCCCGGTGGCGGTGGGCGCCCGTCCCAGCAAGTCGCCGACGATGTGGTCGGCCTCGACCGCCGCACCGCGCGCGATGTCCTTGTACATCGACGCGGTGAGCGGCGAGCCAACAGTGGAGAGGATCGTTCGGCCGCGCTCCACTGCGGGCGGTCGAGGTGCGAAACCGTGGTGCGCCGCGATGGCGCTGCACTCCGCGAACAGTGCCAGGGCAATGTCCTGGCCACCCGCCTCGACGATGTCGCCGACCGTGGCGCGCATCAGGCTCGTGAGACTGGCCAGCGAGGCGATGAACACCCACTTCTCCCACATCTCCTGAAGGATCGCGTTGCTGGCGGTCGCGACGCATCGGGTGCCTTCAAACTCCGCGGCGATGGCCGCCACGCGGGCCGACGCGGAGCCGTCGAGTTCACCGAAGGTGAGGCCGTGCATTTCGCCCATGTGCAGCACCGCGCCTTCGTCGTCCAGCGTCGCCGAAATCATGCAGTAGCCGCCCAGCACCTTGTCGCGGCCGAAGCGCTCGGACAACTGGTCTAGATGGCGCATGCCGTTGAGCAGCGGCACGATGATCGTTTGCGGCCCGACCGCTGCCGCGAAGGATTCCATCGTCTCGGCGAGGTCGTAGGCTTTGCAGCCGACGATCACGACGTCGTAAGGCGCGTCGATGTCAGCCGATTGCACGAGGGGTGGAGCTGCCAGTGCAGGTCGCCCATGGCGCTGCGGATCACCAGCCCCGTGCGCTCGATCTGCGCGGCGCGCCGCGGCCGGAGCAGGAAAGTCACGTCGCGCCGTGCGGCCAGCAGCCGTCCACCGAAATAGCCGCCGAGTGCGCCTGCACCCACCACGAGAAAACGCATTTCCTGACTCCTGATCCGACACGGGGAGGTGATCATGCGCGTCTTCGGCAACGTTCGCCGTCCCTCTCACTTTCACCGGAGTACCCATGAGCCAATTCAAGATCGCCGTCGTCATCGGCAGCCTGCGCAAGGATTCCTTCAATCGCAAGCTGGCACTGGCGCTCGCGCATCTCGCGCCCGCAGACTTCACGTTCGAGCATCTGGAGATCGGCGACCTGCCGCTCTACAACCAGGACGACGACGGTAACCAGGCGGCGCCGGTCAAGCGTCTGAAAAGCGAGATCGCCGCGGCACAGGGCCTGCTCTTCATCACGCCTGAATACAACCGATCGGTTCCCGGCGTGCTCAAGAACGCCATCGACCATGCCTCGCGGCCCTACGGCCAGAGCGTGTGGAGCGGAAAGCCGGCGGGCGTGATCGGCGTGTCGGTGGGTGCCATCGGTACCGCATTGGCGCAGCAGCACCTGCGCAACGTGCTGGCCTACCTGGACGTGCCCACGCTCGGCCAGCCTGAAGCCTTCATCCAGAACAAGGACGACCTGTTCGACGACAAGGGTCACATCGGCAACGAGGCCACGAAGAAATTCCTGCAGACATGGGTCGACAAGTACGTCGCGTGGGTCAAGACGCACAACGGCTGAAGCTGCGACTGAGTGTCAGACGCAAAAAAGCCCGCTCGTGCGGGCTTTTTTCATGGACGTTTGCCTGCCTCAGGCGGCGAGCGCAGCGTTGTCCTGGTTCGCCGCGGGCGCTCCCACCGCAGTGGCGATGTCCGACCGTGCAGCCGCCAGCGCCGCGGCCTTGGCCGCATCGCCCATGGACAGGCCTTCGGCGCGCACGAAGCGCACGTCGGTGATGCCGAAGAAGCCGAGGATCGCCTTGAGATAGCTCTCCTGGTGCTCGACCGCACGACCGCCTTCGCTGTTCGAGTACACGCCGCCGCGGCTGGACGCCACGATCACGGTCTTGATGCCGGCCAGGCCGACGGGGCCCTTGTCGGTGTACTTGAAGGTGCGGCCCATCTGCGCGAGGCGGTCGATCCAGGCCTTGAGTTGGGTGGGGATGCTGAAGTTGTAGAGCGGGGCGCCGATCACCAGCACGTCAGCGGCCAGGAACTGGGTCACGAGCCGTTCGGAAACTGCGTTCTCTCGACGCTGTGCTTCCGTCGGCTCGGTCTGCAGACCGGTCTTGATGCCGATCGCATCGGCGTCGAAGTGCGCCGGCGTATCGACTGCGAGGTCGAGGTGCTCGACCTGGGTGTCCGGATGCGACGCGACCCAGGCGGCCACGATTTCTGCCGTGAGGAGGCGGGAAACCGAATGGGCACCCAGGATGGAGGAATCGACTTGGAGAAGCTTCATGACTTATCTCTTTCTGAAGAGGTCGGCACTCGGAATGGCCGGCGTGGGGAGAATTCTATTTTTGTTGCGAGTGGCTGATAAGTATCTGAAAATCAGCCAATTCGTTCCAAAAACAGGACAATGAGCCATGCAAGACCTCAACGACATGGTTTTTTTCGCCGAAGTTGCCGAGCGCGGCGGCTTTGCGGCCGCCAGTCGGGCGCTCGGCATTCCGAAGTCGCGGCTGTCGCGGCGGGTGGCCGAGCTCGAGGCCCAGCTCGGCGTCCAACTCATGCAGCGCAGCACGCGAAGCCTCTCGCTCACCGCCGCCGGCGAGCTGTACCTGCGGCACTGCGCCGCGATGCGCGATGCGGCACAGGCGGCTGCCGAAGCCGTGGCGCAAGTGCAGACCGAGCCGCGCGGGACAGTACGCCTGAGCTGCCCGGTCACGCTGGCGCAGTCGAGCGTCGGGCCGCTGCTGCCGGGCTTTCTGCTGCGCTACCCGAACGTGCGCGTCGAGATGCGGGTGCTCAACCGGCCGGTCGATCCGGTGGAGGAGGGCGTCGACCTCGCGATCCGCGTGCGGCCCGAGATCGAGGACAGCACCACCCTCGTCGCCAGGACCTTCGGCGTCAGCCGCGGAATGCTGGTGGCCTCGCCCGACCTGTTGGTGCGGCAAGGGCCCGTCGAGACGCTGGACGACCTCGGCAAGCTCGACACGATCAGCATGTCTGCCGCCGACGGACGCGCCCAGTGGCGGCTCGAGGGGCCGAACGGCAAGGTCCACATCCAGCACCACACCCCGCGCTACAGCGCGGACGACCTCGCCACCTTGCGTTTCGCGGTCGTGCAGGGCGTCGGCTTGTCGATGTTGCCGGACTACATGTGCCGCGCAGAAGTGGCGAATGGCCGGCTCGTGCAGGTGCTGCCCGAATGGCGCTTGCCGCCTGCCATCAGCCATGTGGTGTTTCCGGCGCGGCGTGCGCTTGTGCCGGCCGTACGAGGTCTGATCGACTACCTGGCCGAGCACATGGATGGCGAGGAGCCGCACGCACTCGCGTACGAGATCTAGTGGATCGATCGCAATGGCACAGCGCCTTATGCGTAAAACACCATATTCAAACAAGTAGATATTGGTTTGTTATCCGAGGGAGGCCTCGGACAATCACTGCTCCCATCTTCCAGGAGCGACCATGGCAACCCTTCGACTCGGCGACACCGCCCCCAATTTCAAGCAGGATTCCAGCGTCGGGCCGATCGATTTTTACGAATGGGCTGGCGATTCTTGGGTGGTGCTGTTCTCGCACCCTGCCGATTTCACGCCCGTGTGCACGACCGAACTGGGCAAGACGGCGGCGCTGTCCGGCGAATTCGCCAAGCGCGGTGTCAAGCCGATCGCCCTGAGCGTCGACCCTGTCGGCAAGCACCAGGAATGGATCGCCGACATCAACGAGACGCAGAACACGACGGTCGACTTCCCGATCCTCGCGGATGCCGACAAGAAGGTGGCGGACCTGTACGACATGATCCACCCGAACGCGTCGGCCACCGCCACCGTCCGCAGCGTGTTCATCATCGACCCGAAGCATGTGCTGCGCACCACGTTCACGTACCCGGCCAGCACCGGCCGCAACTTCGACGAGATCCTGCGCGTTATCGACTCTTTGCAGCTGACCGACAGCCACAAGGTGGCCACGCCGGTGAACTGGAAGGACGGCGATGACGTCGTCATCGTCCCGAGCATCCAGGACCCCGCCGAGATCGCCCAGCGCTTCCCCAAGGGCTACAAGGCCATCAAGCCTTACCTGCGCATCACGCCGCAACCCAACAAGTAAAACCCCGGTGACGGCTCCTCGCATCGTGATCGTGCCGGGCTGGCGCGACTCCGGGTCCGGCCATTGGCAGAGCCTGTGGGAGGAGCGCATGCCCGGCGCAGTGCGCGTGGTGCAGGACGACTGGGTGTCGCCCACCCGGGCTGCCTGGGTTGCCGCACTCACCAGTCTGGTGCTGGCGGACGAAGAGCCGGTCGTGATCGCAGCGCACAGCCTCGGCTGCATCGCGACGGCGCACTTGCCTCCGGAGGCGGTCGAGCGCATCCAGGGCGCGTTGCTCGTGGCACCCGCTGATCCCGAACGGCGCGCCGTGCTGCATGACTTCGCGCCAGTGCCATATGCGCCGCTGCCTTACCGCAGTATCGTGGTCGCGAGCAGCAACGACCCTTTTTGCCCCGTGCGGCTGGCGGGCGCATACGCCCGGGCCTGGGGCAGCGAATTCGTCCGCATGCAGAATGCGGGCCACATCAACGTCGACTCGGGGCATGGGGAGTGGCCGCTCGGCCTGGCCCTGCTCCAGTCGCTGATTCCCGTAGAAACCTTGGCAACCACATGACTTCCAGAATCAAGATCGCACTTGCCGTCCTCGCCTTTGCCGCGAGCGGCGTCGCTTCCGCGCAGACCACGCTGCTCAATGCCTCCTACGACGTGGCCCGCGAGTTCTACAAGGACTACAACGCAGCGTTTGTCGCGCACTACAAGAAGGCCACGGGCAAGGACGTGAAGATCGACCAGTCGCATGGCGGCTCGAGCGCTCAGGCACGCGCCGTGGCCGACGGCCTCGATGCCGACGTGGTCACGATGAACACCACCACCGACATCGACTTCCTCGCCAGCACCGGCGTGGTGGCGAAGGACTGGCAGAAGAAGTTTCCGGACAACGCATCGCCGACCACCTCGACGATGCTGTTCCTCGTGCGTAACGGCAACCCCAAGGGCATCAAGGATTGGGACGACCTGGTCAAGCCGGGCGTGCAGGTCGTGATCGTCAACCCCAAGACCGGCGGGAACGGGCGTTACGCCTACCTTGCGGCCTGGGGTTATGTGAAGAAGAAGGGCGGCACGGACGCGCAGGCGGCCGAATTCGTCGGCAAGCTGTTCAAGAACACGCCGGTGCTGGCGCGTGGCGGCCGCGATGCGACCACCGCCTTCCTGCAGCGCAACATCGGCGACGCGCTGATCACCTTCGAATCCGAAGTCGTGTCGATCGATCGCGAATTCGGCACGGGCAAGGTCGACTCGATCTATCCGTCGATCAGCATCGTGGCCGAGAACCCGGTGGCCGTGGTCGAACGCACCACCGCGAAGAAAGGCACCGGCGAGTTGGCCAAGGCTTATCTCGACTGGCTGTATTCCGAAGAAGCGCAGGACATTGCTGCGAAGCACGCGCTGCGTCCGCGTTCGCAGACGGTGCTCAAGAAGTACGCCGCGACCTTCAAGCCGCTGCAGCTGTTCACGGTGCAGGAACTCTTCGGCAGCCTGGGTGAGGCGCAGAAGGTGCACTTCAACGACGGTGGCCAGTTCGACAAGCTCTACACGCCCGGCGCGAAGTAAATGAGCGGGGTTGTTTCTTCGGCGTTGCCGTCCGCGGCAGCGCCGCTTTCGCGTCCGGCAGGCGGTGCTTCGAAGCGCGTGCTGCCGGGCTTCAACATCACGCTCGGGTACACGGTGCTGTACCTGAGCCTCATCGTGCTGGTGCCGCTGTCGGCACTCGTGTTCAAGACCTTCACGCTGACCTGGGACCAGTTCTGGGTGGCCGTGACGGCACCGCGCGTGATGGCGTCCTACCGACTGACGTTCGGCGCTTCGCTGATCGCGGCACTGGTCAACCTGGTGTTCGGGCTGCTGGTGGCGTGGGTGCTGGTGCGCTACAAGTTTCCGGGCAAGCGGATCGTCGATGCGCTGGTGGACCTGCCGTTTGCGCTGCCCACAGCGGTGGCCGGCATTTCGCTCACGGCGCTGCTGGCCGGCAATGGGTGGGTAGGCCAGTTCCTGGAGCCGCACGGAATCAAGCTGGCCTTCACGCCCGCCGGCATCGTGATTGCCCTGATCTTCATCGGCCTGCCGTTCGTGGTGCGCACGGTGCAGCCCGTGCTCGAAGACTCTGAAAAAGAACTCGAAGAAGCCGCGACATCGCTTGGCGCCACCCGCCTGCAGACGTTCACCAAGGTGATCCTGCCGGCGATCACGCCCGCGCTGCTCACCGGCTTCGCGATGGCATTCGCACGCGCCATCGGCGAATACGGCTCGGTGATCTTCATCGCCGGCAACATGCCAATGGTGTCCGAGATCACGCCGCTCATCATCATCGGCAAGCTCGAGCAGTACGACTACGCCGGCGCCACCGCGGTCGCGCTGGTGATGCTGGTGATTTCATTCTTGCTGCTGCTGGTCATCAACGGCCTGCAGACCTGGCAGCGCCGCCGAGCGGGAGCGCCGCTGTGAGCGCGCCCGCGAAAGTGATCCGCCGCGCACGCGCCGGCACGACCGAGGCGCCTTGGGTGCGCTGGACGCTGATCGGCATCGCGCTCGTGTTCATGTTCCTCTTCCTGGTGCTGCCGCTCGCCGCGGTCGCGACCGAAGCGCTGCGCAAGGGGTGGGGTGCCTATGTTGAGGCGCTGAAGGAACCTGACGCCTGGAGCGCCATCGAGCTCACGCTCATCACGGCGGCCATCGCGGTGCCGCTGAACCTCGTCTTCGGCGTGGCGGCCGCCTGGGCCATCGCGAAGTTCGAGTTCCGCGGCAAGTCGTTCCTGACGACGCTCGTGGACTTGCCTTTTGCCGTGTCGCCCGTTGTGGCCGGTCTGATCTACGTGCTGGTGTTCGGTGCCCAGGGCTGGATCGGGCCGTGGCTCGCGGAACACAACATCAAGATCATCTTCGCGGTGCCGGGCATCGTGCTGGCAACGGTGTTCGTGACCTTTCCCTTCATTGCGCGCGAACTGATCCCGCTGATGCAGGCGCAAGGCACCGACGAGGAGCAGGCCGCGATCGTGCTGGGCGCGACTGGCTGGCAGACCTTCTGGCGCGTGACCCTGCCCAACATCAAGTGGGGCCTGCTGTACGGCGTGATCCTCTGCAACGCACGCGCGATGGGCGAGTTCGGGGCAGTGTCGGTGGTCTCGGGTCACATCCGCGGCCAGACCAACACCATGCCGCTGCACGTCGAGGTGCTCTACAACGAATACCAGTCGGTGGCGGCTTTCGCCGTCGCATCGTTGCTTGCGATCCTCGCGCTGGTCACGCTGGTGATCAAGTCCGTCATCGAGTGGCGCCACGAGCGCGAAATGAAGGCCATCGCCGAGCTGCCGCCCGAGCGGCCCACGCCGGCCTCTGCGGCCTGAGAGAGAAGAACCATGAGCATTGAAATCCGCAACATCAGCAAGCAGTTCGGCGATTTCCGCGCGCTGAACAACGTGAACCTCGACGTCGAGTCGGGCGAACTCGTCGCGCTGCTCGGCCCCTCGGGCTGCGGCAAGACCACGTTGCTGCGCATCATCGCGGGGCTCGAAACGGCTGACCAGGGCAGCATCCTGTTCTCGGGCGAAGACACGACCGACGTGCACGTGCGCGAGCGCCAGGTCGGTTTCGTGTTCCAGCACTACGCGCTGTTCCGCCACATGACCGTGTTCGAGAACGTTGCCTTCGGCCTGCGCGTGAAGCCGCGCAAGGACCGTCCGAGCGACGCACAGATCAAACAGAAGGTCACCGACCTGCTGAAGCTCGTGCAGCTCGACTGGCTCGCCGATCGCTACCCGTCGCAGCTGTCGGGCGGGCAACGCCAGCGCATCGCGCTCGCCCGTGCGCTCGCGGTCGAGCCCAAGGTGCTGCTGCTGGACGAACCCTTCGGCGCGCTCGACGCCAAGGTGCGCAAGGAGTTGCGCCGCTGGCTGCGCCGCCTGCACGACGAACTGCACGTCACCTCGATCTTCGTGACACACGACCAGGAAGAAGCACTCGAAGTGGCCGACCGCGTGGTGGTCATTAACAAGGGGCAGATCGAACAGGTCGGCTCGCCTCAGGAGGTGTGGGACACGCCGGCGAGCCCGTTCGTGTACGGCTTCCTGGGCGATGTGAATCTCTTCCATGGTCGCGCCGACCACGGCGAGATCCAGCTGGACGGCATGCGGCTGGATTCGCCGGAGCATGGCGGTGCGCGCGACGCGAAGGCACTCGCCTATGTGCGGCCGCATGACCTGAGCGTCGAGCGCTACACGGCCGGCGCGTCGGGCATCGTCGCGACCCTGTCGCGTGTCATCGTGGTCGGACCGACCGCGCGGCTGGAACTTGAACCCACCGAATCGAATCCAGATAATCCGGGCTCCGGAACCATCATCGAAGCGCAACTCCCTGCGCAACAGTTCCGGGAACTTGGCTTGAAGGAAGGCGACACCGTCGTCGCCACTCCGCGCAAGGCCAAGGTGTTCGTGGAAGACTGGGTTTCTCCTTGATCGATTGGTACTTCGGCGCCCCGCGCCGCGCGTTCGCGCTCATCACCCTGGCCTGCGTGGCCATGCTGGCTTTCGGCCTCTACTTGCAACACGTCGTCGGGCTGGAGCCTTGCCCGATGTGCATCGTGCAGCGGTATGCGCTGATCCTCGTGGCGGTCTTTGCGGCACTTGCAGCAGCGACCGGGCGCAAGGGCGTGCAGATCATGGGTGGAGTGCTGGCACTGCTGGCCGCACTGGCTGGGGCGTACACCGCGGCGCAGCAGAGCTGGCTGCAGTGGTATCCGCCCGAAGTCATTTCGTGCGGCCGTGACTTCTACGGAATGATCGAGACGTTCCCGCTCAAGCGTGCGCTGCCGATGATCTTCCGTGGTGGCGGCGACTGCTCGCAGATCGACTGGACATTCCTGAAACTGTCGATCGCGAACTGGTCATTCATCGCCTTCACCGTGTTCACGATCCTGATCGTGACCCTGCTGGCGCGCCGCAAGCGCACAACGCCACCGGCTCCAGCCACCGCCTGAGCCGGAGCGAGCCGCAACCTATAGCGGGAGCGTGTCGAAGGCCGCGTAGGCCGTCGTCAGCCAGCTCTTGACGCGCTGGCGCTCGAGCAAGCCCAGCGCGTGCGGGCCTTCGCGGTCATTGACGGCCTTCCAGAAACTGGTGTTCTGCGAATCGATCTTGCGCATGCTCGCGTCATGCAGGCGCGGCAGAGTGATCACCCGGGCGCCATTCGCCGTTGCCTTGGCGAGCGACTGCGACGCAAGCAGCATGCCGAAGTCGCTGCCGCGGCCGTAGTTCTGCACCACGATGTAGTTGGGACGGTTGCCGAAGGTGTCGATCAGGGTGCCGAGCAGGTCGGTCGAGTCCTTGCCGTCGTCCAGCACGTGCCAGAAATTGACCGCCACGCCGAGCTCGGTGAACACGTCGAACAGGTCCGATTCCTTGATCCAGCGCGACAGCGGCGCCAGCGTCTGCGCGGCGAGGTCGACGATCACGCTCTGCGCGGGATTCGTCTCGAAGCTGTTCACGATGGTGTCGAGCCCTTCGAAGCTGTCGACTACCACCGGTGAGGCGAAGCCTTCGTAGAAACGCGTGAAGGAGCTGTGCGAGCGATCGGTGTCGAAGCCGGTGAAAGGCTTGCTGTGGTCGATGAAGTATTGCGCGAGCACCCGTGCAGTGACCGACTTGCCGACGCCGCCTTTTTCGCCGCCGATGAAATTGATGGAGCTCATGAAGTGCCTGGAAAAAGTTGGAGAAGGGGTGGAGGAGACCAGCGAAGCATTTTAGGTGCCACGTCTTGCGAGCCCCTGTAAGAAAGGATGCGCCTGAAGCCGTTGCTGCAGCCGCTTCTGCCAGGCGGCGGGCAGGGCGGACGCGTCGATCATGGCCGGCCAGCGCTCGCGTGCGCGACGCGCGGTATCGGCGATCAGCTTGCGCACCACGGGTTCATGCAAGGCCGCAGCGGCACAGAAGGCGCGCACCGTGGCTGGCGTGAGGAGGGCCGCTCGTCGCGCAGGCCGAGCGGCGCCCGCGGTGGGCGGCATCAGGGGCAGCGCATGGCCTTCGACGCCTTGCAGCGCAGCGTAGGCGACGATGTCGTAGGCGGGTGCAAGTCGCGGCGCGATGCCGTCCGGGTAGAGCAGGCCGAAGTTCTTCAGGTGCGCATCGGGGTTGCCGAGCAGATCGTTCACGACCAGCCGGCGCAGCAGCTCCAGGACGGCGCTTTCGCCCAGCGAGGGGAACGCCTGCATCGCCAGCGCCATCTCGAGATAGCTGGCGCTGTACTTGTTCTGTGGATCGATCGCGAGGATCTGTGCGAAATCCTCGAAATGAATGCGACGCGCACCTTCTCGGTCGAATCGGGTCACCGCCAGGAAATCGCTTTCTTCGGGCAATGCATAGCTGTGCTCGGCATGGATGGCCGACAGCGGCGCAAGCTCGGCGTGGCACACCTCGACGCCCGCGGCGGCCGCCATGTCGAGCGAAAGTTTCTCGAGCCGCGGCATGTGCGGTTGGCCCACGACTGGTAGCTTGGCGATCACGCGGGTGCTCGCGCCCGCGCGGGTGCGGGCCACGTAGCGGCCGCCCTGCCGGCGCAGGCCCAGCTTGGGCTGCACCCCCGACACCGAGATGCCTTGCGTCAGCGGAATCTCGACCACCGACATCTCCAGCGCGTCCTGGTCCTGTGTGACCAGGCGCTGCAACGTCGCGCGGTCGACCGCGACCGGGCGCGCGCTGACGGCACCGGGCAGATCGCCGCCACATGCCGCGAGCAGCTCGAAATGGTCGTCGTCGCGGCATCCGCGCAGTTGCGCGATGTGGGTGCGCAGCACGCCCTCCGGAAGCAGGTTCTGGAAGAAGGTCGGCAAGCGCCCGCCCTGGGCGTTGAAGAGGGGATTCTTGACGTCGCTCCACAACCCGGACTGGCCTGCCGGGTCGCTTGCGAGCATCGACAGCGAGAGCACCTGCGGCGGCGGACTGGCGACCAGCGCCGGCTCGGCCACGAACCGGCTCAGGTCGGCGTACTGGAAGAGCTTGCCGAAGCGCTGGGTGCCGAGCGAGATCTCGAGAATCTTGATGTTCATGGCGACCGTGCTCGCCTGCGGGGAAAGGCCGGTGCAGTCACAGCCTGTGCCACCGCAGCGCCGACGCGGGTGGCGACCGGCCGATAGTCCGCATCGGTGACGGCGCTTCCGCCGAAGCCCTTAGGTGCGAGTTGGAGTTCGAGGCCGAGCGCATCGACCAGCGCCAGCAACGACGAAAGTTGCGGATTTCCCTGCAGTCCCAGCGCGTTGCGGACCGATCGATCGGTGAGGCCGGAGCGCAGCGCCAGATCGGCATTCGACAAGCCCGCTGCGTCGCGGCGGGCGGCGAGTGTCTCAACGAGTTCCTTCTTGTTCACGGAAATATATTACAGTAAACAGCCAGAAAGGAAACATGTTTCCTACGGTTTGACGAGTGCGATCAGCGGACCGAGGCTGCCCAGAATCCAGCTCTGGCTGAAATCGAGGGCCGCACGCCGGTATTTTTCATCGGCCTGCGCTGCCATCAGGTCGAGGCGCGCGGTGACCTTGGACAGCTCGCGGTCCGCCACCAGATTGCGGCCGCGCTCGCTGATCTCAGTGGCGAGCAACAGTGGCTGGCCATCCGTCCCGGTCTTCGAGGTCAGGAGCCACAGCGAGATCTCGAAGTTTCGTGCCGCGCGGTAGGCGTTCTCGGCATCGACGCCATCGAGCATCTTCTGTTCCCACGTGTCCCCGTTGGCCTGCCTGAGCATCGAACCCCAGCCATACACCAGCGCGGCGACGCGGTCGCCCTGGAACGATTGCGGCCCGGTGTCGAACGCGAGCCGGATCGCATCGATGCCCGTGGTTCCGCGCAGCTCGGGCATCGGCGTACCCTGCAGCACGGCGTCCCATGTGCGCTTGATGGCGTCGTCGGCGCTCGGCGCCCATTTGCGCCACTCGCGCGGATTGCGTCGGTAGAGCGAGAGCTGCACGCGCCGCACCGATTGCAGGTTGTCGCGCAGCGCCAGATTGGCAACACGATTGGTCCCCGATTGCAACCACTCGTTGCCGGCGTAGGTCTCGGCGCGCTCTGTCGACCGCATGGCGCCGCAGCCGCTCAATGCGAGGGTCAGGGCCATCAGCGACAGGGGCCAGCGCAGGCGCGCGAAGGGAGGTGGATACGACGATTCGCTCATGGGGCGCACGTTATCATCGGCCTTCGGGTGGCGGCGCATTCCTGTTGCGTTTTTCCTTACAAATCAACACCTTGGCACAAAAGTCAACACGTCGTGCGTCTCAACTCCATCAAGCTTTCCGGCTTCAAATCGTTCGCTGAGCCCACTAACTTTCTGCTGCCGGGACAACTGGTCGGCGTGGTCGGGCCCAACGGTTGTGGCAAGTCGAACATCATGGATGCGGTGCGCTGGGTGTTGGGCGAATCGCGTGCCAGCGAACTGCGCGGCGAGTCGATGCAGGACGTGATCTTCAACGGCACGACCACGCGCAAGCAGGCGAGCCGGTCGAGCGTCGAACTGGTGTTCGACAACGCCGACCACCGTGCGGGCGGCCAGTGGGCGCAATTCGCCGAGATTGCCGTCAAGCGGGTGCTGACGCGCGACGGCACCAGCAGCTACTACATCAACAACCAGCCGGTGCGCCGCCGCGACGTGCAGGACGTGTTTCTCGGCACCGGCCTCGGCCCGCGCGCCTACGCGATCATCGGCCAGGGCACGATCAGCCGCATCATCGAATCCAAGCCCGAGGAGCTTCGCCTGTTCCTCGAAGAGGCCGCCGGTGTCTCGAAATACAAGGAACGCCGCCGCGAGACCGAAAACCGCCTCGGCGACACGCGCGAGAACCTCACGCGCGTGGAAGACATCCTGCGCGAACTCAACGCCAATCTCGAGCGGCTCGAGAAGCAGGCCGAAGTCGCTGCGCGCTACAACACGCTGCAGGGTGATGCCACCAGGAAGCAGCATCAGCTGTGGTTCCTCAAGCGCACCGAGAGTGAAAACGACCAGGCAAAGGTCAAGGCCGACGCGGGCAAGGCGCTCAACGACCTGGAGTCGCGCACGGCCGACCTGCGCCACATCGAGGCCGAGCTCGAAACCGTTCGGCAGGCGCACTACGCCGCCGGCGACCACGTCAACCAGGCGCAGGGCAAGCTGTACGAGGCGAGTGCCGAAGTCGGCCGGCTCGAGGGCGAGATCCGCTTCGTGGTCGAGGGGCGGCAACGCGTGGAGCAGCGACTCATCCAGTTGCGCGAACAGATCGGTCAATGGGGCACGCGCCGCGAAGATGCAGAGGCCGAGATCGAAACGCTGGCCGGCCAGGGCGTTGCCGCAGAAGAACAGGCCATCACGCTGGCCGCGCAGCTCGAAGACCACGACGCACGCATGCCCGAGCTCGAGGAAGCGCAGCAGCGCGCGCAGGACCAGGCCAACGCGCAGCGCGCAACCGTCACCCAGGTGCAGCAGCAGATCCAGGTGCTCGCCGCCGACCAGCGCAACATCGAAGACCAGAACCGCCAGCTCACCCAGCGCAGCGAGCGGCTGCGCGCCGACAGGAATGCGCTGGCCGCACCGGACGAAGCGCGATTGCTCGACCTGCAGGCGCAACTCGATGCCGCGCAGGAAGCCTCCGTCGAAGCCGAAGCCCGCCTGCAGACCTTGCAGGAAAACGTTCCGCAACTGGACGACGATCGCCGCACGCGCCAGCAGGCCGTCAACGCCGAAGGCGCACGCGTGGCCGAGCTGTCGGCGCGGCTCGAGGCGCTGCGCGCGCTGCAGGAGAAGGTCAAGACGGACGGCAAGCTCTCGCCATGGCTCGCGAAGCACGGCCTCGATGGCATGCAGGGCCTGTGGAGTCGCATCCACATCGAGCAGGGTTGGGAAAACGCCCTCGAATCCGCCCTGCGCGAGCGCATGGGCGCACTCGAGGTCAGCCGGCTCGAGATGGTGCGCGCCTTCGGCAACGATGCGCCGCCCGCCAAGCTGGCGTTCTACAGTCCGCCGGCCGCGGGCGTACCGATCGGGCAGGCCGCGCTGCCGCGCCTTTCGGACCTGCTGCGGCTCAACGATGCCGGCCTGCAGGCGCTGCTGGTCGACTGGCTGCATGGCTGCTTCACGGCGCCAAACTTCGACGACGCGATGGCACTGCGCCAACAGCTTCAGCCCGGCGAAGTGATCTACGTGAAGAGCGGGCATGCCGTGTCGCTCCACAGCGTGAGCTTCTATGCGCAGGATTCCGAGCAGGCCGGCCTGCTCGCGCGCCAGCAGGAAATGGAAAACCTGGAGCGCCAATTGCGCGCCCAGACACTGATCAACGACGAGTCGCGCGCGGCACTGGTCCGCGCAGAAGCCGCGTACGCCGATGCCGCTTCGCGACTGGTGGGTGTGCGCCGCGAAGCCGCCGAAACGCAGTCGCGCGCCCACGAACTGCAGGTTGAAACACTGCGCCTGTCGCAGCTGGCCGAGCAGACGCGTGCGCGCAGCGAACAGCTCTCCAACGACCTGGGTGAAGTCGATGCGCAGCTCGAAGAACTGCAGGAAAAGCGTTTCGCTGCCGAGTCGCGCTTCGAAGAGCTCGACATGCAGCTCGCCGACAGCCAGGAGCGCCATGCGCAGCTCGACGAGCGCGTGATCGAAGCCGGCCGTGCGCTCAACGCGGCAAGAGAGCAGCACCGCAGCCTCGAACGCCAGGCACAGGAAGCGACGTTCTCGCAGCGCACGCTCGAAGCGCGCCGCGGCGAGCTGAACCGTGCGATCGAGACGGCCGCCCAGCAGAACGTTGCGCTGGCCGACGAAGAGGAACGCGCCAGGGCGGAGTTGGGACGGCTGTCGGATGCAGCGGCGCAGGCCGGCCTGCAGGATGCGCTGTCGCTCAAGCTCGAACGCGAGACCGCGCTCGGCGCCACGCGCAGCCAGTACGACGACCTCACGCTCAAGCTGCGTGCCAGCGACGAGCGCCGCCTGACGCTCGAGCGCGAACTCGATCCGCTGCGCCAGCGCATCACCGAATTCCAGTTGAAGGAGCAGGCCGCGCGGCTGGGCTTCGAGCAATACCAGCAGCTGCTGACCGACGCCGAAGCCGATCTCGAAGCGGTCGCACTCTCCATCGAGACCGACAAGGTCAAGCTCACGGGGCTGCAGGGCGAGATCGACCGGCTGCACCGCGAAGTCGCGGCGCTCGGCGCAGTCAACCTTGCCGCGCTCGACGAACTGGCCACGGCCACCGAGCGCAAGACTTTCCTCGATGCGCAGTCGGCCGACCTGAACGAGGCGATCGGCACGCTCGAAGACGCCATCCGCAAGATCGACGGCGAAACGCGCGAGCTGCTGGGCGGTACCTTCAAGGTGGTCAACGAGCACTTCAGCCGCATGTTCCCGGAGCTCTTCGGCGGCGGCAATGCGCGGCTCGTGATGACCGGCGACGAGATCCTCGACGCCGGCGTGCAGGTGCTCGCGCAGCCGCCGGGCAAGAAGAACCAGACCATCCATCTGCTGTCGGGCGGCGAGAAGGCGCTGACGGCGATCGCGCTCGTGTTCGCGATCTTCCAGCTCAACCCGGCACCGTTCTGCCTGCTGGACGAAGTGGACGCGCCGCTGGACGACGCCAACACCGAGCGCTATGCCAAACTCGTGACCGCCATGAGCCGCGAAACCCAGTTCCTCTTCATCAGCCACAACAAGATCGCCATGGAAATGGCCGAGCAGCTGATCGGCGTGACGATGCAGGAGCAGGGCGTGTCGCGCATCGTGGCCGTCGACATGGAATCCGCCGTGTCGCTCGTCGAAGCCGCCTGACCCGTACCCGTCCGCACCATGAGCAATCTCACCGTCGCCCTGGCGATCCTCGGCGGTCTCGTCCTCGCGGCCGTCATCGGCTACAACGCCTGGAGCTCGCGCCGCAATGCACCGCGCCAGCCCGATGCCGTCGACGGCGAACTGCCTCGCGGCACCATGCCCGCGCCGTTGTCGCCCGACGATCCCGTGATGCACAGTGACCCGTATCCCACGCCGGGCAACGAGCGTCATGAACCCTTGTTCGACCCCGACCTCCCCGCGCCGACCGCGCTGCCCGCCCCCACGGCAGACCGTCGCGGTGGCCTCGATCCGCTGATCGACGTGATCGCGCCGGTGTCGCTCGACGGCCTGGCGTCCGGCGATGCGGCCATTGCCGCCATGCCCGCGACGCGACGCGCCGGCAGCAAGCCCGTCGCCATCGAAGGCCTCAACGAACATACCGGCGAATGGGAGATGCCTGCCCCCGGCCAGCGCTACGGTGCGTTCCAGGTCGGCGTGCAACTGGCCAACCGCACCGGTGCGCTCAACGAGATCGAGTATTCGGAATTCGTGGTCAAGGCGCAGGCCTTCGCCGACGCGATCAATGGCGCGCCGGAATTCCCCGAGATGCTCGACGAGGTTGCGCGGGCCCGTGAACTCGACCAGTTCGCAAGCGGGCACGACGCGCAGCTCGGCTTCGTGCTGCGGGCGTTGCACGCGGCCTGGAGCCCTGGCTACGTGCAGCAGAACGCGGCGCGGCTGGGTTTCGTGGCCGGGATCATTCCGGGCCGCATGGTGTTGCCGACCTCCGAAGCCGGCTTGCCGCCCATCCTCGGCCTGTCGTTCGACACCCAGGCCGCGCTGGCGGACGACCCTGCGCAATCGGCGATTCGCGAATTGACGCTGAGCCTCGACGTGCCGCAGGTGGACCGCAACGAGGAGCCGTTCCGCCGCATGCGCGAAGCCGCCGCCGCTCTGGCGCGCGACATGGATGGCGTGGTGACCGATGGCGACGGCCAGCTCCTGCGCGACGAGACGATGGACGTCATCGGCGCCGATCTCGAACAGCTCTACGACACACTCGATTCGCGCGACCTCGCCGCCGGGTCGCCGCTCGCACGCCGGCTGTTCAGCTAGCAGAAAGCGGAGTCGCGCAGGCGTCCTGGCGCCGGGAAACCCCGGTTGCCGCGCACCGGAAGCCGCCGCTCAATGGCCCTCGCGCAACCCTGCGCGAGGAGACACAACATGAAGAGAATCACCGTCCGGGCTGCGTTGCTCGGGGCTTCGCTGGCGCTGCTCGGCGCATGCACCTCCCTCTCGCCGCCGACTCGGCCTGCCGCGTGGGCAGCACCCGAACTGCTGGTGGCGCCCTCATCGTTCGCGGGCGTGCATGGGCTGGCCATCGACCAGAAGGGACGACTGCTCGCCGGCTCGGTCGTCGGCAGTTCGCTGTGGGAGGTCGACCGCACGACCGGCGCTGCCAAGGTCATGGTCCCAGGCCCCGAAGGACAAGCCGACGACATCGCGGTCGGTCCGCGCGGCGAGCTGGCCTGGACCAACTACCTCATGGGCATGCTGCGCTACCGCGAAAGCGACACCGCGCCGATGCGCGTGCTGGCAAAGGACCTCCCCGGCCTCAACTCCCTCGATTTCGATCGGCGCAACGGCAAGCTCTATGCGTCGCAGGTGTTCCTCGGCGACGCCCTGTGGGAAATCGATCGCGAAGGCAAGGCGCCGCCCCGGCTCATCAAGAAGGACATGGGCGGCTTCAACGGCTTCGAGGTCGGGCCCGACGGCATGCTGTACGGACCGCTGTGGTTCAAGGGCCAGGTGGTGAAGATCGATCCGGCCAACGGCAACATGACCGTGATCGCCGACGGCTTCAAGATCCCGGCCGCGGCCAATCTCGACGGCAAGGGCAACCTGTGGGTGGTCGATACCCGCTCTGGCGAACTCGTCAGGGTCGACCTGGCCACGGGGCGCAAGACCGTCGCCCGGCAGCTCGAGCCCTCGCTCGACAACCTCGCGATCGCACCGGACGGCACGATCTACGTGTCGAACATGGCGAACAACCAGATCCAGGCTTTCAACCCCGCCACGGGCGACTTGCGCACGCTCACGAGCGGCAAGGTGGCCGTGCCGGCCGGGCTGAAGATCGACGGCGACGACCTCTGGGTAGCCGACGTGTTCGGCTTCCGTCAGGTGGACGTTCGCAACGGGGCGGTGCGCGACGTGTTCCGCATGCAGCGCGATCCCGACCTCGACTATCCCTTCGCTGTCGGCCTGTCGGCCAAGTTGTTCGCGCTGACCTCGTGGTTCACGGGCACCGTGCAATTGGTCGATCGGCAGACCCTCAAGACGGTCGAGACGATCCATGGCCTGAAGGCGCCCTACGACGCGATCCCGCTGGCCGACGGCAGCGTCGTGTATGCCGAGATCGCCACGGGGTCGGTCACGCGCGCGAGCGGCCCCCGGTTCGCTGACAAGAAGGTGCTGGCCACCGGGCTCGGCGGGCCGGTCCAGATGGTGCTGGGCCAGGACGGCGCGCTCTATGTGACCGAAGCCGCGGGCAAGCTGACGCGCATCGCGGTCGACGGCAGTCCCTCGCGCACGGTGGCCGAAGGGCTCGCGCTTCCCGAAGGCGTGGCGCAAACGCCATGGGGCAGCTTCATCGTGGCGGAGAGCGCCGCGCGCAGGCTCGTGGAGATTGATGCAGCCGACGGAAAGCGGCGCATTGTTGCCGAGAACCTGCCGATCGGCATGGCCGGCGGGCCCGGGATGCCGCCGCCGTACGTGGTGACCGGCGTGGCCGTCGGGCGGGACGGCTCGATCTACATGAGCGCCGACCTCAACAACGCGATCTATCGGATTCGTCCGCAGCGCTGAGAAGGAAGAAGGGCGGGGCCGCGCATATGATCGGCGCGAGCCGCCCGCGCCGACATGGCCGTGGGCCCATGATGACCCGGCCCGAGCGCCGTTCCAGGACCGACAGGATGACCACGCGGGAGCAGGCGGCGCAAGAAGCCGCTGCATTGAGCGAACAGCTGCGCCACCACGCGCATCTCTACTACGTGCTGGATGCGCCGGAACTGCCCGACGCCGCCTACGACCAACTGTTCCAGCGACTGCAGGCGCTGGAAGCCGAACACCCTGATCTGCGCACCGTTGATTCACCCACGCAGCGCGTGGGCGGCAAGGTGCTCGACGGCTTCGCCAAGGTGCGCCACAAGGTGCCCATGCTGTCGATCCGCACCGAGACCGACATCACGGCCACCGGTGCGAGCGCCTTCGACGCGCGCGTGCGCAAGGAGCTGGGGCTGGCCGAGGACGCGCCACAGGTCGAATACGTGTGCGAGCTCAAGTTCGACGGCCTCGCGCTCAACCTGCGCTACGAGTACGGCGTGCTGGTGCAGGCCGCCACCCGCGGCGATGGCGAAATCGGTGAAGAAGTCACCCAGAACATCCGCACGGTGCAGCAGATTCCGTTGCGCCTGAATGGGGACGCACCACCGGTGGTGGAAGTGCGAGGCGAGGTCTACATGCGCCGCGACCAGTTCGAGGCTTTGAATGAGCGGCAGCGCCAGAAGATCGCGGCCGGGCAGAAGAACGAGAAGGTGTTCGTCAACCCGCGCAACGCCGCTGCCGGTGCGGTGCGCCAGCTTGACCCCGCCATCGCGGCGGCGAGGCCCCTCAGCTTCTTTGCCTATGGCCTCGGCGAAGTCACGCCCGCCAGCGATGGCGGCCCTGATTGCGCCACCCAGTTCGACTGGCTTCAGAAGTTCCATGCCTGGGGATTTCCGGTCGCCACCCAGACCCAGCGTGCGCGCGGCGCGATCGAGCTGATCGCCTTCCACGAGACGATCGGGCGCCAGCGTGACGCATTGCCCTACGACATCGACGGCGTCGTCTACAAGGTCGACAGCGTTGCGCTGCAACGGCAACTGGGCTTCGTCTCGCGCGAGCCGCGTTGGGCCGTTGCGCACAAATACCCCGCACAGGAGCAGCTCACCACGGTGCAGGCGATCGAGGTGCAGGTCGGGCGCACCGGCAAGCTCACGCCGGTGGCGAAGCTGGCGCCTGTGTTCGTCGGCGGCGTGACCGTGACCAATGCGACCCTGCACAACGAGGACGAGGCACGCCGCAAGGACGTGCGCATCGGCGACACCGTGATCGTGCGGCGCGCAGGCGACGTGATTCCGGAAGTCGTCGGTGTGGTCCCCGAAAGCGTGGCGAAGCCCGACGATCAGCGCGGGCCGGTCTTCACGATGCCGCGCAAGTGCCCGGTGTGCGGCTCGGATGCCGTGCGCGAGGAAGACGAGGTCGACTTCCGTTGCACGGGCGGTCTCTTCTGTGCCGCGCAGCGCAAGGAAGCGATCCTGCATTTCGCGGCGCGCCGGGCGGTGGAAGTGGAAGGGTTGGGCGACAAGCTGGTCGAACAGCTGGTCGACGCGAATCTGATCCGAACGCTGCCCGATCTGTACAGGCTCGGCTTCACCACGCTGGTGGGCCTCGACCGGATGGCAGAGAAGTCTGCGAAGAACATCGTCTTGGCGCTGGAAAAATCCAAGGAGACGACGCTGCCGCGGTTCCTTTTCGGCCTGGGCATCCGGCACGTGGGTGAAAGCACGGCCAAGGATCTGGCCAAGCATTTCGGCAAACTCGACGCGATCATGGATGCGGCGGAGGCCGAACTTCTGGAAGTCAACGATGTGGGTCCCGTCGTCGCCCAGAGCCTTCGTACCTTCTTCGACCAGCCGCACAACCGCGAAGTGGTCGAACAGCTGCGCGCGTGTGGCGTGCGGTGGGAGGAGGGTGATCCTGCGCCGCGCACGGCCCTGCCGCTCGCGGGCAAGACTTTCGTCATCACCGGCACCCTTCCTACGTTGGGGCGCGACGAGGCGAAGGACAAACTGGAGGCGGCCGGCGCGAAGGTTTCCGGGTCGGTCAGCAAGAAGACCCACTACGTCGTCGCAGGCGCGGAAGCCGGAAGCAAACTGGACAAGGCCCGGGACCTGGGGATCGCAGTGATCGACGAAGCAGGGATGCTCGAGTTGCTGGCCGACACCTGACGACGCTTACCGCAGGTTACCTGGCTTCATACAAACGCAGTCAACAGCGTTTACGGTGGGCCGTTGAAACAGGTGTCACAGGAGTTAATGCCATGAACAGAATTCGATCCCTCGGCCTCTTGGCCGCCGTCGGTGCAGTCGCCACGCTGGCCGGCTGCGTTGCTCCCGGCCCTTATTACGGCGACACGGGATATTCGCAGCCTTACTACGACCCCGCGCCGGTCGTGGTCGCGCCGCCTGTGTACATCCAGGGCGGCGGCTATTACGGTGGCGGCGCCTCGTACTACCGCGAGCCGTACCGCCAGCCTTACTACGACGGACGCGGCAGAGGTGACTACCCCCGTGCACGTCCGGGCTACGCGCCGCGCCCGGGGTTCGGGGGCCAACGTCCGGGCCCAGGGCAACCGCCGCAAGCCGTGCCGGGTGTACCGCGCCCGCCAATGGGTGGACCACCCTCGCGCGGGCCGAGCGTTAACGTCCAGCCGTCGTGGAACAACAAGGAACAGCCCTGACCATTCGCGACATCCTCAAGATGGGCGACCCCCGGCTGCTGCGTGTCGCGCAGCCGGTGGATGCCTTCGACACCGACGAGCTCCATTTGCTGGTGCGCGACATGTTCGAGACGATGCACTCGGTCAACGGCGCTGGCCTTGCAGCGCCGCAGATCGGTGTCGATCAGCAACTCGTGATTTTCGGCACCGACACCGTGAATCCGCGGTATCCCGACTCGCCGATCGTGCCTCGCACGGTGCTGGTGAATCCGGTGATCACCCCGATGGGCGACGATGAAGAAGAAGGTTGGGAGGGCTGCCTCTCAGTGCCCGGGCTGCGCGGGGTGGTGCCCCGCTTCGCGCGAGTCCGGTACACCGGCTTCGATCCGTATGGCGATCCGATCGACCGCACGGTGAGCGGTTTCCATGCCCGCGTGGTGCAGCATGAAGTCGATCATCTGCTCGGAAAGCTTTACCCGATGCGGGTGCGCGACTTCTCGCGTTTCGGGTTCACCGAGGTCCTGTTTCCAGGCCTCGATGCGAGCGACGACTGAAGCCTGGAGGCTCAGTTGAACTTGCCGGTGCTGCCGCCCAGGCTGAACCGGCCGGCGCCGAGGAAGCCGACTGCGATGGCCGAGAACAGGAACATGCCCTGCAGCTCCAGTGCCCAGCCGCCTTGCTTCGTCATGGAACCGAGATCGCCCATGTGCACGAGGAAGATGGCGAACAGCATGTTGATCGCAATGACCCAGGCGGCCGGCCGCGTGAAAAAGCCCACGATGATGAGGATGGGCGCCACGACTTCGCCGATGTAAGCACCGTACGCAAGTGCTGCAGGCAGTCCGTGCGCAGTGAGCTGTCCGGAGATGAAACCGACCCCGCCCTTGAGCTTGGCGATTCCGTGCAGCAGCATCAGGATGCCGAGCGCGAGGCGCAGGACGAGCTTGCCGGTGTCGTCACTTTTGAACATTTTGGTTATTCCTCGAAATTGTTGAAGTGCCCGGATGGTAGTGAATTTCAGGCGGGGTCGGCCAATGCGGTGTCCACCACCTGCTGCGCTTCGGCCAGGATGCGCTGGAGATGCTCCTCGCCCACAAAGCTTTCGCCGTAGATCTTGTAGATGTCTTCCGTCCCCGAAGGTCGCGCAGCGAACCATCCGTTTTCGGTCATCACCTTGACGCCGCCCAGTGCGGCGTCATTGCCGGGCGCGTTGCTCAACACGCTGGTGATTTTTTCACCGGCGAGCGTCTTCGACTGGATCTGCGCGGGCGAGAGCGTCGACAAGCGCTTCTTCTGAGCCGGACTGGCAGCGGCATCGACGCGGTCGGACACCGGGTGGCCGAGCTTCGCGGTGAGTTCAGCGTAGCGCTCTCCGGGATCGCGTCCGGTCCGCGCGCGGATCTCGCCGGAGAGCAGGGCGGGCGCCAGGCCGTCCTTGTCGGTGGTCCAGACGGAGCCGTCGCGTCGCAGGAACGTGGCACCGGCGCTCTCTTCGCCGACGAAGCCAAGCGCGCCGTCGACCAGCCCGTCGACGAACCACTTGAACCCGACCGGAACTTCGTAGAGCCCGCGGCCCACGTGCGCGGCGACGCGGTCGATCAGGCTGCTGCTGACCAGCGTCTTGCCCAGCGCCGCTGTCTTCGGCCACTCGGGGCGGTGCGTGAAGAGGTACTCGGCCATCACTGCGAGATAGCTGTTGGGCTGCAGCAAGCCAGCTGATGCGGTGACCACGCCATGGCGGTCGTGGTCGGTATCGCAGGCGAACGCGATCGGGTAGCGGTCCTTGAGTGCGATCAGGCTGTTCATTGCGTACGGCGACGATGGGTCCATGCGGATGCGGCCGTCCCAGTCGAGCGTCATGAAGCGGAACGTGGGGTCGACCTCTTCGCTGAGCACGGTGAGATCGATCTTGTAGCGCGCCGCGATGGCACCCCAGTAATGCACGCCTGCACCGCCGAGCGGATGGACCGCCAGCGGTCCGGCACCGCCGCGGATCGCCTCCATGTCGACCACGTTGCCGAGATCCTCGACGTAGGTTGTCAGGAAATCGTGCCGGTGCGTGGTGGATGCGCGCAGCGCCTGGTCGAGCGACACGCGCTTGACGCCTTCGAGCCCATTGGCGAGGAACCGGTTCGCGGCGGCTTCGACCGCCCCCGTGATGTCGGTGCCCGCGGGTCCGCCGTTCGGCGGGTTGTATTTGAAGCCGCCACTCTCGGGCGGGTTGTGCGACGGCGTGATGACGATGCCGTCGGCCAGGTGCTCCGCGCGCCCGCGGTTGTAGACAAGGATGGCGTGCGAGATCGCCGGCGTGGGCGTGTACTCGTCGTCTTTCGCGAGCATCAGCTCGACGCCGTTCGCAGCGAGCACCTCGATGGCGCTGTTCAGCGCGGGCGTCGACAGCGCATGCGTGTCGATGCCGAGGAACATCGGTCCATCGATGCCCTGCTGGCGGCGGTGGTCGCAGATCGCCTGCGCGATCGCGAGCACATGCCACTCGTTGAAGCTGTTGTTGAAGGACGTGCCGCGATGGCCCGAGGTGCCGAAGGCCACGCGCTGGGCGGGCACCGATGGATCGGGTCGCCCGGTGTAGTACGCCGAGACGAGCCGCGGCACATCGACGAGCAGGTTGTGGGGTGCGATTTGGCCGGCGAGGGGGCTGATCTTCTGGCTCATGGTGCGGCTTCCGGGTAAGGGGTTTTCAGTCGGTCCACGTCAGCGTGGACAGGTCGGCGATGCTTTCGATCGTGAGGTCGGCAGCGGGAAAGCCGGCGATGTCTTGGGTGTCGAAGGCGTAGTGGCCCTGCCGCACGAACACCGTTGTCAACCGGGCGCCCCACAGGGCTTTCATGGCCGAAAGGATGCGCAGCTTGTCGTCGATCATCACGTAGCGGCGCGAGGGATGGCGCTGCGCGATGGTTTCGAGCATCTCTTCCTTGTGCACGTAGATCAGCACCTGGCCGTCGACCGCGCCCCACAGCCCCGAACGCTCCACCTTGCGCGGCTGGAACACGACGTCGCCATCCGAGACGATGACGGTGGGGCCGGTGGCGCGCAGCTGCTGGAGTGCCGACAGCGCGCCCGGGTACAGCCGGTCGGCGAAGGGGTAATCGATCATGAAGCGGCCGATCTGCAGCAGCCGCGGATCGTTCATCTGGACCGCATCGACCTCCCGCCGCAAACGTTGTATGGCGCCGAGGTAGTCGACATAACCCAGCTCATCGCGCAGCGCCTCGAAGCCCGCCCAATACCGGGCGGCCAGCGTGGCGCCGAGTTGGGCCTCGATGTGGGTGTGCAGATCGGCGATGACGCGGTCGTTGTCGAGCAGCGTGTTGTCGACGTCGATCAGAAAGACGATGTCGCGCAAGGGTTCGGTTGTCGCATTCATCGCCGGAGACCCTTTCACGCAGCGAGTGCGTCCATCAATTCGGTTTCGATCGCCAGCTGCGCGCGTTGGCCCTGCAGTTCGGGCCCGCTGATCAGGAAGGTGTCTTCGACGCGCTCGCCGAGCGTCGTGACCTTGGCGAGCTGCAGGTTCAGGTGATGCTGCGCCAGCACACGTGCCACCGAATACAACAGGCCCGCCCGGTCGCTGGCCGAAATGTTGAGCACCCAGCGTTGCGCCTTGTCGTCCGGCAGCAGGCTGATGCGCGGCTTGATCGGGAAACTCCGTACGCGGCGCGAGACGCGGCCCTTGCTGGGCGATGGCAGCGGGCCCGCTTCGTCGAGCGTCTTGGCCAGGCCCGTCTCGACCATGCTGATGAGGTCGCGGTAGTGCTCCGGCACATAGGCCGTCACGACCTGGAAGGTGTCGAGCGCGTAGCCGTTGCTGGCCGTGTGCACCTTGGCATCCAGGATGCTGAAGGACGACTGGTCGAAGTAGCCGCAGATGCGTGCGAAGAGGTCCTGCTGGTCGGGCGTGTACACCACCACTTGCAAGCCTTCGCCGACCGGCGAGGTGCGGGCCCGCACGATGGCGCGGGCCTTCGGATCGATCGGCATGGCCTTCGCCGGCACATGCCGCGAAAGCTGCTTGGTGTGCCAGGCGATTTCCGAGGCGTCGTGCCGCATGAAGTAGCCCACGTCCAGCGTCTCCCACAGGGCCTTGTGCGCCTCGAAGGGTTGCGCGTAGAGCGCCAGCTGCACCAGCGCATCGTGCTTGCGAGCCTCGATCTCGGCGCCCGCGTCGGGCATGTGGCCGCCGAGTGCGCGTAGCGTGGTGCGGTAGAGGTCTTCGAGCAGCTTGCCTTTCCATGCGTTCCACACGCGCGGCGAGGTGCCCCGGATGTCGGCCACCGTGAGCAGGTAGAGCGCGGTGAGATACCGCTCGCTGCCGACTCGGCGGGCAAACGCGGCGACCACTTCGGGGTCGCTCAGATCCTGCTTCTGCGCGACCGTGCTCATGGTCAGGTGCTCGGACACCAGGAACTCGATGAGCTTCATGTCGTCGCGAGCGATCTCGTGCTGGCGGCAGAAGCGCTGCACGTCGCGAGCGCCGAGCTTGGAGTGATCGCCGCCGCGACCCTTGGCGATGTCGTGGAAGAGGGCGGCCACGTACAGGAGCCAGGGCTTGTCCCAGCCGGCTGCCAGCTGCGAGCAGAACGGATATTCGTGCGCGTGCTCCGCGATGAAGAAGCGTCGCATGTTGCGCAACACCATCAGGATGTGCTGGTCGACCGTGTACACATGGAACAGGTCGTGCTGCATCTGCCCGACGATGCTGCGGAAAACGCGCAAATAGCGCCCCAGCACGGAGGTCTGGTTCATCAACCGGAACGCGTGCGTGATGCCGCGCGGCTCCAGCAGGATGCGCATGAAGGTGACGTGGTTCACCCGGTCGTTGCGGAACTTGCTGTCCATCACGCGGCGTGCGTTGTAGAGCGCCCGCAGCGTACGCGACGACAGGCCGTTCACGCCGATCGTCTTCTGGTACAGCAGGAAAGTCTCGAGGATCGCGTGCGGATCGCGCTCGTACAGGTCGTCGCTGGCGATCTCGATGAGGCCGGCGCGCTCGTAGAAGCGGTCGTTGATTCGTGTCGGCTGCTCGGCGACCGGCTGCAGGCGTTCGGCGATATTGAGCAGCAGGATCTGGTTGAGCTGGCCCACGGCCTTGGCGGCCCAGTAGTAGCGGCGCATCAGCGCCTCGCTCGCCTTGCGCTGCGACTCGCCCTCGTAGCCGAAGGTCGCCGCGACCGCGGTTTGCAGGTCGAAGACCAGCCGGTCTTCGCGCCGGTTGGCGATCACATGCAGGCGCGCGCGAATCAGGCTCAGCAGCGCCTCGTTGCGCTTGATCTGCTGCACCTCGAACGGCGTGGCCAGCCCGTTCTTCGCGAGGTCGTCCCAACGGCTGCCGAAGCCGGCGGCCTTGGTCATCCAGAGGATGGTCTGGAGGTCCCGCAGTCCGCCGGGCGATTCCTTGCAGTTGGGCTCGAGCGCGTAGGGCGTGTTGTCGTACTTCTGGTGCCGGTGACGCATTTCCTGCGACTTGGCCGCGAAGAACGCTTCGGGGTCGATGGCAGCCAGGAAGCGCTTGCGGAACGCCGCGTAGAGCTTCTTGTCCCCAGTGATGAGGCGTGATTCGAGCAGCGAGGTCTGGACGGTGATGTCCTTGGCTGCTTCGTCCAGGCACTCGTCGACGGTGCGCACGCTGGAACCGATCTCGAGCCCTGCGTCCCAGCACTGGCCGATGAAGGCCTCGACACGGGCCGGGTCGATGGCTTCTGCATGACCCTCGGGCAGCAACAGCAGCACGTCGACGTCCGAATACGGAAACAGCTCGCCGCGGCCGAAGCCGCCCACCGCGGCCAGCGCGAAGGTTGTGCCGAACCCCGCGTCTTCCCACAGCGCCGTGAGCGTTTCGTCGGCCAGCGCGGCGAGCTGGCGAAGCACCGTGTGCACGCTTCGCGTGGGCGCGCGCGCGAGCCGAAGCGTGTCGAAGAGGGCGAGCTTGTTCGCGCGATAGGCCTCGCGCAACATCGCCACGTCGATCTTGGGCGCTTCGATCAAGTCAGGTCTTGGTGGCGGTGACGAAGGAAGGCAGCGGTGGGCTGCCTGCCGACAGCGTCAGCACTTCGTAGCCGGTCTCGGTGACCAGCACCGAGTGCTCCCATTGCGCGGACAGCGAACGGTCGCGCGTCACGATGGTCCAGCCGTCGTACTTGCCGGCCTTGTGGTCTTCCTTGATTTCGCGCTTGCCGGCGTTGATCATGGGCTCGATCGTGAAGATCATGCCGGGCTTGAGCTCTTCCAGCGTGCCCGGGCGGCCGTAGTGCAGCACTTGTGGCTCGTCGTGGAACTTGCGCCCGACGCCGTGGCCGCAGAACTCACGCACCACCGAGAAGCCGTGCCCCTCGGCGAACTTCTGGATCGCATGGCCCACGTCGCCCAGGTGGGCGCCGGGGCGCACCTGGAGGATGCCGTGCCACATGGCTTCGAAGGTGATGGAGCACAGGCGCTTGGCCGCGATGGAGGCGTCGCCGATCACGAACATGCGGCTGTTGTCGCCGAACCAGCCGTCCTTGATGACGGTGACGTCGATGTTGAGGATGTCGCCTTTTTTCAGCGGCTTGTCGTCGGGAATGCCGTGGCACACCACGTTGTTGACCGAGGTGCAAAGCGACTTGGGAAATGGCTCGCTGCTGGCGCCCATGTAGCCGACCGTGGCCGACGTGGTGCCCTGCGTTGCCATGTATTCGGCGGCCAGCCGATCGATCTCGTTGGTGGTGATGCCGGGTTGGATGAAGGGCGTGAGGTAGTCCAGCACCTCGGAGCCCAGCCGGCCCGCCGTTCGCATCGCGGCGATGCCATCGGCGTCGTGATAGGTAATGCTCATCCCTGAATTATCCCATTCACCCGGCTAAAATTCCGGGTTAACGCGGATGGCCCCAGTCAGCGGCTCTCCGGCAGGAAATCGTTCATTTCTCCCTTGGCCGAAGGCCCCATCACCGTGACGCAGCCCGCACCCACCGCCACTCCCGTCGTGACCGTTTTCGAGGGCGGCACCGCACTCAGCGATTTCCGCGCACGCCAACTTCTGCCCCGGCTCCAGTCCATCGAGCCGAAGATCGAATCGGTCGCCGCGCGCTTCGTGCACCTGGTCGTGACCGAAGCGCCGCTGGCTTCCGAGGCGCGCGACCGGTTCGCGGCCCTGCTCACCTACGGCGAGCCGTTCGGCGTGCCGAAGCATGCGGCGACGACCCTCATCGTGACGCCGCGCCTGGGCACGGTGTCGCCCTGGGCCTCGAAAGCCACCGACATCGCGCACAACTGCGGACTGGCCCTGCGCCGCGTCGAGCGCGTCACGCAGTACCACCTCGGCCTCAAGTCGCCGCTCATCGGCAAGGCGCCGGTGCTGTCGGCCGCGCAACTCTCCGCAGCGGCGGCGCTGCTGCACGACCGGATGACCGAATCGGTGCTGCCGGGCCTCGAGGGCGCCGCTGCGCTGTTCGCCGAACTGCCGGCACAGCCGATGGCGCAGGTCGACGTGCTGGCGGGTGGACGCTCCGCGCTGGTCTCGGCCAACACCACCTTCGGCCTCGCACTGGCCGAGGACGAGATCGATTACCTGGTCGAGGCGTTCACGCGCCGGGGCCGCAATCCGAGCGACGTCGAGCTCATGATGTTCGCGCAGGCCAACAGCGAACACTGCCGCCACAAGATCTTCAATGCGGATTTCGTCATCGACGGGGAGCAGCGGCCGATCAGCCTGTTCGGGATGATCCGGAACACCGAGAAGCTCAACCCGCAGCACACCGTGGTCGCTTACTCGGACAACGCCTCGATCATGGAAGGCACGCAGATCGAGCGCTTCGCGGCGGCAGACGGCGCGGCGAGCGGCAGCTATGAAAAGCAGAGCGCGCTGAGCCACGTGCTGATGAAGGTCGAGACGCACAACCATCCGACCGCGATCTCACCATTTCCCGGTGCCTCGACCGGCGCCGGCGGCGAGATCCGCGACGAAGGTGCGACCGGCCGCGGCTCCAAGCCGAAGGCGGGCCTCACCGGTTTCACCGTCTCGAAGCTCTGGCCCGAAGATGGCCACTATGGCAAGCCGGACCACATCGCGAGCCCTTTACAGATCATGACCGAGGGCCCGCTCGGCGGCGCCGCATTCAACAACGAGTTCGGTCGGCCGAACCTGCTGGGCTATTTCCGCGAGTATGAGCAGACCATCGCCAGCGATGTCGACAGCGTGCAGCGCGGCTATCACAAGCCGATCATGATCGCGGGCGGTCTGGGCAGCATCGACGCGACGCAGACGAAGAAGATCCTTTTTCCGGCCGGGTCGCTCCTCATCCAGCTCGGCGGCCCCGGCATGCGCATCGGCATGGGTGGCAGCGCGGCCAGCTCGATGGCGACAGGTGCCAACGCGGCCGAACTCGACTTCGATTCGGTGCAGCGCGGCAATCCCGAGATCGAGCGTCGTGCCCAGGAAGTCATCAACCATTGCTGGCAAGCCGGCGCGGCCAACCCGATTCTCGCGATCCACGACGTGGGCGCCGGTGGCTTGAGCAACGCATTCCCCGAACTCACCAACGACGCGGGCCGAGGCGCGCGCTTCGACCTGCGCGCGGTACCGCTCGAAGAGTCCGGCCTCGCGCCCAAGGAGATCTGGTGCAACGAGAGCCAGGAGCGCTATGTGCTCGCGATCGCCCCGGAATCGCTCGCGCAATTCAAGGCGTTCTGCGAACGCGAGCGTTGCCCGTTCTCGGTGGTGGGGGTGGCCACCGAACAGCGTCAGCTGGTCGTGGCCGACGAGGGCGCCGAGGCGCAGCCCGTCGACATGCCGATGGACGTGCTCCTCGGCAAGCCGCCGAAGATGCTGCGCGACGTAAAGACGGTCGCGCGCCGGTTCAAGCCGCTCGACCTCACCGGGGTCAAGCTGCAGCAGGCTGCGATCGACGTGCTTTCGCACCCGACTGTCGCGTCCAAGCGCTTCCTGATCACGATCGGCGACCGCACTGTCGGCGGCATGAGCCACCGTGACCAGATGGTCGGCCCGTGGCAGGTGCCCGTGGCCGACTGCGCGGTGACGCTGGCCGACTACGCCGGTTTCGCGGGCGAGGCGATGAGCATGGGCGAGCGCACGCCGCTCGCCGCACTCGACGCGCCCGCATCCGGCCGCATGGCCGTGGCCGAGGCCATCACCAACCTGCTGGCCGCGCCGATCGAACTCTCGCGCGTCAAGCTGTCCGCCAACTGGATGGCCGCCTGCGGCGAGGCCGGCGAAGACGCCGCGCTGTACGAAACCGTCAAGGCCGTGGGCCTGGAGCTGTGCCCGGCGCTGGGCGTGTCGATTCCGGTCGGCAAGGATTCGCTGTCGATGCGCACGCAGTGGAAGGACGACGGGCAGGCCAAGAAGGTCACGTCGCCCGTGAGCCTGATCGTCACCGCCTTTGCCACGCTGGCCGATGTGCGCGGCACGCTCACGCCGCAGCTCGACGCCACCGAAGCCGACACCACGCTCGTGTTGATCGACCTGGGCCGTGGCCAGCACCGCATGGCCGGCAGCATCCTGTCGCAGACGCTCAACCAGAGCGGCGACGCCGTGCCCGACCTCGACGACCCGGCGCAACTGGTCGCGCTGGTGAACGCCGTGAACGCGCTGCGCGCCGACGGCAAGATTCTCGCGATGCACGACCGCAGCGACGGCGGCCTGTTCGCCACCGCCTGCGAAATGGCCTTTGCAGGCCACGTCGGCGTGGCGCTGAACGTCGACATGCTCGTCACCGAAGGCGACGGCATTTCCGACAGCCGCATGGAAACCGGCGACGCCAAGAACTGGGCGCAGCAGGTCAGCGCGCGCCGCGAAGAACTCACGCTCAAGGCGCTGTTCAACGAAGAGCTCGGCATGGTGCTGCAGGTGCGCACCGCCGAGCGCAACGAGGTCATGCAGGTGCTGCGTTCGCATGGCCTGAGCGCGCACAGTCACTTCGTCGGCAAGACGCGGCCGGTGAGTTCGGCCATGGACGCCGGCAAGGGCAAGGTCGAAGTCTGGCGCGACGCCAAGTCGGTCTTCAGCGCGAGCCTGCACGACCTCCACCAGGTCTGGGACTCGGTCAGCTGGAAGATCGCCCGCGAGCGCGACAACCCGGCTTGTGCCGACGCAGAGCACGCTGCTGCCGGCGTGCCCAATGACCCCGGAGCGCACGTCCATCTTGCGGAGAGTGCTATCGAATCCATAGCATCGCCGTACATCAACGTGGCGCGGCCGAAGGTTGCGATCTTGCGCGAGCAGGGCGTCAACTCGCACGTCGAGATGGCCTACACGTTCACCGAAGCCGGTTTCGAGGCCTACGACGTCCACATGACCGACCTGCAGGCGGGCAGGGCGGACCTCGCCGACTTCAAGGGCGTGGTCGCCTGCGGCGGCTTCAGCTACGGTGACACGCTCGGCGCTGGCATCGGCTGGGCGCGCAGCATCACCTTCAACCCGAAGCTGTCGGCCCAGTTCCAGGCATTCTTCGGCCGCGGCGACACCTTCGGCCTCGGCGTGTGCAACGGCTGCCAGATGTTTGCCGAGCTGGCCGACATTATTCCCGGCGCTGAAGCGTGGCCGCGCTTCACTACGAACCAGAGCGAGCGCTTCGAGGCGCGCCTGTCCATGGTCGAAGTGCTCGAGTCACCCAGCATCTTCTTCGGCGGACTGGCCGGCAGCCGGCTGCCGATCGCGGTGGCGCACGGCGAGGGCTACGCCAACTTCAAGCATCGCGGCGATGCGACGAAGGCCATCGCGGCCATGCGCTATGTCGACAACCACGGCCAGCCGACCGAGCAGTACCCGTTCAACCCGAACGGGAGCGCCGGCGGCCTGACTTCCGTGACGACGGCCGATGGCCGCTTCACCGCCGTGATGCCACATCCCGAGCGCGTCTTCCGCAACGTCCAGATGAGCTGGACTTCGGGGGACAAGAGCGCGTTCAGCCCGTGGATGCAGAGCTGGCGCAACGCGCGCAAGTGGGTGGGATGACGTCGGTACGTCCATGAAAAAAGCGGCCCGCGGGCCGCTTTTTTTTGGAGCTGCAGGTCGCTTATTCGACCTTTGCCTTGGCGCGCAGGTCTTCCTGGTACTTCTGCAGTTTCTGCTGGGCCAGTTGCTGCGTGATCTGCGGCTTGACCTCTTCGATCTTCGGCAGCTGGGCCTGGCGAATGTCGTCGACGCGGATGATGTGATAGCCGAACTGCGACTTCACCGGCACCTGCGTCATCTCGCCCTTCTTCAGCTTCATCATGGCTTCGGAGAACTCGGGCACGAAACTCGACGGGTTGGCCCAGTCGAGGTCGCCGCCATTGGCGCCCGATCCCGGATCCTTGCTCTGCTTCTTGGCGATGTCTTCGAACTTGGCGCCCTTCTTCAGGTCGGCAACGATCTTCTTGGCGTCGTCTTCCTTCTCGACCAGGATGTGGCGCGCCTTGAATTCCTTGCCGCCGTTTGCCGCGACGAACTTGTCGTACTCGGCCTGCACCTCTGCGTCGGTCACCGGGTTCTTCTTGCGGTAGTTGTCGAACAGTTGGCGGATCATGATCGCCTGGCGGGCCAGCTCGAGCTGCGCCTTGTAGTCGTCGGATGCGTCGAGGCCTTGCTTCTGCGCCTCCTGCATGAACACTTCGCGTGCGACCACTTCCTCGCGCAGCTGACCCTGCATTTCAGGCGTGACCGGACGGCCGGCCGCTGCCAGCTGCTGGGCCAGCATGTCCATGCGGGCCTTGGATACCGGCTTGCTGTTGACGATGGCAGCGTTCTGCGCAAGTGCGCCGAAAGAAGCAGTGCCGATGAGTGCGGCAGTCGCGACGGCCTGCAGGAGTTGTTTTTTCATGGGGGATGGGAGAAGTGAAGGGAGTCTCAGAGCGCCTCGATGGCAATGGCGTGAAGACCCTGTGCGATAAAAATCTGCAGCGCATCATACACAAGGCGATGCCGCGCCACGCGGGTCTTGCCCGCGAAGCGCGGGGAGGCGATACGCACCCGGAAATGGGTGCCGTATCCCTCGGCATTGGCGCCCGAATGGCCCGCGTGCGCGGCGCTTTCGTCGATCACTTCGAGCGTCGTCGGCTGCAGCGCAGCACGCAATGTGGCTTCGAGCGCGGCGACAGTCGGCAACGCGGTCGAGTGAACGGTGTCGGTCATGCGGTCGGCTCGTCCGATTTCAGGTGCGGCGAGATATAGAGCCCCTGTCCGATCAGGAAAACGATCGGGAAGGCATAGCCCCACAGCTTGAAGTTGACCCAGGCCTCGGTGCTGAAGTACGCCGCCACGTAGCCGTTGATCGCGGCCATGAAGAGGCAGTAGCCGATCCACGCGATGTTCAGGTGCGTCCAGATGCGGTCGGGCAACTGCAGTTGCTGCCCGAGCATGACCTGCAGGAAGTTCTTCCTGAACACCCAGTACGCGATGGCCAGCGCCACGGCCATCGCGCTGTAGAGCACGGTCGGCTTCCACTTGATGAAGCGGTCGTCGTGCAACACCAGCGTGAGCGTGCCGAACAGCAGGATCAGAACCAATGTGGCCTTCTGCATCGCCTGCAGTTTGTGCTCGCGGAAATAGATGATGGCCATCTGCAGCACCGTGGCACCCATCAGCACACCCGTGGCGGTGTAGATGTCGGCGAACTTGTAGGCGCCGAAGAACAGCAGGATGGGGAAGAAATCGATGAGCAGTTTCATGCGGGCAGCGGGTCAGCGCTTTTGGAAATCGAGCGAGGCGGAATTCATGCAATAGCGCAGGCCGGTGTCAGTCGGACCATCGGGAAACACGTGGCCGAGGTGGGCGCCGCAGTTCGCGCAGACATTCTCGGTGCGCACCATTCCGTGCGATCGGTCGACGATGTTCTTGATGGCGCCCGGCACCGCTTCTTCCGAAAAGCTCGGCCAGCCGCAGCCGGCATCGAACTTCTTTCCGGCTTCGAACAATTTGGCGCCGCAGCAGATGCAGTGGTAGGTGCCGTCGGCCCACTCGGCTTCGTATTTGCCGGTGTAGGGACGCTCGGTGGCCGCGTGACGTGTCACCTCGAAAGCCGCAGGTTCAGCGCCTTTTTCGGCGAGTATGGCTTTCCATTCGGCATCGGTTTTCTGGACGGGAGTGGTCATGAGGAGCAACTGATTTCGATGGAGGAGGCCCATTCGGGCGGGAAACCGGCCTGGTGTTCGAAGCCGGGGTGTTCGTCAAATGGGGATTCGAGGAGTTTCAGCAAGCGTTCGATGCCGCTGAAGTCTTTCTTCGCGGCGAGTTCGATGGCTTCCTGCCCCAGGTGGTTCCGCAACACGAATTTCGGGTTGGTACGCAGCATCGATTCGGCGCGCCTGGCGACTGGCGTCGTGGCAGCGCGTTCGGAATACACGCGGAGCCACGCGTCGAACCCAGGCCTGTCGAGGAAGAGGTCACGCACCGGTTCCGAATTGCCGTCGGCCACGCAGTTGGACAGCCGGCGCCAGAAGATGGTCCAGTCGACCCTTTCGGCGGCGAGCAGCTTGAGCAGCCCGTCGACCAGCGCACGATCTCCCTGCGCCGCGTCCGCCAAGCCGAGCTTCGCGCCCATGCGTGCCTCGAACTCGCGCGGAAACACCGTCTTGTACGACTCGAGCGCTGCGATCGCGACTTCCTGGTCGCCGATCAGCGGGAACAGGGCCTGGCCGAGGCAAAAGAGATTCCAGTACGCGACGTTGGGTTGCTGGTTGTAGGCATAGCGGCCGGCCGTGTCGCTGTGATTGCAGATGTGCTTCGGGTCGAAACCGTCGAGAAACTGGAAAGGACCGTAGTCGATGGTGAGCCCGAGGATGCTCATGTTGTCGGTGTTCATCACACCATGACAGAAGCCGACCGCCTGCCATTGCGCCATCAGCGACGCCGTGCGTTCGCTCACGGCTTCCAGCAGCGCCGCGTAGGCGTTGCCGCCGAAGCGGGCGGTGGTGCGGCACTCGGGATAGAAGTGGTCGATCACGAAATCGGCCAGGGCGCGCAACTCGTCGTCGCGTTCGGCGGCGGCGAAATGTTCGAAGTGGCCGAAGCGGATGAAGCTCGGCGCCAGGCGCGTGACGACGGCGGCTGACTCGATCTCCTCGCGGCGCACGGGCTGGTCGGAGCCGGTCACGCACAGTGCGCGCGTCGTCGGAATGTCCAGGCCGTGCATCGCCTCGCTGCACAGGAATTCACGGATGCTCGAACGCAACACCGCGCGGCCGTCGCCACCGCGGGAGTAGGGCGTGCGGCCTGCGCCTTTGAGCTGCATCTCGAGGCCGGCGGCGGTCTGGCCGAGCAGGATCGCGCGCCCGTCGCCCAACTGGCCTGCCCACACACCGAACTGGTGCCCGCTGTACACCGTGGCCAGCGGCGCCATGCCGGGCAGCAATGCATTGCCAGTGAAGGCGGCCAGCGCGTCGGGCGACGCGAGCCATTCGGCGTCGATGCCGGCCATGTGGGCCGCCGCGTCGCTGCGCCCGACCCAATACGGTGCGGCCAAGGGCGTGGGCTTCAGATCGGTGAAAAACGCCGGGCCCAGCGTCCGGAAACCGGTCGTCCAGCGCAGGCCCGACTCGACGGCGCCAGTGGCTTCCTGAAGCATGTTCATGGGAGCGATTGTCCGGCAGAGCGCGAAACCCCTCGGCGCGAGGGCCATGACGAGGGGTGCGCCGGTACGGGCATTCCCGCATCGGTGGATTGCTGCGCTGCGCAATACTCCCCCGAGGCCGTTTTTTCTATCCAAGGAGTTTTCCCGATGCTGGGTTTGATGCAAGACCAACCGCTCTCGATTTCGTCGTTGATCGAATTCGCCGATCGCCACCATGGCGACGCCGAAATCGTCTCGCGCCGGGTCGAAGGCGACATCCACCGCACCACGTGGTCGCAGATCGCGTCACGTGCGCGGCAAGTGGCCAATGCGCTGGAGGAAGAGCAGCTGTTGTTCAGCGACCGTGTTGCGACGCTGGCATGGAACGGCTACCGCCATCTGGAGTTGTATTACGGCGTGAGCGGCAGCGGCCGGGTGTTGCACACCATCAATCCGCGTCTGCATCCCGATCAGATCGCGTGGATTGCCAATCACGCGGAGGACCAGATCCTCTGCTTCGACATGACCTTCCTGCCGCTGGTCCAGGCCGTGCATGCGCGCTGCCCCGGCATCAAGAAATATGTCGCGCTGTGCGACGCCGACAAATTGCCGGCCGACACCGGCATCCCGAACCTCGTGAGCTATGAAGCCTGGATGGGCGCGCGCTCCGCGACCTACGACTGGCCCATCTTCGACGAGAACTCCGCCTCGAGCATGTGCTACACGAGCGGCACGACGGGCAACCCCAAGGCCGCGCTCTACAGCCATCGCTCCTCCGTGCTGCACGCCTACGCCGCGGCGCTGCCCGATGTGATGGCGATCTCCGCCCGCGACGCGGTGTTGCCCGTGGTGCCGATGTTCCACGTCAATGCGTGGGGCATCCCGTACTCGGCCGCGCTGGTCGGCTGCAAGCTGGTGTTTCCGGGCGCGGCGATGGACGGCAAGTCGATCTTCGAACTGATCGAGTCCGAAGGCGTCACCTTCGCGGCCGGCGTGCCGACGGTCTGGCAAATGATGCTCGGGCACATGCAGTCGAACAACCTCAAGTTCTCGAAGCTCAACCGCACCGTGATCGGCGGCTCGGCCTGCCCGCCGGCCATGATCCACGCGTTCCAGGAACAGTACGGCGTCGAGGTCCTGCACGCCTGGGGCATGACGGAGATGAGCCCGCTCGGCACGCTGTGCACGCTCAAGAACAAGCACCTGTCGATGTCGCGCGAGGAGCAGACCGCGATCCGGCTCAAGCAGGGCCGCGCGATCTACGGCGTCGACATGAAGATCGTCGACGGCGACGGTAAGGAACTGCCCTGGGATGGCAAGGCTTATGGCGACCTGCTGGTCAAGGGGCCGTGGATCGTCAAGGAGTACTTCAAGGCCGAGGGCGGCGATCCGCTCGTGGCGGACGAACAGGGGCGCGGCTGGTTCCCGACCGGTGACGTGGCGACCATCGATGCCGACGGCTACCTGCAGATCACCGACCGCAGCAAGGACGTCATCAAGTCGGGCGGCGAATGGATCAGCTCGATCGACATCGAGAACATCGCCGTGGCCCATCCGGCCATCGCGATGGCGGCCTGCGTCGGCGTGTTCCATCCGAAGTGGGACGAGCGCCCGATCGTGGCGGTGGTGAAGAAGCCCAATGCCGAGGTCACGCGCGAAGCGCTGCTCCAGTTCTACGAAGGCAAGACCGCCAAGTGGCAGATCCCCGATGACGTGGTGTTCGTCGAGGCGATTCCGATCGGCGCCACCGGAAAGATCCTGAAGACCAAGCTGCGCGAGCAGCTCAAGGGATACAAGCTGCCGGGACTTTGAACCTGCAGCGCATTCGATCCACAACGACAACGGAGACAAAACGATGAAATTCGCTCTCAGAACCATTGCCGCCTGCGCCTTGCTGGCCAGCGCGACCGCTTCATTCGCCCAGAAGGGCGAGACCGTCAAGATCGCCTGGCTGGACCCGCTGTCGGGCCTGATGGCCTCGGTCGGCACCAACCAGCTGAAGACCTACCAGCTGCTGGCCGAAGACTTCAGCAAGAAGAACGCATCGGGCGTGAAGTTCGAGATCATCGGGATCGACAACAAGCTCAGCCCGCAGGAGACGACGAGCGCACTGCGCTCGGCCATGGACCAGGGCGCGCGCTACGTGACGCAGGGCAACGGCTCCGGCCCGGCGCTGGCGATCATCGATGCACTGGAGAAGAACAACTCGCGCAATCCCGGCAAGGAGATGCTCTACCTGAACTACGCGGCCGTCGATCCGGACCTGACGAACAGCAAGTGCAGCTACTGGCACTTCAGGCTCGATGCCGACACCTCGATGAAGATGGAGGCGCTGACCACATACATGAAGGACCGCACCGAGATCAAGAAGGTCTACATCATTGGCCAGAACTACTCGCACGGACAGCAGGTGTCGAAGTTCGCCAAGGAAGACCTGAAGGTCAAGCGCCCGGACGTGCAGATCGTCGGCGACGACCTGCACCCGCTGGCGCAGGTGCGTGACTTCTCGCCGTACATCGCCAAGATCAAGGCCTCGGGTGCCGACACCGTGATCACCGGCAACTGGGGTTCCGACCTCGCGTTGCTCCTGAAGGCGGCCAACGACTCCGGTCTCGACGTCAATTTCTACACCTACTACGCCTTCGGTTCGGGCGCGCCGACCGCGATGGGCTCCGCTTCGGCCGGCAAGGTCTATGCCGTCACCTACGGGCACTACAACATGGGTGCGCCGATTCAGCCCCTCATGGCGGAGTTCAAGAAAAAGATGAACGACGACATGACGCAGACCTCGATCTACAACAGCTTCGCGCTGCTCGACGCGGCCTTCGTCAAGACGAAGTCGACCGATCCGGTCAAGGTCGCGGCGGCGCTGGAAGGCATGAAGATCAAGAGCTTCAACGGCGAGATCGAAATGCGCAAGACCGATCACCAGCTGCAGCAGGGTCTCTACATCTCGCGTTGGGAAAAGGCGAGCGCGAAGTATCCGTACGACGCGGAGAACACCGGCTACACGATGGCGCCCATCAAGTACTACGAGCCCTATGTCGCGAGCACGCCCACGTCGTGCCAGATGAAGCGCCCGGGCTGATGAAGCGGCCGTTTTCTACCCGGCGGTAGGAAAAAAAGCGCCGCGGTGGACACTGCCTGTCGCATGCGCGATAGAAACGTGCTCCGCGGCGCTCTCCTTACGGGCATTCCCTGAGCGGCAGGGTCCCAAACGCTTGTAATCTCGCTCGGCTTCTACCGCACAGACAGCCTTGAAAACCAGGAGACCCAGATTGACTTTCGCTCTTAAATTCGTCGCAGCTTCCATCCTCGCTGCGAGCGCCACCGGCGCTTTTGCCCAAAAGGGCGAAACCGTCAAGATCGGCTGGCTCGACCCGCTCTCGGGCCTGATGGCATCCGTGGGCACCAACCAGCTCAAGACCTTCCAGTTCTTCGCCGAAGAGTTCAACAAGAAGAACGCGGCCGGCGTGAAGTTCGAGATCATCGGCATCGACAACAAGCTCAGCCCGCAGGAGACCACCAGCGCGCTGCGCTCGGCACAAGACCAGGGCGCGCGCTACATCGTGCAGGGCAACGGCTCCGGCCCGGCCCTCGCCATCATCGACGCGGTCGAAAAGAACAATTCGCGCAATCCGGGCAAGGAATTGCTGTACCTCAACTACGCGGCGGTCGATCCTGACCTGACCAACAGCAAGTGCAGCTACTGGCAGTACCGATTCGACGCCGACACGTCGATGAAGATGGAAGCGCTGACCACCTACATGAAGGACCAGGCGGAGATCAAGAAGGTCTACCTGATCAACCAGAACTACTCGCACGGCCAGCAGGTCTCGAAGTTCGCCAAGGAAAACCTGAAGGTCAAGCGTCCTGACGTGCAAGTCGTCGGCGATGACCTGCACCCGCTCGCACAGGTGCGCGACTTCTCGCCGTACATCGCCAAGATCAAGGCTTCGGGTGCCGATTCGGTCATCACCGGCAACTGGGGATCCGACCTGGCGCTGCTGATCAAGGCAGCCAACGATTCGGGCCTGAACGTCAAGTTCTACACCTACTACGCAGTGACCACCGGCACCCCGACCGCCATGGGCGCGGCGTCCGACGGCAAGGTGTATCAGGTCGGCTACGCCCACTACAACATGGGCGGCGACATGAAGAAGTATGCCGACGAGTTCAAGGCGAAGTTCAACGACGACCTCTATACGACCGACATCTACACCGTGTTCCAGGCATTGACCGAGGCTTTCGTGAAAGCGAAGTCGACCGACCCGGTCAAGGTCGCTGCTGCCATGGAAGGCATGAAGTTCAAGAGCTTCAACGGCGACGTCGAACTGCGCAAGGCGGACCACCAGATCCAGCAGGGCCTGTACATCGCGAAGTGGGAAAAGGCCAGCGCCAAGTACCCGTACAGCCCGGAGAACACGGGCTACACGCTCGCACCGGTCAAGTATTACGAAGCCTACGTGTCGAGCACGCCGACCACCTGCCAGATGAAGCGGCCCTGAGCCGGCGCTTCAACCCTGAGGTAAGCAAGGCCCGATCTCACCCTTCGGGCCTTTTTTTCGAGGATGTGATTCCGGGAGTCTGATGAACGTCGAATTTTTTGTCATTTCGCTGCTCAACGGCGTGAGCTACGGCTTGCTGTTGTTCATGCTGAGTTCGGGCCTGACGCTGATCTTCAGCATGATGGGTGTTCTCAACTTTGCCCACACCAGCTTCTACATGGTGGGAGCCTATCTGGCGTACACGCTGTCGGGCATCGTGGGTTTCTGGCCGGCCCTGTTCATCGCGCCGGTGCTCGTCGGCGTGATGGGCGCGGCCTTCGAGCGCTACAGCTTGCGCCGGGTCCACAAGTTCGGCCACGTGCCTGAACTGCTGGTCACCTTCGGGCTGTCCTACCTGATCCTCGAAGTGGTGCAACTGCTGTGGGGCCGCTCGACGGTGCCTTACGGCCTGCCCACGCAGCTGCAAGGCCCGTTGTTCACGCTCTACGGCACGCAGTTCCCGAAGTCGCGCTCCTTCATCATGCTGGTGGCTTTGCTGATGCTGGTGTCGGTCTGGCTGCTGCTGACGCGCACGCGCATCGGTCTGGTCATCCAGGCGGCGCTCAAGCACCCGGAGATGGTCGAGGCGCTCGGCCACAACGTGCCGCGCATCTTCATGCTCGTGTTCGGCGGCGGCGCGGCGCTTGCCGGGCTGGCTGGTGTGATTGGCGGCAACACCTACGTGACGGAGCCGGCGATGGCCGCGTCGGTCGGGTCGATCATCTTCGTGGTGGTAGTGGTTGGCGGCATGGGGTCGTTGGCCGGGGCGTTCCTCGCATCGTTGCTGATCGGCGTGGTGCAGACCTTCGCCGTCGCCATGGACCAGTCGCTGGCCACGGCCCTGCAGGCAGTCGGCGTGGCCGTCACCGAGCAGACCTACGGCTACGAACTGCTCAAGCTGACGATCTCGCAAGTCGCGCCGATCCTGCCGTACCTGTTCCTGGTGCTGATCCTGATATTCCGGCCGAAGGGCCTTCTCGGCACTCGGGAGGACTGACGCCATGACCACTGCAACCACGAAGTACTACAGCTTCAAGCCCCTCAACATCGGCCGCCTCCTGGTGTGGTCGCTGTTCGCAATCGCGCTCATCGTTGCGCCGATGATCTTCACCAGCAGCCTGGCGTTGACCATGCTGTCGCAGATCGGCTACCTGATCATCATCTGCCTGAGCTACAACATGCTGCTGGGGCAGGGCGGCATGCTCAGTTTCGGCCACGCGGTCTACGTCGGCCTGGGTTCGTTCATCGCGATCCACACGATGAACCTCGCTGGCAAGGGCAGCCTGCCAGTGCCGCTCGTGCTGATCCCGTTGATCGGCGGCCTCGGCGGGATGTTCTTCGCCGTGCTGTTCGGCTACGTCAGCACCAAGAAGTCGGGCACGACCTTCGCCATGATCACGCTGGGCATCGGCGAACTGGTCGCGGCCATGGCGTTGATGTTCCCGACCTTCTTCGGCGGAGAGGGCGGCATCACGACCAACCGTGTGTACGGCACGGCTTTCTTCGGCATGACGTTCGGCCCGCAAAGTCAGGTTTACTACCTGATCGCCGTGTACTGCTTCATCTGCACGGCGCTGATGTTCGCGTTCACGGGCACACCGCTCGGACGCATGCTCAACGCGGTGCGAGACAACCCAGAGCGCGTCGAATTCGTCGGCTACAACACCCAGTACGTTCGCTACTTCGCCTTCATCATCGCGGGCTTCTTCGCTGGCATCGGCGGCGGTTTGGCGGCGATCAACTTCGAGATCGTCAACGCGGTCGACAGCCTCAACGGCGCACGCTCGGGCGGCTACCTTCTGTTCACCTTCCTGGGCGGCGCGACGTTCTTCTTCGGGCCGATCATCGGGGCGGTGTTGCTGGTGTTCGCATCGGTGCTGCTGTCGGAGCTCAGCAAGGCATGGCTGCTGTACCTCGGGCTGGTCTTCCTGCTGATGGTGATGTTCGCGCCGGGTGGCGTGGCCAGCCTGATCATGATGAACGTGCGCGTGGCGCTGTTCAGCAAGTTCAAGCGCTTCTATGCGCTGTACGCCGGGCTCGCCGCGACCGCCTTGCTCATGGTGGCCGGCGGCGCAGCCATCGTCGAGATGATCTATCACATGCAATTGAACGCGGCGCTCGGCCCAACGGTGAAATTCGGCGGCATGCTGCTCGACACTTCATCGGCGACCACCTGGATCGCAGCCGGTGCATTGTTCGCCGTTGGCGTCGGCCTGTTCGAAATCGTACGCCGCCGCTTCGTCCTCGCATGGGGTCTGGCACAGGAAGAAATTGAAGCCGAGATCAAACGGCGGGAGCTTGCATGACCTATTCACTCGAACTCAAGGACTTGCGCAAGAGCTTCGGCAAGACGGACATCATTCGCGGCGTGGACCTGGCGGTCAGCGCAGGTGAACGCATCGCGGTGATCGGCCCGAACGGCGCCGGCAAGTCGACGCTGTTCAACCTGATCAGCGGACGGCTCAATCCGAGCAGCGGCGAAGTCTTGTTGAACGGTCAGCGCATCGATGGCAAGAAGCCGTACGAGATCAACCGGCTGGGTTTGGCGCGCAGCTTTCAGATCACCAACATCTTCCCGAAGCTCAGCGTTTTCGAGAACCTGCGATGCGGCGTTCTGTGGAGCCTCGGCTACGGCTACACCTTCCTGCGGTTTCTTTCGAACCTTCACGATGCCAACGAGAAGACCGAGGAGCTGATGCGCCAGGTGGGCCTCGAGAAAAAGCGCGACGTGCTCGCGGTCAACCTGACCTATGCAGAGCAACGCGCGCTCGAGATCGGCGTGACGATCGCCGGTGGCGCCAGCGTCATCTTGCTGGATGAGCCCACGGCCGGCATGAGCAAGACTGAAACCGCGCACTTCATCGCGCTCATCAAGCAGGTCACCGTCGGCAAGACCCTGCTCACGGTGGAGCACGACATGGGCGTGGTCTTCGGCCTCGCCGACAAGATCGCGGTGGTGGTTTACGGCGAAGTGATCGCCTTCGACACGCCCGATGCGGTGCGCGCGAACGCGAAGGTTCAGGAAGCGTATCTCGGCTCATCGGTGGCGGATGCCCAGGCAGGACACTGACATGCTCAAACTACAAGACATTCACGGCTACTACGGCAAGAGCCACGTGCTTCACGGCGTTTCGTTCGACGTGGGTCCGGGCGAGATCGTCGCGCTGCTCGGGCGCAACGGCTCGGGCCGTTCGACCACGGCCAAGGCGATCATGGGACTGGTACACGCCGAAGGGCAGATCCACTGGAAGGGCAAAGACATCCTTCGCAACAAGGCCTACGAGATCGCCCACATGGGCATCGGTTACGTGCCCGAGAACCGCGACATCTTTCCCAAGCTCACGGTGCACCAGAACCTGCTGCTCGGCCAGAAAGGTTCGGGCAAGGGCAGTCGCTGGACCTTCAAGGACATGTACGAGATGTTCCCGCGCCTCAAGGAGCGCGAGCACACGGAAGCCGGCGTGTTGTCAGGCGGAGAACAGCAAATGCTCACGCTGTGCCGCACGTTGATGGGCGATCCCGATTTGATCATCATCGACGAGCCGACCGAAGGCCTCGCACCCAAGATCGTCGAACTGGTCGGCCAGTACCTCAAGACGCTCAAGGACAAGGGGATCTCGGTGCTGCTGATCGAGCAAAAGCTCACCATTGCGATGCACATCTCGGATCGTGCGCTCGTCATGGGTCACGGCAGCATCGTGTTCGATGGCACGCCCGACAGCCTCCGCGCAGACGCGACCGTCCGCAAGGAATGGCTCGAAGTCTGAGCGCCTTTTCGCTTGTCCCGGCAGCGACTGCGGGCGGTTGCTAGGTGTCCGAAAACGCCTAGAATTTCACAAAAAAGAACACTCGTGCTTTTTGGGGTGGCCGGCGTTGCGCAACGCGCCGTCGGTCGTGCGCCCCTTTGTTCGCTCTTCCGATTTTTCTTTCCCTAACCCAAGGAACGCAGCATGACGGCTGAATACAAAGTGCTCGGCGATGTCGCCGTGATCACCATGACCAACCCCCCGGTCAACGGTCTCGGTTTCTCGACCCGTCAGGGCATCACCGATGGTCTGTCCAAGGCACTGGGCGACGACGCGGTCAGGTCGATCGTGATCACCGGCGCCGGCAAGGCCTTCTCGGGCGGCGCCGACATCAAGGAATTCGGAACCCCCAAGGCCTTGCAAGAGCCGAACCTGCTGAGCGTGATTCTCGCGCTCGAGGCCTCGCAGAAGCCCATCGTCGCAGCCATCCACACCGTTTGCATGGGCGGCGGACTGGAACTGGCGCTCGGTTGCCACTACCGCGTCGTTTCGCCGGGCACCAGTGTCGCGCTGCCCGAAGTCAAGCTCGGATTGTTGCCCGGTGCCGGTGGTACCCAGCGCCTGCCGCGCGTGCTCGGCGTGGAGACCGCGCTCAACATGATCGTCAGCGGCGAAGCCGTGAAGAGCGAAGTCCTTGCGGCGGCGCCCGGCCAGAAACTGTTCGACAAACTCGTGGCATCGCCCGAAACGCTGATGGACGAAGCCATCGCGTTCGCGAAGTCGGTCGCCGGCAAGACCGGCGATGCACTGCCGTTGGTGCGCAACCTGCCGTGCAAGCATCCCCAGGGCGACGCCTACTTCCAGTTCGCGAAGAACATGGTCGGCGGCATGTCGAAGAACTATCCGGCACCGCTGAAATGCGTCGATGCGGTGCAGGCCGCGACCACGATGAAGTTCGATGCAGGCATGGCCGAAGAACGCCGCTTGTTCACCGCGCTGATGTTCACACCCGAGTCGCTGTCGCTGCGCCATCTCTTCATGGCCGAGCGTGCAGCATCGCGCATCCCCGACGTCCCCGAAGACACCCCCAAGCGCGAGATCAAGACCGTCGGCGTCA
>JBGMOF010000021.1:0-10098 GCA_041424275.1 Variovorax sp.
CGTAGTTGACCAGGCCGCCCGGCGCGCTGGTGCCGGCCTGGATGCCGCTGGTGCCCCGCAGGATCTCGACGCGCTCCTTGTTGTCGAGCGGGATCGAGGTCTCGGCGCTGATCGGCAGGCCCTCGCGGCGGTAATTGAAGCGGTTGTGCAGCACGAAGCCGCGGACCGTCAGGTAGTCCCAGTAGCCGGCGGCGTTGTACGCGTCGGTCACGGACGAATCGAACCGTGCGAGATCGGCAAGGCGTCGCGCGCCGCTGGCCTGGATCTGCTGGCTGTCGATGACGGTGGCCGAGATCGGCAACTCGCGCAACGGCACATCGCCGAAGCCGCTGACGTCGGCCTGCGCCGGCGCGTTCTGGCCGGTAACGGTGATGGCGGGCAGTGTGGCGTCCTGTGCGTAGCTGCTGCCGGTTGCTATTAAAACCATAGCTGCAAGCGCACGCGGGACGGGCGCTGCAGGCCATTTCGGCTTGAATTTCTTCTTCTGGATGACGTGGTGGTGTGCCATGACGTTCTTTCAGGACGTGATGGCAGGTCGGCCTGCGAAAGCTGGTTGCGGCACCGAGAGGATGCGCCGCGGCTTCTTCGACATGCTTCCCTGCGCGAGGATTAACTCAGCCCCCTGTCGGGGACTTTGACGCCCTTGCGAGCGTCAAACAGGTTCAAAGGGACTTTCTCAGCCAGCCGAAGCCAGCACCCCTAGCGTTTGCCGGCCGCACGAGGCGACCGGCGGCGGGATTCTAAGTGCCGCGCCGTGATCCGTCGCGCACCGCTGCAGTGAGCTGTTGCGCTGCCGCCTCAGGGTCGGGCGCGGCCACCAGTGCTCGCACGATGCCGACCGAGCCGACGCCGGTCGCCAGGACCTCCGGCATGCGCGCCGCGTCGATGCCGCCGATGGCGACCTGCGGGTACCCGCGCAGCAGGCGCGCGTACGCGGCCAGCCGCGCCACGCCTTGTGGCGCGGTCGCCATCCGCTTGAGCGTGGTCGGGTAGACGGCGCCCATCGCGATGTAGCTCGGGCTGACCGCATCGGCCCGCACCATCTCGGCATAGCCGTGCGTGCTGACGCCGAGCCGCAGGCCGGACGCGCGAATCTGCTGCAGCGCATCAGGTGTGAGGGCGTCGAGGTCTTCCTGGCCGAGGTGCAACCCGTAGGCACCGGCGTCGATGGCCGCGCGCCAGTGGTCGTTGATGAAGAGCAGCGCGCCCGTGCCGCGCACGGCGTCGACCGCAGCGTGAACTTCGCGCGCGACGGCGTCCGGGTCTTCCGATTTGAAGCGCAGCTGCACCGTCGGCACGCCGGCCTGCGCCATGCGCCCGACCCATGCCGCGTCGGGCAGCACGGCGTAGAGGCCGAGCTGTTCGGGGCAGGGCGGTAAGGCGTCTTCGCGCTGCGTCGGCGGAAAGGCGCGCAGGCCGAAATCGGCGGGCGCATCGGGCCAGGCGGTTGCGTCGAACCTTCCGGTGCGCACCGTCTGCGCACGCCACGCGTTGGCGAGGCACGCGGCGTCGATCTCGATGAAGCCGAGCGCGCGGCATGCCTGCTCGACGCCGCTGTAGACGGGGTCGGCCCCGTCGACCGACGTGAAAGCGGGTGAGTTCGTTGCCGAGCCGTCGGCGAAGCGCGCGGCGTGTGCGGCGGTCACGGCCGCTGCAATGGCGAGTGGGTCGTTCGTGTCGGTCATGGTTGTGGAGCGTGATGCCAGAAAGGCGTGCCGAGCACGGGCGTGCTCGGTTGCGCGGAATCCTGCGCGGCCATGGCGCCGGCGCGGTGCGCGGCGCGGCCCGCGAGCACGGCATCGGCGAAGGCGCCGGCCATCGCGACCGGGTCTTGCGCGAGCGCGACGGCCGTGTTCAGCAGCACGCCGTCGTAGCCCCACTCCATGACCTGGCACGCGTGCGAGGGGAGGCCGAGGCCGGCATCGACGAGCATCGGCACGTCGAGTCGCTCGCGCAGCAACTGCATGGCATACGGGTTGACGGGACCGCGCCCGGTGCCGATCGGTGCGGCCCATGGCATCACGGCCTGGCAACCGACGTCGACCAGGCGCTGGCACAGCACCAGGTCTTCGGTGCAGTAGGGCAGCACCTTGAAGCCATCGCGAATGAGCTGCGCTGCCGCGTCGACCAGGTTCAGCGTGTCGGGCTGCAGCGTGTAGTCGTCGCCGATGAGTTCGAGCTTGATCCAGGGCGTGTCGAACAGCTCGCGCGCCATCTGCGCGGTGGCGATCACTTCCTGCACGCCGTGGCAGCCCGCGGTGTTGGGCAGCACCGGCACGCCGAGGCGGCGCAGCAGCTCCCAGAAGCCGTTGTCGTTGGCACCGGTGCCGGGGTGAGCGGTCTGCCTGCGCAGCGACGCGGTGAGCATCGCGGGACGCGCGCGGCGCACCGCGGCTTCGAGCAGGTCCGGCGACGGGTAGCGCGCGGTGCCGAGCAGCAGGCGGCTGTGGAAGGTCTGGCCGTAGAGGACCATCGGGTCGTCCTGGCGCGGGGTGGTGTCGTGCGGGGTCATGGGGATGTCCTCAGCCGCCCGTGACGGGGCGGATCACTTCGACTTGGTCGTCGGGATGCAGCGCATGCGAGGCATGCGCCGAGCGGGGCACGAAGTTGCGGTTAACCGCGACCGCGAACGGCGGTGCCGCGCCGATTGCGGCCAGCGCATCGGCGACGGTGGCGTGCTCGGCCAGCGTGTACGGCGTGTCGTTGATCAGGATGTGCATGGTGCGATGGTGGGCGCGCGGCCGAAGCGTTCGGCCAGGGGCGAATGGCCGTCGGCCAGCAGTTCGAGGGCGACGTCGAGCAGCGCCGGCGCGATCAGGAAGCCGTGGCGGTAGAGGCCGTTGATCTGCAGGGTGTTCGGGCGCGGCTGGCGAATCTCGGGCAGGTTGTCCGGCAGCGTCGGGCGGGCCTGCACGGCGATCTCCACGATGCGCGCTTCCGCGAAGCCGCTGTGCACGGCATAGGCCGCGCTCAGCAGTTCGAGCGTGGAGCGCACGCTGGCGGGCGAGAGGTCGTCGGACTCGATCTCGGTCGCGCCGATCACGAACAGATGATCGGGCTTGGGCGCGATGTAGAGCGGATAGCGCGGATGCACGAGCCGCGTCGGTCGCGACAGCGCGACGCCCGGTGCGTGCACGCGAATGACCTCGCCGCGCACCCCGCGCAGCGCGTTCCACTGGGGCCGCGCGCCGAGTCCCCGGCAGTCGATCACGCGGTCCGGCTGTCCTGCCTGGCCGGGGGCAAAGTCTTCGAGCGCGCGCGGACTCTGCCAGTGGAGCGTCACGGCGGGATGCGCCTCCAGCGTCGAGCGCAACGCGATGAGCAACTCGCGGTTGTCGAGCTGGCCTTCTTCCGGCAGGAAGTAGCCCTGCGCGAAACGGTTCTCCAGCGAAGGTTCGCGTTCGGCGATGCCGCGTGCATCGAGCGTCTGCATCGCGGGCAGCTCGGGCAGTTGCGCCCCGGTGTGGGCGAGCACGCGGCCCAGGCGCGCCGCTTCGGCGGCGTCCTGTCGATGCCACAGCACGAGCGTGCCTTCGCGCTGGAAAAACACGGGCGCGTCGAGCTGGCCGATGAGCTCCGGCCAGCGTGCGAGCGAGTGCTGCCCCATGCGCACGACCGGCAACGGCGCCACGGCGGATTCGGCCAGCGGCGCGAGCATGGCCGCGGCCACCCGCGCGGCTGCGCCTTCCGCCTCGGCGCTGCCTGCTTCGAACACGTCGACACGGCAACCGGCGCGCGCAAGTGCGACCGCGAGCAGCCGGCCCATGAGGCCGGCGCCGAGGATCGCCACCGAAGCGAAGGGGAGGGAGCGAGCGTGGTTCATCGATAATTTTCCGGATGACCACCGCATTCTCTCCAGCCACCGGCGCGACGCGCTACGCACGCGTGCTCACGATCGCCGGCTCCGACAGCGGCGGCGGTGCCGGCATCCAGGCCGACCTCAAGACCTTCGCGGCCCTCGGTTGCTACGGCATGAGCGCGATCACCGCGCTGACCGCACAGAACACGATGGGCGTCTCGGGCATCCATGCGGTGCCGCCGGCTTTTCTCAAGGCGCAGATCCAGGCGGTGGTGGAAGACATCGGGGTCGATGCGGTCAAGCTCGGCATGCTGCACGCGCCCGAGGTGGTGGAGGTTGTGGCCTGGGCGATCGACCACTACCGCCTGCCGCACGTGGTGCTCGACCCGGTGATGGTGGCCACCAGCGGCGACCGTCTGATCGCAGCCGACACCGTGCAGGTGATGGTGCGCGAACTGTTCCCGCGAGCGGTGCTGATCACGCCCAACCTCGACGAGGCAGCGTTGCTCGTCGGGCATGCGATCGATGGCGTGGATGCCCTCGACCCCGCCACGGAAGAGCTGCTCGCGATGGGCGCGCGCGCCGTGCTGCTCAAGGGCGGGCACCTGCCGGGCAACACGGTGATCGACGTGCTGGCGCAGGCCGGTGGCGAGCGGCACCGACTGTCGTCCGCGCGCATCGCGAGTCGCAACCTGCACGGCACCGGCTGCACGCTGTCGTCGGCCATCGCCGCGCACCTGGCGCTCGGCCATGCGTTGCCCGAAGCCGTCGCGCTGGCGCGGGCGTACGTGATCGGCGCGATGACGGCCGGCGCCGGCGTGCAGGTCGGCCGCGGCCACGGCCCGCTCAACCACGGCTTCGCGCCAGTGCCGACGCACTGCCTGCCAGCGACGGCCGGCTGATCCACGCCAGCACGAAGGTGGCCGCCAGCGTCGGCAAGGCGGAGCCGAACTGCGGCGCCCATTTCGCGCACGCGTGGTACAGCACGATGCCGGCGATCCAGATCAGCGCAGCAGCCAGGTCGACGCGACGCGTGCCCACGCCTGCGGGCGCGGCGCCGGTGCCGAGGCGACCGAGGATCACGCCGTAGAGCGGCACGAACACCGAGCTCAGCAGCAGCAGGAAAGGCTCGAGCGAATGCATCGGCAGCACCAGCGCGAAGGCGATGCACACCGCGGCCAGCATCAGGCCCCAGCGCCGCACGTTCCAGCGTGGCAACAGGCTGTGGGTCGACACGGCGCCCGAGTACACGTCGCCGTAGGCATTGTCGAGTTCGTCGATCAGGATCAGGCCGAGTGCCACCAGCCCGCCCTGTGCGAGAAGCAGCGCCGTCACCAGGCTGGCGCCCGGCTCGGCGGCGCTCACCACCATCACGCCGAGCGCATAGCACCAGATGTTGGCGAGGGCATAGCCGATCCACGTGCCGCTGAACGCACTGCCGAGACCACTTGTGCCTGCGGGACGGCGGCGGCCGTGGCGCGCGTAGTCGGCCACCAGCGGCAGCCAGGAGACGGGCATCGCGATCACCAGGTCGAGCGCGCTGAACAGGCCCATGCTGCCGTCGCCCGAGCGCGACCAGAAGGCATCGAAACCCTTCGCGTGCAACTGCCCTGCGAACTGCCAGGTGAGCCACAGCAGCGACAGCACCACCAGCGGCAAGCCGAACCGGCTCACGAAACGGCGCACCAGCTTGACCATCGATCCGGCCAGCAGCGCGAGCAGTACTGCACCCCACAGCAAGGTCGTGAGCACGGTGCCCACTGGCCCGTCGAGCGCCAGGCCGAAGGCTTGCCGGCCGATGGCCTGCGTGCCCTCGCGCATGATCACGAGCTCGAAAGTGGTCCAGCCGATCAGCTGCACGATGTTGAGCAGCACCGGGAGCCGCGCAAATGCGCTGCCGTAAGTGGCATGCATGAGGCCAGCGCTCGCAAGCCCGCTTTCGCAGCCCAGCCGCGCGGTCCATGCGAGCAGGCCGGCGCCGAGGCACGAACCCAGCACGATCGCGATGACCGCATCGCGCGTGCCGACCGCCGGCACCAGGTAGGCGCCGATCTGCATCACGAGCAGCCCGACGCCCAGGCTGAACCAGAGCGATGCATGGTCGTGCCAGCGAAACACGCGGCTGCTGTCGGGCAACGGTGTCAGCGCCTCGTTGGCGGAAGAAGAAAGACCGTCGGTGCTTGCCATCCATTTGCTCCAGTGCAAAGTGTTTGGCAGGTGGGCGAGGCCCTGACGGACGATTGATTCACGCGAGACATCGTGAGCGCCGCCGGACCAGCTTCCCTGCGCGAGGATTACCTCAATCAGGTTCAAAGGGACTCTCTCAGTCGGCGCATGGAAGCCCACGCACCAACACCCCTAGCGGCCTTGCGCCTGGGCGCAAGGTGAACGGATTCTATCGAGCGGTGTGGTCCACGCCGAGCAGCGTGTGCAGCCGCGTGCTGGTCGTGGTGTATTGCAGCGGGATCGACTTGCCCGGGAACACGATGTCCGTGGCGGCCCACGCGGCGAGCGTCGCTTCATGGAAGCCGCACACGATGAGCTTCTTCTTGCCCGGATAAGTGTTGATGTCGCCGACCGCGAACACGCCGCGCTCGCAGGTCTCGAAGCGCGCGGTGTCGACCGGGATCTGCTTGCGTTCGAGCGCGAGGCCCCATTCGGCGATCGGGCCGAGCCGCGGCGAAACGCCGAGGCATGCAACGAGCGCGTCGAGGGGCAGATCGAGCGTGCTGGCGTCCGGTTTCGTGATCTGCAGCATCCGCCCCTCGAATGCCGACGGCTGGCCGACCGCAAACGCCAGCTTGCCAGTCGCGACCAGCGCACGCATCGATTCGACGAGCGCCGGGTCGGCCTGAAAGCCATCGCGCCGATGCACGAGCGTGACCTGCTTTGCCAGGCCGGTCAGCGCGATCGCGGTCTCGAGTGCCGCATCGTCGCCGCCATTGACGACGACTGTCTGGCCCGCGAAGCGGTCGAGCGATTCGGGATGATAGAAAAGGCTCTGGCCCTCGAAGCGGCCGATGCCGTCGATCGCGATGCGCTTGGGTACGAAGGCACCGACACCGGCTGCGATGAAAACGGCCTTCGCGAGGAACGACGAACCGGTATCGGTTGCGAGCAGCCATCGCGCGTCGTCTTGGCGCGCGAGCGTCGCGACCTGCTCACCGAAATGGAATTGCGGCTTGAACGGCGCCACCTGCTGCAGCAGCGACTGCGCCAGCGCATGGCCCGTGGTGACGGGTGTGCCGGGGATGTCGTAGATCGGCTTCTCGCCGTACAGCGCCACGCACTGGCCGCCCGCAGCGGGCAGCGAGTCCACGATATGGCTGGAGATTTCGAGCAGGCCCAGCTGGAAAGCCTGGAACAACCCGACCGGGCCGGCGCCGATGATCAGCGCGTCGGTTTCGATCGGAGCCGGGGCGGTACTCAAGCCGCCTTCAGCGAACGAGTTCGCCGAGCTTTGCGGTGACGTCTTTCCACTCGTCGGCATCTGGCAGCGCGGGCTTGCGCTTCGTGATGCTCTTCCAGCCGTCGGCCAGAGCGAGCTCGGCATTCAGCTTGATGAAGGCGAGCTGGTCGGCCGGCAGGTCTTCTTCGGCGTAGATGGCGTTGACCGGACACTCGGGGATGCAGACCGCGCAGTCGATGCATTCGTCCGGGTCGATCACCAGCATGTTCGGGCCTTCGCGGAAACAGTCCACCGGGCACACGTCGACGCAGTCGGTGTATTTGCAGCGGATGCAGGATTCGGAGACAACGTGAGTCATGGTTCTGGTGGCCGGAGCGGTGCGGGGAAAACCCTAGATTTTAACGATTCAGGCGGCAGGCTGTACGAGCACGGCCGCAGAAGTCTTATGCGAGGCCGTATCGACCAGCACCAGCGAACCCAGCGCACGCGACTGGCTGAACGGCAGGACGGCGAGTGGCTGCTGCAGCGAGAGCACCACATCGCCGATGGCATTCGCCTCCAGTTGCGCAGTAGGCTCGGATTCGAGCGTCGTGATGTTCACGCGATCGACGATGCGCGCCACCTTGGCCTTGACCCAGCGGTGGCCCTGCAGCGCCCAATAGACGCGGCCCGCCACCAGCGGTTCGTCGTCGAGCCATGCCACGGTGGCGGTGATCTCGCGCGTCGGCGTGAAAGCGTCCGGTGCCAGCAGCCAGTCGCCGCGCGACACGTCGAGCTCGCGGTCCAGCACGATGCCGGCGCTGTGGCCCGCATGCACCGTGCTCGGCTGGCGCGTGTGGCTCAGCACCTGCGCCACGGTGGCGGTCTGGTTGCTCGGCAGCACGGTCACGCGCTGGCCGGGTTCCACATGGCCCGAGGCGACGCGGCCCCAGAACACGCGGCGGCCCTGCGAGGTGTCGGCCGAGGCCGAGAACTTCTCGACCCACTGCACCGGGAAAGCGAAGGGCACGGCCTCGTCCGGCGCGGTCACGGGCAGGTCTTCGAGCAGCTCGAGCAGGCTCGGGCCTTCGTAGCCGACCCAGTCGGCATGGCGCGTGGCCACGTTCCAGCCCTTGAGGGCCGAGATCGGCACGATGGCCGCGACCTTCACGCCGGCCGCTTCGGCAAAGGCGTTCAGTGCGGTCGAGATGCGTTCGAAGGCGAGGCCCGCATCGCCGATGGCGTCGAGCTTGTTGACCGCGAACACGATCGACTGCACGCGCAGCAGGTTGGCGAGCAGCGTGTGGCGGCGCGTCTGCGGCAGCAGCTCGCGCTTGACCACGGTGCCGTCTTCCACTTCGGCGGCCCAGGCCAGCTTGGTGGCGTCAACCAGCACCACCGCCGCGTCGGCGGCCGAGACGGCCGTGACCATGTTGCGCGTGTACTGCTCGTGGCCCGGCGCGTCGCCGATGATGAACTTGCGCTTGGCGGTCGAGAAGTAGCGGTACGCCACGTCGATCGTGATGCCCTGTTCGCGCTCGGCCGAGAGGCCGTCGGTCAGCAAGGCGAGGTCGGTCTCGCCGCCGCGCTGTACGCCGGCCAGCTGGTCCTGCAGCACGGTCTTGCTGTCGACCAGCAGGCGACCGATGAGCGTGCTCTTGCCGTCGTCCACCGAGCCGCAGGTGATGAAGCGCAGGGCGGTGCCGGTGTCGGCGGCGACAGGGGATGAAAAGGTTGTGGCGTTCATAAGTTTCTTTCCAGAGACACCGCGGAACCGGCTTTGCCGGGCCGCTGGTGTCGCCCCCTTGAGGGGGGAGTCGAGCTACACGAAGTGAGCAAGGGACGGGGGTGGGCTAGAAATACCCGTCCTTCTTGCGCTTCTCCATCGAAGCTTCCGAGGTCATGTCGTCCATGCGCGTCGCGCCGCGTTCGCTCACGTCGACCGTGAGCGTCTCGATCACCACGTCGCCGGCGTCGGCGGCCAGGCTCTCGACCGGGCAGGTGGTCGTGATGTCGCCGACGGTGCGAAAGCGCACATCGCGCGTCTGCACCGTTTCGCCTGCGCGCGGCGGCGTGAGCTCGGTCACCGGCACGAGGAGGCCGCGGCGCTCGACCACTTCGCGCTTGTGCGTGTAGTAGATCGACGGCAGCTCGACGTGCTCGCGCTCGATGTACTGCCAGACGTCGAGTTCGGTCCAGTTCGAGATCGGGAACACGCGAAAGTGTTCGCCGGGCGCAAGGCGCGTGTTGAACAGCGTCCAGAGTTCCGGGCGCTGGTCCTTCGGTTGCCATTGCCCGAAGGCGTCGCGGTGCGAAAAGATGCGCTCCTTGGCGCGGGCCTTTTCCTCGTCGCGGCGAGCGCCGCCGATGAGCGCGTCGAAGCGGAATTCCTCGATCGCCTCGAGCAGCGTGACCGACTGGTGCGCGTTGCGCGATTCGCCCGGATGCGCGAGCCTCACGGTGCCGCGCGCCATTGAATCCTCGACGCTGCGCACGATGAGTTCGGCACCGAGCTCCTTCGCGCGGTGGTCGCGAAAGGCCGTCACTTCAGGGAAGTTGTGCCCGGTGTCGATCATCAACAGCGGGTACGGGATGCGGCCGGAGCCGAAGGCCTTCTCGGCGCACTTCAGGAGCACCAGCGAATCCTTGCCGCCGGAGAACAGCAGGGTGGGGCGCTCGAAGGCGCCGGCGACTTCGCGCAGGATGAAGATCGCTTCTTCCTCGAGGGCGTCGAGTTGGGTGTTGGACAGTTGCGCGGGAGAGTGCATCGGGGGCAAGAGCCGTTCGGCGTCGGTACGGGCGTTCATCGGGAATAGGGTGGCTGGCGGGGGCGGTCGGTCAGTGCGCGATGTGCAGGCCGCACTCGCGGTTGTCTTCGCCCTTGGTCGGGTCCACGTAGTCGAAGTTGTTG
>JBGMOF010000022.1:0-9866 GCA_041424275.1 Variovorax sp.
GCTTGAAGCCGGGCGGCAGCTCGGTGACCTTGTCGCCGTGGCTCATCCACACGTTCAGCATGCCGTGGCCTTCGGGCGTCGTGAAGTCGACGATGTCGTTGAGCAGTGCCGTATGTCCGTGGGCGCGCACCGCTGCCGCGCCGAATTCGCGCGTGTGTCCGCCTTCGACCTTGCCGCCCAGTTGCTGGGCCATGGTCTGCATGCCGTAGCAGATGCCGAGCACCGGCACGCCGAGGTCGAACACCGCCTGCGGGCACTTGTCGGTGGTGTCCTCGTAAACGCTGGCGTGGCTCCCCGAAAGGATCACGCCCTTCAGATGCCCGTCGGCGGCGTATTCGCGCACCCATTCGTCGGTGACATCACAGGGGTGCACCTCGCTCAACACATGCGCCTCGCGCACGCGGCGAGCGATGAGTTGCGTGACTTGCGAGCCGAAGTCGAGGATCAGAACCTTGTCGTGTTGCATGAGATAGCCCGAAAAAGCAATTCGCCGCGAGGCGTTGTTCACCCCGAGGCCCATTCCAGAAACACCGCGGAACCGGCTTTGCCGGGCCGCTGGTGTTGCCCCCGGTGAGGGGGAAGGCATAGCGGCACGAAGTGCGCGAAGCCTGGGGGCGAGCCCTAGTCCGCCCGGTAGTTGGGCGCTTCTTTCGTGATCTGCACGTCGTGGACGTGGCTCTCGCGGATGCCGGCCGTGGTGATCTCGACGAACTCGGCCTTGTTCTGCATGTCGGCGATGGTGGCGCAACCGCAGTAGCCCATGCTGGCGCGGACGCCGCCGGCCATCTGGTAGACGATCGAGACGATCGATCCCTTGTACGGGACGCGGCCTTCGATGCCCTCGGGCACCAGCTTGTCGGTGTTGGGGTTTCCGGTCGTCGATTCCTGGAAGTAGCGGTCGGCACTGCCCTGCTGCATCGCGCCGATGGAACCCATGCCGCGGTAGCTCTTGTAGCTGCGGCCCTGGTACAGCACGATCTCGCCCGGGGCCTCTTCGGTGCCGGCGAACATGCTGCCCATCATCACGGTGCTGGCGCCGGCGGCGATCGCCTTTGCGATGTCGCCGGAGTAGCGCACGCCGCCGTCCGAAATGAGCGGCACGCCGGTGCCCTGGAGCGCGGTGGCCACGCTGTCGACCGCCATGATCTGCGGTACGCCCACGCCGGCCACGATGCGCGTGGTGCAGATCGAGCCCGGGCCGATGCCGACCTTGACCGCATCGGCGCCGACATCGGCCAGCGCGCGTGCCGCATCACCGGTGGCGATGTTGCCGCCGATCACGTCGACCCGCGGATAGTTCTTCTTGACCCAGCGCACCCGCTCGATCACGCCGGCACTGTGGCCGTGCGCGGTGTCGACCACGATGGCGTCCACGCCCGCAGCGACCAGCGCTTCGACGCGCTCCTCGGTGCCGTCGCCCACACCGACCGCCGCACCCACGCGCAGACGACCGCTGCCGTCGCGTGCCGCATTGGGGAAGCTGGTCTGCTTGGTGATGTCCTTGACGGTGATCAGACCCTTGAGCTCCCAGTCGCTGTTGATCACCAGCAGCCGCTCGAGCTTGTATTTGTTGAGCAACGCCTTGGCGTCCGCCAACGTCGTGCCATCGGGCACGGTAATGAGCTTGTCGCGCTGCGTCATGATCTCGCTGACCGGCACGTCGTACCGCGTCTCGAAGCGCAGATCCCGCCCCGTCACGATGCCGACCACCTTGCCGCCGTCGACCACCGGGAACCCCGAGATGCCGAGCTGGTCCGACAGCGCCATCACCTGCCGCACCGAATGCGTTGGCGTGATCACCACCGGATCGCGCAGCACGCCTGACTCGTAGCGCTTGACGCGGGCCACTTCTGCGGCCTGCTGTTGCGCGGTGAGGTTCTTGTGGACGATGCCCATGCCGCCTTCCTGCGCGATCGCGATCGCGAGGCGGGCCTCGGTCACGGTGTCCATCGCCGCCGACACCAAAGGCAGGTTCAGCGTGATGTTGCGGGACAGTCGGGTGGCGAGGGAGGTGTCCTTGGGCAGGACCTGGGAGTACGCTGGCACCAACAACACGTCGTCGAAGGTGAGCGCTTTGCCGAGAAGGCGCATGACTGAAGCTCCAAAAGACGGATTGTAACGAGGCTTGGTAATTACCCGGATCACCCGGCTCATGTCCTCAGGAATGCCGAGGCACCAAACGTGGCCTTCTCCCTGTATTCGGCGATTGATAAGACGCCGCCGCAGTTACAAAAGCTCACGTGGCGCTAAACTGCCGCGCATGAAATTCACCTGTCTTCCCACTCTTTTCCTCAGCCTCGTTTGTGCATTGCCGCTTGCGGCGCACGCCCAGTGGCAATGGGTGGATAACGCCGGCAAGAAGGTTTTCAGCGATCAGGCGCCGTCGATGGACATTCCCGAGAAGAACATCGTGCGGCGCCCGGGTGGCGCCGCAATGTCTCGCCAGGCCACCGCCCCGGTGACCGCCGCACCCGAAACCGCGGCCGGCACGGCAGCTGCTGCCTCCGCCCGAACGGCCAGCCCGGCAGCACGGCCGACCGGCGTCGACAAGGAACTCGAGGAAAAAACGAAGCGCGCCGAGGAAGCCGAAAAGGCAAAACAGGCAGCCGAGGCGCAAAAGGTCGCGCAGGCGAAGGCCGAAAACTGTTCCCGCGCACGCCAGAGCAAGGCCACGTTCGACAGCGGGATCCGCGTGGCTCGCCTCAATGCGCAGGGTGAGCGCGAGATCATCGACGACAAGGGCCGGGCCGAAGAGCAGCAGCGGCTGCAGAACGTGATCAACAGCGACTGCAAGTAATCGCAAGCAGCGGATTCAGTAGCCCGCTTTTGCGCCTTCGCGGCGATTCGCGAACAAGCCGGCGCCCTTCGCGCCCTGTTGCTGGAACCGCTCTCGCCGCGCGACCTTCGGGTCTACCTTCAGTGGGCGGCACAGTTCGACACGGTCCAGTGCCTGAAGCGGATGCTCCCAAGGCGCCGCGCGACCCCAGATGCCTGGCGTCAGCGCGCCCCAGTCCAACGCTGGAAACAGGTCTGCAAGGCCACTGGCGGACACTGCATCGCGCACCGTGGCGCCTTCGGGCAGCGCGACAGTTTTTTCGAACACCTCGCGCGGTGCCGGCGAACAGACCAGCGTGACCTGCATCGCTCAGCTTCCGGAGGCGCCGTACACCTGCTCAGCCCTCTTCACGAAGGCCTCCACGAGGCTGGATGCGATCTTGTCGAACACCGGGCCCACCAGCGCCTGCAACGCGAAGTTGCTGAAGCCGTAGCTCAGGTTCAGTTCGACGCGGCAGGCGCGATCCCCTTGCGCACCGACCGGCGTGAACCTCCAGACACCATCCAGGTTGGAGAACGGGCCGCTCACGAGCTTGAGCTGCACCTCACGGCCGGGCACGTGCGTGTTGCGGGTGGTGAAGCTTTGGCGAATGCCGCCGAATCCGAGGCCGACTTCGGCGGTCATGCCGGCCTCGTCCTGCTCGACGACCCGTGCCTTGTCGCACCAGGGAAGAAACTCGGGATATTTCGCGACATCGGTGACGAGCGCGTACATCTCTTCGGCGCTGTACCAGATCAGGACGGACTTGTTGACGGTTTTCATAGAATCGGCACGGCGTGCGCGACGGATTGTATTGAAGCCATGCTGCCCCAACTTTCGAAGCCATGGCCACCAAAAAGAAACAAGACCCCTCCACCCGCATCGCCGACAACAAGAAGGCGGCCTACAACTATTTCTTCGAAGAGCGTTTCGAGGCCGGCATGGTGCTCGAGGGGTGGGAAGTCAAATCGTTGCGCGAAGGCAAGGTGCAGCTGACAGACGGCTACGTGATCATTCGCGACGGCGAGCTTTTCGTGATCGGCTGCCAGATCAATCCGCTCAACAGTGCGTCCACGCACATCAGCCCGGACTCGGTGCGCACCAAGAAGCTGCTGCTGCACAAGGAAGAAATCAGGCGGCTGATCGGAAAGGTCGAGCAAAAAGGCTATACCCTCGTGCCCCTCAACCTGCACTGGAAAGCCGGCAAGGTGAAATGCGAGATCGCGCTCGCCAAGGGCAAGGCTGAGCACGACAAGCGCGACACCATCAAGGACCGGGAAGGCAAGCGCGAGGTGGAGCGCACGATGAAGAGTCGCAGCCGCTGAGCACGCAGTCTTGTACGACGGAGATACTCGAATCCATGACCCCTCAACCGCTCGATGCCCGACAGACCCAACCGCAAGAGGGTGGACCGAGTTTTTCGCTGGCCAATCGGCTGTTTCGCGCGCTGTGGAACCTGAGCTGGGCCGTGCTGGCGTCCTGGACGCCGCCGCCGTTTCGCGGCTGGCGCCGTTTTCTCCTCAAGCTTTTCGGGGCGCAGCTGGGCAGTCACGCCGACGTGCGTGGGAGCGCCAAGGTCTGGTACCCACCCAATCTGCATCTGGCCGACCGGGCCCTGCTGGCCGAGCGCGTCAACTGCTACAACATGGCGCCCATTTCACTTGGCGAGGGTGCACTCGTGTCGCAGGGCGCGCATCTGTGTGCAGGCACCCACGACATCTCGAGGGCCGACTTCCAGCTGGTGGCCAAGCCGATCGTGATCGGGCCCAGGTCCTGGATCGCCGCCGAGGCTTTCGTCGGGCCGGGCGTCGAAGTCGGTGAAGGCGCCGTATTGGGCGCCCGCGGCGTGACGTTCAAATCGCTCGAAGCCTGGGGCGTGTATGGCGGCAACCCGGCCAGGTGGATCAAGCGGCGCGTGCTGTGAAAGTCCTGCACGTCACGCCCGCTTTCCATCCCCAGGTGGGCGGCATCGAGCTGGTCGTACAGAACCTTGCGGTGCACTCGAAGCGCCTCGGGATCGACGCCGAAGTGCTTCACATCGCGACCGACGTGGCCGCACCATCCACGTTGACGCTGGAGGGCGTGAAGGTCACCAAGCTCCCGCTGCGGGGCCACCGGCTGATCGGCTATGCGCCGGGCCTCGCGAAGGCGTTGGACGGCTTCGATGTGCTTCATGTGCACGATCCGCAGCTCATGGCGATATCAGCGAACCTGATGTTGAGCAGCAACGCCGCGCCGCGTGTCCTGAGCACCCATGGCGGCTTTCACCACACCGAAAAGCTCAGTGCGTTCAAACAACTGCACGAGAAGCTCATGCTGCGCCACATGCTGGCGCCGTACAAACTTGTGCTCGCCACGAGCCAGACGGATGCTGCCTATTTCGGGGCCTACACGGACCGATTGCGCGTCACCGGCAATGGCATCGATGTCGAGCGCTATCGCGTCCCCGATCGACCGGCCGACGGCGACGTGCACCGCTGGATCTATTGGGGACGTCTGTCGGCCAACAAGCGCATCGACTGCCTGCTGGACTGCGCCGAGCAGCTCAAGGCGCGCGGCCAGCGCGTCGATCTGCTGATTGCCGGCAGGGATGTGGATGGACGCGCCCAGGCATTTCAGGCGCGCATCGATGGTGCGGGCCTTGGTGACAGTGTTCGCATCGCACCTCCGCTGAGCGATGCCGCACTGCGCGCCGAGCTGCGCACTCGCTCGGTCTTCATCACCGCCAGCGAGTACGAAGGTTTTGGCCTCACGCTGCTGGAGGCGATGGCCGCAGGCTTGCTGGTGGTTTGCCGGGATGTCGCGCCGATGAACGACTTCGTGACGAGCGGCGTGAACGGCCTGTGTCTAAAGTTCGATGGCTCTGCACAGGACATCGACAGTCTGGTCGCTCTCCTCCAGATGACCAGCGGCGAACAGCAAGCCATGCGCGCGTCGAGCATCGCCTTTGCCGACACGTACGACTGGCCCCGAATTTCAGAACGCTTCATCAGCGCTTATCGCGAAGTGCTCGGCATCTCAGCCGCCTGACGACTACCACCTAGGCTGAGTTTTTTTCGGCACGGTGGAATAAACGACTCGATGCCGGCGTTCGTGGCGATGTGACTGATCCAGCGAATATCGTCGACCACATCCCGAGCCTGCGTCGCTATGCCCGCGCGCTGACGGGTGACGCGTGGGCCGCAGACGATCTCGTGCAGGACACGCTGGAGCGCGCCTGCAGCAAATGGCGCCTGTGGGCGGTCGGCAGCGACCTGCGGGCCTGGCTCTTCACCATCATGCACAACGTGTTCGCCAGCCAGATGCGACGCGCGCCACCACTGCGCAGCGTCGTGCCGATCGAAGAAGTCGAGCACGAGCTGCACGCGGTGGAGTCCGGCCGCGACCAGGGAATCGACCTTCAGCGCTGCCTGCTTCAGCTGCCGGAGGAGCAGCGCGCCGTGTTGCTGCTGGTGACGCTGGAAGATCTCTCCTATGCCGACGTCGCGAGGGTTCTCGGCATCCCCGCAGGCACTGTCATGTCCCGCCTGTCGCGCGCGCGCGTCCGCCTGCAGGCGTTGATGGACAGCGACGTCCCGGTGCCTCGGCGGCCGGGGCTGCGTCGTCTGAAATGAACCAACCATGAACACGACCCCGCCTTCGACCGAAGACCCCAGCGATTCGCATGACCCGCTCGCATGGCAGGCGCAGCGCGAAGCCTTGCGCCAGCTGCATCGCGACGTACTGGACGAGCCGGTGCCCCCTGCCCTGCTGGCGGCGGCATCGCAGGCGTCCCAGCGGCACGCCGGCCGGACGCGCTGGACGCAGTTGGGCGGCATGGCCGCAAGCGTCGCTATCGCGTTCGCGGCGGGCTGGTTGCTTCATGCCCAGACCACGGGCACAGGCGCGGTCACCACCTTGGCCCAACGATCGGTCTCGAGGGAATTCGTGCATGCAGCATCCGTCGCACACGCCGTCTATGCGCCGGAAAAGCGGCATCCGGTCGAAGTGGCGGCGGCCGAGCAGCAGCATCTGGTGCAGTGGCTCTCCAAGCGGCTCGATCGGCCACTGAAGGTGCCAGACCTGTCGGCGGAAGGCTACGCGTTGGTCGGCGGCCGGTTGCTGCCGGGCGAAGACGGCGCGCGTGCCCAGTTCATGTTCGAGAACGCGGCGGGTGAACGCGTGACGCTGTACATCGGTGCGCTCGACGGCACCACGGCCGCGGCGGGCAAACCGAGTTCGAAAGAGACCGCGTTCCGCTTTGCCACCGACGGGCCGGTCCCGAGCTTCTATTGGATGGATCAGGGGTTCGGCTACGCGGTCGCAGGCAAATTGCCACGCGAGACCCTGATGAAACTCGCGACCGCCACCTACCGCGAGTTGTCGTAGGCGGGCCCTAAACTGCCCCACTGCGCAATCCGTGTTTTTGCGTTTTTTTAAACAGAAGGAGAAACTCCATGAAACTGCTCAGCGCTTCGATCCTCGCCGCTGCCCTGCTCGCCGGATGCGGCAGCATGACCAAGACCGCCGAGGCGCCCGACGCTCCTACCCGCACTGCCGACGGCGTGTTGGTCGGCCCGAATGGCAAGACGCTCTACACCTTCACCCGCGATACGGTCGGCAACGGCAAGTCGGTCTGCAACGCGCAGTGCGCGACGTTGTGGCCCGCGCTGACCGCAACCGACAGCGCCAAGCCGATGGGCGGCTACACGATCATCATGCGTGACGACGGCAAGAAGCAGTGGGCCTACAAGGGCGCGCCGCTGTACTACTACGCAAGCGACATGAAGGCCGGCGACCGCACGGGCGACAACTTCAACAACGTCTGGAAGCTCGCGCGCCCGTAAGCGTTAACCGAGTCCACCGGCCCGAAAGGGCCGTACCGCACTGCGCGATCCGACCTCAGACCGAGGTCGTCGCGCAGTGTTTCTTTTGGGGGACTGCCCGCGCACCGAGCCACTCGTTCATCACGAGCGCGCCGATGACCAGGACGCCGCCGACGAGCACGCTTGCGGCCGGCTCTTCCCCTGCCCCCAGCCAGGCCAGTGCGATCCCGAAGATCACTTCAAGCAGCGCCAGCAGCGAGACTTCCGGCGCTTTGAGCACGCGCGCGCACAGCACCGAGAGCACGCAGGGGATCGCCAGTTGCACGAGCCCGAGGAACGCCAGCAAGCCGAGGTCGTGTGCGTTCGCGCGCAATGGCCAGGCCAGCGGCAGCGTATAGAGAGCGCACAGCGCTGCGCCGATCAGCACGGCGGGCACGAGGTCGACGTCGTGCCCCTTGGCGTGAGCGTGCTGGGTCACGGTCCAGTTGCCGGCCGCGGCGACCGGTACGCACAGTGCGACGAGTGTGCCAAGCCACTGGCCACCGCCCGAGAGCTGAGAGCCGTACATCCAGCCGATGCCGACACCCGCCACCAGGATGGCGACCCAGGTGCGTGCTGCGAGGCGGTGACCGATGAAGACGCGTGACGCCAACGCCGTCAGCAGCGGACCCAGTGCCATCGTCACCAGCACGTTCGCGACCGTGGTAAGGGTGAGCGCGACCATATAGGCGGTGAACATCACGCTCCAGCACACGCCGGAGAACCAGAGTGCGCGATCGCCATGGCGGATTTTCGAGAAGACCGCCCGCCCCTGCCATGTCGGAAGGATCACCAGAAGGGCCATTACGGTGAAGAAAGCACGCCAGAAGGTGACCTCGAAGCTGCGTGCGTGCTCGAGATGCCGCGTGACCACGCCGGCCGTCGCCCACATGAGCGTGACGACGACCATCAGCCAGACGGCGGTGCGATGCGTCAGTTTCATGCTGGCTGCAGCAGGCACAGGCCGCTGCAGGTGCGATCACGCATCGTGTCGATCACTCGTTGCAGGGCAGCCTTTGTGCCGCCCGCGGCGCGCGCGGCAAGCGGCGTCAGAAGGGCGACCACGGCCTCGCGGGAGCCCAGTGGCATGGCCCGCGCGTGCACCGGCGCGAAGTCGGACATGAGTTCGAGCACGCCGCAGTACGCGGCGCTGCCCGGCGATTCGACCGGACAGTTGCCCGCTGCGACCACGTAGATCTGGAGCAAAGTGGCCTGGCTGCGTTGCAGCCCGCCGAGGCGCAGCCGCGAAGCCTGCGCTTCGCCCATCTGCGCCAACAGCGCTTCGGCGAGCGGCACCTGCCGTGCGATGCAGCGTGCCGTGAACCCCTGCAGCAATGCGATCTCGTTTTCCCACGCGACGGCGTTGCGCGCCATCACGTCGGGCACCAGTTGCCCTTGCTGCATCGCGCCGAACGCGATGTACGCCACCATGGCCGCGCGCGCGCGGTCGCACAGGTCCGACAACGCGCTCAATTCGGCGGTCGTGTACCGAATGTCGTCGAGGAAGCGTGTCGCGTCGGTCAGCGTCCGCAGCGCCGCGCCGCCTTCGGCGTCCGAGAGGCGGGGCATGGTGTCAGGGCTTGCGGCACGAAGCGCTTCGAATGCGCGACCGGCCTCTGCATGCGTGATGGCGGAGGTCTGTGCCGCGACAAATGGCGGCGCCAGCGGCGCCATGAACAGCGCGCCGAGCACCACAAGCCGCGAAAGGAAGGTCGAAAAAGTCATCCGGTGACTCTGGCGGGCAGGCATCGAAAAAGCTTGCGTCCCCTCGAAACAACGCTGCCCCGGTTCAGCGGGGCAGCGGTTGCTGCCCACCATAGAGCAGAGGCGCAGCAGCGGCCATCGACGCTGCCCGGACGCGAGCGGAAATCAGGCTGCGACGGTGTCGCGGCCTGCGCGCTTGCGCTCGTGTTCCTTCAGGTAGCGCTTGCGCAGGCGCACGCTTTTCGGCGTGATCTCGACCAGCTCGTCGTCTTCGATGAACTCGACGCCGTATTCGAGCGTGAGGTCGATCGGCGGCGTGATCTTGATCGCGTCTTCCTTGCCGGACACGCGGAAGTTGGTCAGCTGCTTGGTGCGCGTGGCATTGACCACGAGGTCGTTGTCGCGGCTGTGGATGCCGACGATCATGCCTTCGTACACCGGATCGTTTGCCTTGACGAACATGCGGCCGCGGTCGTCCAGCTTGCCGAGGGCGTAGGTGAAGA